>CAJTZX010000034.1 GCA_910584345.1 uncultured Eubacterium sp. | reverse complement strand
CAGGCCAACGCCTCCCATCCAGCGTTCGCATAGCCAGTACGCAACACTTTTTGTAAATTGTTGCATTTCCGCTTAAGTTTGCGCTTATGGTGCGCATTCCCCCCCGACGGATAAAAGACAGGGGCAGATGCAAGCGGAGCAGGCGGTGAGAAGACAGAGAGCTGTATGGATATCCGGTTGCATCCACCACCTTTGTTATGTTTTATGACAAGAGTATGTATACCGAAGAAGAAGTAAAGAACTTAAATACGATGATGGAAAAAGAACTCCCAAAAGGAGTTACGAATTGCAGATGGTTTGCAAATACGTTTTTTGTTGCCATATGCTCTTGTGCGATTTCGACTGTGTTTGCATTGCCCACAGCATACTGTTTGTCCAGGCTGCGGTTTAAATTCCGTAAGCCGTTTATGAATATGGCACTTGTGCTTGGCCTGTTTCCTGGATTTATGTCCATGATCGCGATTTATTATATTTTAAAGGGATTTGGCATCAGCCAGTCCTTGCTTGCTCTGATATTGGTATATTCCGGCGGTGCAGGACTTGGTTTCTACATATTAAAGGGATTTTTTGATACAATTCCAAAAACCTTGGATGAATCTGCAATGCTGGATGGGGCGACAAAATTTCAGGTGTTTTACCGGATTGTGCTGCCGCTTTCGGAACCGATGATTACTTATACGGCGTTGACTTCTTTTATGGGGCCGTGGGTAGACTATATTTTTGCAAGTGTAATTATGGGTGATAATTATGATAACTACACGGTCGCTATCGGTCTTACGAAAATGCTGGACAGAGAATTTATTAACTACTATTATACAAGATTTGCAGCAGGCAGTGTGCTTGTTTCGATATTATGACAGCAGGTGAATGGAAGGAAACGTTTGATTCCGAACAATTTAACGAGCAGTATACTTATACAGGAAATGATCTTGGAGCTGTTTATAGCAAAGAGCGTACGATATTTAAGGTATGGGCTCCGACTGCAGAGGAAGCGTCGCTGAATCTGTATACAGCAGGCAGCGAAAAAGAGGGAGGCCGGCTGCTGCTTTGTACGCAAATGCAGCAGGCAAGCCGCGGTATTTATGAAACAACAGTCGAAGGAGATCTGCATGGCGTATATTATACGTATACGGTGTCCACAAAGGAGCAAACAGCAGAAACCGGGGACATTTATGCAAGAGCGGCAGGCATTAACGGAACCCGCAGCATGGTTGTAGATTTGGAACGTACAAATCCGACCGGATGGGAAAACGATACACATATCTTTCATCCGCTTGGGAAAAGTCAAATCTGGGAAGTCCATATCGGTGATTTCAGTCATGACGCTGCCAGCGGCGTCAGTAAAGCGCACAGGGGAAAATACCTTGCTTTTACTGAAGATACGACGTTAAACAGCGACGGTGTACATCCAACGTGCGTAAATTATTTGAAAAAACTCGGCATTACCCATATTCACCTGCTGCATGCGTTTGATTATGGTTCTGTAGATGAACGTAATTGCGATACATTTAATTGGGGTTATGATCCGCTTAATTATAATGTTCCTGAAGGGTCTTATGCGACCGACCCATATCATGGCGAAGTCCGTATCCGGGAATTTAAAGAAATGGTAGCCGCACTCCATCAGGCAGGTATTTCCGTCATTATGGATGTGGTATATAATCATACGAGCTTTCGGGATTCCTGCTTCCATCATACGGTGCCATATTATTATTACCGTCTGCATAAAGACGGAACATATGCTGACGGTTCCGCCTGTGGCAACGATACGGCAAGTGAACGTCCGATGTTTCGCAAATATATGATAGAATCAGTATTATAGGCGCTCAATCAACTGGAAGATGGTTAGTAGTTTTTTCTTTACGGAGAGCCATGGGCTGCATCCGAAAGTCCTTTGCCAAAAGGAAGCTTTCCTTCGACAAAAGAACATATCGATCTTTTAATGGAAGGAATAGCCGTATTTAATGATGATACGAGAGATGCAATCAAAGGGCCTTATGACAGACTGGAGGTTCCAGGCTTTGTAAACGGAAAACAGCGCCAGGAAGAAAGTATCCGCCGCGCGGTTTTGGGACTTTTTAGCCAGGAAGAAAAAGCACAGCCTTTATCACCTGCACAAGTACTCAATTATGTCTCGGCTCATGACAACAGCACACTTTGGGATAAACTCGTGGACTCCGTGAAAAAAGACGGAGACTACGAAACGATACAGGAGGATCTTTTATCGATGAACCGCCTTGCAGCTGCGATTGTACAGCTTAGCGCAGGCATTCCATTTATGCAGGCGGGTGAAGAAGCAGGAAGAACGAAGCAAGGGGAAGACAACAGCTATAACCTCTCCAAAAACTTAAATCATCTGGACTGGGGATGTATGTACCGTTTTGAATCGCTGATCGGCTATTATCATGGTCTGCACAAAGTCCGCTGCAGCTTTTCCGGATTTTACGATTTGACCGCTCAGGTACGTAAGCGGCCGCAGTTTCAGACAGACTTACCGTCCAGAGTCGTCGCATATACGATGGAAGGAAAGGACAGTATTTCTGTGATATGTGAAAAAGTAGGCATTCCAAATCGTTCCTATTTTTCCCAGGTATTTAAGCAGTACACAGGAATGTTGCCAAGCGAGTATAAAAAGGAACACGAACAATGAAAAAAATCCACGGGATACAGAGCATTTTTTTAAAATATGTACTGACACTTCTGACAATTGCAATGGTCTTGTCAGGAATTGGCATCGGAACGCTGCTTGGAAAAAATGTGAATCAGGCGACCGTCAGTCAGTACACGTATGTAAACGACCGTATCGCTGTATTGTTGCAAAATGAATATGCCAGAACGGATGCGGTAATGAAGCGATGTCTGGAAAGCCAGGAGATTCAGGACAGTTTGCGCAGCAGGCAGCCGGACAGCATTGAAAAAGAAAAGCTGGAGCTGATGTTGTCTTATGCAGATCTGAAATATCTGGAGACTTATGTATATGTCGATAATAAGCAGAATTTATATTTGCAGGCTTATCGGGATACCAGCTACGAAAAGCTCTGTGCAAGCGGTCTAAAACAGGCGTTGGGAGACGGATATTCGAAAATCTGCTGGATTTGGACCAAAGACAAGGTGTTTGGAAGAGAAGGAAATTATCTTTTTATCGGACGCTTTATGAGAAATATGGAATTTCACCATGAACCGGGAATGTTGTTTTTCCAGATCAATGAAGGAATTTTTCAAAATATTTTAAAGGAAGCTGCTCAGGAAGACGGTATTTGTATGATATTGGATACAGACAGGAAGCTTTGTTATCGCACACACAAAGACAGCTACGAGTTTTCTAAGAAACAGCAGCAGAGACTGCGCAGCAAGATTGCAAAATATAAGAACGCGGGAATACTGCAGGGCAGATTTGACGTAAAGGGACTGGGAACCATTCTTTTTCAGACGGTCTCAGACAGTGGTTTTACGGCAGTAACACTCATACCGGATTCGATCTTTCATGCCGTAGCGGTGCGTAATCTGATAATTTTGCTTGGCGTGTATGCGGTCATTGCTGTAGTGGCAGTTATTTGCAGCGTGTATTTTTCCAGAAGATTTACAAGGCCGGTCACACAGATCAGCAATGCAATGAAAGAATTTGAAGGCGGTGATTTTTCCAGCCATTTGCAGCTGCATACGAATACGGAGCTGGATACGATTGGCAATGCGTTTAACAATATGGTGAAAAATATTGAACAGCTTGTGCAGGAAGTGAAGGAAAATGAATGTGCGCTGCGTAAAAGTGAGCTTAGCTCATTGAAGTATCAGATCAATCCGCATTTTCTGTATAATACGCTGGATACGATATATATGCTTGCCCGTATGAACGGGGAAGAAGTAACGATGAAAATGATACAGGCGCTTTCGAAGTTTATGAAAGTCAGCCTGAGTAAAGGAAGCGATGTGATTCCGGTTGCTGATGAACTGGAACATGTAAAAAGTTATATGGAGATTCAAAAAATCCGCAATAACGATTTGTTTCAGTATGAGATTTCCTGTGAGGAGCATTTAAAACAGGTTCCGGTGTTAAAGCTGATTTTGCAGCCATTGGTGGAAAATGCGATTAAACATGGATTTGCAAAAATATATGAGGATGGAAGGATATGGATTCGCGTCTGCCAGGATCAGGAAGAGCTTGTATTTCAGATTGAAAATAATGTGGAGCAGATGCAGCTGGAAATCATTGAATTGATACAGATGATGGGAGAGGAAGAGTTGTCCGCAGTTCGCTGCAAAACGGGAATCCACAGGCGGTAAAACAATACTTGCGGGATTTCCGTTTTTTGAAGACTGGGGGAGAGATACGATGATCGCAATTGCAGGATGCTGTGTGACAACAAAGCAATTTGAGACGGCAAAGAGCATTCTGCATACATTTGCATCTTACTGCAAAGACGGACTCATGCCAAATTTATTTCCTGAAGGACATAACGAACCGCAGTATAATACGGCAGATGCGGCGCTTTTATATATTCATGCGGTGTATTTATATGTGAAAGAGACGAATGACCTTCCATTTTTACAAGAAATCTTTCCGGTAATGGAAGAAATTATAAGCTGTTATAAAAAGGGGACTCATTATGGAATCCATATGGATACGGATGGCTTGCTGTGAGCAGGAGAAAAACGGGATCAGGTAACATGGATGGATGTCCGCATTGGAGAAATCCTGCCGACGCCGCGTCATGGCAAGCCGGTAGAGATCAACGCATACTGGTACAATGCACTATGTATTATGGATGAGTTTGTCGGGATGCTGCAAAAACCGGATCGGAAGAAAGCTGTTTCTGATTATGCTAAGATGGCAAGGCAAACGAAACAAAGCTTTCGGGAGAAGTTTTGGAGCGCTAAACTTAACTGTCTGAAAGATGTGATTTCCGGGACAGCTGCGGATGAGCAGATTCGGTGCAATCAGATTTGGGCGGTTAGCCTGCCGTTTACGATGCTGGATAAAGAGCAGGAACGCCAGATTGTGGATACTGTATTTGAAAAACTATATACACCGTATGGACTGCGCACACTCGATCCGGCAGACGCACAGTTTCATGGGAAGTATGGCGGCAGCCAGATGGAGCGGGATTTGGCATATCATCAGGGGACGGTGTGGGTGTTTCCTTTAGGCGCCTATTATCTGGCTTATTTAAAAACAAGAGATTATGAAAAAAAAGCGCTTCAAAAGGTAGTAAGGCAGCTGAAAACTCTGGAAAGCGCGCTTGGAGAAGGATGTATCGGGCAGCTGCCGGAGATCTACGATGGCAGCCGCCCGTCTTTTTCCAGAGGATGCTTTGCGCAGGCGTGGAGTGTGGGAGAAATATTGCGGGTGTATGGCAGTATTCAAAATGCTGCTTTAACGGACAGGCATATCATAGTTTAGTTTTTTGTATATCTGTCTGATCGTATCGCTGTCAATATGAAAATATTGGCTTTCCAGACCTATTTGAGCGCAGCTGTCTCCTGAAAGATAACCCTGATACAAAAAGTTGTCGTCTTTATAAAACTGAAGTTGTATATTATATCCACAGCTTCCTTCGTCTGTTACATATGCAGACGAAAGGAGGCTGTTTATGATATCTTTTGTTTCATCTTTGGAAAAAATAACCGTTTCATTACTGGCCTGGTACCCTTCAACAATCTGAGCGGTTATTGAATTTATTTGATTTAGTTTTGCCAAATCAAATTCCTTCCATCCGGATTGTTTATGAATAAACTGATGAGCTTCTTTCGAAACTAACATTTCACTATAAAGAAAATCTCCACCGCTTATATTTACCAGAACGGATTGATTATCAGCGGCAGAATATAATGTCAGGAAACAGTCTTTTCCCTGATAATTATAATTTACACTTATTCCTGCACCATCCAGACGCTCCAATGGAGTTTCGTTTTTCCTTTTTTCGGACTTTTGCAAACATTTGAATACCTGAATAAAATTCTCGTTGATATTTTCCATTTGTACAGGTATTTTTTTATAGCCCGGCAAAAAGGAAAATGCTTCGTTGATATTCCCTTCTGCCAGAAAGAGATTTCCATCCTTTTCAATCATTATGTTTGCTGTATTTGTATCAGAAGTATCTTTTTTGGATAGATTTTCTTTTACAATCTTGTCTTTTGAACTATTTTTGGGGGAAGTATTGTCTTTGGAAATAATTTTATCGGAAGTATTTTTGGGAGAGATATTTCTTTCTGTTCTATTGTTCTGTTCAGATTGTGCGGGGGCAAAAGATTTGTCTGTCACTATATTACTGTCTGGCTTTTTTATTTTTCCTGAGATCAGAAAAAACAGACATCCAAAAAACAGTACGATGCATATTCCTGATAAAAATTTTTTTTTCATAGTTACCTGTCACCTCAAAGTGTATAATATATCGTAATGTTGGACTTTTTCCTTAGGAACTGTTCAGAAATAACTTTTGAACAGTTCCTAAGGTATAGTAAATGATCGGTGAATCATTCACTATACCTGCAAAATTCTAATATAACGCTCTATTTGAGCAAGTGTGTTTTAGATATCTGCATTTCTTACAAGCGTAACATCTAAATCCAGAAGACTTACATATATTTCTGCTCCATTTGTATACTTTAATGCATAGGAAAGTTCATAATCGTTTGCGTCATTCTGTGCATAAATTAACCGACTTTCTGTGATAGGGCCAGGATTTGCTTCTTTTGCAGAAAAATATTCTTCTGCTGCCGTGACCGCATCTGTATATTCAAGCGCCTGGCTTCTGCCATAGGTGGATGCAGAATCTGGTTTTACGTCTTTCCAAGTGTCAATAATATCATAAACACCGTTTTCATCGACACCCACTGAAATCATATTACCTTCTATCGGTATTCCATATAAGTTATTCGTATAGATTAATCGTTTAGCGATGAGTTCTTCTTCTCCGTCCGTACCATCCGGTTTGATTTCTGCGCACATTACGAAAGATTCTTCTGCAATGGCATGTTCGGTTACATCGTTTAATGCAAATTGGTTTTCTAAAAGTTCTCTAGCAGTATTGTCTGCCAGGTCAGGATTGTTTAATTCATGATTTTCTGGTTCCCTGAATGTAATTCTTTGTGTTCCGTCTGCTGATTGGCAAATGGAATCTGGCATAAGATCGGATACTTTATCGGATCTGACTTTTTGAGAATGACTTGTCTCTAAAAGTTTTACAGGAATTTCATCATAAGGTTCATTTGCAAGAGCATTTACCGGTGCAGCAGAATTTGATAATCCCCAATAACGATAAATCGGTGTTGAGGATGTTGGTGTAGGATATGTACTATTTCTTTCATTTTTGTATCCAGGCATTCTATAATATTCATTTTTTGTGTCCTGATAGTTGAGTGTAATCCAAGAACCGCTTTTACCAACGTACGCATTTGCGGCTTCCCACGAATAGCGTACAGAGTTTCCATCTTTGACTGCTTCAAAGTATTTATTTATACAAGTCACATCTTGAGAGGATGGTGCTTGTTCATGATAGCCTGCAATTACTCTCACATTTGAATTACGCATTTTACTTGCAAAGGACTGTCTGTTTGTGTTGCCATCTAATTGGTAGCAAGCTCCGAAAATTGCAATTTTAAGCGGTGAAGACTGCGTTGGATTAAAATAATTTAATGTGTTAAACGAAGGACCGTTTATTACATTTAAACTTGGTGTTCCAGAACCATGGCTGCTCCAATAGATAACATCATTTCCACTTCGGCTGGCAGAATTAAGATTGCTTCCGGTTGCCGGTGAGCTTGAAGATGTATAATTTCCTCTAAATCCTTTATAGGTTACTGTATAGTTGTTTGCTTTTAATTCCCGTTCAAATGCTTCCACATCTCCGGAATTTGGAGTATCTCCCTGAAATACCGTAGCAGTTGCGGCATTTGCAAAAGCCGTCATATTCATAGTTAGACATGCTGTTAACAGGCATACAGATATACTTTTTAATCTTTTTTTCATTGTACAGTTCTCCTTGTTTTTACGATTCTAATTTTTTAAGTGTGTTATGTTCACATACTTAGAAGATTTCTGTTATCATGTGAATCTTTGGATCGCTTGATATTTTGATTTCGTTTAAAACCTCCTTTATAAATAAATTTGCGTTCTTTTCTATATTTCTGAGGAATACAGGGATTATGTTTCATAAAACATCACTTAAAACTACGACATTGATTATATTGAATTATGATACAAAAAGCAATGTGCTTGGCAGAATAAGATGTTATTTTGCAGAAAATGAACGGATAGAGTATCAGCGTCAAAAAGTTCCTTTCTTATAAATTGTAAGTTTATTGACTTTTCCTATTGTTTTTGCTATCTTGAAATAAATTACAGACAAGCAAAGCAGGAGGGCAATATTATGATTGAAAAATACAGCTTTGGACAGCCAATTGACACGGGAGCTGTCGTTCTTACAATTTCACAGAGTGCACAGCCGTTTCACTTGATGCAGCTGACAAAATCGGATAAAGGGATTGCATTATCCTGCCAGATGAACGCAGAAGATGTTGTTTATGGTTTAGGGGAACAGGTACGAGGAATCAATAAGCGTGGATTTACATATATCAGTCATGCGACTGACGATCCGTTTCATCTGGAAAATAAGCATTCTTTGTATGGAGCGCATAACTTCCTGATTTTGAGCAGAAAAAACGGAGGTTCATTTGGCATATTTGTAGATGATCCCGCACGAGTGGTCTTTGATGTCGGAGAAACGGACATGGACAGGCTTAGTATTACAGCCGGATGTGATTGTGTCATCTATACGATAGAAGGGGGCAGCTTAAAAGAAATCGTAAAGCAGTTTCGAGAGCTTGTCGGAACAAGCTACATTGCGCCAAAATGGGCGTTTGGTTATCAGCAGTCCCGTTGGGGATATGCCTGTGCAGAAGATATTCGGGAAGTTGTAAAAGGATATCATGACAAAGGCATTCCATTAGATGCAGTATATATGGATATTGATTATATGGAAAATTTTAAGGATTTTACAGTTGATGCGGAAAAATTCCCGGATTTTGAACAATTTGTACAGGAGATGAGAGCGCAGGGCGTTCATCTTGTTCCGATTATTGATGCCGGAGTAAAGATCGAAGAAGGCTATTCGATTTACGAGGAAGGCGTACAAAATCATTATTTTTGCAAGGATGAGGATGGAGAGGATTTTACGGGAGCAGTATGGCCGGGAAAATCCCATTTTCCGGATTTTTTAAATGCAAAAGCAAGAGCATGGTTTGGAGGAAAATATAAACTGCTCATGGATCAGGGAATTGACGGATTTTGGAATGATATGAACGAGCCTGCTATCTTTTATTCAGAAAAAAATCTGAAACAGGTGATGGAAGAAGTGGCGTCGATGAAAGATGAAAATCTGGACCTGCATTTGTTTTATCATATGAAAGGGCTTGTGGACGGACTTTCGAATAATGAAGATGATTATAGAGGAATCTGGCATAATATGGACGGTGTGAAAGTCTGTCACGATCAGGTACATAACCTTTATGGGTACAATATGACGAAGGCAGCAGCAGAAGCGTTTGAACAAATTGCGCCAGAGAAGCGTACGCTGCTGTTTTCCCGTTCTTCCTATATTGGGATGCATCGATATGGAGGAATCTGGACAGGAGATAATGCATCATGGTGGAGTCATTTATTGTTGAGCATTCAGCAAATGCCGTCTTTGAATATGTGCGGGATTTTATATACCGGTTCCGATATTGGAGGATTTGGGGCAGACGCGACAGAGGATCTTTTGATGCGCTGGCTGGAGTTTGGCATTTTTACACCGCTGATGCGTAACCATGCGGCAGCTGGAACAAGAGAGCAGGAAGCTTACCGTTTTGCACAGACGAAAGATTTTCGTAATATTATCCATATGCGTTATAGTCTGCTGCCATATATCTACAGTGAATTTATGAAATGTGCGTTAAAGAACGAAATGTATTTCAGGCCATTGGCGTTTGACTATCCGCAGGACGCCCATGCGCCGCAGGTAGAAGATCAGCTGATGGTCGGAGACAGTATGATGATTGCTCCGGTATACAGGCAAAATGCTACGGGACGCTACGTTTATCTGCCGCAGGAGATGCTGATGGTACGGATGCGTTCACCAGAGGACAGGAGTTTTCAAAGAATGGAACAAGGACATCATTATGTAGATGTTGCATTAAATGAAGTCATTATTTTTATAAAAAAAGGTCATATGATACCGCTTGCAGCAGTGGATGAAAATGTGAGATCGACTGCGGATTTGGATGACAAACAGTATGAATGGATAGGGTTTGCCGAACCGACGGCGGAGTATGTGCTGTATGAGGATGATGGAATATCAAAACAGTATACCCCGCAGAGTGAATGGAAGAAAGTGGTGCGGTCGAAAGAGCAGCTTGCGCTATAAATCGGTTCGATACAGTTCCTTAGCACAAAACAGGAAGGAGTGAAATTACAAAGGATGAAAAGTAATCAGACGACGCTATGCTATATTGAAAAAGACGGAAGATATCTGATGATGCACAGGGTAAAAAAAGAGAATGACATAAACAGAGATAAATGGGTTGGTGTGGGCGGCCATTTTGAGGCGGACGAGTCGCCGGAAGAATGCCTGCTGCGTGAAGTAAAGGAAGAAACCGGACTGACATTGACATCATGGAGATTTCGAGGGATTATTACATTTATCTGTGATAAACAGCAGACGGAGTATATGTTTTTATATACGGCAGATTCATTTAGCGGTGAGCTTACGGAATGTGAGGAAGGCAATTTGGAATGGGTAGAAAAAACAGATGTATATCGTTTGCCCATCTGGGAAGGAGATAAGATTTTCTTTAAAATGATAGAAGAAAATCATCCGTTTTTTTCCTTAAAATTAAAATATGAAAATGATATGCTCGTTGAGAAATCTTTAAACGGAAAATCATTTTAGCATTTCAGATATTTGTAAGAAAAACTGTTTTTGGGCGCCCTCCATAAGGAAGGCGCCCAACGCTTTTGTATCTAAAGTTAGTTTTGCCTTGCACTGAGGTGAATCAGTCAGTACTAAACTCTAATTTCTGGCCAGATGGAGCATTAGGTTTACGCTGGATATTTTTTCGAGAGTGCATGGCAAAAACCGGAGGTGTAGCGTGGTACATTGAGGATTTTTGCCAATTGAATTGCTATTGGATGACATGGCTTCATTAAATATATATCATACCGTAATTATCGCATGTATATCTCCTGCACCTGCTTTAAAAGTCATATTAACCGTATATTTAGTGGCATATATTAAATTTTGAGAAACACATTTGACACATCTATAACTCATATCTACTGTTTTTTTATCATCAGAAAATGATGATGTCCATCTCTCAGCCTTATATGCAGCATAAGCATCCCTAACATATTTCTCAAATTCATTTATTGACATATTGGTATAAAAAGTTACCATCTCATCATACGTAGTATCTTCCGTTGGTGATAAAACATAATCTGTATCAAGTTCATTATTCAAGAATATAAGTTTTTCTTGATAAGGAGCTAAAGCATTAACCTCCGCCCTCGCAAAAGCATATGAATTTTGCCCTAATATAAGAACAACTGCCATAAATAACGCCACAATCGATTTGAACTTTTTGAACATGTAATAATTTTCCCTTTATTTTGTATTATTATATATAGAATAAAAATTTCTATAAACAATCATAACCCCACAACACCATTGCCAGAATTTATGTTATGTTCAACCATAGTGTTCCTTGATAAATCAATTTTCTTCCCATCAATTGTTATCATATATATAAAATATACCCCCTGTGGTACATTTTCATATTCTATCATATTGGAAAACTGAAATTTCATTGTCTTTTCAGTGATGCAATTATATGCATAAATATATTGTGTGTTGTAAGAATCAAACTCGTTTAAGTTTATTATGATTTTGCTGTTTTCATCCACTTGTAAGGCGTTGCTTCCATAATCACGATATATCAAATCATCTGAATTCTTAAAACGAATAAAAGCTTCGTCACTGCTTACATAATCAGACTTTTCAACATCTTTTTCATGTATAAATTCACTACGCCCCTCATTAGGGACATTTCCTGCCACCTTAATACATGAAAGAAAAGTCATCAAAGATGCCATAACAATATACATATACACAATTGTTTTTTTATTTAACAAAATAACCATCTCCTTACATATTTTCAAGAATCTTTCTTCCACATAAAAATTGTAAACAATTTTCATATATTATAAACTTTCCTTATTTAGATTTTCGTAAAAAGATATTTGATTTTAGTTTAAACCGCCTTTTTAAATATTTGCAATCTTTACCGGAATCCAATAAGATACAGGGATGATGTTCATAAAAAATAAAAACTACGATATTGATTATATTGGCTTATGATAAAAAAACAATGTGTTTGACAGAATAAGACGCTATTTAGCAGAAAATGAACGGATAGAGTATCAGCGTTGGATGACGGAAAGGTAAGCTGCGGATCCGCAGGGAAAAAACGGCAGAGGGAGAAGCGAAGGCGCTGCAGACGTCATGAATTCTGGTCTTTTAAAAAAAAGCTGGTTTTAAGTTTAACCTGGGGATTTGTCAAATAATCATAGACTTAACGGTTCGATTGTGATATAGTAAATGTATTCGGGTAACCGTCTTTTCATAATTGGGAGGTGATAATATGCCGTCTGGGATAGAAGTTACGAAAGCCGCATTGGATGATTTTAAAAAGATTCAAGATTACATGGTATCGGCAAAGAAAGAAAATGCAACAGAGACATATGGAAAATTAAAAAAGGAATATAAAATACTTAAGGCACTGCTGCAAGTGTCCGGCGTAAATTTGGAAGACATTGATGAAATTAAAGAATCATGAGCATCCAAATTGACTCTTGACAAATCATGCAGAACAAAGTAGTATAAATACATTATAGAGTGTCGGCAAAAGCCGCATGAAGGGGTGCACCACCACGGGTGTATTTCTTTGTGCGGCTTTTTTGTTGAAAAAGGGAAAGGAGAGAGAAAGAATGGTTCTGATTAACGGAAAGGAAGAGGCGGCTGCAGGGCTGCTCTTAAAAGAGTATTTAAAGCAAAATAACTATCCGGCAGACGGCATTGCCGTAGAATGCAATGAACAGATTGTACCAAAAAGCAGATATGATAGTTATGTAATTCAGGAGGGAGATGTTTTAGAAGTTGTAAGTTTTGTAGGCGGAGGCTGAATACGATGCACGCAAAGTTCTGTTAAACAGCAGCCGGATTTTGACGATCAATGTCTGAAGCATTAATAGTTCATAATTATAGAAAGAAAAACGTAACAGTTCTATGGGTTATCTGAACTGTTACAGAAAACAGAAAAGGAGCAATAGATATGGCAGGAAAAGATACGTTTACATTAGGAGGAAAGGAATTTTCTTCTCGATTTATTCTTGGTTCTGGAAAGTATTCGATGGAACTTATCAAAGCAGCTGTAGAAAATGCAGGGGCACAGATTATTACGCTTGCTGTGCGGCGTACAAATACTAAGAAAAATGAAAATATTTTGGACTACATTCCCAAAGGCGTGACGCTGCTGCCGAATACTTCGGGTGCCAGAGATGCGAAAGAAGCTGTCCGCATCGCGCGTTTGTCACGAGAATTAGGGTGCGGCGACTTTGTAAAAATTGAAATTATGAAAGACAGCAAATATTTGCTTCCGGATAATGTGGAAACCGTGAAAGCTACGGAACAGCTTGCGAAAGAAGGCTTTGTCGTGCTTGCTTATATGTATCCCGATTTGTATACGGCCAGAGATTTGGTAAATGCAGGCGCGGCGGCAGTCATGCCGTTAGCTTCTCCAATCGGCTCCAATAAGGGCCTGGCAACGAAAGCGTTTATTCAGATTTTAATCGATGAAATAGATGTGCCGATTATTGTAGACGCGGGCATCGGACGCCCGTCGCAGGCATGTGAGGCTATGGAAATGGGCGCAGCTGCAATTATGGCAAATACCGCCATTGCAACCGCTGGAGATATTCCGGCAATGGCAGGAGCTTTTAAAAATGCGATTGAAGCAGGGCGCAGCGCTTATTTAGCCGGACTTGGGCGTGTGCTGGAACGGGGAGCGGCCGCTTCGGATCCTTTGACCGGATTTTTGAGAGACGCATAAAGATGCAATGAGATCAAAACTAAAAAAGAAGAATGCAAAGAAGAATGTAAAGAACCAGGTAAGAAAGAAGGAAAAGAAGTTGACACAAAACCAGTTTTTTGTAGATTCCAATAAGCTGACGGCAGACGCATTAGAGCGCAAACACCGGGTGGAACAGGATCCGTCAGCGAGGACAGATCCGATGGAATATATGGAAGGGATGGAACGTATCTCTTCGGATATTATGGAAAAAGTACTTGGACAGATGCAAAGCTTTCAGCCGCAGCAATATACGGATGCAGATGTACGACGTGCGCTGATGCGTGAGACATGTTCGGTGGAAGATTTCAAGGCATTGCTGTCTCCGGCAGCGCTGCCGCATCTGGAAGAGATGGCGGTGAGGGCAAAATACGAGACAAGCAGGCATTTTGGAAATACGGTGTATTTGTTTACGCCGCTATATATTGCCAATTACTGTGAAAATTATTGTGTGTATTGCGGATTTAATTGTTATAATGATATTTCCCGCAAAAAACTGACGATGGAAGAAATCCGGCATGAGATGCAGGTCATTGCAGATTCCGGTATGGAAGAGATACTGATTTTGACAGGCGAGAGCCATACAATGAGTGATATTACGTATATCGGGGAAGCCTGCAAGCTGGCCGCACAGTATTTTCGCAATGTGGGCCTGGAGATTTATCCGGTAAACAGTGCAGACTATCGTTATCTGCATGAATGCGGCGCGGACTATATTACCGTATTTCAGGAAACTTATGACGCAAAACAGTACGAAAAACTACATTTAATGGGGCATAAGCGCGTATTTCCATATCGATTTGAAGCACAGGAGAGGGCGATTATGGGTGGTATGCGGGGAGTGGCGTTTTCAGCGCTGCTTGGGCTGTCTGATTTTCGTAAAGATGCGCTTGCTTCGGCGCTGCATGTGTATTACCTTCAGCGCAAATACCCATATGTAGAATATTCCTTATCCTGTCCAAGGCTGCGTCCCATTGTGAATAATGATAAGATCTCTCCGCAGGATGTGCATGAAAAGCAGCTTTGCCAGGTGCTTTGCGCGTATCGTATTTTTTTGCCCTATGTTGGGATTACTGTGTCATCCAGAGAACAGAAGCATTTTCGGGACGGCATTATAAAGATAGCTGCGACAAAAGTATCTGCGGGAGTGTCGACGGGAATCGGCGATCATGAGAGCAAATACCATGGCATACAAGAGGCTGAGACAGGCGATGAGCAGTTTGAAATCTCAGACGGCAGAAGTTTTGCGCAAATGTATGAGGATATTGCTTCGAAAGGGCTGCAGCCGGTTCTAAATGATTATATTTATGTGTCATAAAGGAGACAGGATGTCAAAACAGATCAAAATTTGCTGTATTACAAACAGACATTTGTCAGTGCAGGATTATAAGAATCAAATCATAAACATTGCGCAGGCGGGGCCGGAAGCGATTATCGTCCGGGAAAAAGATTTGCCGGAGCACGCATACAAAACGCTTGCTGCACAGGTCATGGATATTTGCGCACAGTATCATGTGTTATGTATTTTACATACCTATACAGAAACGGCGTTATGTCTTGGAGCGGCAGCGCTGCATCTGCCGCTGCAACTGCTGTTATCGATGCCGGAAGAGCAGAAGCGGCGTTTTTGCGTCCTTGGCGCATCGGTGCATTCCGCGAAGGAAGCGCTGCAGGCGCAAAGAGCGGGAGCGGCTTATATTACTGCCGGCCATGTGTTTGCAACAGACTGTAAGCCGGGAGTGCCGCCAAGGGGGCTTTCATTCTTGTGGGAAGTTTGTGAAACGGTGCCGCACCTGCCGGTTTATGCGTTGGGAGGCATTCATGCGCAGAATGCGCCGGCGTGTATCCAGGCAGGTGCATACGGAGTCTGTGTGATGTCAGAATGTATGCGGTATGAGAATGTACAGGAAAGATTCGAAGAATATCAAATGGAATGATTGCTGTTTGCATGATTTTTTTCGTGTCTTTGAACATGTAAAAAGGCTCAAATATGTATAAATACAGTGTTTGAGCCTCTTAGGAACTATAGAAAAGATTTAAATACGTATAGTTTCCTTATTCTTTTATCATATCAAGTTCTGTTAAATTAACGCCGGATGAATTTAAAATAACTTTTAACTCAATATATCTGATTTTCATTGTTTTATACGCTGGCGAATCTTTTTCTACCAGCAGCATGTATTGCTGTAACCTTGTAAATTCTTCTATATTCTTTTGCATCATTTCTTTATCTGACATACTATCACCCTGCTTTCTTTGTATTTACTTAAAATTTTCTGCACTATCATTGCTGTAACATAATCATAACAGATGATACAAAAGGTGTAAAGCCCGAGTCTGTAGGAAGGTTTCTCTAAAAACGTAGATGATGTTACTATTCACGGCCAATGTCATTAACTTAAGCTTTTCATAGTCAGACTTTGCGTCTGGCGGAATGGTTTTGCTGGCTGGAACATCCTCTGAAAGGACTTTGAGGGGGGGCGCTTTTAACGGAGGTGAAATCCAGCGCAAAACCATTCCGCCAGATGCAGAGTCGTTCGGGAATCCGTTAAGTAAATGACATTGCCCATGAATAGTAACCAGATGATTACTTTCCTGGCCGTATTTTTTTCAGGAAATTGTCTTACATCTTGAAATTGCGCACTCACTGTGGCATAATAACAGTTATGTACAAAAATACTGCAAACTAAAAGAAGATCAGGAAGGTGATTGCATGTCAGTAAAAGACACCAGAATTAAACCATACACAGGAGAAAAGATTAAAATCCACCCATATGAGCATACTGCACAGTATTATGAAACAGACCAGATGGGAATCATACACCATTCCAATTACATTCGATGGATGGAAGAGGCCAGAATGGATCTGATGGACCAGATGGGGTTCAGCTACAAAGCAATGGAAGAGATGGAAATTATCAGTCCGGTGCTTTCGGTGAAATGCGAGTATAAAAGCATGGTGCATTTTCGTGATACGGTCGTTATAGAGGCGAGGATGATTGATTACAACAGCGTGAAAATGAAAATTGTTTATCGTATGACGGACAAAGAGACCGGGGAACTGCGTGCAGTCGCGCAAAGCGAACATTGTTTTTTGAATAACAGTGGAAAACCAATTTCTTTAAAACGGTCTTATCCGGAGCTTGATACAAAGTTTTTTACTTTGTATGATGAAGACGGGGAAGAAATTACAGAAATTTAGCAATTGAAATAAAGGAGTCATCCATGAGCGAAAAGCTGGTTTTGATCGATGGACATAGTATATTAAACAGAGCCTTTTTTGGAATTCCAGATTTGTCGAATTCCGAAGGTCTGCATACAAATGCGGTATACGGATTTCTGAATATTTTATTTCGTATTCTGGAAGAAGAGCAGCCGGATTATCTGACAGTCGCATTTGATGTAAGTGCGCCGACATTTCGTCACGAGATGTATGCAGAATATAAAGGGACGAGAAAGCCGATGGCTGCCGAGCTGCGCGAGCAGGTGCCGGTAATGAAAGAAATGCTGCAGGCGATGGGTGTTACCATCGTGGAAAAGGCAGGGTATGAGGCGGATGATCTGCTTGGTACGATTGCAAAACGCGCAGAAGCACAAGGGATGCTTGTTTCGGTTGTGTCTGGCGACAGGGATTTGCTGCAGCTGGCGTCAGAGCGTATTAAAATCCGTATTCCAAAGACAAAAAAGACCGGGACTGAGGTAGAAGATTATTATGCGAAACAGGTAATGGAAAAATACAGCGTGACACCGGAAGAATTTATTGATGTGAAAGCGCTGATGGGCGATTCATCGGATAATGTGCCGGGAGTGCCTGGAATCGGTGAAAAAACAGCGGTTAAAATCATCAGCCAGTATGGAAGCATCGAGAATGCATATGCACATATTGACGATATGCCAAAATCAAAAGTGCGGGAATCTTTCCGTGAAAATTATGAGAAGGCCAGGTTTTCTAAAAAGCTTGTTACCATAGAGACGAATGCGGATATAGCCTATGATTCTGCGCAGGCAAAGCTTGGAAATTTATATACGCCGCAGGCATATGAGCTTTGTAAGCGTCTGGAATTTAAAAATATGCTGACGCGGTTCCAGGGACAAAATGAGATGGCAAATCAAAATCCGATGAAAGATTGTTTTCAAAAAGTTACGGATGCCGCGCAGGCAGAACGGATTTTTGAAATGCTGGAGAATGCGCAGACATGTGCGGTATGGTTTGTTGAAGAAAAGGGCGTTATTTATGGAGCGGCAGCCGCTCTTTCAGATAAGGAAGTCTATTTTATTTCATGCGGACAGACGGATCAAAAGGCAGATGACGCGCTTTTATCTGACAAAGAATTATGCGGCAGGCTTGCAAAAGTGATGACGTCAGGAAACCTTGTGGCGTCTTTTGATATCAAACATGCATTAAAATTTGTGGACATCCCTGCGCAGAAGCAGTTATTTGATGTTACAATAGCGGCTTATTTGCTGAATCCTTTAAAAAATGAATATCATTATGAAGATCTTGCAAAAGACTATCTGGGCGAGATGTTTCCTTCCCGAGCGGATTTGCTTGGAAAATTGTCTTATGAAACGGCGATGCAGACACAGCCGCAGGAGTTTTTAGAGGCCGTCTGCTATCCGGCATATACAGCACTAAAGACGATGGGTATTTTAAAGCAAAAGCTGAAAGAAGCAGGTATGCAGCAGTTATTTTCAGAGATTGAAATGCCATTGGTTTATACGCTGTCCGATATGGAAAAAGAGGGCATCCGCTGCGAAGCGGCCGCGCTGGAAGAGTATGGGAGAAAGCTGCAAGAGCGTATTACGGAATTAGAAACCGTGATTTATGAAGGAGCTGGTGAAACATTTAATATCAATTCACCAAAGCAGCTTGGCGTGATTTTATTTGAAAAACTGAAAATGCCATATGGAAAAAAGACGAAAACAGGATATTCCACTGCAGCGGATGTACTGGATAAGCTGGCGCCGGAATATCCGCTCATCGCACAAATCTTAGAATACCGTCAGCTGGCAAAGCTAAAGTCGACGTATGCGGACGGACTGGCGGCATTTATCGGGGCAGACGGGCGGATTCATACGACGTTTAACCAGACGATTACGGCGACTGGACGCTTAAGCAGTACCGAGCCCAATCTGCAGAATATTCCAATCCGTATGGAATTAGGAAGACTGATTCGGAAGGTGTTTTTGCCGAGAGAAGGCTGTGTATTTTTAGATGCGGATTATTCGCAGATTGAGCTGCGGGTATTGGCGCATATGTCGGCAGATGAAAATCTGATTCAGGCATATAAAGAAGCGCAGGATATCCACCGGATGACAGCTTCCCAGGTGTTCCATATCCCATTCGAGGAAGTAACAGATTTACAGCGCAGAAATGCAAAGGCCGTAAACTTTGGAATCGTATATGGAATCAGTTCTTTTGGACTCAGCCAGGATCTAAGCATTACTAGAAAAGAAGCACAAGATTATATCGAACAGTATTTTCACACATATCCGGGCGTAAAGGCGTTTTTAGATCAAATGGTAAAAGAAGCAAAAGAAACCGGAAAAGTTGTTTCGATGTTTGGCCGTATTCGTCCGGTGCCGGAGTTAAAGTCAAGTAATTTTATGCAGCGGTCATTTGGCGAGCGTGTGGCGATGAATTCTCCGATTCAGGGTACGGCTGCAGATATCATTAAGATTGCTATGAACCGGGTGCATGACAGGCTTTTGGCAGATGGGTTAAAATCCAGACTGATTTTGCAGGTGCACGATGAACTGCTTGTAGAGACGTTTCGAGAAGAGGTTGAGCAGGTATCAGAAATATTGGAACAGGAGATGCATCATGCGGCGGATTTGGCGGTTTCGCTGGAAATTGATATGCATTCCGGTACGAACTGGTATGAGGCAAAGTAGATAAAAAAGAAACGGTCAGGGTGAACGGAATGAAATTTATTGGAATTACGGGCGGTGTCGGTGCTGGAAAGTCTACCATACTTGCCTATCTGAGAAAAAATTACAGGGTTAGGACGCTGATTGCAGATGAGGTCGCCCATGAAATTATGGAACCGGGCTACGATTGCTATGTAAGGCTTCAAAAAGAGTTTGCGCAGGAGAAAATATGGCTTCATAACGGCAGATTTCACAGGCAGCGTTTGGCAGAGATTATCTTTGCGGACGAGGAAAAGAGGGAGCGGTTAAACAGCATTGTCCATCCTGCAGTAAAAGAATATATTTTAAAGGAAGTGGAAAAAGAACGCAGGAGCGGTTCGACGGATTATGTCGTGCTGGAGGCGGCGTTATTAATCGAAGACGG
The DNA here is from genome assembly GCA_910584345.1 of uncultured Eubacterium sp. Classification (GTDB taxonomy): domain Bacteria; phylum Bacillota; class Clostridia; order Lachnospirales; family Lachnospiraceae; genus Eubacterium_J. The sequence continues at coordinate 23,601 of CAJTZX010000034.1, read as the reverse complement.
TTACGGGCAGATCTGCGATGAGTTATGGTATGTCTATGTGACGGAGGAAAACCGCAGACAGCGCCTGATCGAGACGCGGGGTTATTCGGATGAGAAAATAGAGCAAATATTTGCGGCACAGCTTTCCGAAGGGGAGTACCGCAGACATTGCCAGGTGGTCATAGATAATAACGGACCGATTGCGCAGGTTTATTTGCAGCTGGCGCAGCTTTTAAATGATAAAGGAGACAGAAGCATGGAAAGAGCACTCGGACGGGAGGACAGACAAAAGGACACACAAAAGGAGGAAGAGCTGCAATACGTATTCGGACTGGATATCGGTACGCGCAATGTTGTAGGTACGGTAGGATATAAAAAAGAGAAAGAATTTATAGTAGTGGCACAGTATGCAATGGAGCATGAGACGAGAGCTATGCTGGATGGGCAGATTCATGATATCGGCCGTGTCGGGCGCACAATTTCTGTCATTAAAGAAAAGCTGGAAGACCAGATCGGACAAGAGCTGACAGAAGTATGCATCGCAGCAGCTGGACGTGTGTTGAAAACAGTAACGACATATGTAGAATATGAGTTCCCAGAAGAAACAGTAGTGACAGGCGAACATATTCATACATTGGATCTGCTTGGTGTAGATAAAGCGGCACAGGAGTTAAAAGACGCAAACGATACCAAATATAAGTTTTATTGTGTCGGCTATTCGGTCATGAAATATTATATCAATGATGAAATATTTTCCAATCTGGAAAGTCATAAAGCAGATAAGATTTCAGAAAAAATTATTGTGACGTTTCTGCCGGAGGATGTTGTTGACGGACTGTATATGGCTGTCGGATTTGCAGGGCTTACCGTGGCAAATATGACGTTGGAGCCGATTGCCGCGATTGATGTGGCTATCCCGGAAAATTTCCGTATGCTGAATATCGCGCTCGTGGACGTTGGCGCCGGAACCTCAGATATTTCATTGACGAGAGATGGCAGTATTATTGCTTATGGTATGATTCCGTTTGCAGGAGACGAGCTGACGGAGATGATCGTACAGCATTACCTTGTTGATTTTAAAATGGCAGAGCATATAAAATTGTCGGCAGCTACGGACGACGAAATCGAATTTGAAGATATTATGAGCTTAAAGCATACGATTAAGGCAGAAGAAGTGTGGAAGCTGACAGAGCCGTTAGTAGATAAAATGACTACTGATGTAGCTGAAAAAATTAAAGAGCTGAACGGAGATCAAAGTGTCAGCGCTACGTTTATCGTAGGCGGCGGCGGAAAGATCCATGGCTTTGATGAAATGCTTGCTCAAAAGCTGGAGCTGCCACAGGAGCGTGTAGCGCTGCGCGGCGAGGAAGTGTTAAAAGAAGTTACATTTATACAGGATGATATTATAAAAGATCCGCTGCTTGTGACGCCAATCGGTATTTGTCTGAATTATTATGAGCAGAAAAATAACTTTATTATGGTGCGCTTTAACGGGGAACGGCTGAAACTATATGATAATAATAAGCTGACGATCGTAGATGCCGCAATTCAGGCTGGATTTCCGAATGACCAGCTGTTTCCAAAGCGCGGAAGAGAAATTAATTTTACGGTTAACGGCAGGCCGCGCATCGTAAGGGGAGACGCCGGAGAGGCTGCGATTATTCGGATGAATGACCGTCCTGCATCCATTAATACACCAATCGAACCAAACTGTGAGATTACCATTGAACCTTCTACGGCCGGCAGAGAAGCACATTATCTGGTCGGGCAGCTGGAAGAGTATCATAGCTCTACGATTACGTTTGAAGTGAATGGGAAACTGGTTACTTGCCCGCGTTATGTGGAGGTAAACGGTGTTTTAGAGCCGCCGACTTATGAAATCAAAGAGCATGACGCAATTATAACAAGAAGCTTTTATACGGTAGCCCAGCTCGCAGAATTTATGGATGTAGAGCTGGATATGGATGCAGATATTTTAGTCAATAACCGTGTAGAAGACATGCAGGCGCTTGTATATGAGAATTTCAGTGTGGACTGGAAAGTGATTTCTTATCGTTCCACACCTCAGGACGTATATCCAGATGCACCTGCAAAAAAATCGCCGCAGCCTTTGGCAAAAGAGGACGAAACTCCAAAGGAACGCATAGAAGGGCCGGTTGGAATTAAGATGCTGCCACAAAATGATTTGGGATCTGAACAGACATTTTCAGATATGCCGGCAGAATTGCCGCCGCTGCCAGAACTTGCAGACATGAGTCAGGTGCCTGTGTCAGCAGAAAAGACGATGGTTTCTTCTGAAAGTCCAATAGAACCGATAGCAGATCATACAGCAAGCACGGCAGTCCCGCCTGTAAATGCAGAAGTATTGCTGGATGTTGTAAAAGATACACTGGCGGGTACACCTGCAGAGGCAGCATATACAGGGCCGGCTTCCGCGGCTTCACCGGTTCGGGAGGATGTTCCGTTTTATGCAGCACAGGAGCAGGAGGTACAGCCAGTGGAGGAACCTGCTGAGCCATCTTGTGAGGTTATCGTAAATGGGGAAACGATTACGATGAAGCAGAAAAAAGAATATATTTTTGTTGATATATTTGATTATATTTTATTTGATCTGTCACAATCACGCGGACGGATGCTTGTCACACAGGTAAACGGCGAAGATGCGCAATATACGCAGCTGCTACAGCCGGGAGATAAGATTGACATTTATTGGAAGGATAACTGATATGGAATTATGTAGTATTGCAAGCGGCAGCAGCGGAAATTGTATTTGTGTCGGCACGCAGGCGTCTCATTTGCTTGTAGATGCAGGAATCAGCGGAAAACGGATAGAAACGGGGTTAAATTCGGTAGGATTGAAAACGAGTGAGATGAAAGCGATTCTCATTACCCATGAGCATATTGACCATATCGCAGGTCTTGGCGTGCTGGCGAGGCGTTACGGGCTTCCGATCTATGGGACAAAGGGGACGTTGGACGCCATACGTATGGTAAAGTCTGTTGGAAGAATCGATGAGGATTTGCTGCATCCGATTGTTCCAGGGCAGGAATTTCAGATAGGAGATATGATGGTGCATCCGATTTCAATTTCTCATGATGCGGCAGATCCGGTCGCTTATATTATGAAAACGGAAAGCAAAAAAATCGGTGTGATTACAGATCTTGGAACGTATGACGACAATCTTGTGGAAAAGCTGCAAAATATGGATATTTTACTGCTGGAAGCGAATCATGATGTGCGGATGCTGCAGACAGGCAGTTATCCGTATCCGCTAAAGCAGCGTATTTTAGGCGACAGAGGGCATTTATCCAATGTGCTGTCCGGCCGGCTGCTTGGCCGGCTGCTGCATGACCGGTTTCGGGCAGTGATACTTGGGCATCTGAGCAAGGAAAATAATTTTGCGGAGCTTGCTTATGAGACGGTGCGGCTGGAAGTATCAATGGGAGAAAATCCTTACAAAGGGGACGATTTTCCAATTTATGTGGCAAAGCGCCAGGAAGTCTCACAGATGTTTTGCGCATGATTTACAAGGCATAAGTTATACTTATGAGTGATAAACTTTACCACGGATGCATAACATGGAAACGCTCGTGAGTCTGGATCATTGGCAAAGTTTAGTGTTGTGAGTATCAATAAAAGAAAGAGAGAAAAATGAAATGGAACAGGCAGCAGAAAAACGGTCAGATAAAACGATTATTACAGTACTCGGTAAAGATACGGTAGGGATTATTGCAAAAGTCTGCACCTATTTATCAGAAAAAAATATTAATGTTTTAGATATTTCTCAGACAATTGTGCAAGGTTATTTTCATATGATGATGATTGTAGAAATGAACGATTCCGAAGTATCGTTTTCGAATTGCTCCAAAGAGCTGGATAAAATTGGAGAAGCAATCGGTGTCAGCATCAAATGCCAAAAAGAAGAGATTTTTGAAAAAATGCACCGGATTTAAAAATATGATAGAAAGGAAAAGCTGTGACGGCGGATTTCCCATGATAAATATACGAGAAGTAGCAGAAACAAATAAGATGATCGAGCAGGAAAATCTGGATGTGCGTACGATTACGCTTGGTATCAGCCTGTTGGACTGTATCGATTCGGATTTGGAAAAATTAAATGAAAAAATATACGATAAAATAACGGCAACGGCAAGAGATTTGGTAGCGGTAGGGCAAAAGATTGAGAACAGTTATTGTATTCCGATCGTCAACAAACGGATTTCTGTTACGCCGATCGCTTTGATCGGCGCAGCGGCGTGTAAGTCGCCGGACGATTTTGTTTCCATAGCCCATACGCTTGACCGCGCGGCAAAAAAGACAGGTGTGAATTTTATTGGCGGATATTCGGCGCTTGTGTCCAAAGGCATGACAACGGCAGATGAAAATCTAATCCGTTCGATACCAAAGGCATTAGCGGAAACGGACTTCGTATGCAGCTCAGTCAATGTCGGCTCCACAAAGACGGGCATAGATATGGACGCAGTTCGGCTAATGGGAGAAATTGTAAAGCAGACGGCGGAGTTTACAAAGGATAAAGATTCGATTGGATGCGCGAAATTAGTGATCTTTTGCAATGCACCGGATGATAATCCATTTATGGCAGGCGCATTTCATGGCGTGACAGAAGCAGATGCCGTGATTCATGTCGGCGTCAGCGGTCCAGGTGTTGTAAAAACCGCACTGGAACAGGTGCGTGGAGAGAGTTTTGAGATACTTTGCGAGACGATTAAAAAGACAGCTTTTAAAATTACACGTGTCGGACAGCTTGTTGCACAAGAAGCATCCAAACGTCTTGGCATTCCATTCGGCATCATCGATCTGTCCTTGGCGCCGACGCCTGCAGTCGGCGACAGCGTAGCAGATATTTTGCACGAAATCGGCGTGGAATATGCCGGAGCGCCAGGTACGACAGCGGCGTTAGCGCTATTAAATGACCAGGTGAAAAAGGGCGGTATTATGGCATCCTCTTATGTCGGTGGCTTAAGCGGTGCATTTATTCCGGTTAGCGAGGATCAGGGCATGATTGATGCGGTAGAAGCAAAAGCGCTGACATTGGAAAAGCTGGAGGCAATGACTTGCGTCTGCTCGGTGGGACTGGATATGATCGCCATCCCGGGAGATACAAACGCTTTTACGATAGCAGGCATCATTGCGGATGAAATGGCGATTGGTATGATTAATCAAAAGACTACGGCTGTGCGTCTGATTCCTGTCATTGGAAAAGGGGTTGGTGAAAAGGCTGAATTTGGCGGGCTGCTTGGCTATGCACCGATTATGCCGGTCAATCCATATGACTGCAGTGCGTTTATCAGACGTGCAGGGAGAATTCCAGCGCCGGTTCACAGCTTTAAAAATTAATATGAATAAGATGATTGTATTATGCAAACATGCGGTCGAGACGCTGACGTATTTTTCTATGCAGCTGGCGGATGCGTTTGCAGCATGGGGCTATGAAATATTTTGGATGGATTTTGATATGCTTGGCTTAAGCGCATGGAAGCTGCGGCAGGCTGTGCAGGAAAAAGAAGCTGTACTCCTTACGTTTAATTTTATCGGTTTAAGTGCAGAGGAACAGCTGTGGGATTTTTCTGATACCGGAGAACCGATGCTCAGCCTTTGGGAACAGCTGGATATGCAATGCCTGAATATTATGGTGGACCATCCAATTTATTATTATCAGGCATTACAGTATCCGGTTGCGAATTTGCGGACATTTTGTATCGATAGAGATCATGTATCGTATATGAAACGGTTTTATCCGGCTATATTTTGTGAATTTCTGCCGCTTGCCGGAAATGATCTTCCAAAAGAAGGTGTCTGTGAGACGGTGGCAGTACCAGATGAAGCAGCGTTTGAACAATGGATGCAGCGTCCGGATACGCTTGTATTGACAGCCAATTATGTACCTGTTTCAAATATAGATACACAGCTTGCGGCAATGGAGCCGGAATACCGCGATTTTTATTATGAGATCATTCAAGCGTTCCTGAAAAATCCAAAACAAAATCTGCTTTCCTGCATAGAAACATATTTACGCCGCGAAATACCAAATCTAAGCGATTCACAGCTATGCGAAGCGATGAGTACAATGCCTGCTGTCGATTTGTGGATTCGCACTTATTTTCGGGAAAAGACGGTGCGGATTCTGGCAGAAGGCGGAATTAAAGTACATCTATATGGCAAAGACTGGGAGAAAATATCTTGCGCACGTCCTGAAAATCTGATGTTATCCGGCCGTATGGTAAGTTCTGCAGACTGCGTACAGGCAATGGCGCAGACAAAGATTGCTCTAAATACGATGCCGTGGTTTAAAGACGGAGCACATGACCGTATTTTTACCGCCATGCTGCAGGGCGCGGCAGCGCTTACGGATGACAGCATTTACCTGCGGGAGCAGCTGCAGCATATGGATGCGGTAGTCTATTATGATTTGCAGCATTTAGAGCAATTGCCGGATCTGGTAAGGAAGCTGCTTGACGATCCAGGGCAGTTATTTGAGTTATCCTGCCGCGGACAGACGATTGCGCGGGATTCACACACATGGAAGCACCGAGCGCAGCAATTAGCAAAATATTTATAAAATTTATATAAATTTACAATCATGCATTTTGATACGATGGAAAAAGGAGGATACTGCTATGCAAACGGCATCTTTGGAACAGCTTTTAAAAACAAACTCTTATCCGGGCAGAGGGATTGTCATTGGCCTGTCTGCGGATAAAAAATATGCGGTAACTGCATATTTCATTATGGGACGAAGCGTTAACAGCCGCAACCGCATTTTTATTACGGATGGTGAAGGGATTCGCACACAGGCGTTTGATCCTGCGAAGCTGAGTGACCCAAGTCTGGTTATTTATGCTCCGGTGCGTGTGCTTGGAAATAAGACCATTGTTACAAATGGAGATCAGACAGATACGATTTATGAGCTGATGGATCAACAGCAGACGTTTGAACAGGCATTGCGTACAAGGACGTTTGAACCGGATGCCCCGAATTATACACCGCGTATTTCCGGTATTTTGCATATTGAAAACGGGGGATATAATTATGCAATGTCTATTTTAAAGAGCAATGAGGGAAATCCGGATTCCTGCTGCCGCCATACATTTACTTATGAACACCCGCTGGCAGGTGAAGGCCGGTTTATCCATACGTATCAGGGAGACGGCAGCCCGCTGCCAAGCTTTGAGGGCGAGCCGGTTCGCGTCGGCATTTCAGGAACGATTGATACGTTTACGGATACAGTATGGACAAGCTTAAACGAAGAGAATAAAGTGTCGCTGTTTGTTCGCTTTATTGAAATTGAAACTGGAAAATATGAGACAAGGATTGTGAATAAAAATAACTGATATGTATGAATTAATCAAACAGGAAGGCCGGGCCAAACGTGGTATTTTCCATACGGTACATGGAGATATCCAGACTCCAGTCTTTATGAATGTAGGAACTTGCGGTGCGATCAAAGGCGCCGTATCAACGGACGATTTGCAGGGGATTAAGACACAGGTGGAATTGTCCAATACGTACCATTTGCATGTCCGCCCCGGTGATCTTTTGATTAAACAACTGGGCGGTCTGCATAAGTTTATTTCCTGGGATAAACCGATACTGACAGACTCCGGCGGGTTTCAGGTGTTTTCTCTGGCCAGCCTGCGTAAAATCAAAGAAGAGGGAGTATATTTTCATTCTCATGTAGATGGGCGTAAGATCTTTATGGGGCCGGAGCAAAGTATGCAGATTCAGTCTAATCTGGCGTCTACGATTGCAATGGCATTTGATGAATGCCCGTCCAGTCGTGCCGACCGTACGTACGTACAACATTCGGTAGACCGTACGACCCGATGGCTGAAACGGTGCAAAGATGAGATGCAGCGATTGAACAGTCTGGACGATACGATTAATAAACACCAGCTTTTGTTTGCGATTAACCAGGGAGCGGTATTTGAAGATATCCGGACAGAACATGCCAGACGCATTGCAGAGATGGAATTGGACGGTTACGCGCTGGGTGGGCTTGCCGTAGGCGAGACACATGAGGAAATGTATCATATTTTAGATGTAACCGTACCGTATCTTCCGGTAAATAAACCGACGTATTTAATGGGCGTAGGCACGCCGGAAAACATTTTAGAAGGCGTAGAGCGGGGCGTAGACTTTTTTGACTGCGTTTATCCAACGAGAAACGGGAGACACGGACATGTCTATACCAATTATGGCAAGCTGAATCTGCTTAATAAACAGTATGAGAAAGATGTGCGTCCCATTGAGGAAGGCTGCCAATGTCCGGCATGCCGCACATACAGCCGCGCATATATCCGTCATTTGCTAAAAGCAAAAGAGATGCTTGGAATGCGCTTATGCGTATTGCATAACTTGTATTTTTATAATACGATGATGGAAGAAATCCGCGGCGCGTTGGAAGAAGGAAACTTTGCAGCGTATAAGAAAAACAAGCTGGAAGGATTTCGCAGTATAGTGTAACTGGCGGGGAGTTAACGATGAAAAAGAGAATCATACTTTTTTATGAGTATTTTTATTATAATTTTGTCAGGGATAGCATTGCTTTAGATGTTGAGATTTTAAAAGAATATAGTATTCGAAGTATAGAAGATATAGAAACATTGGATCTAAATTGTATTGTGGAGCGAGACGGAGAGGTATATATTGGATTTGCGGTGTATAATCGTAAAATGAAAGTAAAATTGCTGCAAACTATTTTATCATGCGGGATAAACAAAAACTATCTCCTGGATATTTATAAAGCTTATATGGCGGGGTATTCTAAAAATCGGTTTCAGCGTGTTATGAATCGCAAACTGAATCAAAAACTGGATGGCCTTGTATTGGGAATATCTCATGGGATGGTAGGAATTGTCGAAGGCAAGATGCCTGGAAAGGTCTGCAATTTATGTTACAGTTCTCAGGATATTTATTTTAATTATCTGACTCTGAAAAAGTGTTACGAGCAATATTATTATGAAATAAAAGATTTAAAATATGTAGTCATAGATATGTTTGATTATTTTTACTTTAATTTTGATACGATATTGTCCGGGGCATTTGATAGCTTTTTTGAAGCAAGCGGTTTTTTATGCGAAGAACGTTCGCCATGGAACAAAGTGCAAAGTGTACAGCAGATAAATGAAATATTGATAGACATATGGCAGGAAGGCAAGACAGCATGGGAGCAGAAGCTATTTTCTGAATTCTTTCCATATGCCAGAGAACGGGATCGTGGTGTATATAAAGAGAACATAGTTTACGATACCAGATTAGCAGATAGTGAAATATTGAAATTCAAAAGCAGTCCAAAAGTGCCAGAGCTTGAATCGAAAATTTTCCATCATACGATTCAGTTTCAAGTAGATAATATGGTAAAGCTGTTTTTGCTGCTGAAAAAAATACAGCCGCAGATTCGGATTTTTCTGGTACTTCTTCCAAAATATAAAGTAGTTGAAGATGTCGAAAAGTCATTGAATCGGACATGGAAAACATTCTTTATGAATATTATTGGTGAATTAAAAAAGGATTTTTCGTTTGAACTGCTGGATTTTAAAGATTATGAAGAGATATCAGCACACAAAGAGAATTACAGAGATCTGACACATCTTGGACCTGATGGAGCTGCCAGGTTTACGGAACATTTATCCGATCTGCTGATTCATCAGTATGGGTTGGATGCATTATTTTGAATGTTAAGGTATTTTCCTACAGATCCTAATGTATTTTGGCCAGTATAGAACTTCATTAAATCGTTTTTATTATGCTGTGTTTCATGCAATGAGAGCTGTTAATGTACTAAAAGGATATGCAAGTTTTCAAGAAGCACAGAAACAATTACAGAATGCAAATACATTTATTGATTCTGTGGCAGCTTTTTTCGAAAAGAATCAGCTGTCATTTTGAGGTAAAAAATGGACGATAAATTGAGAAATATTATTCAGTTTTTTTTGAAAAAATTTTTCCCTTCAGCGTCAGATGAGGTGACCGAGCATTTGCTGCAGTTTATGAAATTTGGACTGATTGGAGTCAGCAATACGGTTGTCAGCTACTTGCTGAACGTGGCTGTGCTCATGGCTTTGGCTCCGATGAAAGTGTCATGGGATTTTATTGTAGGAAATATTGTGGCATTTGTTTTGAGTGTGCTGTGGTCTTTTTACTGGAACAGCCGATTTGTATTTACTGTCAAGGATGGAAAAAAGCGGTCTGTCTGGAGGACGTTGTTCCGAACCTATATAGCTTATGGATTTACAGGAATTATATTAAATAATGTGCTTTCCTGGCTTTGGATTCAAATATTTGGCATCTCAAAGTATTTAGCGCCGGTGCCAAATCTGATCATTAGTGTGCCGATTAATTTTTTGATGAATAAATTGTGGGCGTTTCAGGATGTGGATCAAAAATAAGGGTGTTTTGTGCCTGCTGCCCGATAGCTGGTACAGGGCGTATGGCAGCAGGGCAAGGGCTTATCGTCTTCCAGATACAGGTATTTGTAAATAATCAATCAGAGCAGTTTCCAAAAGCCGGGAATAGTTAACTTTTTGTTCTTCGGCAATTCTTTTCAACCATGCTGGGAGAGTGATGTTTGTCTTGATGCGTTCGTTATCTTTTTTTATGCGTATATCAATAGAGTTTACAAAATCAGATCGTTCGTGTATTTCTTTACCAAAAAGATTGATAAATAAAACTTTGAAGCATCTTGACATTCCTGGGAAAATCCAATACAATAATTGTACAAAAAATTGTACCATATATCGCACAGACAAATGCGCAAAGGAGTGATAGTATGTTAGCTGTTAACTATTCTACTATAAGAAATAATTTAAAAAGTTATTGTGATGAAGCAACGGACAATGGTGAAACAGTGATTGTTACACGGAAAGCAGAAAAAAACATAGTTATTCTAAGTCTTGAAAAATATAATCAATTAGTCAAAGCTGCCCAAAATGCGGAATATCTTTCTATGATTGACAGGGGGCTTAGGCAGCTTGAAGCTGGAAATGGACAGCAGCATGAGTTAATAGAGGCAAAAGACGATGAAGAAATTATGGGCTGACAGAGCATGGGACGATTATCTATACTGGCAGCAGCAAGATAAAAAAGTTCTAAAGAGAATCAATGAACTGGTCAAAGACATTGAGCATAACGGGGTTTCTAAAGGAATCGGTAAGCCAGAGCCATTGCGTTATAGAAAAGCATGGAGCAGGCGGATAGATCAAGAAAACAGACTGATATATAATATTGATGAACATGGTAATTTATGGATTGTTTCATGCAAAGGACACTACAACGGCTAATAGTAATGAAAAAAGACAACGCGTGAGAGACGGTACGAATGTAAAATTTTTCTAAAATAGGTTGCCCTATTCCAAATATTTGTGTACAATACTATTTGTGTTGTATATCAAAGCAGGCACAAATTATGCGATGTTCAGGAGGAAAAAAATGATCTCACCACATATTCTTGTAGCAGATGCAGCAGGCGCGGCTGGTGCAGGCAGTTTTGTCAGCATGATTTTATCGCTCGTGATTTTAGTCGGATTTATGTACTTTTTTATGCTTCGTCCACAGCAGAAGGAGCAGAAGAAGAAAAATGCTATGCTTGCAGCTTTGGAAGTTGGCGATACGGTATTGACGACGAGCGGTTTTTATGGAACGATTATCGATATCTCAGACGATACGGTGATCGTAGAATTCGGAAGTAATAAAAACTGCCGAATTCCGATGCAGCGCGCGGCAATTTCAGTCGTAGAAAAGCCGGAAGATTCTGCAAATGCTGTGGAAAGCAAAAAAGACAGCAAAAAAAGTAAATAACGATTTTGTCTGTGAATCAAAGCATGGATGTAAAAAGTAACTAGAAACTGTCTGAAATCCCTTGTTTATAGGTAATTTCAGACAGTTTTGTATTTCATGGTTGAAAAATCAGGTCAAAAGTTATATGATAGTAAACGGCAGACTGTATCGTGTTAAAGCGTTCGGTCTTGCGAGTAAAATTTTTGTATTTGTCAGATCATAAGTACAGCAATAGATGCAAAAGAAAGGAAGTTTTCATATGAAATATCATGTTGGCGTTATTGCCGGCGACGGGATCGGGCCGGAGATAACTGCGGAAGCAAGAAAAGTATTGGATAAAGTCGGTGCCGTATTTGGACACCAGTTTGATTATGAGGATATTTTAATGGGAGGATGTTCGATTGACGCAGTAGGAGTTCCGCTGACCGATGAGGCAATTGCGCAGGCGAAGGCTTCCGATGCCGTCTTAATGGGTTCGATTGGCGGCAACACGGCAACATCCCCGTGGTACCAGCTGGAGCCGTCAAAAAGACCGGAAGCCGGTTTGTTAAAACTGCGTAAATCGCTGAATCTGTTTGCAAACTTAAGACCGGCATATTTATATAAAGAATTAAAAGAAGCATGTCCGTTAAAGGATGATATTATCGGTGACGGATTTGATATGATGATTATGCGTGAGCTGACAGGAGGATTATACTTTGGAAAGCGCGTCACAGAAGTAAGAGACGGCCTTTTGACAGCAGAAGATACACTGACATATAATGAAGAAGAGATTCGAAGAATTGCAAAGCGGGCATTTGATATTGCCGGAAAACGCCGGAAAAAAGTGACGAGTGTAGATAAAGCAAATGTGATAGATTCGTCCCGCCTGTGGAGAAAAATTGTCGATGAGACAGCAAAAGATTATCCAGATGTCGCTTACGAACATATGCTGGTAGATAATTGTGCGATGCAGCTGGTAAAAGATCCGAAGCAGTTTGATGTGATATTAACAGAAAATATGTTTGGAGATATTTTATCCGATGAGGCGTCTATGCTGACGGGATCGATTGGAATGCTTCCGTCGGCCAGTCTGAATGACACAAAGTTTGGCTTATATGAACCAAGTGGCGGGTCGGCGCCGGATATTGCAGGCAAAGGCATTGCAAATCCAATTGCAACGATTTTGTCGGCGGCTATGATGCTTCGTTACAGTTTTGATCTGGATCAGGAGGCGGATGCTGTGGAAGCGGCGGTAAAACAGGTATTAACAGATGGATATCGTACCATTGATATTATGCCGCAGGAAGAAGAGAAAAAGGCTTTCGTTAAGCAAATTGGTACGGCACAGATGGGTGATGTAATTTGTGAAAGAATTTAAGATTCTGGCAGAAAGATCAATGCATTTGTTTTATGAAAACGAATAAAAGATAGCAGTTATAAATGACCGAAATGGAGGTTTCGGACATAAAACTTCGTAACTAAGAAAGGAAGAGAAACGATGAAAAGTGATCAGGTAAAAACCGGCATGCAGCAGGCGCCGCACCGTTCTTTATTTAATGCGCTCGGTTTTACGGAAGAAGAGATGAAAAAACCGATGGTCGGTATTGTAAGTTCATACAACGAGATTGTACCGGGCCATATGAATCTGGATAAAATTGTAAATGCTGTAAAGCTTGGTGTTGCAGAAGCAGGCGGCGTACCGGTTGTATTTCCGGCGATTGCGGTTTGTGACGGTATTGCTATGGGGCATATTGGAATGAAATATTCTCTTGTAACGAGAGATTTAATTGCTGATTCTACGGAATGTATGGCGCTTGCACATCAGTTTGATGCGCTCGTTATGGTGCCGAACTGTGATAAAAACGTACCTGGATTGTTAATGGCAGCAGCAAGAATTAACGTGCCGACGGTATTTGTATCTGGTGGTCCGATGCTGGCAGGACATGTAAAAGGACGTAAAACAAGCCTTTCTTCCATGTTTGAGGCAGTTGGCTCTTATGCGGCAGGTACGATGAGTGAGGAAGATGTGCGGGAATACGAAGAAAAGACATGTCCAACTTGCGGATCGTGTTCTGGTATGTATACGGCAAATTCTATGAACTGCCTGACAGAAGCGCTTGGTATGGGGTTGAAAGGCAACGGTACGATACCGGCTGTTTATTCAGAGCGTATCAAACTGGCAAAACATGCAGGTATGGCAGTTATGGAAATGCTGAAAAAAAATATTTGTCCAAGAGATATTATGACAAAAGAAGCGATTTTAAATGCACTGACGGTAGATATGGCGCTTGGATGTTCTACAAACAGTATGCTGCATCTTCCGGCAATCGCACATGAAATTGGATTTGATTTTGATATTTCGTTTGCGAATCCGATCAGTGAAAAGACGCCGAATTTATGTCATCTTGCTCCGGCAGGTCCGACTTATATGGAAGACTTAAATGAAGCAGGCGGAGTTTATGCGGTGATGAAACAGCTGGCAGATATCGGACTGATTCATACGGAATGTATGACAGTAACCGGACAGACAATCGGTGAAAATATCAAAGATGCAGTGAATAAAAATCCAGATGTTATCCGTCCGGTAAGCAATCCATACAGTAAGACCGGTGGACTTGCTGTATTAAAGGGCAATCTGGCGCCAGACGGCTCTGTAGTTAAACGGTCTGCGGTTGTAGAAGAAATGATGGTTCATGAAGGGCCGGCAAGAGTGTTTGACTGTGAAGAAGATGCAATCGCAGCAATTAAAGGCGGGAAGATTCAGGCCGGCGATGTCGTGGTCATCCGTTATGAAGGGCCAAAAGGCGGGCCGGGTATGCGTGAGATGTTAAATCCTACGTCTGCGATTGCAGGTATGGGGCTGGGTTCATCGGTAGCTCTTATTACAGACGGTCGTTTTTCAGGCGCCAGCCGCGGTGCTTCGATCGGGCATGTGTCGCCGGAAGCGGCAGTTGGTGGGCCAATTGCGCTTGTGGAGGAAGGCGATACGATTAAAATCAATATACCGGAAATGAAGCTGGAACTGGCCGTTTCTGAGGAAGAATTGGCAGCCAGAAAAGCAAAATGGCAGCCAAGAGAGCCGAAGGTGACAAGCGGGTATCTGGCGCGGTATGCTTCGATGGTAACTTCCGGAAACCGTGGAGCCGTTATGCAGATGCCGGACGCGCATCATGAAGGCAGATGATGAAATAGATAAAGAACAATGGAAAAGCATTGAAAATATAAAAGGAGGCAGAAAACATGCAGTTGACAGGGGCGCAGATTTTAATTGAGTGCCTGAAAGAACAGGGTGTGGACACCGTATTTGGTTATCCGGGTGGAGCGATCCTGAATGTATATGATGAATTGTATAAACATAGAGATGAAATCAGGCATATTCTGACTTCTCATGAACAGGGAGCATCCCATGCGGCGGACGGCTATGCACGCAGTACTGGAAAAGTGGGTGTGTGTTTTGCAACAAGCGGGCCTGGGGCAACAAATCTGGTGACAGGAATTGCGACGGCTTACATGGATTCCATACCTCTTGTCGCAATTACTTGTAATGTAAATGTGCCGCTGCTTGGCAAAGACAGTTTTCAGGAAATTGATATCGCAGGTATTACGACACCGATTACAAAGCATAATTTTATCGTAAAAGATGTCAGTGATCTCGCGAAAATATTACGCAGGGCTTTTACAATTGCAAGAAAAGGCAGACCTGGCCCAGTACTTGTTGATATCCCAAAAGATGTAACAGCAAATAAGACCGAATATACGCCGGAAACGATCCAAATGCCGAAGCGTGTGACAGAAAAGCTTCGGCAGGAAGATATTGATAAAGCGATCCGATATATCAAAGAAGCGAAAAGGCCATACATATTTGTGGGCGGCGGCGTGATTTTATCCGATGCTTCGAAAGAGCTGCGGGAATTTGCCGAAAAGGTGCAGGCTCCGGTATGCGATTCTTTGATGGGAAAAGGTGCGTTTGACGGTACAGATTCCAAATATACCGGAATGCTCGGGATGCATGGAACGAAAACATCCAATTATGGGGTCAGCGAATGTGACTTGCTGCTGGCAGTGGGCGTACGTTTTAGTGACCGTGTGATTGGAAATGCTGAGAAATTTGCCAGACAGGCCGACATTATACAGTTTGACGTCGATCCTGCTGAGATTAATAAAAATATTCTTGTAACAGCGAGTGTCATCGGGGATATTAAGGAAGTACTGACGAAAATAAATGCGCAGTTAGAGCAGCAGAACCATGATGAATGGCTGGCGCATATAGAAGATTTAAAGAAAAAGCATCCATTAGCATATGATTCCAAGGAGCTCTGCGGACCTTATATGATCGAAAAGATTTATGAAAAGACAAACGGGGATGCAGTGATTGTAACTGAGGTCGGACAGCATCAGATGTGGGCGGCACAGTATTATAAATATACAAAACCAAGACATTTTCTAACTTCAGGAGGTCTTGGGACGATGGGATACGGCCTGGGTGCGGCGATTGGGGCAAAGACGGCAAATCCAGACAAGACAGTCATAAATATCGCGGGCGACGGGTGTTTCCGAATGAATATGAACGAAATCGCAACAGCAGTGCGCCAGAAGCTTCCGCTGATAGAAGTCGTTGTAAATAATCATGTGCTTGGCATGGTGCGTCAGTGGCAGGATTTGTTTTATGAAGAACGTTATTCCGCTACCGTATTGCGAGACAATGTTGATTTTGTTAAACTGGCAGAGGCAATGGGAGCAACAGGGATCCGTGTGACGACAAGTGAAGAATTTGATGCCGCTTTGGAGCAGGCGCTCGCAGCGGACGGGCCGGTAGTGCTGGACTGTATCATTGACAGTGATGATAAGGTATGGCCGATGGTCGCACCCGGAGCTGCGATCAGTGAAGCGTTTTCACAGGAGGATCTTAAAAAATAACTGTATAACAAATAATTGCATATTATATAGAATAAGGAGGATATGAAAAAGATGAGCAGAGTATATAATTTTTCCGCAGGTCCGGCAGTGCTGCCGGAAGAGGTACTGCGGGAAGCGGCAGAGGAAATGCTGGATTACAAGGGAAGCGGCATGTCAGTCATGGAGATGTCGCACCGTTCCAAAGTATATGATACAATTATAAAAGAAGCGGAGCAGGATATCCGTGACTTGATGAACATACCGGATCATTATAAAGTATTATTTTTACAGGGCGGAGCGTCCCAGCAGTTTGCGATGATTCCGATGAACCTGATGAAAAATAAAAAAGCCGGATATATCGTAACCGGACAATGGGCAAAAAAAGCATACCAGGAAGCACAGCTGTATGGAGAAGCAATCAAATTGGCATCTTCAGAAGATCAGACATTTTCTTATATTCCGGATTGCTCAGATTTGGATATTCCAGAGGATTTGGACTATGTCTATATTTGTGAAAACAATACGATCTATGGAACAAAATATAAAGAACTTCCAAATACAAAGGGACATTTATTAGTAGCTGACGTATCGTCCTGCTTCTTGTCTGAACCTGTGGATGTCAGCAAGTATGGGGTGATTTTTGGCGGTGTTCAGAAAAATGTCGGCCCGGCAGGTGTTGTTATTGCAATTATCCGTGAAGATTTAATCCGGGACGATGTATTGGAAGGCACACCTACGATGTTAAAATATAAGACACATGCAGATGCCGATTCTTTATATAACACAC
The DNA here is from genome assembly GCA_910584345.1 of uncultured Eubacterium sp. Lineage (GTDB taxonomy): Bacteria > Bacillota > Clostridia > Lachnospirales > Lachnospiraceae > Eubacterium_J. The sequence continues at coordinate 6,160 of CAJTZX010000034.1, read as the reverse complement.
CGCCTTGTTATGGAATTTATATTTGCGGAAAAGTATTTCAATGGTTAAAGAAGATGGGCGGTCTGGAAGAGATCCAAAAACGTAATATCGAAAAAGCAAAGATTTTGTATGATTTTCTCGATCAGAGCAAAATGTTCAAAGGCACAGTAGCGCCAAAAGACCGTTCTTTGATGAATGTACCTTTTGTAACAGGTGATAAAGATTTGGATGCAAAATTTGTAGAAGAGGCGTCAAAGGCAGGATTAGTTAATCTGAAAGGGCACAGAACTGTCGGCGGTATGAGAGCTTCTATTTATAATGCAATGCCAAAGGAAGGCGTAGAAAAGCTGGTGGCATTTATGAAAGAGTTTGAAGCTGCAAATTCATAAACAATTAACAGTACAGCTGTTACGAACAAAAAATGAGAGAGGAAGAAAACATGTTTCGTTATGTATGTTTAAATCCAATTGCACAAGTGGGATTGGATGTATTAGAAGAAGGATATGAAAAAGTAGAGGACTTGAAAGACGCACAGGCTGCGCTCGTACGTTCCGCTTCCATGCACGATATGGAACTGCCGGACAGCCTGGAAGTCGTTGCCCGCGCAGGTGCAGGCGTCAATAACATCCCGTTAGACAAATGTGCAGAACAGGGCATCGTCGTATTTAATACGCCAGGGGCAAATGCAAATGGCGTCAAAGAACTTGTATTAGCCGGAATGCTGATGGCAAGCCGTGACATTAACGGCGGAATTAACTGGGTTGTTTCCGAAAAAGAAAATCCGGAACTTGCAAAACTGACAGAAAAACAGAAAAAAGCTTATGCCGGATGTGAGATTGCCGGCAAAAAATTAGGCGTGATCGGCCTTGGCGCCATTGGTATTCGAGTAGCCAATGCAGCAACCCATCTGGATATGGATGTATATGGCTATGACCCGTATATTTCTGTAAATGCTGCATGGAATTTATCACGCAATGTAAAGCATGTTCGCAATGTGGAAGATATTTACCGTGAATGTGATTATATTTCTATCCATGTTCCGCTTTTAGATTCTACAAAGAAGATGATTCATGAAGAAGTGATTGCGATGATGAAGCCTAGCGCAGTCATATTAAATTTTGCAAGAGACCTGCTCGTAGATGAAGAAGCTGTAGTAGCCGCACTTGCAGAGGGCAGGCTGAAACGATATATATCCGATTTCCCAAACAATACGACAGCAGGAAAAAAAGGCTGTGTCGTTACGCCACATCTTGGAGCGTCCACCGAAGAATCCGAGGACAACTGCGCAGTGATGGCGGCACAGGAAATTCGCAATTATTTGGAAAATGGAAATATCCGCAATTCTGTCAATTTCCCGAACTGCGATATGGGAGAATGTACAACTGAAGGCCGTGTAGCGGTTCTGCATAAAAACAGCAAAGGCGTGATCGGTAAGTTTACTTCGATCTTTGGTGAGTGTGATATTAATATTGCAAATATGACGAATAAATCCAAAGGCGATTACGCATATTCCATGTTTGATCTGGATACACCGATGACAGAAGAAGCGGTAGCCAAGATGAAGGCTATGGGTGGCGTTATGAAAGTCAGGATTGTGAAATAGATATCGAGAAATATAAAAAAGAAGAACGTTTGCATAAAAGTTTTTATGCAAACGTTTTTTGAATTCAGGAACAACAGTTTTTTATAAATGCAGGTATTAGCGAAAATGTCTCAAAAACCACTGCAACAACTAATAAATAAAGTGTTTTTTTATAAAATATTGCAAAAAAAAGTGTGATAAGGAAATACAAAAAGGTTATAAAAACAGCTCTTTTTCTCAGCTTTTCATAGTCTTCTGCTAATATTGGATTATTTTTGGTTCCTTGTGGACCAACGATTGCGATAATCATCATACATACTGCATATGTTAAAGTAATATATGCTAAATGAATATGCAGTTGCCTGGAAATGCAAACTCCGGCAAATATGAAACATCCTGTTCCTAATAAGCAAGCAAAGCTTTTTTTAAAATGGATACCGCCAGCCGTAATTTTCAATATGCCATATGCAGTTAAAAGAATGATGGATTCTCCTAATATTCCACTAATCTTAGCGGTCAAAAGAATGGCGCTTATCATAATAATATTGTGAATTATAATTTGCAGGCCAACAACCATTTGCATTCGATCGAGGTCGTTCCAATTGAGTTCATCCATATCTAAATAATTGACTATTTTATTCGCAATAACTTCCATCTCTTCATCTCCTTCCATACAATATTAACAAAAACTAAGCGAATTTTTTGTTTTTATAATAAACGATTGATTTTCAGTAATTTTCGTTATATAAAGATCGTTTATTCCATATAAAATAATGCTTATTTTTTTTATTCCGTTATTATAAAAAGTATTATATAATAAAAATAGCATAAACAAGGGAGTGATGAAAAATGATCGACATTTACATCTGTGAAGATAACCAAAAGCAACTGAATCTTTTTAAAAAATTTATATTAAACTCAATCATGATTGAGTGTTTAGATATGAATATCGTCTTGGCCACACCAGATCCGCATGAGATTCTCAGAAAAATTATGACGGCCTCAAATACAGGGCTTTTTTTTCTGGATATAGATTTAAAATCTGATGTAAATGGATTAACACTTGCACAACGAATCCGTCAAATACAACCTCGTTGTTTTATTATTTTTATTACCTCACATTCAGAAATGAGCTTTCTTACTTTTCAATATAAAGTTGAAGCTTTGGATTTTATTATCAAGGATACAACGGAACATATAAAGTCCAAAATACATGAATGCCTTTTAGATGTTGAAAATAAATATACTTCATTAAATAATTCTGCCAATCGTACGTTTATGATCAATCAAAATGACAAACGGATTACTATTGATTACAGTGATATCGTATTTTTTGAAACATCCAGCAATATTCACAAGATTATACTACATGCAAAAAAACGCGTGTTAGAGTTTACAGGACAGTTAAAAGATATAGAAAAGCAGCTGGATTATCGTTTTTACAGATGTCACAGATCCTATCTTATTAACAAAGATAATATTTCAGAAGTAGATTTTAATGAGCTGATGGTGTATATGAATAATGGAGAGACATGCCCTGTTTCTGTAAGATTAAAAAAGGGATTGAAAAAATTGATACAGTGACTACAGAAAGGGAATAACATATTTGTTAAATAGTGTATACAGTCAATGAAATGGAACGCCGCATCTGTTAAGAACATATTTTAGAAATGTTCCAAGCAGATGCGTTTGGACATAATTACCTTGTTTATATTGTCAGATATGTGATTTAGAGATTCGAAGCCGCTGCACAAAAGTGTTATTTTCAATTTCTGTGTCTAAAAAAACATAACTATATTTTGTAATAATTTTGTGAACGTTATATAATCCAAGCCCTCGATTTGTGCCTTTCGTAGATACATTTGGTTTTGATAAAGTTGCATAAGGAATGCCTTTATCAAGAAATGAATTTGAAGTAATAAAAATATACTCTGTTTCTAAGTTAATGACTGCGAATCGAATGCAAGGGGCATCTGTTTCTAATGTTGCTTCTATTGCATTATCCAGAAAGATCCCGACAATTCGGGATAAGTCTAAAGTATCCATCGGAATATTTGGAATTTCATCAGCTACTTCTACTCCAACATGTATATTTAATTCTAGGGCGTATAATAATTTAGTCGAAATGATACTTTTTAATTCTGGTGTTCCAATATTTATCAATTGATTGATATGTGCAGTATTTTTTGTTATAGTTTTACTTATCGGAAGAATTTCTTTATTAAAATATTCTCTTAAACCTTCCATATCGTTAGATTCAATGTATCCTGACATAGAAAGCATAATATTTGAATAATCGTGTTTAAATGATCGAAGTGAGGAATACATGCTTTCAATCTGATTGGCATATTCCTGCAATTTATTATAAGAATCCTGTTTCATATCCATATTTATTTTTTCTATATGTGTTTTTATGATAGTTACGATTAGAAAAGTGCTTATCATAAAATAACAAGTAAATAGGATGCAGTTAAATGTAATAATTTTACGACTGTATCCAATATATTCTCCAATGACTATATTAAATAGAAAAATAAGCAGACATGCAGTCAGATTTATTGCAATTAGCAATACAAGCTGTTTAGGAATACCAGTATGCATTTTTCGAATAAAAAAATGAAGCAGTCGGCCTATGACAGGGCAAATGCAAGCAAGTAGAGCAATATATGAAATAATATAAATAATATAGTATGTCAAATTAGACTGTAAATTTGCTATTGGATAGATAAATGTATCCAATATTAATGAATAAATATTATCAAATAGTACACAAAAAAGGTAAGCGGCAATAAAGACGCAAATATTTGTCAGGCGGTTTGAGTTTATTATGGCTATGTATATGCAGCAACTAACGATTAAAAGAACAACCCCTATATTACCGAGAGAAAATCCAATCAGAAGCATATGTGACTTTAAAAAGTATTATAAATCGAATTCGTAAATATCCTTTTATGATTTTAGGATTTAGCATATGCATTTTTGTTGTTTTGTTAATTCCTTTTTTCTGCATGGGAGAAGGATATGCGGTACAAATTCCTAATAGTATAATAAATGCATTCTTTTTGTTTTATTTTTCATATTGTTTGTTTAAAATAGCAAGAGAAAAAAATTCTTTTAGGATGCTTCCAACAAATATTGAAATGTTGATAATACAAGTACCTGAAAAAACGAAAAAAGTTTTTCAATGTTTGGTCGCAGATACAGTTATAAAAAGTATTTTCTCTTATGGGATTATATTTGTTTGCATAAAATTATATATGAAAGATTCAATAGAAAACATATTTTTAGGCTTAATGATGCTTACCTTGAATATATTTTCTTTAGTATTGATTAGTAGCATTATTGATTTGGTTTCATTAGTAAAAAAAAGTAAAATTGTAAAAATAGTAATAGGTGTATTGGGTTTATACTTTAGCGTCTGTGCATTATTGGAGTTATGTGGAATAAAATTATATGGGACGGTATTTGATAATATATTACCATCTTATATATACGCAGCTTCATTTTCATATATTTTAGGTAGCAGGGTATTAAAATCATTATTAGTTCTTCAAAGTGTGACGTTTTTCCTTTTTTTGCTGTGTATATATTCGTGGATTTTACATCGAGTGAAATTAAGACCGTCTGAGATATTGGCATCTCAGCAGATGACCTGTAAAGGTGCAAAATATATAGGAATCTTAAGGATCGAACACATGCTAAAATTTTTACCCTTAAAAATTCGATTACTTTGTGTAAAAGAAATTGTGCAGATAATAAGTGAAAAGTATGCATTATTGAATGTATTTATACAAACAATTATTGCAGCCTCGATCATGATAATTTCTGCGGTTACCGTTGAAATAAAAGCTATGAAAATGGGGATTTATGTTGCACTTGCATATTTAGGATTTATAATTGCTTTATATTCTATACCGCGAGAAACAAATACAATCTGGATATATAAAACAACTGGTATAAAACATAGGGAGTTTGCATTTGCAAAATTTTTAGTAAATTGTTTGGTTTCATCCATACTTTCTATTGCCATCTTTTTGAGTTATATCTTCTTGGTTATAGTAGTTTCTAACACAGGTACAACATATATAGAAAGTATCTTATATGGATATCTTTGGAGCATAGGAACAATGATTCCGTTAAGCACGATATGGGGAATAATTGTTGGTGCAATATTGCCTTATAAGGTGATAGTAAAAAAACAAAAGATTACTTATAAATTTAACGGATTAGAAGGTTTAGTATTGATGATTTTAGCGTTTGTTGTAGTTGTTCCGGGATATTTAATTTCTCAGACCAGTTCTATTTTATTTTTGGATTTGTGTTTTTTATTATATGTAATTTTGATATTTCTTTGTATGATAAATCTTGCAGGAAAAGCTTATAAAAAAATGAGATAAGTTATGTGTTTATTGAGGAGGGATTATTATGATGGATAAATATAAAAGATTAGCAATAATTTTTTCAGTATCATATGCAACAATTTTAATTATATTACTAATAGAATTTTTTGTAAAATTCTTTGCAGATGCGGATATCAATTATCTCTTACCTGAATCCGTGAAACTCAGTTGTTTTTTACAGGAATTGCTTAGAATAGAT
>CAJTZX010000033.1 GCA_910584345.1 uncultured Eubacterium sp. | reverse complement strand
AAAAGCCTTGATTTATGCGGTGTTGCGGTGGTTGTCTATAAATACTTGCCCCGAATGGAGCTGGAAAATCGACGACAATAAAGATGCTTTCTGGAATTTTGGTACCTACAGAGGGGAATATCAGGGTAGGGAAATGGAATCCTGGCTCGGATCGCAGATATTATGTGAAAGAAATCGGAGTTGTGTTTGGCCAGAGAACACAATTATGGTGGGACATTCCAGTGCGAGATTCTCTAATCTTGCTAAAGGAAATTTAGGTTCCTTTCCCTGCACCATTCCTTAATGGTCATGCCGCTGTCCACGCGTTCCTTTATGAGCCCAGCCCAGCGTTCTGCGTTTACATCATGCTTTAAATCTGACATCTTACTGTACACCTCACTTCTAAAACTGATAAGAGTTTTCAAAGTCCTGTACACCTGCTGTAAAAACTAACACTATTTTTCACAGTCGCTATCGTAACGGAACATGACTTTGAAAATGATATTTTATGTTCAAAGCCATTATAATCAAGATTTTCTTATTTTGCACGGTACTCACTATTTACCGTTTACCTGAGAAAAGCATATCCCCCAGGGAGGCTTGTGCAAAGATTTCAGTCATGAGAAAATAAACCAATTGGCAATTTTCAGAAAAAGGAGACGTTGCATGATGAACAAAATGATAAAGAAAAGAATCTTATCCATATTCGTGATGATTCTCATGGCATATCTGATGTCTGCCTGCGGCAAAACAGGCGCAGCGCAGGATTCTAAAGCAAGAAATAAGCAGCATTCATCAGCGCAGGCGGATGGGAAGCTATCTACGATCGTTTATGGAAGTAAAGATTATACAAGAATGAATCCGGCGATGGATGAACATGGAGAAATTAATATTTTAATCTTTGACGGACTGACCGCACACAACGGCAGCAATGAAGTCGTTCCAGGGCTGGCGAAACGGTGGGATTTTGATGAACAGACGAATACTTATACGTTTTACCTGGAGGAAGGTGTCAAGTGGCACGATGGGGAAGCGTTTACAGCAGAGGACGTGGAGTTTACGATTGCATCGATTATGGATCCAGAGAATGGATCTGAAAATGCACCGAATTATGAGGATGTGGAAGAGATTACGGTGATTGACACGTATACGATTGCCTTTCGGCTGGCAGCTAAAAATGTGGCATTTTTGGATTATATGACGATGCCTGTACTGCCGAAGCATTTATTGGAAGGTGAAAATATGCAGGAATCTGATTTTTTTCGTCATCCGGTCGGTACAGGACCTTATCAGATGGAAAGCTGGGATGTGGGGCAGGCGATTGTACTTGTAAAAAATAAAGATTACTTTAAAGGCAGTGCGAAAATTGACCGCATTATTTTTAAAATTGTACCGGATGACAGTGCAAGAGCGCTGCAGATGGAATCCGGGGAGCTGGATATGGCGCTGCTAACGCCGAAGGATGCGCAGTTGTTTGATGGGAAAGAAGGGTATCGGTGTTATCGCATGAAGACTTCTGATTACCGGGGGATTATGTTTAATTTTCAGCATGAATATTGGAAGAAAAACGCAGATCTGATTCCTGCTGTCTGTTATGCGCTGGATCGGGAAGCTATGGTAGAGGCAGTGCTGCTTGGCCATGGCGTTGCTGCTTTTGGCCCGCTGCAGCGGAATCGGTACTATTATGAGCAGGCAGAGCATTATGACTATAATCCAAAGAAAGCGAAGGAAATTTTAGAAAACGCAGGTTGTACGATGGGCAGGGACGGATTTTATGAAAGAGACGGTGAGAGGGTTGGATTTGTGCTAAGCGTAGGCGCAGGCGATCAGGTGCGGGCAGAGCTGGCGCAGGCTGCGGCCGGGCAATTAAAAGAAGCAGGTATTGATTGTACGGTTGATGTTCCGGTGCAGGTGGATTGGAGCGGACAAATGGCATATCTGATTGGCTGGGGCAGTCCGTTTGATGCAGATGACCATACTTATAAAGTGTTTGGTACGGGTAAAGGGGCAAATTACAGCGGATATTCTAATAAGCTTGTAGATGAGTATCTGACGAAGGCACGCCAGTCGGATGATCCGAATGTTCGTGCAGAAGCATATGCAAGGTTTCAAATAGAACTGGCAAAAGATCCGGCGTTTGCATTTCTTTGCTATGTAGATGCGGATTATGTGGTCAGTGACCAGATACAGGGGATAGAACCGGATACCGTTATGGGGCATCATGGAGTTGGTATTTTTTGGAATATTACGGAGTGGGAACGAACAGACGACTCAAAATAAGAACATAAAATGGAAGAAAGGAAGATGGAAATGGCGTTGCTGTTGGAAGTGAAAAATCTGTCTGTCAGCTTTGTAACACCCTGGGGTGAGGTGCAGGCGTTACAGGATGTAAATTTTTCGCTGAAATCCGGTGAGACGCTTGCTGTTGTAGGAGAATCCGGCTGTGGAAAGACAGTTTTGTGCAAAAGTATTTTGAAGCTGCTGCCGCCCTATGCCCAAATAAAAACAGGCAGTGTATTTGTAAATGGTACAGACATTACGGAATATCAGGAACGAAAGATGTGCAGGCTGCGCGGTAAAGTATTTTCAATGGTTTTGCAGAATCCGATGACAGCTTTGAATCCGACCATGACGATTGGTGCACAGATTGCAGAAGCAGTTAAAGTACATCAGCCCAAAATAAAAGGTGCGCAGCTGCGGCAGCAGGTAGTTGATTTGATGCAGATGGCGGGCATTGACCGGCCAATGGAGCGTATGAAGCAGTATCCATACCAGTTTTCCGGTGGGATGTGTCAGCGTAGCGTGTTGGCTGTTGCGTTAGCCGGTAATCCAGACATATTGTTTGCAGATGAACCAACGACGGCGTTAGATGCAGTGACACAGGCGCAGATTTTGAAACTGTTTGCTGACATACAGCAAAAACGCGGCATGGCAGCGGTGTTTGTGACGCATGATTTAAGAGCTGCAGCAGCAGTAGCAGATCGGGTAGCGGTTATGAAGCAGGGCAGCATCTTAGAAATTGGTACGGTGAAAGAAATTTTATGCAAGCCCAGACATCCTTATACATGCGGACTGCTGCAGGCATATGCATCATTTTCTGGAGAAAAAAATGGAGCAAAGCCGGAGCAAAAAAAAGTAGAAAAAGAGATTTTGCTTGATATCAGACATCTTTCCTGCCGGTTTTTATTTAAGAATAACCTGGAAAACAGGATAAGGAAAAAGGCCGTTGTTAAGGCAGTGGACGATCTGTCATTTCAGATTTATCAGGGTGAGATATTTGGGCTGGTTGGGGAGTCGGGTTGCGGCAAATCTACAACTGCCAATTGTATTATGAATATTTTTAAGCCGGATAATGGCAGCATTTTTTTCAAAGGGATGGATACGTGTGATCCAAAAGAATACCGTAAAAACCGGCAATTGTTGCAAAAGACGAGGCAGCTTATTTTTCAGAATTCTGCTTCCAGCCTCGATCCCCGCATGAAAGTGTGCGATATTATTGCAGAACCTATGAAAATACAGCATATCATACCGAAAAGAGGTTCCATGCGGGCAGAGGCAGAGTATCAAATGCGAGTAGTCGGACTAGGCGCAGAGTATTTGGATCGATACCCGTCAGAATTATCTGGTGGGCAAAGGCAGCGTGTGGCAATTGCCAGAGCGCTTACGACCGAGCCGGAGCTGATTGTTGCAGATGAACCGCTTGCATCGCTTGATGTAAGAATACAGGCACAGCTTGCAGATTTATTTCGTGAACTGAAAAAAGAGCAGAAGGTTACTATTTTACTAATTGCACATGATCTTTCGCTTGTGGAATCGTTGTGTGATCGGATCGGAGTGATGTGTCATGGGAGACTGGTGGAATGCGCGCCGACAAAAGAGTTGTTTGCGAATCCAAAACATCCGTATACAAAACTGCTTTTAGACGCAGACAGAGCATTTGGTTCCTTATAAGAATAAAACAGGAGTTATGTGGAATGGGCAAGGGAATATTATACATAGGCAAAGAAATATTGACGTTTGTGATAAGTGTGTTTTTTCTTTCTGTTTTTGTGTTTTATATATCCAGGCTGGCTCCGGGGGATCCGCTTGTGTCGTACTATGGTGACCGTGTGGAAAGGTTGAGCGCCTTACAGCGGGAACAGGCGGAACAGGCGCTTGGGTTAAAAGAGCCGATCCGGGTGCAGTATGTCCGCTGGCTGGAGCGTGCTTTGCACGGGGATTTTGGAATCTCTTATAAGTATAAAATGGACGTACGGGAAGTGATAGGTGAGCGGATTGGCAATACGCTGTTATTAGGAGGAGTTGGATTTCTTTTGATTTTTTGGTTCGCGTTATTGCTTGGCATCCTGTGCGCCTGGAAAGAAGACGGTCTGGCAGATCGTGTACTATGTAAAGTGGGAACAGTTACTTGCTGTATCCCGGAATTTTGGCTGGCACTTATGCTGATTTTGGTTTTTTGCGTACAATTACAATGGCTTCCGGGCAGCGGTGCGTATACGATCGGAATGGAAGATGATCTGGCAGATCGTGTCCGGCATTTGGTTTTGCCGCTGGCAGTTGTGATCATTGTGCATCTTTGGTATTATGCATATATGGTACGTAATCAGATGCTGGAAGAAATTCGGACGGATTATGTTCTGCTTGCAAAGTCCAAAGGATTAAAAAAAAGAAGGATTCTCTTTCAGCATTGTTTGCGGAATGTATTTCCGTCTTATCTGAGTCTGATGGCAGTGGCGGTTCCTCATATTATGGGTGGAACTTATATGGTGGAGCTTGTATTTTCTTATCCCGGGATTGGGACGCTTTCTTATGAAAGCGCTCGGTATAAAGATTATCATCTGCTGATGTTACTTAGTATACTTTCTGGAGGCGTAGTGATTTTAAGCAATATGGCTGCGAAAATTATAAATGAAAGGATCGATCCGCGTATTAGCAGAACGTCTCATAATTAACGATACTGCCTTTTTGTAATATAGATCAAAAAAGAGAAAGAAAAAATAAAAAGAGTGAAAAAATAAAATGAAAAAAGGATGTATGAAAGCCGGAATGCGGCAAATACAACAAAAAGTGTCTTGTTCCCAAAAAAGGCTGCATCCAGACAGACCGATGGTATCAGCAGCTATTTTGTTTTTGATTCTCATTTGCTGTCTGTTTGCAGAGCTTATTATGACGAAAGATCCTGCGTATCTTGATTTGGAACATTCGAATACAGCTCCTTGCAGAGAGTTTTTATTTGGGACGGATACTTTAGGCAGGGATATTTTTTCTATGGTTTGGTATGGCGGCAGAATTTCTTTATGGATCGGCATAGAAGCTGCGTTGATTTCGGCCGTATTAGCAGTCGTGATTGGTACGGTCAGCGGCAGCGCGCCTTTATGGGTGGATGCGTTTTTGATGAGACTGACCGAGATACTGCTGAGTGTACCGGGAATGCTGTCTGTTATTTTGCTGCAGGCAGCATTTGGGCAGGCAAATGCAGGCAGTATCGCATTTGCCATAGGCGCAACGAGTTGGATGAGTATGGCAAAGATGGTCCGTACCGAGGTGCGCCAGATCAGGAATCAGGAATATATTATTGCGGCTAAATGTATGGGCGGCAGTTTTTTTTATGTGTTGTGGAGACATCTGGCACCGAATTTCCTTCCTTCGATCATGTTTATGGCAGTCATGAATATCCGTAGTGCGATTGCGTCGGAAGCAGCGCTTAGTTTTATGGGGATTGGTCTGCCGATAGAAACCGTATCGTGGGGAAGTATGCTTTCTTTGGCTGAGAAGGCGCTGCTTGGCAGTTCTTGGTGGGTGGTATTGTTTCCGGGAGGATTTTTAACAGTGACGTTGCTTTGTATTACTAATATTGGAAATGATATACGTAAAAATAAAACACTGAGAATACAGTAGATAAATAGGAATGCATGTGATAAAATAAAAAGAGCAAAGTCGCCGGATTGTAAAAGGCGACAAGAATACAGGCATAGTTATTGCAATGAAAAAGATACAGGTGGTCGGAATGGAACAGGTCATAGCATACAGATATAATATTACAGAAGTAACTTCCATGGAAGATTTTGCAAATATCAGGGGGAGGCTTTTTAATAACAGTAAAGATGTATATTTTGTGCGCCTGCTTGGTACAAATGTGAAATTTGAAAACCAACTGCATTGGATGGATACAACATTGAGCCGGCAGATGCAGGAGGGCAGATTGTTTTATCAAAGAGTTCATATGCTGCCTGCGCTGTCTGTTTCAGAAGATATTTTATATTATACGCAGTGTTATCACAGGTGGCAGGATCATCCGAATGATGGAGTTTGTACAAAGGTAAGTCACGGCGCGCTTGCTGTTCAGCTTGGGGAGGCATGTAAACAGGCGGCAGAAAGATATTTGGAAGCAAAAGCGGCTGTTACGGAGTCTATGAGGAAAAATTTTGCAGTGAAGATGCTGTATTGGTTTGATTTTGTATGTACCGGATGGAGACAGTGGAGTGCGGACAGTTGTGTTAAGATAGCCGCGGACAATGTAACAAAAGAGCAGGAGTATTTATTTTATTATTTATTGACGCAGATAGGGTGTGATGTGCTGCTTTTGCAGACAAAAGGGGACTTGACGAACAATTCGCTGAAACATTTATCAAAGGAAATACGTATGGGAGAGTTTCAGCCGTTGGATATTCCTGCATATAAGCCAACAGACAGTGCAGACAATCGCTTGTCTTTGCATGGTTCAAAAGATACAACGAAAGCAGTTTTAAAAGAAACGGGTAACGTTGTAGTAAAGATTCCGCAGCGAGTCAGAAATAAACATGCATGGTCCGCATCAAATACAGCAGATTTTTCTGTGCAGGATCAGCGTCAAAAGTCACGGCAGCAGGTAGAAAAAAGTTTTGAAGAGCTTGCGGCGCTTGCTTCTTCTATCGTACTGATTCTGGTGCATGATCCAAATGGAGAAGTGATCGCTACCGGTTCTGGTATTATGGTTGGAAAGTCCGGTTACATACTTACTAATGACCATGTGGTCAGAGGCGGAGCTTCTTATTCTGTGCGCATTGAAAATGATGACAAGGTGTATCAGACGGATGAGCTGATAAAGTATCATTCGGTATTAGATTTGGCGCTGCTTCGGATACCAAGGCAGCTGCACCCGATTCCGATTTATCAGGGCAGCAAAAAATTAGTGCGGGGCCAGGCAGTAGCAGCGATTGGGAGTCCGCTGGGATTGTTTAATTCCATTTCAGATGGTATTATTTCCGGTTTTCGTACGATTGACGGGGTGGATATGATACAGTTTACCGCGCCGATTTCTCATGGCAGTTCTGGAGGAGCGGTTTTAAATATGTATGGAGAGGTTATTGGGATTAGTACCGCAGGATTTGACCGGGGACAGAATATTAATCTGGCTGTCGGATATGAAAGTATCAATTTATTTATACAGGGCTTTCGGTCATAAAAGCATCGTTGGTATGAAATATGAGTGAATGAAGGTGGCAATCGTGTTTGGACATATTACTATTCAGAAGCTAAACGACTTTTTTAAAAATCTGGACGAACGGGAAAGTGCGGGTGTCTTTTTTTACAGAATCAATGGGTATACGGAGGAAATTGCCGGATTTATCCGCTCTTATTATGAAGCGGCAAGAAAATGCGGTGTTATTATTGAAGGGAAGCTGCGCAATCCCGATGAAAAAAATCTGGATTATTATCAGGAGATTATGGGTTCGGCATTTCAGCTGAGTCTGGCATTTATCGGGGCAGGACTGAAAAAATGGCTGCCGCGTATGAATGCACATCAGAGGGAGAATGTAGCGCTTAGTTTATATGATGCCCTGTTTTTGATGCAAAAAGAAGGAAAAACAGAGCATATGTTAAAAAATGCATATATTAAGTGCATGTGCTGGCTTTATTACCGATTTGAGCGTATTGTCAATCAGTTAGGAGAAAACAATGTGCCAAAGATCTTATATGAAGGAACAGTCAGCCAATATGAGCTGATGATTTTATCTATTTTATCCAATGCGGGCTGCGACGTCGTGCTGCTGCAGTATGCGGGGGATGCAGGGTATTTGAAATTGGATGGGTTATCTTTGCATTCCATAGAGCTGAAACTGCCAGGAATGCAGGCGTTTCCGCAGGGGTTTTCGCTTAAGCAGATACAAGCTGAGGTACAACATGCGGCGAACAGAGAGCGAATGTACGGACAGCGGCCAAAACGGATGAATTGTACGAATGCCTGGATCGAAGGCAGCGGTTTTCCGGATATGCAAAAAGAGATTCTAAAACGGGGAGAGGATCCGAAGTTTTACTATAATTGTTTTATTAGGATAAACGGGGCAGAGGATAAGACGACTTATGCAAATGAGCTGTATCAGTTTTATTTAAATCTAAGAAACAGCGGACGCCAGATCGTTATTGTAAATGAAAGTCTTGGGCGTCCTGCAATGGAGGAAATTGCAGCTGTGCGCAGACGTCATTATACAAAATCAGACCAGCTGATTATGGATTTGTCTTCCAATATCAGCTTTGCGCAGCAGCCAGAACTGCAGCGTATGATGGTTCGGGCGTTTGTGGATGTCATGCTGATGGAAGCGGATGAAAAAGATCAGGCACAGCTGAATTTAAACAGATTGACCAATCAGGCAGTTTACGTGCTCTGCTGGCTGAAAAGATACCAGGGCCGGTTGTTTGCCGGCTGGAAAGAGTCGGATATTAGCTGCTTTATTTATCTGGGCGGATGTAAGGATGAAAATGAAGCGTTGTTTTTAAGCCTGCTTGCCAGACTTCCGGTAGATGTGCTGATCTTATGTCCAAAGGGCAGCGGTAATTGCTGTTTGGAAGACCGTCTGCTTTACGATATTCATAAAGAACAGTCTTTGGATCTCAAGATGTTTCCGCAGGAGCAGACGGATGTTATGATCGGTACGGCGGCATATCATGCAGAGCGTGAGTTGGATACGCTGATGTATCAGGATAGTGGTATTTATCGGGAAAAACAATATGAAAAAGCACATACAGTTATTCTTCAGACGATGTATGAAGAGATTGGAATTTTATGGAAAGAGGAGATAAAATACCGTCCCAGTTTTAGTACGGTGGAGGATGAAGTGCATATTCCGGTTATTTTTGCAAAAGTATCTGGAGTCAAGGACGGACTTGTACCGCAGTATTGGCGCTCGATCAAAGAGCTGGTGACAGAAGATACTTATGTGATAAAGTCGGCGCCGTTTATCGAACCGACAGCGCCAAATCCGATGCGTTCTTATGCAGCGGAGTTTTATAAAAACGGCAGGCTGGCAAAGGATAAAATCAAATCCCATCCCAGTTATCCATACGGATTTTTAAGAGAAGAAATTCAAGATTATATTTTGGATAAATTAAAGCTGCTGATGGAACAAAAAGTGATACGGGGAACATTTGAAAACGGAGCGGAGTATACGACGATAGCAACGGTGCTGAATTTGCCAAAGGAGATCGTAAGACTGATTCAAAAGTTTGATTTTACAAAAAAGAACCCGAAGCTTATTTATATTCATACGACAGAGCAGATAATTTCTTTGGAAGATTCTATATTAACGGCATTTTTAAATCGGGTTGGGTTTGATGTTGTGTTTTTCGTACCGACGGGTTATCAGAATGTAGAAAAGCATTTTAACCGCAAACTGATGGAAGAACATCAAATCGGTGAGTATATGTATGATCTGCATGTACCCAATCTGGAAAGTTCTTTGTTTAAAACACGTATCTCATGGCGTGATAAATTATTTAAAAGAGGAAAGTAAAGAGGAAAATTAAAATGGGATTAGATTTTGGTAATGAAAAAAAAGAAATCGAAGTAGTGCAGCAGTATGATATTGTGGCTGACAGAGAGCAGATGAATGAAGTGCTGGTAGGTTCTAAGGAAGTAGATGCACTCACAAGTATGATTGAGGTCAATAATCTGGAGACGATCGTCTCTTTTGGAGCGGAAGTTGCAGAGGAGATTTCGAAAGCATCGGACGTTGTATTAAACAGTATGAGTATGTCGCAGATTGATGATTCCAGCCAGATGTTAAATACGCTTGCGAAGATTATGGACCAGTTTGATATTGAGGAGATTCAGGAAAATCCGGGACGATTTAAAAAGCTGTTTGGAAATATGAGAAAACAACTGGAAAAGATTTTGGATAAATATCATACGATGGGAGACGAAGTAGATAAAATTTACGTGCAGTTAAAACAGTATGAGTCACAAATTAAGCAGTCCAATCGGAATTTGAACCAGATGTTTGACGCAAATGTGAACTATTACCATGAATTAGTGCGTTATATTCTGGCAGGGGAGCAGGGATGCAGAGAACTGCAGGAGTATATTGCGCAGAGAGAATCGGATATGGCTGCTACAGGCGACACATCGATTCAGTTTGAATTGACAAGCTTAAATCAGGCACTTATGATGTTAGAGCAAAGAACCCAGGATTTGCGTACGGCGGAAAGTGTGGCAATGCAGTCTATTCCAATGATAAAGACGATGGAATTTAGCAATATGAATCTCGTGAGAAAGATTAATTCTGCATTTATTATTACACTTCCGGTGTTTAAACAGGCGTTGGCACAGGCGATTATGCTGAAAAGACAAAAGGTGCAGGCGGAGGCGATGTCAGCACTCGATCAAAAGACGAATGAGCTTTTGGTTAAAAATGCAAGAAATACAGTAGAACAGTCCAAGTATACGGCACAGCTTGCGTCTGGAAGTTCGATTAAAATCGAAACACTGGAAACAACTTGGAAAACGATTGTATCCGGCATAGAAGAAACAAGACAGATTCAGGAACAGGCGAGAAAGCAGCGTGTAGAAGATCAGGCAAGGCTTGAAAATATTAAACAGGAATTTAACCAGATGTACCATATGCCGGATAAAAAATAAGTTAAGAATAAATAAAACAGAAAGGCAATGGCATATACTACATGGACGTTTTTTATACGGATCTGGATCATACATTGATTTATTCTTATAAGCATGATATAGGGAAAGAAAAACGAAGCGTAGAGATTTACAATGGCCGTGAGGTTTCTTTTATTACGGAAAAGACTTACCGGCTTTTGCTGGAAGTAAAAAAGCGTATGTGCATCGTTCCGGTGACGACAAGGACGATGGAGCAGTATGGCCGTATTGATCTTGGAATCGGAAAGATAACCTATGCACTTGTCTGTAATGGTGGGGTATTGCTCAAAGACGGGCAGGAAGATCCAGCATGGTATGAGCAGTCATTGCAGCTGGTTCGTGAGAGCAGGGATGAGATGGAACGTGCTGTTTGGCTTTTGGAACAGGAAAAAAGCAGGATTTTTGAAGTACGGTATATCAAACAGCTGTTTGTATTTACAAAATGCAGGTTTCCGCAGGATGCAGTCAGATATTTGAAACATGCGCTGCATCCGTCTAAGACCGATGTATTTTCCAACGGTGAGAAAGTGTATGTCGTTCCAAAGAATTTAAATAAAGGGATGGCTGCTGCCAGATTTCAACAGGCGGTGGGAGTAAAAAAATCAGCCGCAGCCGGAGACAGTGCATTTGATGTTCCAATGCTGGAACAGGCAGATCTGGCAATGGCTCCGGCCGGATACGGCCAGATAAATACATGGTCAGGCGCTTCGGCATCCGTTTATGAGATGTCTGGAAAGCATGTGTTTTCGGAAGAATTGTTGGAATTTTTGCTGGATAATTTTTAAATGGTATCTAATTCTTTAAAATCAATCCAGAGGTCATCAAAAATTTCAGCTTTTATTCTGTTATGGAATGTATAAGTGTGTACGATAAAACGGCCTTCAAAAAGATGATATACAAGAACAGTTTTTTCTAGTGGATCAACAATCCAGTATTCACGCACTCCGGCATCCATATACAGATTTAGCTTTTTTACATAGTCATGGCCGGGATTATGGGGAGAAATAATCTCAATGATCCAGTCAGGAGCGCCGCTGCAGCCTTTCTCGGTTAGTTTATCCGGTTTACAGATAACGCTGATATCCGGTTCCACAATAGTTGTTCTGTCATGAAATAGTTTTACTGCAAATGGGGCAGGATAGACTTTGCATAATCCTTTTTTGGATTTGATATAGTTGCGTATCATAGCAGATAACTCCATTAAAATTTCCTGGTGTATCCGGCTGGGGGCAGCAAGATCGTAAAACTGTCCATCTATAAGTTCTGCCCGTTTCGTTTCCGGCAGGCGGTCGTAATCATCTTCTGTGCAGATGTTATTCGTTGTTAATGGCTGTGGCATCTGTACGTTCCTTTCTGTTACGTATTTCCATACAAAAATTTATGCATCTGAATCGTTTTGGCAATCGTTTCTAACAATACAGGCACATCGATCGGCTTTGGCAGATGTGCATCCATACCGCTTTCGATGGATTTGCGTTTGTCACTTTCGAATGCGTCTGCAGACAGTGCAATAATTGGAATCCGCGACACTGCTTTATTTTTCATTCTGCGAATGGCTCTTGCAGCCTGCCTTCCATTCATAACCGGCATCTGGATGTCCATCAGGATCAGCGCATATTCGTCTGCTGCGGCTTTTTCTATCATTTCTACGGCAATACTGCCGTTTTCAGCGGTATCGATCTGAAATCCTATGCCTTCGAGAATTGCTGTTTCGATTTCAAGGTTAATCTCATTGTCTTCTACGAGCAAGATTTTGCGCTTGGATAAATAGGCTATTGTATCATCTATACTCATGTTAAAAGGGATCGGGTGGTTCTGTGTCTTAAGGCGCAGAGTGACCGTAAATTTGGTGCCGCTTCCTACATGGCTTTGTACTTCGATGGTTCCGCCCATAGCGCTTATTATATTTTTCACAATAGTAAGACCAAGTCCGGTACCAATCACACCGCTGAAAGTTGTATTTTTCTCACGTTCGAAAGGGTCGTAAATATGGCCGATAAATTCAGGACTGATTCCAATGCCGTTATCTTTGATAACAAACTGATACACGGCATGGTCATTTGGCAGAGTGTTTAATTCTGTGGCATATATCGTAACCAGACCGTCCTTTGGGGTATATTTTACAGCATTATGTGTCAAATAAGAAAGAAACCGTTCCAGTTTGTCCGGATCACTTTGGATATCGCAGTGGGTAAGGCCGGAAGCATCCAATGTAATCGTAATGTTTTTTTCCTGCGCCAATGGAAGAAACGAATCTTTGACACTTTTAAGAATTTCCGGCAGACTGCATTCAGCTTCTGTTATACGGATGTCATCTGAGCCTGTCCATGCAATTTCCAGCACTTTGTCAATGAGATCCAGCAGTTGTTCGCTGGAAGCGCTGATTTTATTCAGGTAGTATTCCAGATTCGTTTGATCGTGCAGATTGCCTTTGGCAAGAGCAGTAAAACCAAAAATAGCGTTTAATGGAGTGCGCATGTCATGGGACATATTAGAAAGAAAGGTGTTCTTTGCAGTAATGGCCAGGTTTGCATTTGTTAACGCTTCTTCTAACAATTGTTTTTGTTCCATTTCGCGCCGTATCTCATCATCTACACGGCGGTATCCCATCACAATCTGAGAAATCTGGCTGCCGGCAGTGACATTTACGATCCGAAGCTGTAAGTACTGTGTTTCAGAATCTTTAATGACCCTGTAATTAATATAATAAGTCTTTTGAGTAGATAATTTGCTGCGGATATATTCCGGCGTTGTCTGTCTGGTGAGAGCTTCACGGTCTTCAGGATGAACCCAGACTTTGATGTAATCAAACGTATACCAGGAAAAACTGCGTGGTTCAGTCGTATTTTCGAACTGCAGAATCGTACGGTTGCTCAGCCGGTAAGGCTGTATTTTGTCCAGATCGAGATCTGCATATAAAATGGACTCATAGTTAATGCTGAGTCCTTCGATAACTTCCAGGCGGCGTAAATGTTCCTGATTTATCATCTTCATTTCGTTGTGGTATTTGTCAATCTGCTTTTTTAATTCCTGTTCTTTTTGCAGCTGCTTTTGCAGCATTTTTTGCTGTACTTCTCTTTTTTCGGTTGCATCACCGATAAATACATAGAAAATATCGCCAACGCTGTCCAGATGAATGAAATGTCCGTAGTCTTCCATCCAGCGGATCGTTCCGTCCTTGCGCTTAATTCTGTATTCTACATAATCTAGATCATACTGGCTTTTCGCAATCTGTTCTCGAATGCTTTGCTCAACGGCTTCCAAATCAACAGGGTGTACAAAGCCCTGAAAAGAGTTTCCGGTCAGTTCTCTAAATTCTTCAAGCGTATCACATTGACAAATACGCAAAAGAGCTTTGTTTGCATAAATGATCTCTTCCTTTTGGTCTGCATGGTATATTAAAAAACCGCCTGGCATCTCGTCCATAAACCGAATCATGCCGCGGGCAGTGTGAAGCCGCCAATCAGCCGGTACGAAAGAGGTATCTTCCAAAGTCTTAAGGCTGGTGTCCGTGGCGTCATTCTCAGGGATGCTTAACAGAGATAGAATATATGCAAGCAGGCTGTGGTCTATGATTGGTTCCTTCATTACTAAACAATCCCCCTGAATTCTTTCAGATATGTTTTCTTCCATATTTTATCAGTGTATCACAAAAAGGGGGCTGTGTCATTATGTTCGGGGGAAATTTTTTATTTTTACAGCAAAAATGGCAGGCTGTTTTATCATAGAATACCGTTTGGTGAAAGATGTGTTCGTCTATTTTAAATACCTAAAATAAAAAGTGTAAAGTCGGCATTGAAAAGGTTGCAGTTATGTGGTAGCGATGCAGTGTATTTATTATCAAACTATTTTCTGAATTTTCATTGAAAAAAGATTTCAAAAATAGTATACTATAAAAGAAAGTGTATGTACTGCGTTATGGAGGACTAAATCATGTTAGGGATAATAATAGTGGGAATACGTTTCTTATTAATTTTTATTTTTCCAATTGTTTTATGTACGATTGCTTTGTATTTTAAAAGTAAGAGTACATTTGAAATTGGGAAGTCGGGCTTTATAACAAAGAAATCTATAAAATCAAAAGAAACATGGAATTATGCTCAAAAAATAGCGCCTAATGTATATTTAAAGATGTCAATTGTTTGTGCTTTTCTGGATTTTCTTATAACGATAGTTATGTTCGTTGCTAATATCGAATACGAGACAATAATTTGTTTTTGTAGTTTTACAGGACTTGTATTTGTAATCATTCCTTTTTTCATAGTAGATAAAAAGATCGATGAATTTTCGGATATAATTTCTAATGCCACGGACAGTTCAAAAATTTCTAGTGACAGTCGTTCCAGCTTGTGATAAAATGGAAATTAACATTTTTTGTTAATTTTCATTTGTTTAGGAGGAGATAAATATGCCGATTAATTTATCAAAGGGCCAGAAAGTGGATCTGACAAAAGGCAATCCAAGCTTAAAAAATATTATGGTAGGCTTAGGATGGGATGTGAATGCATTTGATTCTGGTGCGGATTTTGATCTGGATGCAGCAGCGTTTATGGTTGGTGCGAATGGAAAATGTCCGACGGAGAAAGAATTTGTATTCTATGGCAATCTGGAGCATACAAGCGGCGCCATAAAGCATATGGGAGATAATCTGACAGGCGCTGGAGATGGGGATGATGAGCAGATTCAGGTAGATCTGACCAAAATTCCGGCGAATGTGGAAAAAGTTGCCTTTACGGTAACGATCTACGATTCGGATGCTCGAAGGCAGAACTTTGGACAGGTTTCGAATGCATTTATCCGGATTGTGGATGAAGCTACGGGCACGGAACTGATCCACTATGATTTGGGTGAAGATTTTTCCATTGAGACGGCTGTCGTTGTCGGAGAATTATACCGGCATAATGGCGAATGGAAGTTTAACGCAATTGGCAGCGGTTTCCAGGGTGGATTAGCGGCGCTTTGCGCACATTATGGAATAGAGACGACTTAGGAGGGAAAAATATGCCGGTTAGTTTGCAAAAAGGACAGAAAGTAAGTTTGACAAAAGGAAATCCAGGCTTAAAAAAAGTTGTAGTTGGCCTTGGCTGGGATGTGAACCAGTTTGATACAGGAGGAGATTTTGATCTGGATGCGGCGGCATTTCTGCTGACAGATACCGGAAAAGTATCCAGACAGGAAGATTTTGTTTTTTTTGGGAATTTGAAACATCCGTCTGAGAGTGTACAGCATATGGGAGATAATTTAACAGGTGCCGGAGAAGGGGATGATGAGCAGATTAAAATAGATCTTTCGAAAGTACCGGAAAATATTACAAAGATCGCATTTACGGTAACGATTTATGAACCGGAACAAAGACGTCAGAATTTTGGACAGATTAATAATGCGTTTATTCGAATTTATAACGAGGATACCGGAGAAGAGATGCTGCGTTATGATCTGGGGGAAGACTTTTCGATTGAGACAGCGGCGGTATTTGGCGAAGTATATAAAAATGGCAGCGAATGGAAGTTCAATGCGATCGGCAGCGGCTATCAGGGCGGATTAAAGGCGCTTTGTGCGCAGTATGGCGTGGACGCAGAGTAATGTTTGTAAAAAAGAAAAAGGAGGCAGTTTCATGTCAGTAAGTTTGCAAAAGGGCCAAAAGGTCAGTTTATCGAAAGAACACGCAGGTCTTTCCAAAATGATGGTAGGTTTAGGATGGGACGAAGCACAAAAAGCAAAAGGCGGTTTTTTTGCGCCAAAACCAAAGCCGATTGACTGTGATGCATCTGCATTGCTGTTAAAAAACGGAAGGCTGTGTGATAAGTCGGATATTGTTTATTTTGGGAATCTTGGGCATAAGACAGGCGCGATCCAGCATATGGGAGATAATCTGACCGGAGCCGGAGATGGAGATGATGAACAGATACTCGTAGATCTTGGGAAAATTCCGGCAGAATATGACCGTATTGTGATAGTAGTTAATATTTATCAGGCAGTTTCGCGCAAACAACATTTTGGAATGATTAAAAACGCGTTTATCCGGCTTGTAGATCAAAGGAATAACGGTGAAATGTGTAAATATAATCTTTCAGACGATTATTCAGGAATGACAGCGATGATTTTCGGAGAAATCTACAGACATAACGGTGAGTGGAAATTCAGCGCTGTCGGACAGGGTACGACAGATCCGGGATTAGGAGAGCTGGCGAACAGATATCTATAATAAAAGTATATGAATGAAATATATAATAAAAATATATGAAAAAACAGTTCATAAAGTAAGAAAGAAACAACAAACAACGATGTATAAAAATAATTTTTTATTGGGAAACTAGTCAAAAAAAACTGGAGGACAGATTACTTATGAAATATAATGGGCTGACAGAAAAAGAGGTAGAGGAGTCGCGGAAAAAATATGGATCGAACGAAATTCCGGATTCTGAACCGACGACTTTCTGGGACGAGTTCAAGGAAACTTTTGAAGACCCTATGATAAGGGTACTGCTGGCGATTGCGGCGCTTATGATTGTTATGTTTTTCTTTGGATACGCGGAAATCTATGAGCCGCTTGGAACGATCGTGGCAGTGCTGATCGTAGCCTTTGTGTCAGCAAAAACAGGTGTGGCGAGTGATACAAAGTACAGGGAACTCAAAGACAGTACAAAAAAAGACGAATGTAAAGTATATCGAAACGGCGTTGTTACTGTGATTGACGTGGATGATGTCGTAACCGGTGATAAAGTATTACTGCAGTCAGGCAATAAAATCCCCGCAGACGGCATTCTTATTTCAGGGTCTTTGCGGGTGGACAATTCGGCATTAAACGGAGAAGCAGAAGAATGTAAAAAGACAGAAGCAGAGGAAAGCTTTCAGCTGCCGGAAGATATTACCGGCGATACGTTTGTAGATGCACATTCGCTGTTTCGCGGCGCGGTAGTATTTGACGGAGAAGGTGTCCTGGATGTAAGGAAAGTCGGTTTAAAGACGATGATGGGCAAGATGGCAGAGGAAATGCAGGAAGACGAACCAGATTCTCCGCTGAAAGTAAAACTGGCCAAGCTTGCAAAGCAGATTTCTACCTTTGGATATATCGGAGCGATTGCAATTTCCATTTTATATTTTGCGCATTTTATTATGGTAGCAGGAGGCGTATCCGCTTATTTTGACAACGGCATTCAGGTTATTCTTCAAGATATCATACGGGCTGTTTCGCTGGCAGTAGTTATTATAGTATGTGCGGTGCCGGAAGGTCTGCCGCTTATGATATCTCTTGTACTCATGCAGAATACAAGCAAAATGCTGGATCATAACGTACTCGTCAGAAAAGCCGAAGGTATCGAGACAGCAGGGTCTTTAAACATTCTGTTCAGTGATAAGACAGGTACGATTACAAAAGGTATGCTGGAAGTCGTAGATTTCTTTACAGCAGATGGTAAATCGATTCCGATTCCTGAACTTGGCAGCCATACGGAAATCAAAAAGATGATGGATCTGGCCATCGGTAAAAATACGCAGTCGTTATTTGATGCTTCTCATAAAGTCATCGGCGGAAATGCAACGGATCAGGCATTGATGAAATTTATGGGCGAAGAAGCATTCAACGCAGCGAATGCAAATAAGGAATATGTTGTTACAGCCAGCCAGGGATTTAATTCGGCCAATAAGTTCAGTCAGGCGCACATCGATTATGTTGGCAAGACGTTTTATAAAGGAGCGCCGGAAAAGCTGCTTGCGCAGGCAGTGAAATATCTGGACGCAGACGGCAGCGAAAAAGAGATCGATCAGGCGGTTTTAAATAAAAAGATCGATGAGCTTGCTTCAAAAGCAATGCGTGTGCTTGCGTTTGGTTATTCCGGAAAACCGCTTGTGGAAAATGCGATCAATGATGATATCGTAATCATCGGTTTGGTCGGTATCCGCGATGATGTAAGACCGGAAGCAAGAGACGCGATTCATCAGGTGCAGGAAGCAGGCATTCAGGTCGTTATGATTACCGGCGACAGATTGGAAACGGCCGTAGCGATTGCAAAAGATGCAGGACTTTTAAAAAGTGAGAAAGACAAAGCATTATCGTCGGCACAGCTAAATGAAATGTCTGACGAGGAAGTAAAAAAGATCATACCAGATATCCGTGTAAT
Organism: uncultured Eubacterium sp.; assembly: GCA_910584345.1. Taxonomy (GTDB): domain Bacteria; phylum Bacillota; class Clostridia; order Lachnospirales; family Lachnospiraceae; genus Eubacterium_J. Next base: position 26,438 of record CAJTZX010000033.1, on the reverse strand, counting down.
TGCAAGAGCATTGCCGACGGATAAGTCAAGAATGGTGCGGCTGTGTCAGGAAATGAACCTGGTAGTCGGTATGACAGGCGATGGTGTGAATGATTCTCCGGCGTTGAAACGTGCGGATGTGGGATTTGCAATGGGAAGCGGCACAGAAGCGGCTAAAGAAGCCGGTAAGATTGTTATTCTGGATGATAACTTTAAGTCAATCAAAGATGCGATCTGGTATGGGCGTACGATTTATCACAATATTTTAAAATTCTGCAAGTTCCAGCTTGTTATCAACGTAGCAGCGGTTATTGTCAGTGCGGTCGCACCGTTCTTTGGCGTAGAGGAGCCGCTTAAGGTAACGCACCTATTATTTGTCAATCTTGTGATGGACAGCCTGGGTGCAATTATGCTTGGGAATGAGCCGGCGCTTGAGAAGTATATGACCGAAAAGCCGCGGCGCAGAGATGAAAGCATTGTAAGCAAAAAGATGATGGCGCAAATTCTGACGATGGGCGCATGGCTTACTGTGCTGAGCTTTTTATACCTCAAGCTTCCGTTTTTTAAAGCTTTGTTCGCGGATGAAGAACAGCATTTAACCGGTTATTTTGTATTGTTTATTGTAAGTGCACTATTCAATGGATTTAATGTCAGAGATGATTCCTTTGCGATTTTCAGTGGTTTAAATGAAAATACCGGATTTATAAAAGTCTTTTTTGCGATTATTCTCGTACAGGCGTTGATCGTGAATGCGGCGCTCATTCCATTCCCGCTGTTTACATGGATTGGAAATATGTTCAGCTGTGAGCCATTTGGGATTGTCGGATGGGTTACGGTTGTGATTCTCGCAGCTACGATGATTCCGGTAGATTTGATTCGGAAAGCAGTTGTGGGAAGCGGCAAATCATAAAAAAATATTTGGAAAAATAAACTGTAAAACCCCTGTCTTATAAAAAGCAGGGGTTTTCTTTGTAGATAAAATTTGTCATTCTTTGATGATGTCAATGACAGACATATTTACTCCTAAGCTTTGCAGCAAAGTTTTCAGAGTATTTTCCTCCATGGGTTCCGCCTCTAAATTTAATCCATGCGAAGCTGGATACCGCCCCGCCGTTCGGTAGGCTGTACAATTACAGAAACCGGCTGGTTTCCGCTCCATTCAAAGGCATAAGATTCTCCGGAAGCCTGCCCGATAAAAGTCTTCCAGTTAATATCCGCTTTAATCTGCGGATCACAGTAACCGGACTGGCTTACCCAGCAGATCACAGCGTCCGGATCTACCGATATGGTATTGCGGCTTTGCATGTTGCTTAAAACAATCGGGTTGCCGTTGGAAAGTACAGCAACATAGGAGTTGTTTCCTCTTCCGGTCAAAATCGTTGTGGCAAAACCTTTTTGCGACAGGACGCCGCATCCAAGAAAACGGACTTCGTAATCACACTCCTGCGTAAAAGCCAGAATGTTTTCAGATTCCACAGAAATTACTTCTCCAGGAGCCAGCTTATAGATAACGACGTGCTGGCTGTCTACGGCATAATAAGTAGTGGAATTGCCGTTCAGCATGACCTTCATCAACGGAACGTTTTCACCTGTAACCCTGCGGATCAGAGAACCCAGGGCGGCCTGTGCAAAATTATTCTGAGGCCCGAGCAGCAGTTTTTCGAATTTGTAATTTTTACCGCCGGCGCTGTCTCCGGCAATAAAAGAACCGGCCTTTGCGATCAGTACATCGCTGCCGCTGCAGGTGACTTTCAGTGTTAATTCGTTGATTGTTTCAAATGTTAACATATGTAAAATCCTCCTAATCACTAACTTCTACGCCGTATAAAGCACATAGCCCGGCCAGATCCTTTGCGACGCCGTTGCCGACAGCATGGAATTTCCAGCTATCATTGTACTGGTAGATTTCGCCAATCATCATCGATATCACGTTGGAATAATATTCGCGCATCTGAAAGCTGACACATTCTGCATTGCGGTCATTTAAAATACGGATATAGGCATCCTGCATCATACCAAAATGAAGTCTTTTTGAAAACGCTTCATGAATCGTCAGCACAAATACAATTTTCTTTACATTCGTATGAAGCTTTTGGAAGTCGAGGGTAATGACTTCCCGGTCTGTGCCCTGTCCATTCTGCAAACGGCAGCTTTTGTCCGGGCTTTCGGTCTGGCCGTAAAAGACAAACCAGGAATCTCCTAGGACTTTTCCATCTGCACCCAGCAAAAAAGCAGAGACGTCTGCGTCACATTGTGGGTTGGAAGTATTCCAGCCAAAACAGGCTTTCCAAATGCCGGAGGCTTTGCCATCGGCAGTAAGCGGCAATTTCTGGCCTTTTTGAACTGGGTTTCCAAATGCCGGCAATTTCTGACGGGGCGGTGCAGCCGATACCGATGCCGACGGTGCATTATGTATGGAAGCTGATGGTTTATTGCGGCTGGAAGTCGGCGGCATACTATGCGCTGCAGATGGTGTGCGGGTGTTTGTTTGCGTATGGATGGATGATACGGGAGTATTTAAAGCAGGGATTTTTTGTGCAGCAGATCTGTTTTGTGCAGAAAGAGTGCTGGAAGAAAAGGAGCCCTGTACGTGGGCGCTGTTGATCGAAGTAAGGGAATTTCGGTCGAAGCAGCCTTTGGATTTCATAGCAATATCAAATGGCATAGTTTCACCTGCTTTCTAAGTATTTCCATAGAGCTTATATTTGTATTATACTGAAAAGAGGAGGGAGTGTAAAGCTTAAATGGCAGACTGTGATGAATTTATAAGGAAATGGGTTACTATTTACGGGCAATGTCAGTTATTATTCACGGGGGTGGACAAGTAACCAATGTCATTAACTTAATGGAAATTGAAACAGGGCGCACTTGCGGTGATAAAATGGGAATGCTATAATGAAGCAAACTCTGGCAGATGTTGATTTGCCGGAATAAATGATTCGAAATGAGCCTTAGGGGGTGATGCAATGGCAAGGAGAGTAGCAATCGGCATACAGGATTTTGGCAAGCTGCTGAAACACAATTGTTTTTATGTAGATAAGACGCTGTTTATTAAAGAATGGTGGGAAAACATGGACGACGTGACTTTGATTACAAGGCCCAGAAGGTTTGGAAAGACGCTTACGATGAGCATGCTGGAACAATTTTTTTCCGTCAATTATGCACAGGAGAAAGCAGTATTTGAAAAGCTGAACATTTGGGAGTATGAGGAGTATCGCGGTCTGCAGGGAACGTATCCGGTCATTTTTTTGAGCTTTTCAAGAGTCAAAGGGAACAGTTACCCATATACACGGATGATGATGAATCAGATTTTGACAGAGATGTATGGAAGGAACCGATACTTGCTGGATGGAGATCTGCTGTCCGAAGCAGAAAAAAAATATTTTCATGAAGTATGTGATACGATGCAGGAGCATACAGCAGTGGCGGCCATTCATCGGTTATCTGAATTTCTGTACAGATTTTATAAGAAAAAACCGCTGATCTTTTTGGATGAGTATGATACGCCGATGCAGGAAGCATATTTGGGTGGGTATTGGGAGGAAATGTCAGCGTTTATCAGAGCAATGTTTAATGCTTCTTTTAAAGAAAACCCATATATGGAGCGGGCAATTTTAACCGGAATCACGCGAGTAAGCAAGGAATCTGTTTTTTCGGATTTGAATAATTTAAAAGTCATTACGACAACATCGGTAAAATACGAGACGTCTTTTGGCTTTACGGAAGAAGAAGTTCTTGCGGCGCTTGCAGAGTATGGACTGCTGCGGCAAAAACAGGATGTGAAAAGATGGTATGATGGGTTTCGTTTTGGAAACCGGGACAGCATATACAATCCATGGTCGATCATAAATTTTCTGGATGAAAGACAACTGCGTGCATTTTGGGTGAATACAAGCTCCAACAGTATGGTTGGAAAGCTGATTCACAGCGGCGGAGCGCAAATGAAGCTTGTTATGGAAGAATTACTGCTGGGAAGATCTTTTCAGACGTACCTTGACGAAGAGATTGTATTTAAGCAATTAAATAAATCAAAGACAGCAGTTTGGAGCCTGCTGTTAGCGAGCGGTTATTTAAAAGCGCTGCAGGTGAAGCAAAACAGTACAGATAAGCAGGAATATGTGCTTGCGCTTACAAACAAAGAAGTATGCATGATGTTTGATGAAATGGTAATGGGGTGGTTTTCGAATCAAAGGCTGGATTATGATGAATTCTCAAAAGCGCTTCTGGCAGGGAATAAAGAATTTATGAATGAGTATTTAAACGAGATTGCGGAAGAAACATTCAGCAGTTTTGATACCGGAGCAAAACCATCAGAATTTAAACAGCCTGAAAACTTTTATCACGGTTTTACATTGGGCCTGATTGCCGGTCTGCGTAATATTTATCATATTACTTCGAACCGGGAAAGCGGTTATGGACGTTATGACGTAGTGCTTGAGCCGTTTAACCAGGACGTGGATGACGGGATCATTCTGGAATTTAAAGTGCGGGATACAAAAAAGGAAGCATCCTTGCAGGAGACAGTGGATGCGGCTTTGCGGCAGATAGCAGAGAAAAAATATGCTGCGGCGTTATTGGCAAAAGGGATAAAACCGCAGCGGATACGAATATACGGGATTGCATTTCAGGGAAAGCATATTCTGCTGGATGGCGGGAAGCTTGCGGATTTACAATTTAAATAATTCAAAAAATTCATAAAACTCAAATGATACCGAAAAAAGTGCGTTTTGCGCCAAATTGCTGAAATCATATGCCTGTAATGATATAATGACCAAAATCAGGAATCTATGTTATTCCGGTCATTTATCATTATAAAGGAGGATCCAATATGAAACAGGGGAGTGTTTGCCGCGCATGGAAAGCATGTGTCGGAAAAGGCAGGAGGAGGCTGTACCAGAAAGCGCTGGCGGTTTCCTTGTCTGTTGCAACAGCAGTTGCTTGTCTGCCGGCCAATAGGATATCCGTATCGGCTGCGGCAAAGCCATATGTAAGTATGCGCACTGCATTTAAGACGCTGCAGGTCGGGCAGAAAAACCGTATGACGCTGAAAAACAATACGGCAGGGTGGAAGATCCAAAAGATATCCACAAACGACGAAACGATTGCGGCAGTATCCGCAAAGACGGAAAAAAGCTTTCAGATTCAGGGAAAAGGCGTTGGCAGGACGACAGTAAAGGCGGTGTTGAAGACAACGTCCAGAAAAAAACATACTTCCAAAACTGTACGGTGCAGAGTGAAGGTCGTTGCTGCAGAGGATACGGAGCCAAAGCCGGAACAGCAGACGCCGGTTACGGAAACAGAAGTTTCCACACAGGAGCAGTTAGAGCAGGCTTTGACAAACGTCAGTCTGAAAAAATTAACGATTGCTGCTTCGAATGCCGCAAAATTTGTGATTCCGGCAGGTTCGTATCCAAATGTCAGCCTGATTGTAAACGCGCCTTTGTCAGACGTTGAGAACAACGGCGTGTTTCAGTCTATAGAAATCCATGCGGTAAAACCGGATACATGGTTTGAGAAGGCAGTCGGCAATGTGATTCGAGTTACTGCAAAAGCGGCCCGTATGATTGTAAATAAGGGTGCGCAGGTAAAAGAAATTACACTTCCGCAGTCAGATGCAGATGTGAAGCTGGAAGTAAACGGAAAAGCGGATTATATCCGTATTCAGTCTAAAATGAAGCTGTCCGTATCCGGCAAGCCGGAGACAGATTTGTCCGTATCGGTCGAGCAGACGGCAGCAGATACGCAGATCGTATCAGAAACGCCGCTGGGACTTTCGCTGCATGCTGCAGCATCGTTAACGTTTGAGAAAGGAGCTGAGGGCAGCGTTGTTTCTCTGGCAGCAGCAGGCATCAAAGCGACGATCAGCAATCTGACATCGAAAATCATTTCGGTAAAACGTCCGAACGGAACGCCTGCAAATGTAAATGCCGGACAAAAGAATATGCAGGTATCTTCGGATACTGCGCAGAATTCAGGTTCCGCTTCGTATGGTTCCAGCTCTGGCTCAGGTTCCGGTTCCGGTTCGGGTACGGGTTCCGGTTCAGGAACGGGTTCCGGTTCAGGAACGGGTTCCGGTTCAGGAACGGGTTCCGGTTCGGAGGATACCAATAAAAACGATATACCAACACCTTCCCTTGAGGATGTTCAAAAGGGGATTAAGGCAGAGTGTACAGTAATCACAGTCGGCGCCGATGGTGATGATTCGAAAGTATACTGGAAATTATACTTAAAGATAAATAAAGATGTGATGTTTTTTGAAGACCGGCCGGAACTGACGATGCAGTATAGTGTAGGAGTAGGAGATGATAAACACTGGTATACGGACGGGATCTCTTCTAGGTCTTCGGATGATAAAAAAAATGTATACAAACTGGCAGGCAGCGCCAGAAAGACGAGCGGTCTGAAGGTATATTTCCGTTTTGCAGATAAAGAGAAAGGAACTGCAGGCGAAGAGATTGAGGTTCCGATTCAGGAATGGAATGAAGAGGTGATCGGCCGGTATTTGCGGGATTATCTAAGTATCCGTGAGGCGCAGTATGAGGGAAAACCATTTTCCATAAAGATTCTGGCTGATTCTATACAGGACAATAAAATTGTAATGGTTTATGACAAAGAGAAGCGGCCGTATGCATCAGAGTTGGAGGAATTGCCGCAATGGACAGGCGACGGGCCGAAGATTCCAAAGATTCAGGCAGCAGAAGCACTGGAAAAATCGATTGGCGTAGATGAAATCAAGACTACGGTCATAATCAGCGGGGCCAGTTTGGAAGCTCTGGAGAAAAAAGAAGGAAAGTATTACCTCAAGGTGGAAATTCCGATTACTCCATTACAGATTCCGGCTGAACTGCCTAATGGAAAATTCAAGTGGAATAACTCTTTCAAACGAGGTGACTTTGTGGTGTTAAAGGAAAAGGAAACATTCCAGTATATATTCGCTAAAAACAGTGATTTTTATAAATCCGTGGGCGCTAATTTCGGGGAGAAAAGCATTGATATGGAGTTCTGTTTTGAAACTGCAGGCGGGGAGGTCTATACGCCGGAGCCGATTTACGACGGGGATGAAACAGGTGAAACAGACAAAGGAATTATGGAATCTCAGGTTACTTTACAGGTATACGATGAAGCGCTGGAACAACGTTGTATGGACAAACTAAAAGAAGAGCTTGCAAAGGCAGACCCAAAACCGCAGAATGTCAGCTGGCAGTTTACGATAACAAAATTTGGGGTGGAAGGTAATATCATCAAGGCTGTGGATACGACGGTTATCGATGCGAAGCCGGTACAGGATATTCCGGAAGAGGAATGGGAAAACTAACGATATCGTATTTATACAGTTTGCATAAAAAACAGGAGATTTGGCATTAACTCTTAGTGCCAAATCTCTTTTTCTATTGCTTGAAACAGATGGGCAGTGCAACGTATAATAGACTCAGCAGACAAGAAACATGGTTTGAGTGTAATAATTCAAAACCACGAAATGGCTGGCCAGCCGTGTTTGACAACGAGAGAAGTGACGGCCTGCGTGAAAAGCAGGCAATAACGAAAGCGATATCAAAAAAGAGGTGTGAGTATGAAAGAAAGAGTACAGACTTTTGGAAGATTTCTAAGCGGCATGGTAATGCCGAATATCGGCGCTTTCATTGCGTGGGGGCTGATTGCGGCGTTGTTTATTGAGAAGGGATGGATACCGAATGCGGCGTTTGCGCAGCTGGTAGGCCCGATGTCCCATGTGATGCTGCCGCTGTTAATAGCGTATACCGGAGGCAGGGTCGTAGCCGGTGACCGTGGTGCGCTGACAGGCGCGATCGCGGCAATGGGTGTTATCGTGGCTTCTGAAAATCCGATGTTTTTGGGCGCGATGGTTGTAGGCCCGGTATCAGCGCTTGTAATTAAAAAATTTGACAAGATGATGGATGGGCATATTCCGGCCGGATTTGAGATGTTAATCAATAACTTTTCCATCGGGATTATCGGCGGCATTCTGGCGCTGCTTTCCATGGTTGGGATTACGCCGCTTGTAAACGGACTGACATCTGCGATGAGCGCGGGCGTAGGATTTTTGGTAGATCATAGTCTGCTGCCGCTTGTCAGCATTTTAATTGAACCTGCAAAGGTATTGTTTTTAAATAATGCGATTAATCAGGGTATTTTTTCACCGCTTGGCATTCAGCAGGTGCAGGAAGCCGGAAAGTCTATTTTCTTCCTGTTGGAGGCAAATCCGGGGCCGGGGCTTGGCATTTTGCTCGCTTACTGTATTGCAGGAAAAGGAAGCGCGAAAAGTTCTGCGCCTGGCGCTGTAATTATTCACTTTTTGGGCGGCATTCATGAGATTTATTTTCCATACATATTGATGAATCCGTTTTTGCTGTTATCAGCGATTGCAGGCGGTATGACAGGCGTATTATGTTTTAGTTTGTTTGACGTCGGCCTCGTCTCTACTGCATCGCCGGGAAGTATCATCGCGATTACGATGATGGCGGAACGTCACTGTTATCTGGGGCTTTTTGCGGGTGTGCTGCTGTCTGCAGCGGTATCGTTTTTGATTTCCGTACCGTTATTAAAGTTTATGGGCAGGGATACATCGTTAGAAGAAGCGCAGGCTAAAAAAGATGCGATGAAGCGCCAGTCCAAAGGCTTGGCACAGGCTTCGGCTAATACAAATCAGGCAGTATCCGGGAATGCAGGCGGAAAGATCAGTAAAATTGCGTTTGCGTGCGATGCTGGCATGGGGTCGAGCGCTATGGGCGCGACGGTATTGAAAAAGAAGATTACCGCGGCCGGATTGTCCGGCATTGAGGTGATCCATACACCGGTTTCATCGATCCCGCAGGATGTACAGATTGTCGTAACGCATCAGGAGCTTGGGGAACGCGCGGCGCACAGCAACCCGAATGCAGAGCTTGTTTTGATTACCAACTTTTTGGCGGCTCCAGAATATGAGACATTGGTAGAAGATTTGAAGAAGCGGAATTTATCATTCAAATAAGCGTTGAAGTAACCGTTGATACGGAGTGAAAGATTGTGTGAACGGTTACAAAAAGCAAGGCAGGAAAAGGGGTACAACATTATGGAAATAACACCAAGGATAAAACAGATTTTTCAGATATTGCTGCGTGAGTCCGCTGCTGTTTCCGTAAAGTATCTTGCAGAACAGATCGGCGTCAGCAGACGGACGGTGCAGCGGGAGCTGGAATTTGTTGACGGCTCGTTAAAAGATTATGATTTAAAGTTTGTCTCAAAGACAGGCGTGGGTATCTGGATCGAAGGCAGTGAAGAAGAAAAAGAGCGTCTGCTTGCGGTGTGCAGCGCAGGAGATGATTATGATGTCAGCAACCGCGAAGAGCGCAGAAAACGTCTGATTCTGGAAATATTGAAAGAAAAAGGACTGCGCAAGCTGTATGCCTACAGCAGCCAGTTTGACGTGAGCGAGGCGACGATCAGTACGGATTTGGAAGCTGTGGAAGGGTGGCTGGCACATTACGGTCTGATTGTCAGCCGCAAGCCTGGCAGCGGCATATCGATCGAAGGCAGCGAAGAAAGTTACCGCAGGGCAATCCGTGGATTTATTGATGAAAATATCGATACGAAGATGATGCGGGAAGTATATGGGGATGACGGTTATGATTTGTCTTCTTACCGGACAATGAAAAAAGGAAACATCGGGCAAATTTTAAACGATGATATCGTAAAACGTGTCATGGACTGCATTACAAAGATGGGCCATAACAAGGTGCTTACACTGACAGAAAATTCTTATGTGGGGCTGATTATTCATATTTCGATCGCGATCAACCGTATTAAGAAAAATGAGGTGATCGATGATGACGAAAACTGGAAACAAAATATTACCGAGGATGAAGACTATGAATTGGCAAAGGTCATCGTCAAAGAACTGGAGCGGGAATTTCAGATCGATATTCCTCAGGTGGAAACATCGTATATTTGCCTGCATTTAAAAGGAGCCAAGCATGAAAAAATCCGGTGGAAGGAACAAGACCAGTTGGAGATCGAGAACAAAAAGCTGCAGCAGTTAGTCAATGATATGATTGATGCCTACGATGCAAAGCAGGCTTATTTAATGAAGCAGGATGATGGATTTATCCAGGGGCTGCTGGCGCATTTGCAGCCTACACTGATTCGGCTTGTCTATGGGATGAAAATTCAAAATCCGGTATTGGAAGATATCAAAGTCAGCTATCCGGATATTTACAGTCGTTGTGAGAAAGTGGCACAAGTTCTAAAGGATTTTACAGGAAAAGAAGTTCCAGAGCAGGAAATCGGATTTTTAACGGTGCATTTTGGTGCGGCAATGGTACGGTTAGAAGGCAGACAGGAAAAAATCCGCAAAGTACAGGCTGGGGTAATCTGCTCCAGCGGCATAGGGATTTCACGGCTGATGTCGTCAAAGCTGGAAAAACTGTTTCATGGCAGAATGGAAATTACCGCATACGGCAAATACGATATTACGCCGTATATTATGAGCCGGACAGATTTTTTTATATCTAGTATCCCGATGGAGCAGCCGGAAATTCCAATTGTATTTGTAAACCCTCTGCTAAGTGAAGAGGATATTGAAAATATCCGGCAGATGATTCGCAAATATGAGCGTCTTCCAAAAAAGCAAAAGGAAGCGGATGAGTTTTCCATGCAGCTGGAAGAGATTAATTTTGTTGCTTCGCAGATCCATACGGTCATACAATATATGGATTTTTTCCGTGTGGATAATCAGATTAGCTTTGGGGAGCTGCTGATTGCGATCTCAGAGAAGATGTCGCCTTATTCAGACTGTCAGGAAATCATCCGGGAAGATATTTTAAGGCGGGAGCAGATTGCCAGTCAGGTGTTTGCAGAGTTTGGATTTGCGCTGTTTCATGCACGTACCAAAGGGGTAACGCGTCCGGCATTTTCCGTGTGTATGACAAAAGATCTGGGAGCGTTTGCAGATGCTTATTTTAAAGGGATACGGATGGTGTTTATTATGCTGGCGCCAATGGACGAACATATGAAAATTAATGGAGATATTATGGGGTATATCAGCAGTATGCTGATTGAAGACTATGAGTTTATGGACATCGTAATGCAGGGAGATAAGGAAGACATCCGCAGTGCATTGTCTGCAAACTTAAAGAAATATTTTAATAAATACATTGCCAGAATTTCGTAATAAAAAATGGCGCTATTAGATACTGCCAAATCCCTGCTTCTTTCTTTTGAAAAGGGATGTGTGCGTGTATTATAATACAATCAGAAGCAAATACAGCGGTAACGAAAAAAGAATCTATTACATTATGCAAACAGGGAGGAATATCATGTTATTTAAAAAGAAAAAAGAAGAAAAAAAAGAATTGCTTTATCGTGAAAATATCAGAGTAAACTGTGAGTCAGCTCCAAAGGAGCAGGTGATTCGGACGGTTGGACAGATGTTGGCAGACAGTGGTTATGTCGATCAGCCATATGTGGATGCAATGGTAGAAAGAGAAAAAACATTTTCTACCTTTATGGGAAGCGGTCTGGCGCTGCCGCATGGGGTGGAAGCGGCAAAAAAAGAAGTAAAAGCTTCAGGAATCGCAGTGATGACGTTTCCAAAAGGAATCGATTGGGACGGCAATGAAGTGCACGTGGTCATTGGCATTGCGGGCGTAGGGGAAGAGCATTTGGATATTCTTTCCACGATTGCGGATAAGATGCTGGACGAGACGGCTGCTGACAGACTGGCGACCGGCGATGTAGATACGGTATATCAGATTTTAACAGGAAAGGAGTAACGGATTATGATCGTAACAGTTACAATGAATCCGGCGATCGATAAGACGATAGATATTGATAAACTGCAGCATGGCGGTTTGAACCGTATTCAGAAGGTGGAGTATGACGCCGGAGGCAAAGGCATTAATGTATCCAAGACGATTCGGGAACTGGGCGGAAAGAGTATTGCAGCAGGGTTTTTAGGAGGAAACGCAGGCAGGACGATTGAAACCGTATTAAACGACAAAGGAATACAGAATGATTTTATCTGGGTAGACGGAGAGACGCGGACAAATACGAAAGTGTTTGAAACAACTGGAGAAGTGACGGAACTGAATGAACCGGGGCCGCAGATATCACAGGAACAGATGGAACAGCTGATGAAAAAGCTGGAAGGATATGCAGATGCACAGACGCTGTTTATTCTTGCAGGAAGCATTCCAAACGGTGTCGATAAAGCTATTTATGGCAAGATCATTGAAAGGGTACATGCGCATGGGGCGAAAGTATTGCTGGATGCAGATGGAGAATTGTTCCGTTTGGCGCTGGACGCGGGACCGGATATTATTAAACCGAATCGTGTAGAGCTGGAAGAGTATGCGGGGTTTGATTACCGGGCTTCGATCGAAGAGCTTTTACAGACAGCAAAAAGCTTAAAGAGCAAAGGCATCGAGACGGTTGCAGTATCTATGGGGAAAAGCGGTGCGATGTTTGTACGGGACGGATATGAAGTAAAATGTCCGGCATTGTCCGTAAAAGCACATTCTACGGTTGGCGCAGGAGATGCTATGGTAGCTGCATTAGCATATGCCTGGGATCAAAAACTGGATAACGAGCAGACGGTACGGATGTGTATTGCGACTTCGGCAGGAGCAGTTACGACGATTGGCACAAAACCGCCGACAAGAGAGCTTGTAGATGAGCTGATGAAACAGGTAGAGATAGAAAAAATATAGAGAAAATAAAAGAAAAGGAGAGTTATTATGAAAACGAAAGCAGTCAGAATGTATGGAACGAGAGATTTAAGACTGGAAGAGTTTGAGCTTCCTTCGATTAAGGATGATGAGATTTTAGTAAAGGTTATAAGCGATAGTATTTGTATGTCTACCTATAAGCTGGTAGAGCAGGGAAAGAAGCATAAACGTGCGCCGCAGAATATCGACACAAATCCGATTATCATCGGGCACGAGTTTGCCGGTGTAATTGTAGAAGTCGGTGAAAAGTGGAAAGACCAGTTTCAACCGGGTATGAAGTTTGCACAGCAGCCGGCGCTTAATTATAAAGGAAGCCTTGCTTCACCTGGATATTCTTATGAATTTTTCGGAGGAGCATGTACCTACTGCATCATTCCTCATGAAGTGATGGAGCTGGGTTGTTTGATGCCATACGAGGGAGAGAGCTTTTTTGAGGCGTCTTTGGGCGAGCCGATGAGCTGTATTATCGGCGGTTATCATGGAAATTATCATACAAATAAAAGAAATCATGATCTTGCAGGCGGTACAAAAGAAGGCGGCGACATTATTATTCTTGGCGGATGCGGGCCAATGGGACTCGGTGCGGTCAGCTACGGGATTCAGTTTGAAAACAAGCCGAAACGCATCGTAGTGACAGATATTGACGATGCAAAGATCGAGCGTGCAAGAGAAGTAATCCCAGAGTCTTATGCACAGGAAAACGGAGTAGAGCTTTTGTATGTCAATACGGCAAAAATGGCAGATCCGGTAAAAGAACTCGTAGATTTGACCGAAGGAAAAGGTTACGACGATGTATTTGTCTATGTGCCAAATCGGGCAGTTGCAGAGCTGGGAGATAAAATACTTGCGTTTGACGGCTGCATGAATTTCTTTGCAGGACCGACGGACAGTCAGTTTAAGGCTGAAATCAATCTGTACGATGTACATTATACAAGCCAGCATATTGTAGGGACGACTGGCGGAAATAACGACGATCTGATAGAAGCCAATGACCTTGCAGCAAAAGGAAAAATCGAGCCGGCTGTTATGGTCACACATGTTGGAGGCATTGATAGTATTGCAGATGCAACACTAAACCTGCCGAAGATTCCAGGCGGCAAGAAGCTTACTTATACACAGTTTGACATGCCGCTGACAGCGATCGAGGACTTTGCAGAAAAAGGAAAGACAGATCCGTTGTTCCAAAAATTAGATGAAGCATGTAAGAAAAATAGAGGCTTGTGGAGTGCACAAGCAGAGAAAATTTTATTTGAGCATTTTGGAGTAGAAGCATAACAAAGAGACTGAAAATATTTAGGAAATATACGAAACCGTTGAATGGGATATCTAAACGGTTTCGTATATATGGCTTGCAAAGAGCGTATTTGAGACAGAGCAATCTGTTTTCCAATACGCTCTTTTGCATTCAAACGATGTGAAATCAGAAAAAATTATTATCGTCAATATGCTCCATAATATCGTCTACACTGCATTGCAAAATATTGCACAGTTTATCAATCGTGTTGACTTCTACATTTTTGTTGTGTTTGAGCCGGTTTATTTGTGCACGGTTAACATGATAGTGTGTATATAGATCATACTGAGTGATCCCTTTTTCTTTCATCGTTTTCCAAAGACGGTCATATGTAATCATATTTTACCAGTCCTTTATGAAATAGTACTTGTATCTGTTTTATTATCTGTGTAAAATTAGAAGAAAGATAGTGTTCGTATAGCGATACTGCCGGGTTGAGTATTGTTGTCATTCACATATTTGATACTTTATGATATCTGATAGGAGGTTCAGTAAAATGGAAGTCATGATGATTGGAAAACGTTGTCTTTTATTTGATCCATATGAGTATACGGTGATGAAATATGCATATCAGTTTGGGAAAGGCAAAGAGTTTCGTATATCTGATATGCATGCAGTATTATTGTCTTTGGAAAGAATGAAGATCGGAAAATACAGCACACAATCATTTTTAAATCAGCTGGCTGCAAAACGGGTAATGAAAAAAAGATACATTAGAACAGGATTTTTCAAATGGGAACCTCTGTATCATGTATTATATGACGAAAAATATTTTTTGGAGCACACCAGGCATCTTGATTTTTCCACAGAAGCAGAATGCAGGGCATGGCGTAAGATGGTGCGGAAGATGCGAATCAAAGACTGGCATATGAGAAATATAGCAGGTGTCATTACAGAACCGGTTCATACGGTGCATTCGGATGATCCGAAAGAGATGGAAAGGCTGGCGGATCGGTTTTTTCAAAAACGAAGGAAAGGCTGACGCATCTCCAAAAATTTTTGTTTATGTCATGCACAAGTTATGCTAAAATAGATGATAAAAAGGAGGAGGCGAAAAGCATGGAAAAACGAGAAATTATTGAGAAGTTCGCGGTAGATGGTGTGATAGCCAAGATGGGGGAATATGGAAGCGGCCACATCAATCGGACGGAGCTTGTGCAAATGCAGCGAAATGGAAAACGGGAGCAATATATTTTCCAGCAGATTAATACGGAAATCTTTCGAAATGTGGACGAGCTGATGGAAAACATCGTTGGGGTGACGGACTATTTAAGAGAGAAAATCAAAGCTGCAGGCGGGGATCCTGCCAGAGAAGCGCTGCAAGTGATTCCTGCCAAAGATGGCGCCAGTTATTTTCGTGCAGAAGGCAATTGTTACCGGATGTATCGATTTATTCCAGATGCTGTCAGTTATGATGCAGTGCGTCGGCCGGAGGATTTTTATGAAAGTGCGCTGGCATTTGGAACCTTTCAGTCGTTGTTGTCAGATTATCCGGCAGAAACGTTGCATGAGACGATTCCTGATTTTCACAATACGCCGAAACGGTTTGCAGATTTTTGTCAGGCGGTAGAGCAGGATGTTTGCGGACGTGTTAAGCTTGCACAAAAAGAAATTGAGTTTTTTATGGAGCGGGAACAGGAGATGTCTGTACTTACAGATTTACAGGCAGCAGGTGAGCTTCCGCTTAGGGTTACGCATAATGATACAAAGCTAAATAACGTTATGCTGGATGCAAAGACCGGAAAGGGTGTTTGCGTGATCGATCTGGATACGGTGATGCCTGGGCTGGCGGTCAATGATTTTGGTGATTCCATTCGGTTTGGAGCCAATACAGCGGCAGAGGATGAGACGGATCTTTCGAAAGTGTCATTGGATTTGGGGCTTTATGAGCAGTATGTTAAAGGATTTTTGCAGGGATGTCAGGGAAGCCTTACGAAAAAAGAACTGGAAATGCTGCCGATGGGGGCAAAAATGATGACGATGGAATGTGGAATGCGGTTTTTGGCGGATTTTCTTTCCGGGGATACTTATTTTCGGATTCACCGAGAGCAGCATAATCTGGACCGCAGCAGAACACAGCTGGCATTGACGGCAGATATGGAACAGAAATGGGAGCAAATGAAACAGATTGTGAATCAGTATTGTAAATGAAAGTGTATTTCATGAAATTGTATTTATTGAAATTGTATTTATTGAAAGTGTATTTCATGAAATTGTATTTATTGAAATTGTATTTATTGAAATTGTATTTTGGAGGGGATTTTTATGGACAATAATAAAGGACGTGTAACGATACCTACGGATATGGATGTTGTAAAGGAAACGGTGCGTTTGGCGAAGTTATGGGGCGCGGATGCGGTTCGGGATTGTGATGGTACGGAATTTCCTGTGGAATTAAAGGATGCGGGATTGAAAGTGTATGCAACTTATTATACAACGAGAAAAGACAATGATTGGGCAAAAGCAAATCCGCAGGAAATCCAGCAAATGTATGTTATGACGCCGATTTATACGGCTGCGGATGAAAAGCTTCGCATACCGTTGATGAAAGGGCTGCATGAAGATATGCTGCGTCTGAATACGAGAGATGATATTACCCGATGGTGGGAAGTGATAGACCGAAGTACCGGCAATGTCGTACCGGTTGCAGATTGGGGGTTTGACGAAGCAGCTGGTGAGGTATTTGTAAAAAGCATACCGTTTCATGATTATACGGTTAGCTTTCTTGCGTATATTATATGGGATCCGGTACACATGTATAATGCGACAGTAAATAACTGGGAAAATGTGGAACACCAGATGACCTTTGATGTGCGCCAGCCAAAGACACATGCGTTTACTTTGGAGCGTCTGGAGAAATTTATCAAAGAGCATCCGTATGTGGATGTACTGCGGTATACGACGTTTTTTCATCAGTTTACGCTTATTTTCGATGAACTGCGCAGGGAAAAATATGTAGACTGGTACGGATATTCGGCATCGGTCAGTCCTTATATTTTGGAGCAGTTTGAGCAGGAAGCAGGATATCCGTTCAGACCGGAATATATTATAGATCAGGGATATTATAACGGCCAATACCGCATTCCATCCAAAGAATATATGGATTTTCTGGCATTTCAAACGCGAGAAGTTGCTAAGATTGTCAAGGAGATGGTGGATATTACGCATGCGCATCAAAAGGAAGCAATGATGTTCTTAGGCGATCATTGGATTGGGACAGAACCCTATTTGGAGGAATTTGCAAACATCGGTCTGGATGCGGTCGTTGGCAGTGTAGGAAATGGAGCGACACTGCGTCTGATTAGTGATATCGAAGGAGTGTCTTATACCGAAGGGCGGCTGCTGCCATATTTCTTCCCGGATACGTTTTACGAAGGGGGAGATCCGGTAAAAGAAGCAAAAGAAAACTGGATCACAGCCAGACGTGCGATTTTGCGTAAACCGATTGACCGGATTGGATATGGCGGGTATTTAAAGCTGGCCCTGGATTTCCCGGAATTTGTAGATTATGTAGAGGAGGTTTGTCAGGAGTTTCGGCAGCTGTATGAAAATATTGCCGGCAGCAGGCCCTACTGTGCAGGAAAAGTTGCAGTATTAAACTGCTGGGGAAAAATGCGCTCCTGGGGATGCCATATGGTACACCATGCGATTTATTTCCCGCAGAATTATTCCTATGCCGGAGTTTTGGAAGCACTTTCCGGCGCGCCGTTTGACGTTAGCTTTATCAGTTTTGATGATATTGTGAAGCAGCCGGATCTGCTCGGTCAGTTTGATGTACTGTTGAACGTAGGAGACGCCGATACCGCACATACCGGAGGAGAATGGTGGTGTGATCCTGCCATATCGTGTGCGGTTAAGAGGTTTGTATATGAAGGAGGCGGCATCATAGGCGTCGGAGAACCTTCGGCACATCAGGCAAACGGCCGTTTCTTCCAGTTGGCGGGCGTATTTGGCGTGGAAGAGGAACGTGGATTTACATTAGGTTATGATAAATATAACTGGGAGGAACATTCACATTTTATTACGGAAGATGCAGACGGAGAGCTGGATTTTGGCGAGGGAAAGAAAAATATTTATGCGCTGGAAGGGGCTGAGGTTTTAGTTGAGCGAAACAGAAACGTACAGCTTGCCGTAAACAGTTTTGGGAAAGGCCGGGCAGTTTATATCAGTGGGCTGCCGTATAATTTTACAAATAACAGACTGCTTCACCGGGCCATTTTATGGAGCGCGGGACAGGAAGAAAAGCTTTGCCGCTGGTTTTCTGAAAATATGTATGTGGAAGTGCACGCATATGTGGAAAATGGCAAATATTGTGTTGTCAACAATACGGATGAAACACAGGATACGGTTATTTACCGTGGGGATGGTTCCTCTTTTGCGCTTAAAATGGAGCCGAATCAGATTTTATGGTATGAAATATAATGGCAGACATTTTAAGAAGAAGCTGATTTAGAAGGGGGCATACAGGATGGAAGAAACAGGTATAAAAACAGCTGTCATACAAGAAATCCGAGAGATAGCAAAAAAGCACAGTGTACAAAAAGTGATCTTGTTTGGGTCCAGAGCCAGAGGGAATTATGAACGTGCGAGTGATATTGATTTGGCTGTACTGGGAGGGAATGACATTTTGTTTGCTTTGGATGTAGAAGAAGAGGTTGCTACGCCGTTAAAATTTGATGTGATAAATTTAAATGGAAACGTACAAAAAGAGCTGAAACAATCGATTCAGACAGAAGGAATTGTATTATATGAAGAAATTTGATAATTATGTTTCTCATCTGCGCGTTTTGGAACGCGCAGATAAAGAATCTATGGACAATGAATTTATTATTAGCGGAATTATCGATAAATTTTCGATTCAGTTTGAATTGGGGTGGAAAGTGCTGAAACAATTATTAGCTTATGAGGGCAGCAAGGCTTCTGCAACAGGATCGCCCAGAGGAATCATCAAAGAGGCTTATGCCGTCTATCCTTTTTTTCGCGGAGAGGTTTGGCTGGATATGCTTAAGGACAGAAATGATATGACGCATATTTATGATGGAAATGCGGCAAAGGAACTGGTAAACCGCATTTTGGACATTTATATTCCGCAATTTCAAATGTTGGAAACGGAGTTGGTTTGTCAGTATGGAGATATACTGAAAACAATATAAGGAGGAAGGCTGTTTATGTACAATTACCGGATTACCGAACAAGTGGTCAGAAAGCCCAAAGCTATGTCTGGCTTGCTGCAAAAGGCCATGGTTATTTTTGCTGTATTGTTTATTTTGCTGGGCATTATGATTTCTCAGGGATTCATGCTTCCAGGCTTTTTACTCGTTTTGCTGTATTTTTTCTACAGTGTATTAAGCCAGAAAGAGTATGAATATGTTTTGGAAGGGCAGACGCTTACGATAGAGGTAATATTGGGAAAACGGTATCGGAGAACGGCACATGTACTGGAGCTGAATACGATGGAGACAACAGCTCCAAACCGGCATGATGCGGTAGCCAAATACCGCAAAGATGCAGGAGGCATCAGCCTTCCAAAATATGACTATACTTCCTATGAAAAAGATACACCGTATTATACGATGATTATTATGGAAAATAAGCAAAAGATCAAGCTGCTGCTTGATCTGAGCGATGAGATGCTGCAGGCGCTTAAGAAAAGCTATCCAGACAGGGTATTTTTATAAGAGTTTTTATAAGGTATATACAAAGTATATACAAAAGTATTTATAAAAATCTTTATAAAAGTTCAATGAGCGCATCAATATCTTCCATTTTGGTTGCCCAGCTGGTTGCAAATCGGACAATGGTATGTGTGGGATCATAAGTTTCCCAAAAACTAAATGCTACGGACCGGCTCAATGCTTCCATCTGTGTATTTTCCAAAATGACAAAGATCTGGTTCGTCAGCGAATCTACGTACAGACGATATCCTTTTGCTTTTAAGGCAGTTTTTAATTTATCTGCGGTCTTTATCGCGTTTTTACTGATTTTTAAATACAGGTCATCGGTGAATAGGGCATCAAACTGAATGCCTAACAGACGGCCTTTGGCGAGAAGAGCGCCCTGTTGCTTGACCATCGTTATAAAATGCGCGGGCGCTTTATTCGGAAATACGGCTGCTTCGCCGCATAAAGCGCCAATTTTTGTACCGCCGATGTAAAAGATATCTGTGAGGACAGCAATATCCGGCAGCGTAATATTTGCCGCTTCACTGGCCAGACCGTATCCAAGCCTTGCGCCATCCAGATACAGAGGGATTTTATAATGCCGGCATACTGCGGAGATTCTGCTCAGTTCACTTTTCGTATAAAGTGTTCCATATTCCGTTGGGTGAGAAATATAAACCATGCCGGGAAATACCATGTGATTATGGTTTGCGTCCTGATAAAACGTCTGCAAATAATTCTGCAGGCTTTGCGGGCAGATTTTACCTTTCCTGTGCGGTATCTGTAAAACTTTATGGCCGGTTGCTTCGATCGCACCGGCTTCATGAATGCTGATGTGTCCGGTAGATGCAGCGATCACGCCTTCATATTTTTTTAGAAGGGAGCTTATAATGACTGCATTTGTCTGCGTTCCGCCTACAAGAAAAAAGATGTCTGCCTGCGGGCAGTTACATGCCTGCTGTATTTTTTCCTTTGCCAGACTGCTGTAAGAATCTGCTCCATAGCCAGGTAATTTTTCCATATTTGTAGTAAGCAGCTGTTGTAAAAGAGCGGGGTGGGCGCCTTCACAGTAGTCGTTTTCAAAATATAACATGACAATTCCTCCGAAGAATTTATTTCTCTGATGATATTTCTCTGATAATATTTTTTGATAATATTTCTCTGATGAACTTGGTTCGTGTTTCAAATGAACAGAAGTTACTGTATCTAAATTTAATATTAATGTTTTTTGATCGTTTTATCATGTGTTTCATCATGCATATTCAAAAAATGCTCAATATGCATGATAGCTTCTCTGTCACACTTTTTTGAAAAGCCGTGTCCGCCGCCTTTTACGAAACGAAACAATACCTTTCGTGTAAGGTTCTTTTGCTTATTTTCTGATAAATATGTCTGATAAGCTCTTTTTATATACTTTGTATGTACAATGTTGTCGTTTGTTCCGTGCACAAGCAGTATGTCGCCGTGAAAGCCTTGTATTTCTTTATATGGGTTCATTTTGATTACATCTTGTACATAGCATCTGCCAAGTTTCATCGATCCGCATCGGATGATGGGAGGGAGATGTTGGGGGTCAAATTTTGCCAAAAGCATTTTTCCTTTTCTTGCATCATATGGAATACAAAAAGCAGGGTAAAATAAAATGAGTTTTGATATTGAATCGTCTGATTTTGCAGCTGTCAGCGCTGATACGAAACCACCCTGGCTGCATCCCATTAAAACGATATTTTTTTCATTTGTGTACGGACGGCGCTTTGCATACTGAATAACAGCGGTTAAATCCTCAATTTCAGTCAAAACGGACATTTCGGTTGTCTTTCCGCTGCTTTTTCCTTTTATGACACTGCCGCCACAAAAGTCAAAACAGTAAGACACGTATCCAAGCTCTGCCAGCTTTTTTGCATACTGGCGTACGGAATCCTGCCATGCCATAAATCCATGGCTGACAACGGCGATAGGAAGATGGCTTCCCTGCGGCCGGTATTCTGTGCCTCGAATAGTCAGAGAGCCTCTTTTACACGTAAACATGGAGACAGTAACAATGGTAACCTTTTGTGTATTTTTTATGTGTTTAAAAAACAATAGAATGCCCCTCCTTATGTAATTGCGATTGCATGAATGAAATATGCGACGTTTTTATGGCTTCATTATATATCAAAATTGGATTTATCGTCAATTTGATCTTCCATTTTATTCCTGTGATACTATAGATAATTTAGATAAAAAACAGGTTGTTTTTTTGCAAATATTATGCAAACAATATATTTTTGATCGGATTTGCAATTTATATAAGCGAATTTGCAAACTTTCTGCTGATAGGTATTGCTATAATAATTCTACCGAAAATAATTATCTAAAGGAGGAAAAATATGAAAAAGAAATTATTTGCAGTATTACTTGCCGGTGCTATGGTAGTTTCAACGGCAGCCTGCGGCGGTAATGATTCATCGGCAAACAGCACAGCCGACGACGCTAATAAAACAGATGAAGGCAGTACGGATAATGCGGATGCATCAGGGGATGACAGCAGTTCCGATGCAGCAGATAATGCGGATTCATCAGGAGATGCAGGTGATTCTGTCGGCGGCGGTAAACTGACCGTATGGGCATGGGATCAGACATTCAATATTAAGGCTATGAATCTGGCGGCAGAGCAGTATAAGAAAGACCATCCAGATTTTGAACTGGAAGTTATTGAGACATCTTCGGATGACTGCCAGACAAAGCTTACCACTTGTGCAAATGCAGGCGATTACAGTACAATGCCTGATATCGTGCTGATGCAGGATAACAGCTATCAGAAATTCTTAAAGAGCTATCCAGATGCATTTACAGATTTAACTGATATTGGTATTAACTGGGATGATTTTGCAGCATTAAAACAAAGTTATTCTATGGTAGATGGCAAACATTATGGAGTTCCATATGACAATGGTGTATGTGCAGCTTTTTATCGTACAGACATTTTGGAAGAGGCTGGCTATTCCATCGATGATATGAAAGATATTACATGGTCTAAATTTATCGAAATCGGCCAGGCAGTTCGTGAAAAAACAGGTAAATACCTTCTGACAAGTGAAGCAACTGGCGGCGACGTTATCATGCTGATGATTCAGTCCTGCGGCGCAAACTTTGTAAATGAAGAAGGCAAAGCGTACATAACAGGCAACGATATTGCTGACAAGTGTGTTGACCTCTATACAGAGATGATCCAAAAGGATGTCGTAAAACTTGTAAATAACTGGGATGAATATGTAAAGACAGTTACAGACGGCGAAGCAGCAGGCATCGTAAATGGTAACTGGATGAACGGTACACTTGTAGGTATTGAAGACCAGAAGGGGCTGTGGCAGATTACAACGATCCCGAAGGTTGACGGTGTGGACAGCGCTACCAATTATGCAAACAACGGCGGTTCTTCCTGGTATATTACAGCAAACTGCCAGAATATGGATCTTGCAAAAGATTTCCTGTTAAAGACATTTGGTTCTAGTACAGAGTTTTATGATACGATTCTTCCTGAAACATCCGGTATTGCATGTTATCTGCCGGCAGGTGAGTCAACGGTATACAATGAGCCTGTAGAATTCTATGGTGGACAGCCAATTTATTCTACATTGGTAGAATACTCTTCTCATATTCCGGAATTTACAAAGACTCCGTATCACTATGAAGCAAGAGAAGCTGTAAATACAGCAATTATCAAGATTACAGACGGAACTTCAAAAGAAGACGCTTTGAAAGAAGCTCAGGAAACACTTGAATTTAAGATGACAGAGTAAGCAGGTGCAGGAAAGCTTGTGCTGTGTCTGATACGGGGAACTGAAATGGTTCCCCGTATTCATTCCAGATATTCTTTTGAAGAAAAGAGGGGGGGCATTTTTGTGAACTCAAGTAAAAAAGGTATGACGCTGATTGCCAAACAACGAGTGGCCGGATGGACATTTTTAACACCGGCAACATTGATGATTGCAATTATGAGCTTTTGGCCGATGATTCAGGCATTTATCATATCCCTGCAGACCGGAACCGGTGCAAATATGAGATTTGCAGAGCCGATATTCAATAATTACAAACGAATCCTTGCGGATAAAGTATTCCAGCAGTCCATTGTTAATACGTTTCTGTATCTGCTGATCCAGGTGCCAATCATGCTGCTTCTTGCTATTTTACTGGCACAGTTGTTAAACAATCAGCAGTTAAGATTTAAAGGGTTATTCCGTACCTGCGTATTCCTGCCATGTGCAACATCGCTTGTATCTTATGCTATTATTTTCCGTTCCCTGTTTGCACAGGAAGGGCTGATTAATACGATTCTGGTAAATCTTCACATTTTAGACCGCGGATACAATTTTCTTGGAAATTCTACAAGCGCCAAAATCGTAATTATTATCGCGCTTGTTTGGAGATGGACCGGATATAACATGGTATTTTACCTTGCCGGCCTTCAAAATATTGAATACTCTGTATATGAGGCAGCCAAAATCGATGGAGCCAATGGATGGAAAACATTCTGGAGAATTACCGTTCCGCTGTTAAAACCAACGATTATTATGACGGTTATTACTTCCATCAATGGTACGCTGCAGCTGTTTGACGAGTCTGTGAACCTGACGAAGGGCGGACCTGCAAATTCAACGATTACAATGTCTCATTACGTTTACAATACATGTTTTATTAATGTACCGAACTTTGGATATGCTTCCGCAATGGCATTTCTAATCTTTATTATGGTGGCGGTTCTGGCATTAATTAACTTGAAAGTAGGTGATACGCGTGACTAAGAAAAACAATTCCATGATCCAGCGCAGACTGATTCCGACTTATATTTTTCTTACAATTGTATCTGTTATTTCCGTATTCCCGCTGTATTGGATGATATCTGCAGCTACGAATACATCCACAGATATTTCAAGAGGGCGTATCCTGCCAGGAACGCACTTTATGGAAAACTTTAAGAATCTGACTAGCCAGCAGCCGTTATGGCGTGCGCTCGGCAATTCGTTTTTATATGCGTTTGTTACAACGGTTGTTTGCTTGCTGATTTGTTCGATTGCAGGTTACGGATTTGAAATCTATAATGACAAATGGAAAGATAAGCTGTTTTCCATTTTGTTGCTTGCTATGATGGTGCCGCAGGTAGCCACAATGGTACCGTTGTTTCAGATGTTTTCTAAGGCAAAGCTATTAAATACGACGCTTGGGTTTATCCTTCCGATGATATCGACGCCGTTTATGATTATGATGTTTCGGCAGCATGCAAGATCGTTCCCGATTGACATTATAGAAGCAGCCCGAATAGACGGATTGAGTGAAGTGCAGATCTTTTTCCGTATGTTTATGCCTACGATGAAATCTACTTATGCTGCGGCAGCCGTTATCACATTTATGAATGCGTGGAATTCTTATCTGTGGCCAAAGGTTATTATGACGGACAATCAATCACTGACTATGCCAATGCTGATTGCAAACCTGATAACAGGTTATGTAATCGATTATGGAATGCTGATGTGCGGCGTATTGTTCTGTTCGATTCCTACGATGGTTATTTTCTTTGTACTGCAGAAACAGTTTGCAGAAGGTATTACGGGAGCAGTCAAATAAAAGCCAAAGTAATTTACCATCCATTTTCCATATGGATTTGAGCTTTCAGGAGCTGTTGTTCATAATTATCCGGGCGTTTGCGCCATTCATTTGGTGAAACGCCCATAATTTTCTTAAAATTTCTAATAAAGGTAGAAAATGTTGCAAATCCACATTTGCTGGCAATGTCTGATACAAAATCATCGGTTCGTTTTAACAAATCGCATGCGGCTCGGATACGAACCATATTCAAATATTCTATCGGTCCCATTCCCATGTAAGAAGAAAATATTTTACGGAAATGTGATTCGCTCAGGTGGCAGTTCGATGCCAGATCTTCGATTTTTAAAGGATCCATATAATGCATGGAAATATAATCCAAAGATTGGGCAATAGGAATGGTTTCCTTTGCCGGTAATTTTTCCGGCAGACGGCCTGTACTGTTTTCCCTTGCAATATTCATTAACAGCACTACCATTTCTGCTTTTGCCTCCTCCAGATAAAATTCGTCTTTTCGGCGCATCAGATTTAATATGCCACGAATGGTCTGGCCGATCTTTGGGCTCTCCGATTCCTGTTTTAAAAACGCTCTGGAATTGATCCGAGAGGAAATCTGGCTAATACGCCGGATACTGCTCTGACAGATTTGCAAAAGCAGTGAATCAATATCGATAAACAAATATTCCCAGCTGCTAATCGTATTCGGATCACTGTCCGTTGTATGGATACAATTTTGTGGGATGATGGAAAAACAGTTCTTTTCATAACGATACTTTTCCTTACCAATCGCAAGCGTTCCGGTTCCATCATAACAGTAGCCGATTTCCAAATAATTATGGAAGTGCAGATAATCGATGCCTTTTCCATATTGCTGCTTCCAATTTTCACCAAATAACGCCAGAAACGGAACGTCGTCCGGCATTTTATAGTATCTGAATTCAATTTTTGTAGTTCCTTTATTTGGCATTGGCTGGAAGCTCCTTTTGTATGTTAAGGTGTACGATAAGGTATGTTGTCAGGAATCTCTCGTATTTGTGAACGATAACGTAAGTTTGGCTACAATGAGTATAGCAGATAGACAGCGCCGATTCAATAAAATGAATATGAGAAAATCTTAATAATTTGTAAAAAGGTTACTTTTCACACCCCAATGTCATTTACTTAACGGATTCCCGAACGACTCTGCACCTGGCGGAATGGTTT
>CAJTZX010000032.1 GCA_910584345.1 uncultured Eubacterium sp. | reverse complement strand
CCTTAAAACAGCTAGTTAAGAAACAGGGGTATCATTTATAAAGTTGTAAAGTAGTATTAGAACTCTCAGATTACACAAAATGTAATCCGGCATGAAAAGCGACGATTTATATAACTCGAATAAAGCTGTATAATAATAAAGCCATGTAATGGTTGAACATTGGTCAGTTATTACATGGCTGATATGAATTAAAATTAGGAAAATAGGAATGCAATTAAAAGATAACAGAGAAATGTTAATTATACAAAAAATGTGCCGATATATTATGTATCATGGATGATATGTTGGTTGCATGGATGCAAGATAGAGAAGGGTTGAACAGGATTCATGAATGTATTTTCATGAATTTTTTTTAGCATAATATATTATGTTAAATCTTATAGAAAATACTATACTTTATGTATATCTACAGTTAGATTGCGCCCACAGGTGGATTCATAAGAAAAAAATCATTTATACAATGAGTTTCAGAAAAATGAAATGTTTTTTAGGAGGAGGGTAAATGATCCGTTTTTGTGATAAGGAAGTTTGGCAAATTGAGGAGCATCAATTGACAAGGGAACAAATGATTTGTTTTTTTGAAACAGAGGGAAGAAAAACAGACGTTATAGCTATATATACAAGTAAAGGCATTTATAAGGGAATTGTTTTATACGAAGATTTGATTAAATGTAATAGTATAGATGATTGCATTAACCCGGTGATAATTAAGATAGGGATAGATTTTTGGGAAAAGGCAACAAAGTATTTTGAAAAGAATCCGAATGCATTGTTGACGATTTTGGATGATTTTGGAAGGATGATCGGATTTGCTTATAACGATCAAGATAATTATGCAGAAATTTATTCTGTAATAGAAACAATGAAAAAAGGGAAAAAAATACCTGCCTTTTCTTTAGAAAAATATAAAAGAATACAATTAATCGTCTTGAACGATTTTAATGAAATTGCATATCGGAGTTATCAAATGTTTAGTAAATTAGATATACCAGTTTATGTAAAGGGTGAAAAATGGGCGTGGTTTGGCATTGAAAATATATATAGTGAGGCTGATTATCCAGAATATGCTAAAATATATATATATGCAGAAGGAACAGAATTTATTAGAACAGAACAAAAGTTGCCGATGTCACGTTACAATTATGTTGCAAATAATTTTTTTATACTTGTACAAATGGCGTGGGACAGCATGAAGTTGGTGTATGATAATGAAATTAATCGATTACTGAGAAAAGGAATCCATGTATGTGAGTGCCATGTTCCAACACGAGATAAACTAAATAATATGACAGATTTGGAACAATTGAGTGTGATGTGGAATTTGAGTATAGGTGCGAGAATAAACAGACCATGGCTAGTATCGGAACGAGATAAAGAAGCTATTGCGAAAATATATGGACATGCAAATATAGAGTTGCTCTTAGAAAAGGGAAATGTAGGGAATGCTGGTAACGTGCAGATGATTCCTATAGGAAATTTATTGGGTAGAAGTATCAAAGACGTGCAATTTCAGAGAAAGATATATCTCATAGGTCCCTGTATAGCATATGGATATGGTTGTCTAGCAGAAGATTCATTATACGGAAAGCTACAGGAAATTGTTGGCAAGTATGAATATCAGGTTGTATCTCTTTTTATACCGAGAGAAAAATATGATATATTAGAAGTGGAGTTGAAAAATATTCCAATACATGAGCAGGATATATTACTTGTGGTATATGATATGAATTGGTTTCCTGTCAGAGAAAAGACGGATTTACTACCTCAGATTGATATATCAGCAATTTATGAAGCTTCAAATCGAAAAACATTATTTAGTCAGATACCATTGCACACAAATCCTGATGGCAACTATGCAATGGCCAAAGAAATATTTGAAAGATATTTGAAAGATGAAATGAATAATTTAAAATGCAAAGATAATGTTTATCTCCAAAAAGGTGAATGGCTTAGTACAGATGCAATAAAAGAAATAGAAGAGTATCTGAACGGTATAGTGAAGAAAGAAAGCGGAACAGTTGGGGCCATTGTAATGAATTGCAATCCATTTACGTATGGTCATAGATATTTGGTGGAATATGCTGCTGACAGGGTAGATTTTTTGTATGTTTTCGTTGTAGAAGAGGATCGTTCTTTGTTTCGATTTGCAGATAGATTTCTGATGGTACAGCAAGGAACAGCAGATATTCCTAATGTAATAGTAGTTCCGAGTGGTAAGTGGATTGTTTCTTATCGAACGTTTACGAGCTATTTTGAAAAGGAAATCAAACAGGATGTTAAAGTGGATGCTTATGGAGATCTGGAGATCTTTGCACGTTATATCGCGCCTCCGCTTAGAATTACACAAAGATTTGTTGGAGAAGAGCCCTTTGACAAAGTAACAGAAAAATATAATCAACAAATGTGTGAAGTACTTGGACAATACAATATTAGTGTAAAAATAGTGGAAAGATTATGTGTGGAAGGACGAACAATTTCGGCAACTTATGTACGCGAGTGTATGAGAGAAAAAAAATGGGAAGAAACAAGAAAATATCTTCCGCCGACAAGTTATAAAATTTGTAGGCAGTATGGTTATTGAGATGAGAAATTATAAATTATTTAAACAATAATAGTTAACGTATTAGGAGATGTAAGATGCTTCAAAATAAGGTGATTTTAATTACAGGTGGCACAGGATCGTTTGGACATCATTTTGTAGATTATGCATTAAAAAATTACAAACCAAAAAAAATAATCATATACAGCAGAGATGAATATAAGCAGTTTCTTATGGAAAAAAAATATAGCAATAGACACGATGATATATTGCGTTTTTTTATTGGGGATGTTAGGGATGAAGCAAGATTGAGAAGAGCTATGAAAGGTGTAGATTATGTTATACATGCAGCGGCATTAAAACAAGTTCCAGCTTGCGAATATAATCCTAACGAAGCAATAAAGACAAATGTAAATGGTGCAATGAATGTGATTAATGCATCATTAGACATGGGCGTTAAAAAAGTAGTTGCGTTGAGTACAGATAAAGCGGTGAACCCGATTAATTTGTATGGGGGAACTAAATTGGTTTCTGATAAACTGTTTACTGCTGCTAAATCATATAGCGGTTTAGATGGAACGGTTTTTTCGGTTGTTAGATATGGAAATGTAGCAGGAAGTCGTGGCTCAGTTATTCCTTTTTTTCAAAGTCTTATTGATAAAGGCAGTAAGGAATTACCAATTACGGATTATCGTATGACGAGATTTTGGATAAGCTTAGAAGAAGGTGTAAAATTGGTAATATTGGCGTTAAAAGAAGCCCATGGCGGAGAAACTTTTATATCAAAAATACCATCCTTTAAAGTTATGGATTTGGCAGAAGCAATGCTTGCTGGCTGCAATAAGCCGGAAGTTGGTATTCGGGAAGGTGAAAAATTACATGAGATTATGATAACACGAGAAGATTCATTACGTACTTATGAATATGAAAAATATTTTGTCATATATCCACAATATAATTGGTGGAATAAAGATATGCTGATTCCAGGTGGAAAACTGGTAAGACCTGAGTTTGAATATAGTTCCGGAACTAATGCAGAATGGTTAGGCGTCAAAGAATTAAAGGAAAAGTTGAAATCAGATTTAGACATATATTAAAGAATATAAAAAATTGCTAGTTTAAAGGGAAACTAAATTATGAGAATTATGTTGCTCGGTTCAAACGGTATGCTTGGACAGATGATAGGACGGCATTTGAAAACAGATGCAAATGATATTTATTGTATTGACAAAGAAGGGACAGATTATTGCTTTGATTTACTAGACAATAAAAGACTGAAAAAATGTTTTGCAGATATACGGCCGGATATTGTCATTAATACAGCGGCCATTGTGAGTCTGGAGCTTTGTGAGAAAGATCCGGGAGGGGCTTATTGTTTAAATGCAAGATTACCATATTTTTTAGGAGAATTATGTAGAGAACATCATTGCTATAATGTGCACATATCCACGGATCATTATTATTGTGATGAAGTGAATCGAGTTCACAAGGAAACTGACCCGGTTAAGCTGGTCAATGAATATGCCAGAACAAAGTACATTGGAGAACAAATGGCATTAATGTATTCAAATACACTTGTTTTGAGGACAAATATTGTTGGATTCAGAGGAACAGAGCGGTTTACCTTTATTGAATGGATACTAACGCAATTTTTAAATCATAAAAAAATGACGTTGTATACAGATTTTTATACATCATCTATTCATACAGCTGATTTTTCTAGAATTTTAGCAGACTTGTTGAAGCTGCGTCCTACAGGAATATTTAATCTGGCTTCTTCAGAAGTGTCTAGTAAGAAAGAGTTTATTCTAGGGTTAGTAAAAAAAATTTACAATAGTGAACCGATTTATACGGATGGCAGTGTTTTTAATGTGAATCAGGTGCAAAGAGCAAATTCTTTAGGGCTAGATACACAAAAAATTGAAGATCTTTTAGGTTACCGAATGCCTAATTTAATGGAAACATTAGATAGTATTAAACAAGAATATATGGAAAGGTGGATTAATAATGGATTATAATTCCTCAATTGAACTTAATGGCTGGTGTATTGATGTTAATTCGCCAACATATTTTGTAGCAGATATAGCATCCAATCATAATGGTGATTTAAATATGGCTAAAGAGCTTATATGGCTTGCAAGAGAAGCGGGCGCAAATGCTGTAAAATTTCAGCATTTTATAGCAGATAGGATTGTCAGCGATTACGGATTTAGACACTTAAACAACCAAAAAGGCCATCAAGCAACATGGCGGAAAAGTGTATTTGAAACGTATAAAGATGCAGAATTTAATCGTAGCTGGAATGAAATATTGGCCTTAGAAGCAGAAAAGGCGGGAATTACTTATTTTACTTCTCCATATGATTATGAAGCTGTAGATGAAATTGCACCATATGTTTCTGCGTATAAAATTGGTTCAGGAGATATTACATGGTTGGAATTTATAGAATATATTGCAAAATCAGGAAAACCAGTTATGCTTGCAACAGGGGCAGCGGAATTGTGGGAAGTTGAACAGGCAGTTGATGCAATAGTTAAACATAATCCCAATATAATATTGATGCAATGTAATACAAATTATACTGGGAAATTAGAAAACTTTAAATATATTAATTTAAATGTATTAAAGACTTATGCAATACGGTATCCTAATATGGTGTTAGGACTTTCAGATCATACTCCAGGTCATGCAACAGTACTTGGGGCAATTGCACTTGGGGCAAGAGTTATTGAAAAACATTTTACGGCAAATAATAATCAAGAGGGGCCGGATCATTCTTTTTCGATGAACCCGGCAACATGGAAGGAAATGGTAGACAGATCAAGAGAACTTGAAAGTGCTCTTGGTACGGGAATGAAAATTGTTGAAGAGAATGAATTAGAAACGATAGAAATACAAAGGCGATCTATAAGACTAAAAAATAGATTACAGGCAGGTACTGTTATAACGGAGGATATGCTGGAAGAACTAAGGCCAGCGCTAAAGGATGCTGTTTTTCCATATCAGAAGAAAGAAGTGATAGGAAAAAAAATTACTGTTGATAAAGAAAAGGGTGACTATCTTAAATTTGAAGATTTGGAGTAATAATAATGTTAAAGGGAAGAGTTGTAGGACTTAGAGCTATCGAAGAAGCAGATTTGGAGCAGCTGCTAATGTGGAGAAATCAACCAGAATATAGAAAATTTTTTCGAGAATATCGAGAGCTAAATATGATTAATCAGAAGATTTGGTTTGAGCAAAAGGTGATAAATGATGAGCATACAAGAATGTTTTCGATTATAGAATTGATATCAAAAGAGCTTATAGGCTGCTGTGGCCTTTGTTATATTGATTGGCCAAATCGTTGTGCGGATTTTTCTATATATATTGGAAAGAATAATCTTTATATTGATGATTTTTTTGCGGTCGATGCTGCGAATCTTTTAATACATTATGGATTTGAAGAACTTAATCTTCATAGATTGTGGACAGAAGTATACGATATAGATGAAAGGAAAAAGAATTTTTTTGTTTCACTGGGATTTGTTTGTGAAGCTACCCATAAAGATACGCACTGGACAGAAGGAAGATGGGTAGATTCAAAATATTATAGAATGATTAATAAATGCAGTTGAAATGGAGGTGCTCTTGTGAACGAATCAAATCAGAAAAAAAGTACGGAAGAGGAAGAGAAAAGTGAAAAGTACATATCTGAATCAGATGTAGTTTTCATTACTGGTGGTGGTTCTGGATTAGGTAGAGTATTAGTTCAAGAATTTTTAAAACAAGGGATGAGAGTTTTTTTTACATATAGAACAAAACGAGAATCTGTTGACCGTATAGTTGAATCATCTAACAATTTTGTGTATGCATATCAGGCCGATGCGTCTGATTTTTTACAGGCAGAGGCTTCGGTTAGAGAGGCAATAAAAGTATTTGGAAAAATAGATGTTCTGATTAATAATGCTGCATCTGCAAAGGATTCGTCTCTTGAAAAAAGTACTCCTGATAATTTTGATTATACAATAAAGAATGTGTTATATCCGGCTTACCATTATTCGAAGGCTGTTTCTGAGTATATGATAAAGGCGTGTAAAGGAAAAATTATTAATATAGGATCTGTGAATGGAATACATGGGAGAGAAGGAAGTATCGGATATTCTGCTGCAAAAGCTGGGATCATTGGGTTAACAAAAACTTTGGCAAAAGAACTTGGAAAGTTTTCGATTAATTGTAATGTGATTGCTCCTGGATATATTGCAACTGATGGTCAGGAGAATACAAGTGAATTAGTTAAAAAGCTTGTGTTAAGTGAATGTTATATTAAAAGGTTATCTGATCCTGTTGCAGTTTGCAATATGGTTTTATTTCTTGCAAGTTCTAAGGCAGATAACATAACAGGTCAAGTATTTCAGGTGGATTGCGGTCAATATATTTAAAAGGTGGTGCGCAAAATGGTTCTTGGAACAGCTGAATTAGGTATGGCATATGGAATTAATAATACGCAAGGAAAACCAGAGTTAGTAAGATCATTTGGGATATTAGATTCTGCATGGAATGGAGGAATAAGAGAACTTGATACGGCAGCTGCATATGGTGAAGCAGAATTGATTATAGGAAAATATCAGAGTGAAAAGAATGTGAGATTTATAGTAGATACAAAATTGCCGGTTTCAATTGAAGCAGATCAATGCAGAATGTCATTGGATAAAGCGCTTAAAAATCTTGGATGTGATCGGATTCATGTATTGTACCTTCACTCTTTTGAGCAATGTAAAGAAAAGGCTATGATGAAATTTCTGAATAGTTTAAAAGAAGAAGATAAGATAGATTGCATTGGTATTTCTATTTACGAACCGTTTGAATTGGAATATATTATGGATAACCTTCAGGATGTTGATGTAATACAGTTTCCATTTAATATATTTGATAATGTTCGGTGGAGAAAGGAAGATCTATTAAAGCGTGCAAAATATGCAGGGAAAACGTTATATGCAAGAAGTATATATTTGCAAGGACTACTGTTTCGCGATCCGGCAGATGTTTTGATACAAAAAATGGGAGCAGATAAATATATATCTTATTTACATCAAATATGTATGCAAGAAAAAATTACCATTCAACAATTAGCTTTTCAGTTTGTAGAACAATTTGATGAAATAGATGAAATAATTGTTGGATGCGGCAGTTCGTCAGAAGTTTCTGAAAATGTATCTCTTTTTCGGAAAAAAAATAAGATAACATCAGATATAGTTATGTCAATTGAGAATATTATGAACCGAATACCGTCATCCATAATTGATCCACGTACATGGAGGAATGCATGAGAATAGTTGTTATTATTCAAGCGAGGATGTCATCAACAAGACTTCCTGGTAAAATTATGTTGCCATTACAAGGTAAACCAATGCTTCAAAATATATCTGAGAGAATTGCAAGGGCAAAGTATATTAATGATTTAATTATAGCTACGTCTATAGATGAAACTGATGATATTGTTGAGGATTTCTGCTTGAATAAGGGAATAAAATATTTTAGAGGAAGCCTTAATAATGTTCTGGAACGTTATTATAAATGCGCAGTTAAGGAATCGGCTGATATTATTATACGATGTACGGCAGATAATGCATTGATAGATGCTACGATCATAGATGAAGCTGTTGAAACATACATTTCTTATAAGCCCGATTATCTTTCTTACAAGGCAAGTTTGCCGGTTGGAATGCGAGTGGAAGTTTTTTCTTTTGACGCATTGGAAAAAGCTTATAATGAAGCAAGTGATCCGGAATGTTTAGAACATGTAACACCATATATAATAAAAAATCCTAGTAA
The DNA here is from genome assembly GCA_910584345.1 of uncultured Eubacterium sp. GTDB lineage: Bacteria > Bacillota > Clostridia > Lachnospirales > Lachnospiraceae > Eubacterium_J. The sequence goes on along the minus strand of CAJTZX010000032.1, from coordinate 37,414 downwards.
ATTTTGTGTATTATTTTATCAAGATGGAAGCGATGATGACTATTCAACTATGAGATTTACGATAGATACTCCGGAAGATTATAAATTTGCAAAAAGCATCTACGACTCATATACTTCAAATGATTTTTCATATGAACAAATTCTATGTTTGTTGTATGAACATCCGGAATTCATGGATATAAACAGAAATATTGTACAGAAACATTTAAAATATAAAGGCGAGTCATAAGTTGATTTTGTTTATAAGTAAAAAGAATAGTATACTTTATGTAGTGGTTAAAAAGATATTTAAATATTTTAGGAGAAGTATATGAAAAAAGATATAATAGATAGAGGATTTATTATTCCTAAATTTGAATGGAACGATATTTTTTCTCCTGTATTGATAGAGCGGAAAAGTATTTATGATTTTTTAGTAAAAACTGTGATTAGAATGTATGGAAAAGATATAAGAAAAGAAAAAATAATGGATTTTGGTTGTGGACAAGCACCATATTACTGCTTATTTCGGGCTAAAAATTATATAGGGGTTGATGTTAAACAAAGCGGCCATGATAATGCAGAAAAGCATGCAGATGTATATTATAACGATACAGTACCTTTTTCAGATGAAACATTTCGTTATGTGATTGCAACGCAATGTTTAGAACATATAGCTGATATAGATGAAATTTTAAAAGAAATTTCTCGTGTTATGTGTAAAGGTGGAAAATTAATAATCACTGTACCGATGCTCTGGATAGATCATGAAATGCCGTATGATTACTATCGATTTACAGAACAAGGAATTAGATATAAATTGGAAAAAAACGGTTTTAGAATAATTTATATAAGAAAGTTAAATGGTGCGGATGACGCAGCTGCACAATTAAAAATGTTGTTAATTGATAGAAACAATAAAAATGTGATTTATAAGAAAATGTGTATTGCCTATGAAAACATAAAATATATCTACAGGTATAAGAAAAAAATAAAACAAGACAATAGTGTATCGACTTGTATTGGAATAATTGTAGAGAAAAAGGAGAGTTTAATAAATGCAATGGACAAATCCGGGGCATCAGTTTGATGCAATAGGCAATGACTTAAGGAATTTTCAGAATATATACATATATGGAGCATCAGATATTGGAAAGTATATTTTAAAATGTGTTACTTTTTTAAAAGTAGAAATTAGTTTTATAGACAAAGATTTAGAAAAACAGCAAAAAGGTGTTGAAGGATATCAGGTTTATTCCCCAGAAGAATTTAAGGAAAAATGTGCAGAACATGACGATGGATTTATTGTAGTTTTTACGGTTAATAGGTCTAATTATTTAAACTTGGCAAAAGAATTTATACGGGATGGGTATAGAGAAAATGTTGATTTCTTTTTCTACGATGTATTTGAGAAGTTTTATTTAAATATATTATCTGTATATAAATTTAATAAAATTTTTGTTGAACAGTTGTCTCTAATGGTTACAACGTATTGTACATTAAAATGTAAAGATTGTATAATATCGATGCCATATCAAAAAGAAAAGAGACATGTTCCATTGAGCGAATTGAAAAAAGATGTTGAATTATTTTTTTCTAAAGTTGATTTTGTTCGTTACTTTGGACCGGGTGGAGGCGAGATATTTTTATATCCTGATTTAGACCAATTCCTGGAATATGTATTGAGTCGATTTTCGAAACAAATAGGCGAGGTGTTATTGATTAGTAATGCTACTGTTTTACCAAATGAAAAAGTTTTACGCATAATTAAGAAATATAATTTGACAATAAGAATCAGTAATTATGATAATGTAAAAGGGTGGTTGGAAAAAAGGAATAAATTTGTTTCTTTATGTGAAGAGAATGGTATTGTTTTTAGAGAACAGAAAGAAGAATATTGGCTTGATATGGGATGGAATTCAGAGAAAAAGAATGTAAAACTTGCATATCAGCTTTTTGAGCAATGTGAAATGCCATGTAGAGAGTTTTCGAATGGAATAGAATATTATTGTCTACACGGACATTTTGCTGAGATGGCGAAAGGAATACATGAAGATCAAGGATTGGATTTTACAAAAGAAGAGACAGATAAAAGAATAATTTTGGAATATAATATGGGGTATTTGAAAAAAGGTTTCTTAAATAGTTGTATTAGATGTAATGGTTATTTTGGAGTAAATAATAAAAGAATACCAGTTGCAGAACAACTATAGTGCAGATAGAAGGGGAAATATGAAAAAAGTTATATATATTATATATTTTGATATGGCTGTATTTGAATACGAAAAATATGGGCTACCGGTATGGAATAATAGAAATGTAAAAGCAGAAATTTGGATGTTAACTGATATTTTTTTAGGCAAAAGAATGCCAAAAGTAAGAGAACCGTTAGTGCATCCGGATGTAAAAAAAATTATGAAATATAAAGAATTAATACAACTATTGTTAAAAAACCGCCGGCAAGATACATTTTGTATACTTATTTTACCTCCCTTAATGAAACAGACATACTACGTAGAAATGATCCTTGGATTGACAGGATATAGGTATGGGGTGGTGTATCCACAACCATATTTGGTGAGCTTTAACAAGGATTTTGGCAAAAATGGTTATAGCAACAGGCAAAAAAAAATAATCCCGATGGTGCTGAATATGTTCTTTCCGCCAACATATAATTTTATTGCTACAAAAGCATGTTATAGAGAATTTCCAAGTGCATATGCAATTAAGAAAAATAAGAATTGTATGATTCATACTCTTGATTATGACAATTATTTAAAAATTAAAGAATCTACTGATAAGATTCTAGAAGAAAAGTATATTCTATTTATTGATGAAAATTATGTTTATCACGGAGATTATCAAATGGTGGGAATAAAGTCACCATTTGAGGTAGAAAAAAATTACTTTTGTCCATTAAATAATCTGTTTGACCGTATAGAAAAGTTGTTAGATTGCAAGGTAGTTGTAGCAGCACATCCGCGATCTGATTATAAAGACGGTGATATTTTTGGAAATAGAAAAATATTTATCAATCAGACGGCTCAATTAATTAAAGATGCAGAATTGGTGATATGTCATACGACTTCAGCTATGAGCTATATAATGTTATTTAAAAAAGATTTTTTACTTATTTATATGAATGAAATCAAAAAAAGTTTTGAGTGGGAAGACTATTATATTCCATTTATAAATGCTTTAAAGATCCAGGCGTTGAACGTAAGTAATCAATATTGTGATCAGGATATTATAAAAAAAATTAGCAAATATCACTATATAAAAACTAAAAAGTATGAAGAATATTTTATTAAAAAGAGAAATACTCCTGAAAAACCGTTTTTTGAGGTAGTTGCTGATAAAATTTTAGAATTATAAAATAATTTACTGAATAATATTGATAAATTGGACAGATAAAATGTAAATTATAAATATAAAATGATTTGTAATGTTTTAGAAGGGGAAAACATGTTTAAATATTTTGTTTCATTAGGCTGGTTTTGTGGTGTTGCTTCATCAATGGCGCGATATGGATTTCGTAGTATGTCCGGTCCGTTTGATTGGGCAAATAGTGATTTAAAAGCAGTTATAAAGCTAATAGATACAGGTTTTACAGAGTTTTTGCGAAAAGAAAATTTAAGTGTATGGGAAGAAAAGGGACAGAAAATTATTTTAGATAAACGATATGGTATCAATTATCCTCATGAGATAACAAATAGTTTAGAGGAAGATTATGAAAATATCAAACAGAAATATGAAAGGCGTATAAAAAACTTTCAAGAAATGATAAAGGAAGATACTTGTTTTATTCACGCAGTTAAAAATGAAGAGGAACTGTTATTTATACAGCAGCATTATGATTATATATTAAAAGTTTTAAAAAAATCGAATGAAAAAAATATGATTGTATTTTTAGTTCCTCAATATTTTGATATTCATTTTAGTAGTAACATTATTTATTACGTTTTATATATAGATAAATATCTTTACGAAACGAAAGATGAATTAATTTCATTATTTGATACTAACATGGAATTTATTTCATTTTGTCAAGAAAATATGAATGAAATTGATAGGAACAATAATATCAAATTTGGATTATAGTCATTTGAAAGTTAATTGAGTTTAAGTGTACAGAGGTAAGGAGGTTACACGGGTGAAACGAACAAGAGCCTTGGTTACAGGAGGAGCAGGATTTATAGGATCTCATCTATGTGAGAAGTTATTGGAATTAGGTAATGATGTGGTGTGTATGGATAATTTGTTTACAGGACAGAAAGATAATATTCGGCATTTGATGGACAATCCTTATTTTGAGTTTATACGTCAGGATGTACTGGAAGACGTATATGTAGAATGCGATCAGATTTACAATCTTGCATGTCCTGCCAGCCCAATTTACTATCAATACGATCCAATTAAAACTGGTAAGACAAGTGTGATTGGTGCACTGCATACATTAGGATTGGCAAAACGTTGTCATGCCAGAATATTACAGGCAAGTACAAGTGAAGTATATGGAGATCCGGAAGTTCATCCACAATCAGAGAATTATAGAGGATGTGTAAATCCGAATGGTGTACGTTCTTGTTATGATGAGGGGAAACGAATGGCAGAAACACTTTTTTTTGACTATCATAGGCAGCATGGAGTTGATATTAAGGTGATTCGTATTTTTAATACATATGGACCGAGAATGCGTTCTGATGATGGAAGAGTGATATCTAATTTTATTGTTCAGGCATTAAAAGGAGAAGATATTACTGTTTATGGTGATGGAACACAGACACGAAGTTTTTGTTATGTAGATGATTTGATTAATGGAATGCTGTATATGATGAATAGCCGTGTTGATTTTACTGGCCCTGTGAATCTTGGAAATCCAGTAGAGATAACAATGTTAGATCTAGCAGAAAAAATCATTAACCTTACAGGCTCTCATTCTAAACTTGTCTTTTGCCCTCTTCCTCAAGATGATCCGGTACAAAGACGGCCAGCTATTGATTTGGCTAGAAAGGAACTAAATTGGGAACCAACAGTTACATTAGAGGATGGATTGAAAAAAACAGTTGATTATTTTAAAAATGAATTAAAAGAAGTTATACTATAAGACTTATTAACAGAAATAAAGGGATAATCATGAATGGAAATGAAATGTATCAATTAGCTGAAAGACTTTTTCCAATTAATAGGAGCTTGACAGGGGATGGAGTGCGACAAAGCTTACTTGTTTTAAAAGAGTATATTCCTGAACTTCAAATCCATGAGGTTCCTTCTGGAACGAAAGCTTTTGATTGGATAGTACCAGATGAATGGAATATTAGAGAAGCTTATATTGAAAATGAAGATGGAAAAAAAATCATAGATTTTGCAGACTGTAATCTTCACGTTATCGGTTATTCAGAGCCAATAGATAAGTATGTAAGTTATGAGGAGCTGCAAAAATATTTAGTTGTAGAAGATTCACGTCCAAATGCGATACCATATGTAACATCTTATTATCAAAAAAGAAGTGGCTTTTGTATGAGCAAAAATCAGAGAGATGGACTGAAAGAAGGAAAGTATCATCTCTATATTGATAGTGAGTTAAAAAAGGGATATATGACTTATGGAGAAATTATAATTCCTTCTACTATGGAAAAGAATCAAAATAAAGAAGTTTTTTTCTCTACTTATATTTGCCATCCGTCGATGGCGAATAATGAACTTTCTGGACCTTGTTTGATGGTTGCATTAATAGATGCCATTAAGAAGATGAAAATTCGCAGATATCATTATCGATTTTTGATTGCTCCTGAAACAATTGGAGCTATCTATTATTTGTCTCAAAATTTTGCAGAAATGAAAAAAAATATAGTTGCAGGTTATGTATTAACCTGTGTTGGTGATGATAGGGATATATCTTATATTGCATCACGCTTTGGGAATACTTTGGCTGATAGAGTTGCACTGAATGTGTTAAATTATTCCAAGTCTTATTTTCATAAATATTCGTTTTTGGATAGAGGATCTGATGAAAGACAGTATTGTGCTCCAGGTATAGATTTACCAGTTTGCGTTGTGTGTCGCTCTAAATATGGATGCTACCCTGAATATCATACGTCTGATGACAATATGGCGTTAATTTCACCTCAAGGGTTGGAAGGTACGAAGAAAATCTATTTGGAGATAATCCGTGTATTAGAATATAATAAATATTATAAAATGAATTGTTTATGCGAACCTCAACTAGGAAAGCGAGGATTGTATCCAACATTAAGTAAAAAAAACAGTTATGGAAATATTAAACCGATGTTAGATTTTATAGCGTATGCAGATGGCAAACTTGATTTGCTTGAAATCAGTGAAATAATAGCTCAACCTATACCAGTATTGATCCCTATCATAGATAAATTAATAGAAAATGGGTTGCTGTCGGATGAAAGCACAAAGAGGAGATTTTGATGAGGTAATATAAATAGATATAGTAATAGATGCAGATAATGTTTTAGGAGAGGAAAACAACATATGCATAGACGACAAAAAAATATATTGATTATAGGTGGTATGGGGTTTATTGGAATACATCTAACATGCCAGTTGTTAATGAATGAAAATATTTCAATTACTGTATTTGGGCGGAATGCAGATGAATATCCTTTATTTTTAAAAAATAACGATAGAATCCATATTATATTAGACGACTTTTGCAGAATAACAAATTTTAGTGAATTAATAGCTGGGCATGAATATGTTTATCATTTGATTAGTACTAATGTACCAGCTACTTCAAACAAAATGATTTCTGATGAATTACTACTAAATATACAAAGCACAACATTAATGTTAGAAGCTTGTGTGCAACAGCAAGTTAAAAGAATTTGTTTTGTATCTTCTGGAGGAGCGATATATGGTCTTTCTGGATATATGGCTAAAGAAGATGACTCTCCATTACAGCCTATTACATCATATGGAATACAGAAATTAACTATTGAAAAGCTGCTTTATCTATATTATTATCAATATGGAATAGACTATCGTATTGTTAGAATGTCAAATCCATATGGACCATTTCAAAGAACAGATGGTTTACAGGGAGTAGTTTCAACTTTTGTTAAAAAGGCTCTGCAGGGGGATGAGTTGATCGTGTATGGTGATGGGACAGTCGTACGTGATTACATATATATCACAGATGCAGTTAATGCATTGCTTAAAGTAATGCAGGATCATACAGCTTATAAATTATATAATATAGGAAGTGGAAAAGGGATGTCAGTTAATGAAGTTATATTATCAATTCAAGAAGTAATTGGTAAAAATTTACCAGTACGATATGAAGCAGGCAGAAAAGTTGATGTTCCTGTGAATGTTTTAAATATAAAACGCTATGAAGAAGAGTTTGGACAGATTGAAAATATTGATTTTATAACGGGGTTGAAAAAAACAGCTGATTTTTATCGTTAATTATACCAACATAAATATTATATTAACATAGAGCGGGAGTACGGCAAGTTGATGAATATACTTATACCTATAAATAATGCTTATTTTGGAACGGCTATGATAATGCTTAAAAGTCTTTTTGCTAACAATTCAGAAAAAATTGTTCTTTATGTATTTTATTCTGAGTTGGAAAGGAATAAACTAGCGGGACTTCGAAAATGGGTAAATCAAAATGATGAAGAAATAAAGATTATTAAAATTGATGATGATTCTATGATGCAGGGAGTGCCGGTGGCATCGTTTTCAAAAGAAACATATTTTCGTTTATTTGCACCATTACTTTTACCTGAAAATGTGCATCGGGTTTTATATCTTGATACAGATATGATTATAAATGGAGATATTAGTGAATGCTATCATTTAGATTTTGATGAAAATTTATTTATGGCAGTACCAGACACATCTCTAGGAATAGACGAGGTTAAGAAAAAACTAAATATTGGAAGAGACACATATGTAAACGCAGGTGTTTTACTTATGAATTTAGATTTGTTAAGAAAAGAATTAGATTTAAAAGAGTTACTCTTGTTTGCAAAAAAACATCCCGATCAAGTGCAAAATTGTGATCAGGATCTTATTAACAAATTTTTTCATGATAAAATAGGTTTGATTGATTGGAGGTATAATTATGAAGCTCGTTTTCATGGACTTCTAGATTTTATCAATTATCCATTTTTTTATTTGAAATATAGAAAGAAAATTAAAGTGATACATTATATGGGGGCAGATAAACCATGGAAAGAAAATTATCATGGAAAATTTAGTATAATTTTTTATAAATATACGAGAAAAACTATTTTACAACACGTGGCTTTTAAAAACATATTAATTTGGCCACTGTCTGTTTTAAAATTTTTTCTATCTGAATGGATGAATCAAATTTTTACTAAAATATCGTAATATAATGTAACATATTAGAATCAAAAGAAGGTAAAAAAGAGATGAAAAAAAATGCGATAGGTTTGTTTGCTGTAAATCATTATCCGGGAGAGAGCAAATGTCCAATTCTAATTTTTGGCGCCGGATGGATTGGCCAACAATTGATAAATGAATATGAATTGCAATATATGGAATATAATGTAATGTTTTTTGTAGATAATGATTTAAAAAAACAGCATAGTAAAATAAAGCCGCAAGTACAAGTTAATATTCCCCATAATAATATTTATTATAATAAAGAAATACCAATAATTTCTGTGTATGAGATGGAAGATTTTTGTAAGAGGAATCCAGATAGTATTATTATATTAGCAGTTAGCGAAATTCATCAGCTGGAGATAGAGAGGCAGCTATGTGGCATTAAAAATACTATTTTGAACTTCAATACTTTTAAAGTTTTATTTATAAGGGAATATGTAGATTTACATATTAAAAAATATAATGCTGAATTGGCTTATCAATATTTTAAAAATTATTATAGTTATGTAAATAAGAATATTATTAAACAATATCAACCTCTTGTAGTATATTTGGATAAAGGGGCTGATTTTGTATCGGTAGCGTCACCTCCTAAAACTGGAAATAATACAATGATCCGAATATTACATAACAAAAATATTCTTGCAACAGATTTTCATAATGGTTATGATTTTCTGGAAAATTCGTATGAATCATATTGGCTGAACCTCGTGAAAGAAGGATGTAAAAAATATATTATAGGAATTAGAGAACCTATTTCACAAAATATTTCGTTAATGTTTAACGGGATTGTAAATATGTTTCTGTTTGATACTGATTTGGAAACGAATAATCTTGATGCACAATTTTTGTTTGATCGAATGATTGAACCTTTGGCTATGGGATTAAGTTGCGGTATGAATATGCTTGAGCGCCAGTATGAGATAGATCATAGGAGTGAAGTAAGGGAACATTTTATACAAAACTTTTTCTATGGATCAATAAAGAATGTTTTAGGAATAGATGTATTTAAAATTGAGTTTAATAAAGAGAAAGGGTATGGAGTTGGGGTACAGAATGGTAAACAGGTCTTTATTTATCAAATAGAAAAATTAGAAAATTTACGTGTAGAACTTGAAGAGTTTTTACAGGTGAATGAAATTGAAATTGAAAAAGTGAATGATGGATCCAAAAAGTACTATGCAAAACAATATCAAAACTTTTTAGGTAAATTTAAAATGTCGAAAGAATATTACCATAGCTGCTATGAAAGCGAATATATCAAAAAATTTTATAGTAATGAAGATATAAATAAGTTCAAGGAAAAATGGAAAAACCATATACGTTGATGTATTTAAGGTAAACGCGATTATTTTGTGAGAAATATAGACAAGTATTAGAGGAGTAAATTATGTATTCGGATCAAGATTTTAAATTTATTGATAAGTGCGATATTTGCGGTTGCAAAAAGAACAGGTTGTTTTATATTTCAGATGCATGGGGGTCAGATGCGGCGGCATCAAATACTTTTAAAAAGAAAGTTTCTGTTGTTCAATGTCAAAACTGCGGCTTTGTGTATGCAAAAGAAATTTTAAGTGAATCGGGTAAGAAGAAATTTTGGGAAAGTTATTCAACAAATGTACATCAAGCCGTACAGGAGGATGTAGATAAGAGAAAAAAAATGTATGAGCTGGAGTATAATTTTATAAACAATTTTTTGCTCAAGAAAGAAAATAATGATATTTTGGATATTGGATGTGCTGATGGAAGTTTTTTAGATTTTTTTGCTAAAAATAACAATTGTTACGGAGTTGAAATAGGAAAAGATGCACTTTTTAAGGCACGACAGAAATATTTTGTGTATGAGGGAGAACTTCCAAATATAAAAATTGATAAAAAATTTGATTTAATTATATTAAGAGGCGTTATACAATATATTGATAATCCTAAACAATATTTTGATAAAGTAATTGAACTGTTAAGTTCAGATGGTTTGCTTTACATAACAAGCACTCCAAATGTAGATTCATTTGCGCATACTCTTTTTCGAGAATATTATAATTTACCAGTATGTGCGGTTGCAGGGAAAGGTTTTTCACCTGCCATTCTAAATAGACTATTTCAAAACAAAGATATGTGTCTAGTAGGAGAAAAATATTTTTACGAAAATACTCCATATGCAAATGTATATAGTGATATTCAAAAAGTGATGGCAGCATTAGAATTGAAAAAAAATGGAAAAGAAATCAATTTTAAGGCACCGGCTTTTTGGGGGAATATGATGTCACTTGTTTATAAAAAAGTGGAGGGAAAAATACGATGAATAATAATAAAATAAGACCAGAAAGAGCAGTTGTTTATAATGAAATGCCACCGTTTCCGCAAAATATGCTTGTGGAATTGACAAACTCATGTAATCATCAATGTCTTTTTTGCGCTTATAAGCATATGAAGAGACCGAAAGGATTCTGTAATAGAGAGAATATGTTAAAGATTATTCGAGAAGCGTACGAGTGTGGTACGCGAGAAATAGGTTTTTATCGTGTAGGAGAGCCTTTTTTAAGTAGTGACTTGGAATTTTTTGTTCGGGAATGTAAAAAAATAGGTTTTGAATATATATATATCACTACAAATGGAGCGTTGGCTGATAAAGAACGTGTATATAATTTATGGAAATTAGGCCTTTCATCTATTAAATTTTCAGTTGATGCCGGGAAACGAAGTACATATAAAATAGTGCATGGACGAGATGATTACGATATTGTGATTAAAAATTTATTGGATTTAGTTGAGTTAAAAAAAGATGGAATGGATTTAGGAATATTTGCTTCGTTTATGAAACTAAAGATTAGTGAAGAAGAAGTAGATCATTTTATGGATATTGTTGGTAATAAATTAGATGATGTTGAAATAAATAGTGCAAAAGAGCAATGTGGCAACATGCCAGAAATTGTCGATCAATTATTAGATAGACATGCTAGAATAGGAAAAGTACCATGTAGTATGTTGTTTAATCGGTTACATGTAACATATCAGGGTTATTTGAATGCTTGTTGTTTAGATATAGATGATTTACTTGCGGTGGCTGATTTGAAAAAAATACATATAAAAGATGCATGGTATAGTGACTTATTTGTTCAACTTAGAAGAGAACATATTGCCAATAAAATAGGTAATAATATGTGCTATAATTGTATTTATGGCACAATGGGTGAAGCGATATTGCCATTAAATAAGGAATTGGTGCAGCATTGATTAGTGAGTTTTAAAGAGAATATTATATTAATTTGATGTGAAATTTGGAGTGTTCAGCATGGATGAAAAAATGACTGATATTCTTAAAATCAGAATGAGATGTTTTCTTTTGGATAAGAGTTATGTGTGGTTTGTTCCAGAAGAAGCTCCTATATTATGTAGATATGATTTAGATAAACGTTTAATAGATTTTTTGAAAGAGATTCCACAGTGTGAGGGAACTTATAGTACAATTGTTAAATATAAAGAAAAGTTAGTATTGATTCCTTTTTCGGCAAACAAGGTAGCCATTTTTTCTGTTGAAAAATTAGATTTTCTCATGATAAATTTACCTGAAACAGATTTTAAATTTAGAGAAAATATGAAATTTATGGATGGTTTTGTTGTCGGTACAAGTGTTGTTTTTATCCCTGCAGGATTTCCATTTTTTCTTAAAATAGATATGGATACATTAGAAATAAAAAAGAGTAGCAATTGGTGTTTACAATATGAAGATTATATAAATGAAACAGATGGATGCGTAGCAATTGTTTCTGGTATTTGGGATCAAGAAAATATTTTATACGTAGGTATTAATAAACAAACTTCTAATGATAAATCATGTTTAGGAGTTGTACAATTGGATAGTTTGGAAATTCAGTTTAAAAAAGTTCCATATATAAAAACATGGTATCGAAATGTAAATCTGATTGGAGAAAAATTATATATATGTTCAGCAGATGGTGATATTGTAATAATGGATAAAGATGGGGAATACACAGAAAAAATATCTGCTTGCACGTTGAAAAATATAGAAGACGTAGAAGGAGTATATATTGCCTGCACCTATTATCATAATTATTTGTATTATTATAAGGTGAACGGTGGAGTATGGGAATTTGATTTGAAAACTCAGGTTATGTCTCAGTCATTACTCATAAAAAAACCAATCATATATGCAAAAATATTTGACGGATATCATGTTTTGGTACAGGCTCAGGAGAAAGGAGTTTTTTATTTAGTTGATGATAACATTTCGGTTAGCAAGTATGATTTTGGAATTGATAAGGAATTAAAAAATAGCTTTTTTATTAAATTATTAAACAGAGATAATTATATTAGTGAAAGTGTATTTGCATCTTTAGGAAGTTTTTGTACAATGGTTCAGGATAACCTTGAAGAGAAAATGATTCAAAATGAAAACATTGGCAGGCAAATATATGATAGTGTAAATCAAATGATAAGCTATTAATGTTGTGTAATAAAACGCTTTATAGAATAAATTAGATTGGAGAAAAAAATAATGAAAAAAATAACAGCAACAGCTTTAGGAGTAATTTCAGGAGGAGTGGTAGGTGCTTTTGGAAGTGCAGTGAATGTATATCGACGTGAGAGAAAAAAACTTAATTCGGAAGAAGCGGCAAATCGAAAGAATGATGCAATTTTAAAAGCATATACACATTGGATGCAGAGAAAACAAAAGGGAGAATCCTTGGTTGATTATTTTGAAGAAATGGGCTATAAAAAAATAGCTATTTATGGAATGCATTATTTAGGTGAAAGTTTGCTTTCAGAGTTAAATGATAGTAGTATTGAGGTAGTGTGTGCAATTGACAAAAATGCGGAATTGCGGTATGCAGATATTCCGTTGTTAAAACCAGAAGAGGATATTCCAGAAGTAGATGCGGTAATTGTTACAGCGTTCTATTATTTTAATGAGATAGAAGATATGCTTTGTAATAAGGTAAATTGTCCAATTGTATCAATAGAGGATATTATTTATGAGTAATGAAAAGAGAGTATTAGTATTTGGTAAAGGAAGATACTTTGAGGCAAAGAGAAAGACTATTTCAGGACAAATTATAGGATTTATAGATAATTATAATATGGAATGCTCAAATGGGATATGCACATATCGTCCAAATCAAATTGGAGGTATTAATTATGATGCAATTTATGTTATGGGAACAGAACTCAATTTTATAGAAATGGTATATAATTTGTTGGATGTGGGTGTAAGCAGAGAAAAAATTATTATAGGACAAAATTTGAAATCATATCCTTTTTGGGAAGAAGCATATATGACAGAAGAGGATTCATTTTTTATTGATGAGAATAACAAGTTGTGCTATAGAACTGGAGGGATAGAGTTAGCTTTTTATACGTATGATGAATTTTATGGAATACGGGATGTGTTTCATAAACAGGATTATGAGTGTTGGATGCAAGGAAAAGCGGTTGTTATAGATGTGGGTATGAATGTTGGTGCTGCTTCTATATATTTAGCCAGAAAGAAAAACGTTGAAAAGGTTTATTCTTTTGAACCATTTGAGCCAACATATAAAACAGCATTATATAATATTAAAAAAAATAAAGCAGTTGAAAATAAAATTGTTGCAATAAATGCTGGTTTAGGTGCGGAAAAAGCGGCGAAAGAAATATTATATAATTCGAGTATGACCTGTGGACTTAGTACAGATGAAGAGTTAAATAAACGTGCTCAAAATATGTATAAAGAATGGGAACTTTATCGAAAAGATGAGAGAAAGATGCAGGTTCAAATATTAGATGCTGCAGAAATTTTTGCTGATATATTTCAACAAAATCCAAAAGGTAGATTTATTTTAAAATTAGATTGTGAAGGAGCCGAATACGAAATATTAAGGCGTTTAAGGGAGGAAAATCTTCTTAAAAAAATATCAATGGTGATGATGGAATGGCATTATAATGGAGATAAAGAAATACGTTTTTATTTGGAGGATTGCGGATTTGCATATTTTTCATTTCCAAAAGATAAAAATATGGGAAATATTTATGCTATTCGACAATCATATATTGAGGAGAAATTATGAAACCACTAGTATCTATCATTATGGCAGCTTATAATAGTGAAAAGTTTATTGGTGCTGCAATTGAGAGTATATTGGATCAAACCTTTCGTGAGTTTGAGTTATTAATTATAGAAGATGCTTCTACAGACGGAACACTAAAAAAAATACAATCTTATCAGGATCCACGTATTCGTGTTCTAAAGAACGAACATAATTCAGGCACATTATATTCTATGCGGAGAGGTGTTAAGGAAGCAAGGGGAAAATATATAGCAGTTTTAGATAGTGATGATATTGCAGAACCAGATCGTATCAAAATGCAGGTCAAAGTGTTGGATACAAGGCCGGAAGTTCTTTTATGTGCAACAAAAATAAAACACTTAATAGATGGAAGAATAGAGAAAGTAAGATATCTTCCGATACAAAACTCAAGACAGTTAAAGTTTTCATTATTATTTGGAAATACCATCGCACATTCATCTGTTATGTATCGGAAAAAGGAATTACAGGAGAAAAAAATTGAATACGAAACATATAGTTATTGCCATGATTACCATTTAATTCTGAGTGTGGGACAGATTAGTTCGATTTATGTAATTGATAAAGAATTGGTTCAATATCGTATCCATAGAAAACAGAAAACGAGTGTTCTTTCACAGCAGAAGATTGCAAGAGAAGTTAATAGTGCAAAAGAGCATTATATTCAAAAAATACAGGGATTGACTCAAAAAGAAAAGAAAATATTGTACAATGCTGTTTGGGGACGCTTGAATAGTTTGCCGGATTTTGTTCAATTAAAAAATATTATATATCATTATGCTGCTCTGTGCCATTTAAAGGGGAATGACAACTTAATTTATTATGAGTTTTACAAATTGTTTTGTATTCAGAGACGCAGTTATCAGTGGTTTATATATTATATACTGGAATTTTATCTATTTCGTGGCATTATGAGAATGAAACAATCAAATGAGTATAGTAGCTTTGTAGAGTAAATAGTAACATTGAAAATGTAAAAACAGGTGTATATTATGAAAAATAATGTGCTTAGATTAGCAATGATTTTACCGGATCTTAATTATGGAGGTATCGAAAATGTTGCTTGCTGTATGAGTAGAATGTTTGCTAAAAATGGATATGAAGTGTATTTTTTCCTGAACACTTACGATAAAGAAAAAAGTTTTAGTCATATTGGAAAAATTAAGATGGTTCCCTATAAAATGTGGGAGCCGGAAACGAAAGCTCATGTTTTAAATATGGTTACCGTAATGGATCAAGCTTATTCACTAAAGAAAATAAAGCAAAAATATAAGATTGATATTTCAATAAGTTTTCATCCGTACAATCATATATTAAATATTCTGTCAGGGTGTAAAGATAAAAAAATATTAACTGTTCATGAAGTAACATCGAAGTCAGCAGAACATTTAGGATATTTTTATTATAATAAGTTTTTTTATAAATATTTATACAAAATGGCTGATAAAATTATAACGGTATCAAAATATTGTAAATGGGATCTAGTTCATAATATGCATATGGATGCAAAGAATATTAAAGTGATACCAAATGCAATAGATAAAGAACGTTTGCATCAAGTACAGGAAGATTTATTTTCATTTGATACAGATAATATTGTTGTAACAATCGGAAGATTGGAGAATGATAAGCAGCAATGGCATATATTACATGCGTTTCAGGTAGTATTAAAAAGATATCCGGATGCAGTTTTAATAGTTGTAGGTGAAGGTAATCTTAAACAGTATTTGATTTCTTTAGCTCGAAAATTGCAAATTGAAAAAAATGTTGTATTTACCGGCTTTAAAAAAAATGTGGCAAATTACTTAAGAATAGCAAAAGTTTTAGTATTAAGTTCGGCAGCAGAAGCATTTCCATGTGTAGTGCAAGAAGCACTTTATGTTGGAGTACCTATTGTTGTTGGCGATTGCGAAGGTGGAATTCAAGAGCTAATATCCCAAAGAAAAGTTTTAAAAAGTAATATGTGGTACTATGTTGATGGAGGAATTATTTCGCCCAAATTAACTGAGAGCAAAACTTTAAAAACGACGAAAGAAGAAAAGCAGATGGGGGAAGCCATTATAGAGTTGATTAAGAATGAAGAGAAGAGAAAAGAAATTTCTAACAGCTGCAAACGTTTAGCAACTCAATATGAGGAAAAGAATATCGAAAAAAAATGGATGCAATTACTAAGAGAACTTATGTCTTAAGTTCTATGCGGTAATGGGAGTGGTCAAGGAAACAATGACAAATAAAGTAAAAATATCTGTAGTAATACCTATATACAATGCGCAAGAATATTTGGAAAATTGTATTGATAGTGTACAGAAGCAAATAATGCATGAATTGGAAATAATTTGTATAGATGATGGTTCTACGGATCAATCATTAAATATATTGAGATCGTTGGAGCAAAAAGATGAGCGTATTCAGATTTATATGCAACCCAATCAAGGAGCCGGAGCAGCCAGAAATTTAGCTTTAAAACATGCCAAAGGCAGATATATTTGTTTCTTAGATTCAGATGATTATTTCATGGATCAAACGTCTTTAGATAAATTATATGAAAGTGCTATCAAGCATCAAGTAATGATTTGTGGTGGACAGTTTTATACAGATAACAATGGAAAATTAGAAATGTTAAATGTTTCAGGTGATTTTCATATGAATGTTGAGAAAGAAAAAAAAATTAAGTATGCAGAGTTTCAGTATGACTATTTGTTTACGAACTATATTTATGAAAGGAATTTTCTTTTGCAACATAATATTACATTCCCTGAATATAAACGATTTGAGGATCCACCTTTTTTTGTAAAGGCGATGACAGCAGCAAAAGAGTTTTTTCTTATTGATGTACCATTCTATTGCTACCGTATAGGAATAGGAAAATGTGAATATGATGAAAATATGTTGGATGGATTTATGCAGGGGATTTGCGATAACCTGCAATTTTCAGCACAGAAAGAATTAAAGAAATTACATAGACTGACCTATTATCGGTTGCTGGAGTTTTGCAACAGACAATTGCAGGATTTTGTATTGGAAAATAATGCAGTTCTTTTTCAGAGATTAAGACAGGCGAATGAAATTATACAGTGGGATTGGCTGGAAGAAAGATGCAGAATCAAGAATCGGATATTGAAACCATTTGCTGCCATGCAGCAGACATTAGACAAACAGACTATCAACACGGAAAGTGATAGCGTTGAGAAATGGCTGCTGCCATATGGATATCTTGAAAAACACAGTCAAGTTGGGCTTTATGGTGCAGGAGATGTTGGAAGGAGTTATTTTAGGCAGCTTCAGAGAAGTGATGATTATTATCTTTGTGCATGGGCAGATAAAAATTATCAAAAAATTTTAACAACTGAGTATAAAGTTATATCTCCAGAGCAGCTTTTGAATATTGATTTTGACACTCTGATAATCGGAGTTGCAGAAATTGAAATGGCCATGGATATTATGGATGATTTGACTGAACTGGGAATACCGGCGCAGAAGCTGGTATGGGATATTGGAAGGTAATATGGGATAAATTATGAATAGAAAAGGAAAACCAGAACTTTCAGTGATTGTGCCAATTTTCAATTCTGAATTGTATTTAGAAAAATGTGTAGAAAGTATTCTAAATCAAACGTTTGAAAATTTCGAAGTTATTTTAGTTGATGATGGTTCGTCAGACCGTAGTTTGGATATTTGCAGAAAATATGAGCAAAAAGATAAACGGGTTCGAGTCATCTCAAAGCCAAACGGGGGCTTAATTCGGGCGAGGAAAACCGGACTGACAGCTGCCGCAGGCAGATTTATTGGCTTTGTGGACAGTGATGATTGGATTGAACCTGATATGTACCAAGAACTAATAAAGTATATGAAAGAAACGGAATGTGATTTGGTATCTTCCGGTATTATTCGGGATTTTGAACAGGATGAAAAGAAGAGCGTAATTGTTCTGGATCACTATGAGGAGGGGATTTATCAAAATCTTGAAAATACGATTTATCCAACCATGTTGTATTCTAAAAAATATCATAATTTTGGACTCTATTGTACATTAGTAAATAAAATTTATAAGAAAGAACTTCTGGAACAAATATATACGAATATAAATGAAGACGTGTTTTATGGAGAAGATGCGCTGGCATGTTATCCATACTGTTTGTTATCTGATAGTGTTTTTATTTTGCATAAAGCATTTTATCATTATAACATCCGAATGGAATCTATGGCTTCTGCGCCGGATGAACGGCTTCCATATAATAATTATTTGTTATATTATGGTTTACGAGAAGCCTTTTTAAAATCAGAATGTTCATTTGTATTAATGCGCCAATTAAAAAAATATTTGATGCATCTGGAAAGACATAATTTATTGACGTTATACCATTTTGATGTTGTTGCTCTGGATGAATGGCATTTTTCATTTTCCGAGGAACTGTTTGATATGCGTTTTGTTCTTTATGCTGCAGGAGCGTGCGGACAGGCTCTTTTTCGTAAAGTGTGCGAAATGGGTAAAGAACAAAATATGGTTTTATGGGTAGATAAGTGTGCGGAAAAAAAAGCGGAAGAGTGTGCCTATCCGATTAGTACACCAGATGCTTTCATGCAGAAAGATTGGGATGTCATACTAATTTCTGTGCAAAGTGAAAATCTTGCGCAGAAGATTAAGGATGAGCTTGTGGATGTATATCAGATTGACCAGGAAAAGCTCATTTGGAACAGGATAGAACATGTTCCGGTTTGGGATATTTATTAAGCGAGTGCGGCAGAAAGTGCAGGTATGATAAATGAAATGGCAAAACAGAGGTCATGAATTTGATCGAAGAGCAGAAGAATATATAAAGGCTTTTCAGAAAAATGGAGAAAAGATATTTATTTTTGGTGCAGGTTATTTGGGGAATGAGGTCAGACGTGTATTAGAACGTTTGAATTGTTTTGCCGGATTTATTGATAACAGTACCCAAAAGCAGCGATCGGGTGCAGATGGCAGGAAAGTGATGTCTTTAGATCAGTATATGACATTAGAACAGAAAGGTTTTATTGTAATTGCGGTAGATAAAAAGTATGTGTCTGAAATTGCTCAACAACTGACAGACAAAGGAATTGTGATTGAAAAAAATTATTTTGTCTGGGATGATTTTTTGAAAAGGACATTACCGATTCTAATGGCGTATTATTATAATCTTTCTTATGTTGAGCTTGCACAGATTTCAGTAACCGAAAGATGCAGTTTACGATGCAGAAAATGTGCGCATGCATGCAGTTATATAGAAAAAAATGCAGACGATTTGACGATAGAAGAGGTATTTCATAGTGCGGATGTTTTTTTCTCCAAAGTGGATCTGTGCCGGGAATTTGTATTGATTGGTGGAGAACCATTATTGTATCAGAAATTACCTGAAGCAGTTGCTTATATCGGAAAACATTATCGGGAGAAAATGATTAATTTTTGTATTACAACAAATGGAACGATTCTTCCTGATTATGAGCTGCTCAAAGTATGCAAAGAATATCAAGTGTTGTTTAGAGTGTCTAACTATTCAAAGCAGCTGCCGTATTTGACAAAGAAATATCAAACTCTAACTGCTCTTTTAGCGGAAAATAATATATCGTATGTACTTGGAGATGCAGAGGAGAGCTGGATGGATTATGGGTTTGAATCTGTAATCAGAGATGCAGATGATATGGGATTGCAGAAAGTATTTAATCAATGTCAGACGTCTTGCAGAGAAATTCGGGGAAGTAAATATTATTATTGTGTAATGGCAAGGAGTGTTTCTGAGAATATGGGGCTGCATGTTGGACAAGATGATTTTCTGGATTTGGAGCAGCTTCAGGGAGATTATAAGAAAATTTTGATGGAATTTGAGCTGGGATATTCTGAAAAAGGATATTTGGAAATGTGCAGGCATTGTAACGGTGCGGAAGCAAAGTTGCATCCAATAGCAGCAGCAGAGCAGGTGAAGGAATGTGTGAAAAATTAAGTGTCGTGGTTCCTGTCTATAATTCTGAAAAATATTTGCATCAGTGTATTGACAGTATTTTGCAGCAAACATATAAAAATATAGAAGTAATTTTGGTAGATGATGGATCAGAGGATGCATCGGGCAGAATATGTGATGATTATGCAGTGAAGGATAGCAGAGTATTAGTCACTCACAAAAAAAATGAAGGTCTGATAAAAGCAAGACTAAACGGAACAGAGAAAGCAAGCGGCAGCTGTATAACATTTGTGGATGGAGATGATTGGATTGAGCCGCACACATATGAGCAAATGATGGAATGCATGGGTGACAGTGATATTATCATTGCTGGGATCTATCGCTATTACTCAGATGCAAAAATAAAAGAAGATTTGCCGATGCTGAAAGAAGGGTATTATCATAGGAATGCAATAGAAAAAGATATCATACCTTATATGCTGTGGAGCAATAAAAGAAACACATGGGAATTGGATCCCAGCCTTTGCACAAAAATATTCAAGAAAAATTTATTTATTTCATATATGAGGAATGCAGGAAATTTAGACATATATTTTGGGGAAGATACTGCAGTTATATTTCCTTTTATATTAAATGCTGCTTCTGCAGTAGTTATGCATAAATGTTATTATTATCATAGACAGCGCCAAAATGGAGCTGTTTCGTCATATTTTTTAGAAGACACTTTTTTTGATAAATTATTTTTTCTATACAAGTATCTAAAGGAAAATTTTGAGAATAGTCCATATTGGAATATATTGCATCGTCAGCTAGAACATTTTTATATGAATGCTATACAGCTAAAACAACAGGGTTTCTCTGATTATAAGGAAATAGAAGAGGATATTTTTCCTTTTTGGAAAATTAAAAAGGGAGACAATGTGGTATTGTATGGGGCAGGTGAAACCGGGCATAAATTTTATATGCAGAACGAACAATATCATTTTTGTAATGTAGTATTGTGGGCAGATAAAAATTATAAGAAACTAAACTTGAAAGATAAACGAATTGCATCACCAGAACGGATAGCAGGACAGAGATTTGATTATATTATAGTAGCAGTGCGCAGTGCGGGAATAGTCCAAGAAATAGTGAAAATATTTATAGAGATGGGTATTTCCTTGGATAAGATTGTCTGGAATGGTGTGTTAATTCGTGAAATTTGTTTTTAATGAAGAAAATATGGGAAGGCTAAGCATGTTTGAAAATTTTATTTCACTTGGGTGTTCCTGCGGTACAGCAGCATCAATGGCAAAAATAGGAATTAGAAGTACATCAGGACCATTTGATTGGTGTATCAGTGATCTTGATGGGGTATTAAATTATGTTAAAAATGATTTCGAAGGTTTTTTAGATAAGAATCGTTTAAAAGTATCTGATGATGGCTACTCGTTCAGAGATATCAAAAATGGTATTGATTATCTTCATGATATAGACACGGTTTTTGAAAACGATTATGAAAATATTTATAAGAAATATATGCGTAGAGTGGAGTTGTTTCAGAAACAAATCAGGAATAAAACATGTTTTATTCGAATTGTTAAAGATGATGATGAGTTAATATATGTGAAAGATAACCTGGATTATATAAATGAAATTATTAAGAAATATAATCATGAAAATGAAATCATATATGTAGTTAACAGTGAATCAACTTATCATACATGTAACTGGGGACATCCATTTTATGCGGCTGATTTCCCATATAGTGGCTTTACCAGAAAAGAAATCAGAAGTTATTTTGATTCATCGTTGGAGCTGCAAAATTTTATAATATCTAATTTTGATGAAAATGTTAGAAATAAGAATATGGTGTTTGATCTAAAACAGGAAAATCAAAGATTAGAATTGCCGGCATACAGATATGAGTTTATGGAATACATTGACAGACTGGATGCAAATAAGTTAAAGTCATGTATAGAAGAAAAAATTATTATATATGGGGCAGGGAGAATTGGAAAAAGATTCTATAAAAAAGTTGGCGAATTATGTGAAGTACTTTTCTTTGTGGATGCAGATCCAAAAACAAAATTTTGCAATGGGATTCGCGTTGTTCCATATGACGAATTTAAAGGGGAGAAATATTCTAATATACCTGTTATAGTTACGCCTTGTTATGATTATCGCTCCATACGTTTTGCAATGATAAAAAAATATGGGGATATGAATATTATTCCGGTTACCGGATTGTTTCAAAGAAAATACTTTAGCTAGGAAGGAAAAAGTGTGATTAACCTACAAAATTGTACAGTGAAAGATTTTTTGCAGATGATAGAGAATACGAAGCTTATATGTTTTTGTGCCGGACAAAAACTTTACGAGTTATGTGAACGTTTTCATCTTGCAGATCAGATTTTGTATGTTGTTGATAATTTTAAAAGCGGACAAGTACTTGATATCGATTCTATAAAGATACCGGTGCGTGCTATGAATGAGTTAGATGAGGAATGCCATAAGGCAGTGTGCGTGATTACATCTATGGGATTCGCTGATGAAATGATTCAACAGTTAGATGCATTGCCTGTTTGTAATGATCTGAGGGTATATGTATATGAATTATTAAAAGAAGATGGTGAAATATTTGACTGGAAACAAAATGAGCCTTTGGTCATTCCCAAAAAAATACATTATTGTTGGTTTGGAAGTCAAAAAATGCCGGAATATTTTAAAGAAAATATAGAAACATGGCGTAGATATTGTCCTGACTACGAAATTATAGAGTGGAATGAGAAAAATTATGATGTGTCTAAAAATGACTATATGTATCAGGCTTATCAATACAATAAGTGGGGATTTGTACCTGACTATGCCAGACTGGATATTATCAATACATATGGCGGAATCTATCTGGATACCGATGTTCAAATATTAAAACCATTTGATGTTCTTCTTCAGTATGGATTTTTTTGCGGATTTGAAAATTCCAGCAGCGTGAATTTTGGACAGGGATTTGGTGCAGTACCAAATCATCCGGTTATTCAGGATATGTTGAATCAATATGAAAAGCTGGAGTTTATCCAATCGGATGGAAGTTTAAACATGATACCGTCACCGATCTATCAGACGGAAATATTAGAAAAGTGGGGACTTGAGAAAAATGGCCAAATCCAACAGACAGAGCACTATCTTGTGCTTTCGTCATTATTTTTTTCTCCGGTAAATGAGTTTGGATTTGGCATACCGACAGCGGATACCTTTTCGATTCATCAATATGCGGCAACCTGGTATGATGAGGAGCAGAGAAAGCGAAAAGAGAAGATTATCCATAATTATGAAATGATACAAAAACGGATTGGTTAGCAGGAGTGTGTTGACTTAAGCAAAGAGGATATGAATGAATGCAGCAGATTATACGTGATATTTATAGCCATCTGGGAGATGAAGAATCTAAAAAAATCTATGTAAACCGGTTGTTATTTAGTATGACAGGTGACCGAAAATATATGACAGACATTATTAAAGATACTGAGTTATATAAAAATGTAAGCAACAAATTTGAAAATGATAAGAGAAAAAAATATATAGTCAGTGCGGGGCAATGGGGAAAGATTATTGTGGATTTGTTCTGGGAGTTTGGTATTTCCGGAATAATTGATAATTATGTGGCAGGTAGTTACAGAGGTCTTCCGATTTTGAGTGTGAAAGATTTTTCAGAGCGTGAAAAAGATGCAACTGTCTATATAGCAAGTACGAGTTTTCATGAAGAATTTATCCAAAATTTGAAGGAAGCCGGAGTCCGGGAAGATACTATTGTTGATGTGACAGGGATGATGTTGGAAGTGTATCATAATCTGCAATATTTTGATTTGCCTTTTTTGGATGATAAAAGAAAAAAATATGAAGTATTTGTTGATGGCGGATGTTATGACGGAGAAAATTCTCTGATGTTTGCAAAATGGGCGGATTCTGCTAAAAAAATGATATATGCATTTGAACCGGACAAAGACAATGTGAAAAACTGTGAAAGAATATTAGAACAAATAGGAAAAGATGGGGTTTCCTATCAACTGATACAAAAAGGACTATGGAGCAGCAATAAAGTATTGAAGTTTAGCGCTGATTCAAATGAAGGTTCTCGACTGGCAGAGGATGGAGCTGTGCATATACCGGTGACAAGTTTAGATTCAGTGATGAATCATGAGGTTACATTTATAAAAATGGATATTGAGGGAGCAGAGTATGAAGCATTAACAGGGGCTAAGAGATTGATTCAGAAATATAAACCGAAACTGGCTATTTCTGTTTATCATAAAATAGAAGATATTTGGGAGTTGCCGCAGTTAATATTATCCATGCAGGCAGATTATACGTTTTACTTACGTCATTATTCTTTATCGAGTGAAGAAACGGTTTTGTATGCAATATAATATACATATGTGGCAACAGATAAAATGAAGGGAAATAGTTTGTACTATGATTAGTGTAATCGTACCGATTTATAATGTATCCCAATATTTGAATAAATGTATTGAAAGTATATGTCGCCAGACTTATAAGGATTTGGAAATTATTTTAGTTGACGACGGTTCAGATGATGGCAGTGAAAAAATCTGTGATTCTTATCTTCAGAAAGATGCAAGAATTGTAGTGATTCATAAAGAAAATGGGGGGCTTGTCAGTGCTAGAAAGGCGGGGCTTGCAGCTTCTCATGGACGATATATTGCTTATGTAGATGGTGATGACTGGATAGAACATACAATGTATGAGAAGTTGCTAAAATGTCTTTTAGAGTCAGATTCAGATGTGTCTATGTGTGGGAGATATGAAGATACAGGAGCATATGCGAAACCTGTTTATCACGGAGCAGAGCAGGGAAAATACAATAAAGAGCAAATGATCGAAAGTATTTATCCCAGAATGATTGTTAATGAAGTTTTTTTTAGATGGGGCATTTTTCCGGGAGTATGGGATAAATTATTTAAACGGGAATGTCTTGAAAAGTTTCAAATGAAAGTAGATGAACGCATTCGAATGGGTGAAGATGCAGTATGTACCTATCCATGTTTGCTGAATGTTGAGAGTATTTATGTGCTGCATGAATGTCTGTATCATTATAGGCAGACGACGAATTCCATGGTAAAACAGATCGATGATTATGAGCGGGAACGGGAACAATTTCGTATATTATACAGAACAGGAATGGAACAGTTTGAACGTTATCAAAATATATTTGATTGCCGGCAGCAGTGGGAGATGTATGTGTTGTTTCTGATGATACCAAGGTCAGATGGACTGTATCACGGATATTCTGAACTTTCGTGGCTGTTTCCTTTTCCTAAGGTTAAAAAGAATATGCGTATTATATTGTATGGGGCCGGCACTTATGGACAGAGATTGTATCAATATTTAAAGAGGAGCCAGTTTTGTAATGTTGTATTATGGGTAGATAGAAATTATGCGGAATTTCGTAAGATGGGACTAGACGTTGTTTCACCGGAAGAAATACAGATAGATGTTGTGGATCAGATAGTGCTGGCAATTACTTATGCGGAACCAAAGAAGTTGTTATATCAAGAGCTTGTAAGCAAATTCGGAAAACAAAAGATTTCATTAGTAGATCAGGAATTATTATTTACAACAGAAACGAAACAAGCGTTTGGAATTGGAGAATAGTTCATTATGGAGAAATTAGGAACGAAAGCAGAGACATTACAAAAGCTGTACCAACGGCTAAAAAATGCAGAAGTGCTTCCACAACTGTGTTTTACAGTAAATGATTGGAATGAAAAGAAGCAACAGGTTCTTGAAAATTATGAAAAACTTACATGGAAAGATGCAGTTGTAGTTCGCAGCAGTTCACAGATGGAAGATACCGCGACACAATCTTTTGCCGGAATGTATGAGTCAGTATTAAATGTAACTGGAAAAGAAAATTTTATACATGCAGTGGAACAGGTTATTGCATCTTATAATATAGACACAGAAAATCAATTTCATGTGTGCTTACTCGATCAGGTACTTGTTCAGCCAATGCTTCAACATGTAAAATCTTGCGGAGTAGCATTTACCATTGACCCCAATACATTAGGAAATTATTATGTAATAAATTATAATAATACTGGGTCTACAAGTGCGGTTACATCTGGGAGTGGTACGGACAATGTACTGTTTTATCAATTTAAAGGAATGAATTTTGAAAATTCAGCAGACGAAATGCAAAAGTTATGCAATGCATTAACGGAATTGGAGGAGTTTTTCGAACAGGAGAATCTTGATGTGGAGTTTGCGTTTACCGAAGATGGACAGCTTTATATTTTGCAGGTGCGGACACTATGTTTAAATGGGCGGCCGGCAGAGCTTAAGAAGCAGAAAACAGAACTGGAACGTATAGAAGAAAGGATACGTCGTGAACAGACATCAAAACCATTTTTATGCGGAAAAAAAGCAATCTACAGTGTTATGACAGACTGGAATCCGGCAGAGATGATCGGAATACGTCCCAAACCACTGGCGTTATCTTTATACAGAGAAATTATTACAGACAGTGTTTGGGCATATCAAAGAGATAATTATGGGTATCGTAATCTAAGAAGTTTTCCGTTAATGGTAGATTTTGCAGGATTGCCATATATTGATGTTCGTGTCAGCTTTAATTCTTTTGTTCCAGCAGAATTGGAAGAAGAGCTCAGTGAAAAGCTGGTGAATTATTATATTAACCGATTGGTTGAAAATCCGCAGAAACATGACAAAGCTGAATTTGAGATACTGTTTTCCTGTTACACACTTGATCTGCCAGAACGAATTCAGGTTTTAAAAGATTATGGTTTTATGGAAGAAGAAATAAAGAAAATATTAGATGCACTTCGGAACGTTACCAATCACATTATAGATCATAAAAATGGTTTGTGGCGGAAAGACTATGAAAAAATTCAGCTGTTAAATAAGCGGTATGATGAAATTATGGAAAGCAGCATGGAGGATATCGAAAAGATATACTGGTTGTTGGAAGACTGCAAACGGTATGGAACGCTACCATTTGCGGGGCTGGCCAGGGGCGCGTTTATTGCTGTGCAGATTCTCAAGTCATTGACAACCTGTGGTATTTTGACGGAATCTGACTATGAATCATTTATGAATGAAGTGAATACAGTCAGTTCAGGTATGAATGCGGATTTTCGGGATTTGTCAAAAAGCGCATTTTTGAAAAAATATGGGCATCTGCGGCCGGGGACTTATGATATTACTTCTCTGCGGTATGATGAAGCGCCGGAATTGTATTTTGAATGGAAAGAGAATGGAGAACAACAGGAAACGAATGCAAAAGAATTTCGGCTTTCTTTGAAACAGCTGGCAGAATTGAAAAAGAAATTGTTTGAAAACGGGCTGACAAATGATATACTGGAGTTAATGGATTTCATTAAAACGGTGATTGAAGGCCGTGAATATGGGAAGTTTGTATTTACGAGAAATCTAAGTAAAGCGATTCAGCTGATTGAGAATCTTGGGCGGCGGGAAGGCATTCCTGTGGAAGAGTGTGCATTTATTAATATACGTACTATTTATGAGATGTATGCATCAACGAAAGATATTCGTTCAGAGTTTTTATATTCCATTCAGCAGGGAAAACATAATTTTGAAATCACACAGACGATTACGCTTCCGCCGGTAATTATTAATCCTGAGGATGCTATAAGATTTTATTATCCGGATTCAGAACCAAATTTTATTACATCCGGTAAAGTGTGTGGAGATGTATGTCTGTTGGAAACGTTACATGGATCGTATGATTTGCAGGGAAAGATTGTCTTAATACCAAGTGCGGATCCTGGATATGACTGGATTTTTTCACATGGGATAGGCGGTTTTGTTACGATGTATGGCGGTGCAAATTCCCACATGGCTATTCGTGCAGGGGAGCTTGGAATTCCTGCAGCTGTTGGTGTTGGTGAGAAGCAGTTTCAGCAATATAAGAATGCCTTGTATTTGGAAATTGATGCACAGAGTAAAACAATTAAGATTTTAAGGTAGAGGAGAAAAAAGATGAAACATGGAGATTTTACAGAATTAGCGAAATTTTATGTGAACAGACCGGGATATTCCAAAGTAGTATTGGAATGTTTAAAAAATCATGTGTTCAATAGTGTCGGAGAAGGTAAGGCTGCCGATATTGGCGCTGGAACAGGAAAATTGACGGAGAATCTGGCGGAAATTGGACTGAATGGTTTTGCGGTTGAGCCAAATGAAGCAATGCGTAATGAGGCAGCGAAAAATCCATGGGGAGGGGTATTTACCTGGTCAGCTGGTTCGGCAGAAGTAACAGGGCTTAGCGATAATTGTGTGAATTGGGCATTAATGGGTTCTTCTTTTCATTGGACAGATTATCGTCAGGCAATGAAAGAGTTTTACCGGATTTTAGTGCCGGGCGGATTTTTTACAGCTATTTGGAATCCGCGAGATATTGAAAGCAGTGAGCTGCACAAAAAGATTGAAGATGCTGTTTATTCTGAAGTTCCGCAGATGAAACGTGTTTCATCAGGAAAATCTATAACAACAGAAGAAATGAAGGAAAAGCTGCTGAGCGGTGGATATTTCAAAAATATCCTTTTTGCAGAGGCGCCGCATACGGAACTGATGACAAAAGAAAGATATATGAATACATGGAAATCTGTAAATGATATACAAGTGCAGGCAGGAGAAGAAGGTTTTCAAAGAATTCTTACTAAAATAGAAAATATTATAAAAGATTATGATGAGATTGAGGTACCTTATCTTTCCAGATCATGGACAGTGCAAAGCTGTAAATAATCTGTCAGTAAGGAAATGAGAATAAATTTAAGTATAAAAGTCATATAGCTACTAGAGCGTGTTTGAAAAATCATTCCCGCGATCTGTACTCCCCACTTTGCGGAGAATTCATCCCAAATTTAGTCAACATAGCCCGCTATGCCTCCTAAATTTGGGATAAATTCTCCACAAACTGTAAAGCACATCTCACGGAAAGCATTTTTCAAATACGCTCTAGGCAGGAGAATATAAGTGAAAGTTATTCTATATACACAAAGAGTAGAAATGATTGAAAGTTATGGAGAACGAAGAGACTGTGCAGATCAGAATATCCCACGCTTTATCAAAGCGTGCGGATATTTGCCGGTTCCGGTACCGAATATCTGTGAGACTGCCATACAGATGACAGAAGAAATAAAACCGGCAGGAATCATACTGACAGGTGGAAACAGCCTTGTGAAATATGGAGGTAATGCTCCTGAACGTGATAATATGGAAAAAAGGCTGTTGGAGTATGCGATGGAGCGGGAAATACCTGTATATGGGTTTTGTAGGGGGATGCAGGTAATTCTTGATTATTTTGGATGCGATCTGGAAGAGGTAAAAGGGCATGTGGCTGTGCATCATAAAATTTTCGGAGTTATAGGCGGACTGGAAGTAAATAGTTTTCATAATCAGGCATGTTTGCATGTAGCGCCGCCATTAGAAGTGCTTGCAAAAAGTGATGACGGTGTTGTGGAAGCTGCCTGCTGCAAAGAGAAGCATTTGTTAGCAACAATGTGGCACCCGGAACGTGAAGAACCGTTTGTGGATTCTGATATTAAGCGTATACGACAGTTTTTTGATACGGGAATGTTTGAGTGTTAGATATGCGCAGGGAGATTGGGATACAGTAAGATTTTGATAAATAACATAGAGTTATATATTTTCAGGTGTAAGATTTTATATTGTATGGAGAGAGGGAAAGATCGTGAAAATAATTATATTGGCGGCTGGTCAGGGAACCAGACTTCGTCCGCTGACAGATGATAAACCTAAGTGTATGGTGGAAGTGAATGGAAAGAGCATTTTGGAACGACAGCTTGACACGATGCGTTCTTGTGGTATACGGGAAGAAGATATTACGATTGTGACCGGTTATCGCAGTGATGTATTAATTCGTAGATTTGAAAGTACAGGAATGCATATCATTGTAAATCAAAGCTATGAGACAACCAATATGGTATGTTCTTTGATGTGTGCGAAAGAGCTGATGAAAGCAGAAGAAGATATCATTGTGTCTTATGGTGATATTATTTATAATACTGCTGTATTTCAGAAGATATTAGATGCGAAGGATCCATTGTCTGTGATTGTAGATGATGGATGGTATGATTATTGGTCTGAAAGATGTGAGAATCCATTGGATGACGCTGAGACGCTTATGTATGATGAGGATCATTATTTGTTGGAGATCGGACAGAAAACAACGGAGTTAAGCAAGGTACAGTCGCAGTATATCGGATTAATGCGTTTTCGGGGTGATGGGTTAAAGGCGGTATTGGAAATCAGTGAAGAAGCAGAAAGAAGAAGTGTGCAAGGCAAGAAGCTCTGGCGTACAGATAGAAATTATGCAAAGATGTATATGACGGATCTTTTGCAGGGCTTGATTGATGAAGGAAATAAGCTGCGGGCAGTTCATATTCAGCGCGGATGGTTTGAAATTGATGATGGTGATGATTTAAAAGTGGTTGAGCATAAGCTGAAAGTTTGAGGATAAGAAATGGGAGCAGTCTATTGGATTACGGGTCTATCTGGAGCAGGAAAAACAACCATAGGAAAATTATTTTATGAACAGTTAAAGAAACAGTATCCAAATACGATTTTTTTGGATGGAGATACATTAAGGAGCGTATTTGGGGATTGTTTCGGATACTCGCGGGAAGAACGCAGGAAATGTGCGATGTGTTATGCGAGGTTATGTAAAATGCTTCAGGAACAAGGTATGAACGTTGTTTGCTGCACAATTTCCATGTTTGACAGTGTGCGGGATTGGAACCGTGAAAATATTAAGGGGTATCAGGAAATTTATATAAAAGTATCCATGGAAACTTTACGTGCCAGAGATCAGAAAGGATTGTACAGCGGTATTACAAATGAAAAGCAGAAGGAAGTGGCAGGTATTCATGTGGATATTGAAGAACCGAAAAGCCCGGATTTGATTTTGGAAAATGATGGAGATGTACCGCCGCAAGAGCAGGCAGAGAAAATCCTGCGCTTGAAGAAAAGAAATTAAAAAAGGCTTTGCTTTTAGAGGCAAAGAGGTTTATGTTGATGGTGGTTCAGTCTTTGACGATTAGCAAAAGAAAAAATCGCTGTATCCCTTATGTTTACCGGGTTGCAGCGATTTTTCTGTTGTGTAAAGCTCTATTATGATGTGAATGCTTTCTGGAGTTTAAACAACTGCTTCTATAATGGTTCTGTCATCCAGATGTATTTCTTTGATACCTGGATTTTTCTTTTGATTAAAATTAAAACTCAGCAGATATCCTGTTTGAAGATGAAAATAATCTAAATATTCAGCAAGCTGATGTTCGCCGCGTTGATGATATGCATTACCATGCCAGATTTTCAATTCAATGACATATTGTATGCGGACGGTGTAGCAAGGTTTGAGAACGTGCTTATCAGCGGTGATGCGCCCTATGTACTGGAGGAAGTGGATACCGCTATCCGATACGTCGTGCCTGCGACCCAGACCGCCCCGATTGAGTGGAAAAAGGTCACGAGCCGCAGCTTCGTGAACGTGCTGAAGAAGTTCAACGTCACCGTGACAAAGACGGACGTGGAGACGGGAACGCCGCAGGGGGACGCTTCCCTTGCAGGTGCGGTCTACGGCATCTATAAGGGCGAGGAACTGATTGACAGCTATACCACCGATGAAAACGGGCAGTTCACCACCAAGTATTATGTCTGCGGCAATGACTGGAGCATCCGTGAGATTTCCCCGTCCGAGGGCTATCTTCTGGACGGCACAATCCACCATGTAGGCGCAGAAGCCGAGCTTTACACCGTGGAATACAATTCTGCCAAGAACGATGTAAACGAGCAGGTCATCAAGGGGAACATCGCCATCATCAAGCACACCGACAACGGCGAGACCCAGATTGAAACACCCGAAACGGGAGCAGTTTTTGAAGTCTACCTCAAATCCGCAGGCGGCTATGAAGCCGCAAAGGAAACCGAGCGTGACATCTTAACCTGCGATGAGAACGGCTTCGCCCAGACCAAGGACATGCCTTACGGCATCTACACCGTGGAGCAGACCTCTGGATGGGAGGGGCGTGAGCTGATGAAGCCCTTTGACGTGTTCATCAATAAGGACGGAAACACCTACCGCTACCTCATCAACAACGCCAACTTTGAGAGCTATATCAAGGTGGTGAAGAAAGATGCGGAGACGGGAAACACCATCCCCTACGCAGGCGTGGGCTTCCAGATTTACGACCCCAACGGTGAGCTTGTCACCATGACATTCACCTATCCCGAAGTGACCACCATCGACACCTTTTACACCACAGCGGATGGCGACCTCATCACGCCCCAGACCTTGGAATACGGCACGGGCTATTCCCTTGTGGAAGTGCAGGCTCCTTACGGTTACGTCCTAAACTCCGAGCCAGTCTATTTTGACGTGGTGCAGGAGAACTCCGAGGAAGAAAGCGGCATCACCGTCATCGAGGTGGTACGCTCCAACACCGCACAGAAAGGCACTGTCACCGTAGGGAAGTCTGGCGAGGTATTCAGCACCGTCTCTGGCACAAAGGGGCTGTACCAGCCGATTTTTTCCGTGGCAGGTCTGGAGGGTGCGGTCTATGAGATTACCGCCGCCGAGGATATTTACACTTTGGACGGCACTCTCCGAGCATCCAAGGGCGAAGTGGTTGACACCGTTACCACAGGTGCAGACGGTACGGCAAAATCCAAGGAACTGTATCTTGGGAAATATGAGGTTAAGGAAGTTACTGCCCCCTATGGCATGGTATTGAATAACGAAGTACACGCCGTTGAGCTTGTCTATACCCGATTATTCCAGAAAGCTCTTCCCTTGTCATCCCTCTGGCTTCACGGGCTTTCTTGATAGCCTGTCCTATCGGCGTAAAATCGAAGTCAAAATGATTGTTCCTTTCGTCCATTAGCTCACCACCTATACTCTGAAAATCTTACCCTTATATTTTACAGAGATGTGGCTTCCAGTTAAACGATGTGAAATCTCTTGTGATAGGAAATATAACCTCTTATAGTGAGAAATGAAAATTCATATTTGCACACTTGATATAGTTCGTTCAAACGGCTACACTATATACAGTACACAGTAGGAGGTTAAATATGTTTGAATATATGACAGCACAGCAAGCCGCAGAAAAATGGAATGTATCGCTAAGATGGGTACAACGGCTTTGCAAGGAAAACCGTGTTGAGGGAGCTTTAAATATAAATCGTGTGTGGCTCATTCCACAAAATACTGTCAAGCCAGACGATGCACGAAAAAAGAAAAATAAAAATATTTTGAAAAACTTGTAAGATTTTTTGAAGTGCGAAGTCTTATAGGTAAGGAGGTGAGAAAGTGGCAGGTTTTGAAGAAGAATTTGAGAAAATATACATAAGATACTTTAATGATGTGTTTCTTTTTCTCAAAAAGCTGTCAAAAGACGAAAGCATTGCGGAGGAAATCACAAGCGAAACTTTCTTTAGGGCAATGCGTTCAATAGATAATTTTCGTGGTGAAACAGATGTCCGTGTCTGGCTTTGCCAAATTGCAAAAAACTGTTATTTCTCCTACTTGAAAAAGCAACAGCGTGTTGAAAATATTGATGATATTGATTTCCCAGACAATCAAGACACCATTGAGGAACAAATATCAAAGCAATATGATGCGATGCAAATACATCTCCTGTTGCATAATTTAGCTGAACCTTATAAGGAAGTTTTTATGTTACGGGTCTTTGGAGAGTTGAGCTTTAAACAGATTGCAGATATTTTCCAAAAAACAGATAACTGGGCTTGCGTCACTTATCACCGAGCAAGAAATAAAATATTAACTCAAATGGAGGACAAAGATGAATAATAAATGTAATTTAATCAGAGATATCCTTCCGCTTTATGTAGAAGACATGGTAAGTACGGATACACGAGAGTTTGTTAGTGAACATCTCGAACATTGTGAAGCGTGCCGTGCAGAGTTTGAACATATGCGGAAACCCGCAGACATTATCCCAGACGCTGATATTGTTCCGCTAAAAAGAATAAAAAAGGAGTTATTTATCAAACGCCTTCAGACTGTTTTTTTAACAGCGATTTTGGCATGTGCCATAGTAACGGTTCTCTTTGGAATTTTAACATCACCTAAATTTTTTCCCTATTCCGATGACTTGTTCAATGTTAATAGTGGTGCTGACGGGAGCATTACCATCGCCTTTGATAATAAGGTAACAGGTTATAGCTGTATGAAAGAGTTTAATGATGAAACAGAGATTTATCAGATAAATGCTTGGACTACGACTTGGGACATATATTCGTCTAATCGTGGAAAACAAAATATGGTTATTCCCTCTGATAGAGAAACGAACATTCAGATTTTCTATGCTCAAAATGATGGTTCCGAAGATGTATTGATTTATGGGACAAATGATAATGCTTATCAAGACACTGTAACATTGCCAAGACAAATTTTCCTGCCATATTTTATGTTAGCGTTCCTTGTCCTTGTCATACTTGCAGTTCTGCGGTTTTTATTAAAAAACAAGCAAGCAACAATTGTATGGATTGACAGAGCTATACTTTTCCCAATTTCCTATATGGCAGCTCATCTTTGCACAAAAGGAATCAACTTTATGAGTTATTCGTCACAACGAGATTTTTGCGTTATTATTCTGGTTGCTATGCTGTTTTATTTTGCAATGTTGACAGCGAAATCTCTTTATAAAGCAAAGATAGGAACATCACAAAAGAAAGATAGAAATTAACGCTCAATACTTTAAAGGGGTAGACCATGAAAAAATCTATATTTAGGCTAACAGATATGTTAGAGCTAAGTTTTGCATATATTCTCTGCTTTTCTCTAAATTTGCTTTTGGATTATGTAAAGACTTTAGATTTGGATTCTTATCTTCTAAAAGCTTTTTTGAAAAACTTTATTGATTACCAGCCCTTAGTGGTTTCGTTATTTACATTCATTGTGATGGTTTTTCATTATCAAATGCTGCAAAGGAAAAAGGTAGAAATATTTTGCAGAATACTTGTGGGAGGTACTGTATTTAATATCACAACTCGGTATATACGGGATAGCTTAACGATATTAATTCCCGTTTACCTTCTATCGGTTTTAGCAAATGCTTATTTGGATTTCAACTTTTTCAGCAACTTTTACTTAGTTCTCATTTTGATAACATACATACTAATTAGTGCAAGGCAGGTGCGGAAATATGAAAATTTTTAGGTTTATTGTTTCAAAAATATTTTTAAGAAAAGCGATACTTGGCATAGGTATGATTCTGTTGCTTTGCATGGCGAATTACATAACCTTTACTGCTGCTCGTTCAATTTTATCAACTTTTCAAGGGTATCAAGAAACAAAATATATCAATCAAGAAGGAATTTACATCGCTAATTTAGACCCAAACAGTCATATGGATATGGGTCTAATTAACGAAAATGGAATACAAGCAGTATACGACTATTTGAACAATAACTTTAATTATGCTTTTTATACAGATGGATTTATTGCATCCATATCTAACACTGATGATATGGAAATATCATTAGGCTATATGAATGAGGAGTATTATAAATTAAATCAATTTGAGCTTTCACAAGGGGCAGATGTAGATTTTAATTACCAATTTGATGGGGAAATACCAGTTTTAATAGGAAAAGGGTTAAGTACAACATACCCCGTTGGGTCAAAAATAAAAATTGAAGAATCTATCCTTGGACAACCAATAACTCTAAAAGTTCAAGGGGTTTTGAAGCAAAATGCTTACCATTCCAATTATTATGCTCTCAATTCCAAGACATACTACAATTTTTCGATTCTTGTTCCTGTAAATGAGGAATTTATGAATCACGCAAATATAGACCTTCGATTAAATGGTCTCATGGATGTAACAATTCTGCAAACCACAAAAGAAGAAATAACGGATTTGGGTGAGGTTATCAAAGATAATTTGGGCTTAAAATTTAATTTCTTTAGCCAACAGGAAAATTATGATTATTTCAATGAGTATTATCTTCATACCTTAAAAATCATTTGCATAATAACCTTTATTTTGCTTGTAGTTATAACTTGTCTTTCTGTTTGGAACGCATTAGTTAGCGTCCGTTTAATGTTAAAAGACTTTACAATCAATCTGTTGGTTGGATTGAGTTATTCAAAGTTGAAAAAAATTTTTTATGGTTATTTTGAGATACTTTCGTTTATTAACCTAACAGTTGTTTTTATAATCACTGCTTTTGACAGATATGGGTGCTGGCTAAGAAAAGATGCCACCTTTGCCACTTATGGATTATTTGGTTTGATAGGTATGGACTGGTTGGCTTTATTGTTAGTTGCTGCTTCTGATATTCTTATCGGAGTAATTGTTGTGGAGAGTATGTTATGGAAAATCAAAAAAATTCCAATTTCCTTGGGGGTGTTACAATGACAAAAATTATTGATTTAAGCGTTAAAGAAAAAATCTATAAAAGCAAAAAGACACAGATTTCAATATTAAATGATTTCAAACTCGAAGTCACAGATGGTGAGAAAATTGCCATTGTAGGTGAATCTGGAGTAGGAAAAAGCTCTTTGCTTAATATTATCGGATTGATAGATAGAAACTATAACGGTGAATATACCCTTTTGGGTTCGCTCACTAATAATCTACATACAAATGAGTTAGCACAATGGCGAAATCAAAAGATTGGTTTTGTTCTTCAAGAATCAGCACTTATCAATTCTTTGACAATTGAAGATAATATCAAATTGCCTTTACTTTACGCAGGCTCTGAAAAAGAAGAGTTTAAGCCAGAGGATTTTGAAAGTGTAGTTGATGCAATTGGCATTAAACCAATATTAAAAAAGAAGCCGCTTGAATGTTCTGGCGGAGAAAAAGCGAGAACCGTATTTGCCAGAGGAATCATTATGAAACCTCAAATTATTTTGGCTGATGAACCAACAGCGTCTCTGGATATAGAGAACAGGGAAAGAATTGTAACTTTGCTTTTTAAAATGAACAAAGAATTTAACACGACTAT
>CAJTZX010000031.1 GCA_910584345.1 uncultured Eubacterium sp. | reverse complement strand
TAGTAGAATTTTTCATGTGCATCGCTGATAAAAATAATCGCTTTCTCTGCACTTAACGCTGTATTGTTCTTCATAAATTCATTCCTCCTATTATTTTGAATTTGTAAAAAGAAATAGGACTAAGCTAGTTTTAACAGCATTTCTGCCATTCACTAATTTAGTCCTATCTAAATCATCAATATGAAATTGTTTACCTTCTACCCTCCTTATGCTATACTAAAACCAGTAACTCATAGCTTTTAGCCACTTTGAGTTACATTACTGACATTTCTTCCTATTTTCTTTTGAATCGGCGCCGCCCAAATGAAAAATTAGAAGTGCTTTGACGCAATACTACATTTTTTCATTAGGACTAAATCGGTGGAAACCCTTGATTTTTCAATAAGTTTTTCAACCTGTCATTATAATAACTCAAAGCCCCGCCGGAGTCGCCGCCCACCCAAGCCCAAACACATTAGCAATAAAATTCTCAGCAATATACTGATTCGCCAAATGATTCTTTGGAATCCCAGGAAACAAAAATCTCAGAAAAGGTTTCAAACACTTTACTGCACTACGAATAATCCCTCCCTTTTCCGCGATACGCATCAGCCCCATCCATAATGACATTACACCAATCATTGTAATACAAAGCGTTACGGCTTCCTTTGAAGATTCAATAGCCGCCTGTGTAACTTCCGGCAATGTCCCTGTTATCGCAGCATACACAATTCCTAAAATAATCATAAATCCCCATAAATAATTCATCATTTCACCCAAACAACTATTTCTTCTATATATATGTATCAACTCTGCTTTACAGACAAAATTTCATAATTTTTTTGTTCAGCGCTTCTTGACTTTTATACTTTCCAATGTTACTTTCATATTATTAACCAGTATCACATGTCCAGGGAGGCCGCACATGCATTATACACAATCACCAACATTAAAAGAGCTCCGTCATCACGGAACAAAAACATTTCCATTTGCTGCCTACAAAACATGCTTTGCCACACAAGGCACCATGGTTAAACATCACTGGCACGATGAAATTGAAATGATCTATTTTTTTGAAGGCGATTTTCGTCTGGAAATCAACATGGAGCCGTTTTATATTCGTTCTGAATGTCTTTACTTTATTAATCCCGGTGAACTGCACAGTATCGTTATCGAAAATAATAACAGTTCAGAAGAAAAAGCAATCGTTTTTTCTTCCGATATTTTAAGCTGTGAATGTTATGATGCTGTTCAAGTACAGCTTATTCAACCGATACGGCATGGAAAAATGCTATTTCCCAGGTGTCTTTTGCCGGAACATCCATGTTTTATTCCTATTCGCGACTCCTTTATAGATATTATGAGAATCTATGAACAACCTGTTACAAAAAATGACGCTTTCGATCACTTAACATATCAGCTGTACATTAAATCCAATCTGCTTCGTATTCTCGCACTATTATCCGACCATAAACTTTTTGTTCACTCTGAAAAAAATTATGATAAGCGCGTAGAGGAGATAAAAAAAATCATTACCTATATTACAGAAAACTATAAAGAAAAAATATACATTCATGACCTCGCATCTCTCGTTAATATGAACGAACAATATTTTTGCCGTTTTTTCAAAAAAGCAATTGGTTCATCTCCAATGTCATATATCAATGACTATCGAATTAAGCAGGCAATCCACCTGTTAAAAGAAACAGAATTGACAATTATGGAAATTAGTCTGGAATGCGGATTTAACAACTTAGGAAATTTTTTAAAAGAATTTCGAAAACATACGAATACAACGCCATTAAAATATAGGAAAAACTACATTTAAAAAAATAACGAAAATGTCAAAATAACGTATTTTTTAATCATAGAAGTGTAAGACATTTTTTTAATAGCCCATTATAATGAAAGAAATAATTTTGATGGAGGCGTGATTATGATTAAGAAATGGTGGCATGATAAAACAGCATATCAAATATATCCTAAAAGCTTTTATGATTCAAACGGAGACGGCATAGGCGACATTCCAGGCATTATCAGTAAATTAGACTATCTGCATGACCTTGGCATTGACATTATCTGGCTTTCTCCATGTTACTGTTCTCCACTTGCCGATGAAGGCTATGATATTTCAGATTATTACAAGATTGATCCACGCTTTGGCACGATGGAAGATATGGAACAGTTAATCGCAGAAGCGAAAAAACGCGATATGTATATTTTGATGGATCTCGTCGTCAATCATTGTTCCGATGAACATGAATGGTTTCAGAAAGCTTGTCAGGACCCTGACGGAAAATATGGCAATTTCTTTTATCTGAAAGATAAAAAAGAAAATGAACTTCCTACAAATTGGCGTTCTTATTTTGGTGGACCTGTATGGGAAGACCTTCCTGGAACAGATAAACAATACCTGCATGTTTTTCATAAAAAACAGCCGGATTTAAATTGGGAAAATCCAAAACTTCGGGAAGAAGTATATAAAAATATTAACTGGTGGCTCGAAAAGGGAATTCGAGGCTTTCGTATTGATGCAATTATCAATATAAAAAAAGCTCTTCCATTCCGTAATTATGAACCAGACCGTGAAGACGGTTTAACAAGTATTGAAAATATGTTAAGAGAAGCACACGGTATCGGAGAATTTTTAGGTGAAATGAGAAACCGGACGTTTCAGCATTATGATGCCTTCACTGTTGGAGAAGTTTTTAATGAAAAACCAGAAGAAATCGCTGACTTTATAGGAGAAAACGGCTATTTTTGCAGTATGTTTGATTTTAATGAAACCATTTGCGGAGGCAGCGAAAAGGGCTGGTATGATGCCCGCCAAATTACGCCTGACGAATATAAACAATGTTGCTTTGAAGCACAGGCCAAAGTTGGAACCATTGGCTTTTTATCCAATATTATAGAAAATCATGATGAACCACGTGGTGTCAGCCGCTACATTCCTGAAGGGGACTGCTTCACACAAAGTAAAAAAATGCTGGCTGCCTTAAATTTTATGCTTCGTGGTATTCCGTTCATCTATCAGGGTCAGGAACTTGGTATGGAAAATGTACCTTTTACTTCTATTGATGAAGTAGATGATATTTCCACACTGGATGAATACAAGATTGCTTTAAACGCCGGCCTTTCTCCAGAGCAAGCATTAAAAGCAGTATCCAAATACAGCAGAGATAATGCCAGAACCCCAATGCAATGGACAAACCAGCCAAATGCCGGTTTTACTACAGGCACTCCTTGGCTGAAAGTAAATCCGAATTATACTACTATCAATGCCGCTGCTCAACAGGATGATCCTGATTCTGTAAGAAGTTTTTATAAACAATTGATAGCGCTGCGAAAAAATGAGGAATATAAAGAAACCATCGTATATGGGATCTTAGAACCTGTTTGGGAAGACAGGCACAATTTAATGGCATATTACCGTAAAGGAGAAAAAAATATTCTTGTGATTGGTAATTTTCAGAAAGAAGAACAGACTGTCGAACTTCCGTCAGCCTTCAAAAAAGTATTATTAAATAATGATTCTTCCTTTAAAATAGAAGGAAATCAACTATTTTTAAATGGGTATCAGGCAGTTATATTAGAAATGCAGTAAATAATTATTATGTTTCTATATATCTGGCATTAAATAATTGCCAGATATATAGACTCTCCGGGGAATGCACACTCGCACGAAAATGTAGATGCCGCAAAGCGGCCGTACTCGGCGCAGATGGCGATAATTAATCGCCATCTATATAACAATATAATAATCATTTTTTAATATAGACACAGAAAGGAATGGAAAAAACTATGAAAAAAACATGGTGGAAAGAATCCGTAATTTATCAAATATATCCACGCAGTTTTATGGACAGCAATGCAGATGGAATTGGAGATATCAAAGGAATTACAAGCAAATTAGATTATTTAAAATATCTTGGAATTGATGTCATATGGCTCTCTCCCGTATACCAGTCACCAAACGATGACAACGGTTATGATATCAGTGATTACCAGTCAATCATGAATGAATTTGGCACAATGGAAGATTTTGATGAAATGCTGAAAGAAGCGCATGCCAGAAATATTCGTATCGTAATGGATCTTGTCGTGAATCATACTTCTGATGAACACAAGTGGTTTATCGAAAGCCGCAAATCCAAAGAAAGCAAATATCGTGATTACTATATTTGGCGCGAAGGAAAATCTTTAGACATACCGCCAAATAACTGGGGCTCCTGTTTTGGCGGCTCCGCATGGGAATACGATAAAGATACCGAAATGTACTACTTACACCTTTTTTCGAAAAAACAGCCGGATCTCAACTGGGATAATCCAAATGTACGTAAAGAAGTATTTGATATGATGACTTGGTGGTGTGACAAAGGTATTGACGGATTCCGTATGGATGTCATAAGTATGATATCCAAAACAAAAGAAATGCCAGATGGAGATATTCACGGTTTATATGGAGATTTTGCTCCTTACTGTGTACATGGCCCAAATGTACACAAATATCTCAAAGAGATGAATGAACAAGTATTATCTAAATACGATATTATGACCGTTGGTGAAACTTCGGGTGTTACTCCAGAACAAGCAAAGCTATATGCCGGAGAGGATTCCAATGAGTTAAACATGGTATTTCAATTTGAACATGTAGAAAGCGATGGTAAATATGGCAAGTGGACAGATCAAAAGCTGCCTTTGACAAATTTAAAAGAAATTATGTCCCGCTGGCAGACAGAACTATACGATAAAGCCTGGAACAGCCTGTTCTGGGACAATCACGACCAGCCAAGAGCTGTTTCACGCTTTGGTAACGACGATCCAAAATATTGGGAAGCTTCTGCAAAAATGCTTGCGACCTGTCTTCATATGATGCAGGGAACTCCTTATATTTATCAGGGAGAAGAGCTTGGAATGACAAATTATCCTTTCCAAAGTCCAAAGGAATTCCGTGACATTGAAAGTATCCATGCTTACGAAGAATGGTGTGAGAGCGGACGCCTGTCTCATGATATTTTCTGGCCATGCCTGATTTTCAAAAGTCGTGATAATGCCAGAACTCCAATGCAATGGGACGATACCACATATGCAGGATTTTCTACTGCAACTCCATGGATTGCAGTGAATCCAAATTATACAAAAATTAACGCGAAATTACAAACTTCCAATCCAAATTCTATTTTTCATTATTATAAGAAGCTGATTTCTTTGCGAAAACAATATCCTGTAATTGTATACGGGAAATATGAATTATTATTGAAAAATGATAAAGAATTATACGTATATACAAGAACTATGGAAAAAACAAAAATATTGGTAGTCTGCAATTTTACTAAAAACCATACTTCCTTTCAGATTCCGGAAGAATTTACAAATGCAGAATGCTTAATTTCAAATATGTATAATTCGTATACAAATTCATCCATAGATCTTAAGCCTTATGAATCATTTGTATTATTAAAAAATGAAACCTGAAAACAAACTCTGAATTTCTAATCTGACAGAACTGTTATAAAATACAGTTCTGTCAGATTTTTCCCTAATGTATTCTTTCCTAAATGTATTCTTTCCTAAATGTATTCTTTCCTGACATAATTATCTGCGCGTTCTATTTTCTTTTATCAAACATATACTGGTACAAACGATTAATAAAAGTAAATATCTTATAAATATCCAAAAGTTATCCACACACTTGATGATAATTGGTATACTTATACACGAAACTATTACTTTATCCTCAAAGATATTATGGCTGGAAATTTTATAAATATTTACTATGAGGTATCATGAAGCATATCCCTATTCCTAAAAAAACAGATAAGAAGAAACTTCCTTCCTCATTACTTTTTCCTATTTATGCACTTTGTGGCCTTCTGCTTGTAATTAGCCTTTATCAGCTAAAAGATGCTTCCATACATACCGTTTCTTCTGATGCAATTACACAGACATCAGAAACAAAAAATCAAGCATCGGCATTTCAGTCCTATTTAAAAAAAATATTCCAGGCACAAATAACCGCAAACACTTTAAATCTGCATTATACACTTGCCGATCCTTCTTCAGCAGAAATACCACAATATGCAGTCACCTTTGGAGAAATATCTACAAAATTTGAATCCTCCCAATTAGCTTCCTTGGAGAATATGCAGCATGAACTGCATCAATTTGATCCATCCGCAATGTCTCTCGCCGATCAGCTGACTTATGACATTCTGGATGATTCAATCTCCAGAAAACTAGAGCTTGCACCATATTACTATTATGATGAACTTCTTAGTTCCACCGGAGGCGTACAGGCCGAATATCCGATTTTGCTTGCGGAATACAGTTTCCATACAGTAAAAGATGTTGAAGAATACTTGACACTATTGTCGCAATTTGACACACTTTTTCAACAAATATGTTCTTATGAAAAGGAAAAAGCAAAACGCGGACTGTTTATGAATGAAACAGCCGTAGACAATTTAATAAAACAGTGTCATGCGTTTCTTCCGGAAAATTCAAAAAATTCTTTTTGGGAAACTACTTTTAAAGAACGTCTGGAACAGATAAAAGGATTAAAAAAAGCAGAAAAAAAAGAATACATAGCACAAAACCATGAAATTTTGCAGGATCACGTTTATCCTGCCTATCACAATCTGATTGCGGTATTAAAAGCGCTTAAAAAAGAAGGGAAAAATCCTCAGGGCTTGTGTCACTTTCAAGATGGAAAAAAATATTATGAACTGCTCGTAAAGTCTACAACTGGATCTGCCCGCAGTATTCCAGAACTTCAAAAACTGACAGAAGAACGACGTGACAAAAATTTATCTGAATTAAATCATATTACTGAAGGAATCCTTAAAAATACTTTTTCTCCAAGTCAAAAGCGGCAAAATAATTCAACAAATTTGTATTTCAATACATCTAACCATTTGCTTCCTTACCA
This sequence comes from uncultured Eubacterium sp., assembly GCA_910584345.1. Classification (GTDB taxonomy): domain Bacteria; phylum Bacillota; class Clostridia; order Lachnospirales; family Lachnospiraceae; genus Eubacterium_J. Next base: position 40,113 of record CAJTZX010000031.1, on the reverse strand, counting down.
AACACCTGAAGATATGATTGAACATTTAAAAACACAAATTAAAAATGTTTTCCCAGGTGCACCTAAAGCCGATTATATTGTAAAAAATGTAAATGAAAAACTGCAAGACTTTTTATCACCTGCATTTTACCTGACAGCCCCTATCGATCAATATACGAAAAACTGTATTTATATCAATCCAGGTAATAATTATGATGAGATTGAATTATTTACTACTTTAGCCCATGAAGGCTATCCCGGACACCTATACCAAACCATATATTCCTACTCCAAACAACTTTCACCCCTTCGGTATATCCTTTATCATGGAGGCTATACCGAAGGATGGGCTACCTATGTGGAAATGCTCTCTTATAACTATGCAGGGCTGGATGAAACAATTGCAAAAGCATTCATGTTAAATCAAGACGCTACACTTAGCCTGTATGCAACCATCGATATGGGTGTTCACTACGATGGCTGGTCATTGGCAGATACCGTTGACTTCCTTGGTAAATATGGAATTACACAAACATCGGTAGTATCCAAAATATATCAGGCAATCATCGAAAATCCTGCAAACTATTTAAAATACTATATTGGATATCTGGAATTCCTTGAGCTAAAAGATCAGGCAAAACAATATTACGGTAACGATTATTCAGAGCTGATGTTTCATACAGCCTTGCTAAATATGGGCTCTGCACCATTTTATATACTTGAAAAATACTTTGTTAAATATTATAAAGCGGCAAGTTACAGCTAATTCATATTCTGCTTTTAATCATCACATAATCGTCAGAACAGTAATTGCTGCTCATATCAGAAGGCTGTTGCACTAAGCTGCATTTTGCTTAGACAACAGCCCCATAATGATATACAAATCTATTTTAACAACTGCTGATAGATATCCCTTTTAGAAATTCCCCGATCTTTTGCCACCATTTTCATAGCCTCTTTTTTTGAAAAGCCTTCTGATTCATAAAGATTCATATGCTCTCTCAAATTCATTTCCATCCATCCTTCTCTGCTTTCTTTTTCAATATCCATATGAGATTTTCCTTCGATCACTATTACATATTCTCCACGAGGCTGTTCATTCTTATAAAATGATGTCACATCGGCAATTGTAGACCGCAATACTTCTTCATATTTCTTCGTAAGTTCCCGGCACACAGACACTCTTCGATTTCCCAAAGTCTGATACAACTCTTCTAATGTATGTAACAGATGATGTGGTGCCTCATAAATAATAATTGTACGTGTTTCTGTCTTCAGTTCTTCTAATACAATTCCGCGTTTCTTTTTATCCCGCGGTAAAAATGCTTCAAATGCAAATCTTCTTGTTGCAAGACCCGATACTGTCAGAGCCGTTACACATGCTGACGCTCCGGGCAGCGAAATTACTTGTATTCCTGCTTCATAGCACAGTTTCACTAACTCTTCCCCCGGATCAGAAATGCCTGGTGTTCCTGCATCTGTAATATAAGCAATATTTTGCCCTTCCTGCAGCTTTTCAATCAGTTGGTATGCTTTGTCTATTTTATTAAATTCATGATAACTTGTCATAGGAACTTTAATATCAAAGTGATTGAGCAATTTTATTGAATTTCTCGTATCTTCTGCAGCAATTAAATCTACATTTTTTAAAGTATGCAATACACGCAATGTAATGTCTTCCAAATTTCCAATAGGAGTAGCACATAAATACAATTTTCCAGACATAATTTCTCCTTCTTACTTGATTTAATAACATTTAATTTTCATTTCGTTTAAAACCAATCCTATTATTACCAACCACACAACTCCATCAAATATACATATTTTAATATTTGTCTTAAAACTATTATTTCATTTTTCTGCTTTTATTAACATGATTACATTCTAATAAGCAGTAAAAATATGCATGATTCTTTTTTGTTAATGAAAGATACCTTGAAATTTCATACTTCAGATGCTATAATCTTTTCTATTCAGAGATAATTTATATAATTAATTTTAGATTTAATACCCATAAATCTCATATATCTCATCAGTATACTTTCCATCAGACTGATAAACAATCAATGGTTTTTCTACTGTTAGTCTCGGTTTTCCATTACGCAATCCTTCAATCAAAACCATATTTGGTTCTCGATCAATAAATGGATATACCAGTTTCATTCGTTTAGGTTCAATCCCATATTTTGTCATCAAACATAAAATTTCTGACAAACGAAACGGACGATGTACCATGTAAAACCGTCCTTTCGGGTGTAATATCTTTGCGCTTTCCCTTAATATATCCTCCAATGTACACAAAATCTCATGACGTGCTATCGTTTTTGCATCCTGTAAATTCTGTAGACCGTGGTTTCCAATCATATATGGTGGATTTGTTGTAATTACATCAAAAGAAGATGCTCCAAAATGTTTGGAAGCATCTTTAATATCTCCAGTCACAATATCTATTTTCAATTCCAAATGGTTTAGTTCCACACTTCTTCTTGCCATGTCAGCACTTTCAGGCTGTATTTCCAGCCCTGTAAAGTGCTCTCCTTTTGTCTTTGCTTCCAATAAAATCGGTATAATGCCTGTTCCGGTTCCTAAATCTAACACTCGTTCCTTACTTTTCACATTTGCAAATCCTGATAGCAATACTGCATCCATTCCAAAACAAAACCTCTTCGGATTTTGTATAATCAAATAACCATTTCTCTGAAGTTCATCTATACGTTCTCCTTTTCGGAGATTATTTTGTATCATCTAATTTTGATTTTCCTTCCCTATCTTCCAATACTGACAGCTTCTTAATTTCTTCAGCAGATACCTTTACCTTATGTTTCTTTTGTTTAAATTTTAAATCGGTTACCTTATATTCTCGCAGTTCCTTTTCACCATTTACATCCACTTTCACCTTTACAAGCTGACGCAATACACTGACACTTTGTACTTCTCCTCTTAATCCATCTTTTGTTGTTACGTATTCATTAATCTCTGGAAGTGTACTATTTAAATATTCATACGTTTCCTGTTCATTTTTCAAACAGCACATTAATCTTCCACAGACTCCTGATATCTTTGTAGGATTTAGTGACAAATTCTGTTCTTTTGCCATTTTTATAGATACTGGAACAAATTCAGATAAATAGGTTGAACAGCATAGTTGTCTGCCACAAATTCCAATACCTCCTAAAATTTTTGTTTCATCTCTCACACCAATTTGACGCAGCTCAATTCTGGTACGAAATACAGATGCCAAATCTTTTACCAATTCTCTAAAATCAATTCTTCCATCTGCAGTAAAATAAAACAATAATTTATTATTATCAAACGTATATTCTGCCTGCACAAGCTTCATTTCCAGCCCATGCTTTTCAATTTTTTCCTGGCATATTTTGTAAGCACCTTCTTGCTTTTCTCTATTTTTTTGCTGCTGTTTTTCGTCTGCTTCCGTTGCAATGCGAATCACTGGTTTCAACGGCTGCGTTACCTTATCGTCTTCCACATCTTTCGGAGCAATCATCACCGTTCCAAATTCTACACCGCGAGCAGTTTCTACTATTACATGTGTTCCTGTTTCCATCTCCATATCTATAGGATCAAAATAATAAATCTTTCCTGCATTACGAAATCTGACTCCTACGATTTTCGTCATAAAACTTAATTCTCCTTCATTGTCAGCAATAATAATTCTATTACAATATCAAAATTTACATTTGCATTTAATCTAATCTTTGCTTTTTCCAAAGCTTTTAATATTTCTTGAATACCATGATAAGAGCTTCTGCTTGCCTGTTTTTTGATATCATAGATCTGTTCTTTAAAGATTAATCCATTAATATCCATCGTTGCTTTATACATTAACACATCTCGATACCATACCATCATAATATCAAAATAATCATTAATTGACATTTTATACTCATTGATCTGTTTAACGGCTTCTCCCATTTCATAAATATCAATATCCTTAATTCTCTTCATCAACTGTACTGCAGAATCTTTTAAATCTTGAAAATCTTCAGATCCAGCCAGTTTCATTGCTTTTCCGACATTTCCCTGCGCAAATGCCGTACAAATATCTGCCTGATAGTCAGGCACTTGTAAACATTTCATTAAATAACTACGTACATTTTCATTTGCAGCAGGCTTGAAATGAAAACAAATGCATCGAGATAATATCGTTGGAAGAAATAAATCTGCGTTGGTGGTTAGCAAAAGAATTACCGCATAAGCTGGTGGTTCCTCAATCGTTTTTAATAATGCATTTTGAGCCTGAGGATTCATCTTTTCAGCCTCATCTACAATATAGATTTTATAAGGATTTGCATATGGCTTTATCACAATATCCTGATTGATTTGTTTACGGATATCATCAACAGATATTGTATTTGGTTTTTCATGAACGATATATCGAATATCCGGCTGATTATGGTTCATTGCCTGTTTACAGGAATGACATTCCATACACCCCTCGATCCCTTTCTTTTCACACTGAAGAGCCATAGCAAATGCCTCTGCCAACATCTTTTTTCCTGACAGATCCGGTCCGTTCAATATATATGCATGTGATACTTTATCTAGTTTGATGGCGTTTTGAAAATGCTCAATAATCTGTTTATGTCCTATAATGTCTCTAAAGCCAGCCATAGCAACACCCCTTCCAATTTCTTCATGTAAAAATGTCAAGCAACAAACCTGTAATCTCTCCGATCTTACTTAAAATCTTAATATGATCTTTTTCTTCCTCACACAACTCCTGCGCAAGTTCATCCAGATTACTATCTACAAGGCGTATAATTCCATAAACACGGTGTCTGCCTTTACGGTCTAAAAAATTTTCTCTTGAAAATTTATGAGAACGATTTACAATCTCATTCAAAAATTCTTTAATCTTTCCGCGATACTTTTTCATATCTCGGATATCCATATGCCGGGCAATCAATTCGCCCTGTTTTGTAATATCTTTCAGCATAGCTTCTATTTGCTGCTGAAGATCTGCATCTCCGATCGCACTTGTTAATGCAAACTTAAAACCATCCCCTGCATTTTCTGTTGGTGCTGTTCCTTCTGTCGGTATTACTGCAGACATTTGATTTACTTTAATATCCATATATTTATACCTTTCCTATAGCCATTTCATCATAACTATTTTGGAATAGTAGCGCTTCTTTCTCTATTAATATAACTGAACTTTCTATCACTATGCAACAGTAAGAATTTTCCGGCACTCACGATCCTGTAATCCCTGAATATTGAGTCCCATTCTCTTACACTTTTTTAATATCTCTATAAAATCATCAGATATCTTTTCTCCCGGTACGATCATTGGAATCCCTGGAGGATATAAATAAATATATTCAGCACAAATTTTTCCAACACAGCAATTCAACTGTGTTTCTTCTATATTATAATGTTCCGTATCTGAAATTTCCATTACTTTTTCTCTCTTTGCATAAACTTTATTTAAAAAAAATCTAATATCATTATCACTTTCTCCAAAATCTCTCTTTTCATTTTGCGTAAAATCCAACCCACGGTCAATTTCTAATAAAGCCCAAAATAATCGGTCAAATCCTTCTTGTGTATCCATAATACTTGTCATAGCCAGTACATATTGGTAGGAATACATTTCCATCTGCAAATGATACTTATCTAATAAAAGATGATATAGCTTTTTTCCATCCATACTTGTATTACACGTTTGTATTAATATCTTTCCATAATCCACAGCAGGAACTTCATACAATTCATAATCTTTTTCGGTTAATACGTGCAGATGTTTTAGATTCTCACATGCCAAATAAAATTGTTTTAATTTCTCCTGATATTTATCAAATAATTGTTTTCCTGATCTCTCAATAATTCCAATACAACGGTCAATCCCAGCCATAAGTAAATAAGATGGTGAACTGGTTTGAAAAATTTCAAGCATCTCTTCTAATCTTTTTTCATCCACTCTTTCACTTGACACATGCATAGCTGCTGTCTGGGTAAAACTTGGCAATGTCTTATGCAGACTATGAATAACTATATCTGCCCCCTGACGAATAGAAGATTCGGGGAAATAATGACTCAAAGAAAAATGTGCTCCATGCGCTTCATCAATGATTAAATTTGCATGATATTTATGTGCTATTTCTGCTAAATTCTGAATATCAGATACAATTCCATCATAAGTTGGCGATGTTATTACTACTAGTTTCATATTTTCATTTTCTTTCAGTATTTCTTCTAATTGTTCTGGAATTATTTTACCCTGGATTCCACATTCCATAAATTGCGGATAAATATAATGTGTTTTCAATTTGAATAATTTTACCGCATGATATACTGATTTATGACAATTTCTTGCTATAATTACTTCATCATTTGCTTTTACAAACGCTCCTATTGCGCTCAATATTCCACATGTACTGCCATTAATCAAATAATATGATTTTTTACTGTGATAAATATTTGCTAACCGTGTTTGAGCATGAAGTAAAATCTCTTCAGAGTGATACAAATTATCAAATCCTTCAATCTCTGTCACATCTATCTGATATGGATTTGCAAAATTTAATTCTACACGTTTATGACCTGGCATATGAAACGGATAATAATCTGATTTACCGTAAGCTGCTAAACGTTCGTATAAACTGCTATATTTTTTATAATCTAATACCTGTTTCTCCATCATTCCTCATTTTCTCTATTTATGAATCAATGTATCTTCCAAGCTCCGGCATCCAATCGCCAAGATATACAACATTACGACACATATGATCCCAAATAACTCCAAAAAACTGTTCCATAACATCCAGCACAGCATTCCATTGTGGTTGCTTTCTTTTTTCATGCCTCAAACATGCTTTCCATTTTTTTTCCATGTATTTACTTGTCCGATAGGATAACAAAAGCTGAAATCTTTTTTCATCAATTGCAATTTTTTCTTTCGCGCACCCTTCCTGTAAAAGCTCCCAGACCCTTCTGCCAGATAAGATGTCTTTTTTCAATATTTCGTAAATAGCCAGATAACATGACATATCATTTAACAATTCTAACTTTTTTATAATCTCTAAAAATTTTTCTGTAATTACATATTCACTTGGATAGCAATATATTTTGATTTTTTGATTATTGTTAGAAAATAATTGTATATCTTTACTATAAGCCGTCAAATTTTCTTGTATTACAGGTTCTAGCTTTATTTTGACCGGTACTTTTAGAGAAGAAAGTGTTGCTACTACATCAATATAGATCTTATTCAAATCCGTTGTTATATGATAGTTCCAATAAATCGCTTCCTTCTTGTAATTTCGAAAAAGTTCAGCAAACAATTTTCCTATATCAGCTTTTTTATAATGAAATTGATTTGAATCTTTTACATAAAAAGAAAGACTCAAATCTACTTTCTTTCTGTAATTTTCCAAATTTAGATTCTCACTGTTTTTCATCCAAAAATTTTGAGCATAGTCTGAATTTGAAATTTTTTGAACAATTTCCTCCAACACAGATGCTACAAAAAGATTTTCATAAGGAATCTGAAGCTCTTCACTCCGCTGCCTGATAAATTTATCATTTAACAGCAGATTACTCATTATAACCACACCCCTACCTGATTCCTGACTTTTGATAATACTTTTCTTTCTTTTGCATATTCTAACAGCTTTGCAATATCCTTTTCCTTATCCATAATAAATGAGCGTAGCGCCTGCTGCAAATCGTCCCGTTCCATACGATTTTCATACTTCAAAATATCACAGATTAAACGTTCTTTACAATAAACAGACATTTCGCTGCTCCCAATGCTTATCTTCATCGTACCCATTTGCAGCACTTCAGGTTCTGTATAATACGGCAGTACCAGCGGATAATCCATTTTAAATCTTGACTTTGATGTATTCTTATCTACAGCAATCGTCCACTTAAACGGTCGGTTTTTCAAATAATGATGAAAATACAATGCACTTTCCATTGTTAATACACAATCTGAATACAAAACTGCTATAATATCTTCTTCCTGTTTTTTATGATAATTCATCGAATAGTATCCATTTTTTACTCGTTCTATAATACCGTCATTGACAAATGTTTGTATTCGCCGATAATCCATCCCAAGAGTATAGAGCTGTGATGTTTTTAAAATACCACCGTTTTCTTCCATCATCATTTGAATTTGTTCTATCTGTTTCTCCCGTTTTTCCTGTCTGGTCAGCTTTTTTTCACTCATATTATTTTTTCCGCTCCATAAATATAATTCGAGTATTTTATTACATTATATTCCTTTTTATACATATCTGTCAAACAAAATAGTAAATAAAAGTATTGCACAACATTACATAAATAGACTATTATTATTATAAAATAATACTATATTTCATTGCTTTTAAACGATACCATATAGAAAGGACATTCTGTATATGCCATCTTCATATTTAAGCTCTTCTCACAAAAATCCATCCAGAAAATCTTGTGAACAGACAATCAAAAGAATATTGACTCGGGAATTTGAAGAATATGGAGAAAACCATCATTTTAAGCAGGCGTCTGATTTTATGATCTATTTTGAGTCATTACATCCTGCTTCCCCCGGGTTGACCAAGCAAGTACAACGCGCAATAAATGCTTTAAATCTTCCTCGGGATGAGAACGGCTATTTTATGATAAATAAAACAGTAGAAGAGTACAAGGCAGAACAAGAACTTTCTCATTTACTTGAGTCATCCAGCCTGATTAGTTTGCAAAACTGCACGCCGATTTTAATTAAAACTGAATCCTGGAAAAGAGAACATGTAATTCATCAAATAAAATCTGCTCCCGAATTACAAAATCTTTTTGTTACGATTACCGAAACTGATTGTGGCATTTTACTTTATACAAGAACCCCTGAAAAACTTATAGACTTTTTCTCTGAATCTATCAAAGTAAAAGTTGAAAATGATACGGATTAAAAACTGGAATACTTTTTCTAAACATTTTTCATTATTTTCTAAAAATTTAATCTTTTTTATATTATGTCTTTTATATCAAAAACGACAATTTTTCTTTCGAATAATTGTCGTTTTCATTAAATAAGTCATAAATATACGTATTTATATTGTCTCAATATAATTTTTACCTATTCTGTCAATATGAATGAGAATTTTTATCTCCTTCTTCTTCCTCTCCTTGTCCGTCTTGAATCTCTAATTACAATATATTGCTTTTGCGCTCTTTTACGATTTCTATAATTTGCTATTTTCTGGCGAATAAGATATGATTTTTGAAAGACAGTTTTTAAAATAATAAGGAAAACAATTCCTAAAATAATACTTCCCGCAATAATCATGTTTTTCATAGAAAATTCAAATTTGATATTACTAAACCAATTCGAAATATTTGATATTGCCTCACCAATATCAAAATTTTTAATTTTCCCTATCATATCAAAACTTTTGATCTTTTCAATTATTCCAGGATTATCATTTTCTTTGTCTTTCTTAATATCTTCCTGTTCGGGTTCGTTTATTGTATCTGAATCTTTATTTAAATTATTATCTTCTGATAACTGTTCTGAATTGTTTAAGACCTCTTCCTGTTCGTTGCCTGAAGAATCATCCACAACCATATCATTTTTATCTATTAAAGTATGTGTACGTATAATATTAGCTGTTCCAATATTACGTTTTCCATAAGTATATTTTAATTGTGCCAGTGCATCATCCGGAAGATTCTCATAGCTTATTTTCATGTCTGTTTTACTAAAATTTACAGTTTTCGGAAGAATAATTCTAGCCTGAGGATCAATCTGTGCATATGGATCATTTGTATTTAAAGAATCGTATTTCTCTTCGTCATAACTTTCGTCCGCTTCAAAATATTCAGAAACATTACAAAGATTAAAATTTTCAAAACCAAAATCAAAAAGGGCTCGTGTTTCATTCCAATACTGTGGAGAAGCACCATTTAAAATAACAGCAAGCAATGTCATTCCATCTTTTTGTGCATAAGTAACGAGCGTATTTCCTGCTGCATTTGTATACCCTGTTTTACCGCCGATACAATAATCATATAAATAAGCATCTGTATCTTTTGGATAAAGCATTTTATGGTGATTTACCATATAAGTTGGATCATTATGCTTATTTGTAGGAGGAATTGTATATCGTTTCGTACCGCAAATTGACCGGAATGTTTCATTCTCATAAGCAGCTCTGGCAATAATAGCCATATCTTTGGCCGTTACATAATGCTTTTCATCTGGAAGTCCATGTGGATTCATAAATTTAGAAGATTTGCATCCCAAAGCTTTCGCCTTTTCATTCATCAGTTTCACAAACTTTTGCATAGAGCCGCTGATATGCTCTGCTACTGCATATGCACATTCATTTGCGGACTCAAGCATAACGGCATAAAGACACTGTTCCATCGTCATCACTTCGCCGACATCCCGCCATATACCCGAACCTTCTGTCTTATAAACAGCGTCTTCTGAAAAAGTAACAATCTCATCCATCCTGCTGTTTTCGACCGCAATAAGCGTTGTTAATATTTTTGTGATACTCGCAGGATAATACGTTTGATTAATATTTTTCTTATATAATATAGTACCTGTATCTACGTCCATCAAAATCGCAGAGCCGGCTGTAATTTTCTCTGAAAGCTTTGGCCAATAATTTTTACTCTTTTTTGCATAAACTAAATTGGAAGGCATTAAAGCTGTAAACAGCACAAATATACAAATTAGTTCTAACAATATTTTTAATTTTTTCTTCATCTCACTTTTCCAATCTTTATTTTATTCTCTATATGGTAACCATTTGTTACTATCTCATCAGAACCTCGCATTTACTAATTTATTTGACTTCATTCTCATATTCTTATTATAGTGTGGATAAAAGTGATAAGCAACACTTTTTTTTATTTTTGCTAATACTTTCAATCAGTGTTATAATAAATCGTATCACATTATAAATGAAGGAGATAAATATGAGATTAAGAAATATCCCAATTGCTGATGAAAAAATTGCATCTAGTCCTATTTGTATTCAAAATCCTGAGCAAAACAGAGGATTATGGAATCATGTATTTCAAAATGACAACCCTATACATATCGAAATAGGTATGGGAAAAGGTCGCTTTCTTCTTCAGCTTGCAAATCAAAATCCTAATATAAATTATATTGGAATTGAAAAATATACCAGTGTGCTTCTTCGAGCTATACAAAAATTAGATTCTGTCGACGAAGAACATATTCCATCCAATCTTCGCTTTATCTGTATGAATGCCGAAAATATTACACAAACATTTTCTCAAAATGAAATATCCAAAATATATTTAAATTTCTCTGATCCATGGCCTAAAAAACGTCATGCAAGACGACGTTTAACTTCTAAACAATTTTTGGCACTATATGATCGAATTTTAGCAAAAACTGGAACTCTGGAGTTTAAAACGGATAATCAATCTCTATTTAAATTTTCTTTAGAAGAATTATCTGCAGAACATTGGAATATACTTGCATATTCTTATGATTTACACCATGATTCCCAAATGAACTTTTCAAATATTATGACTGAATATGAACAAAAATTTTCTTCCATTGGAAATCCCATTTGCAAACTTATTGCGTGCAGATAAAAATACGCAGAATGCTTTTTGCAGGTCTGCGTCACGAACGCAGACCTGTTGGGAAACAAACCTTATCCTTTTTTTGAAAGATATAGATAGTGTCATCGTAATTCCCTTGCAAAAGCTTTTCCATAATTTTACAACTCCCAATCTGGATCTTAACACGTAAACCGGTATATTCAGCTGCCTTTTTCGCATAGTCCTTTATTTTTTCTATATCATATGCCCCTGTTTCTAATATAACAAGAGAATGATATCCATTATATATTTGCTGTATCATTTGTTTGCCATCCTCTTTCCCATACTCCCTATATATTTGTTCACATTGAGAAACTATTGATTCCCGATCCATCGTCCATTCTCTTGTCAAATAATAACATCCTTTTTCCGGTATGCCACTATTCGATATCATTCCTTCTCTTTCCCTATATAACATTTGACAGATACAATCATCAAAAGCTGGCAAAATTAACTTTGTTTCCGCACTATATAATCCTAAAACAGCATTTCCACACAATCCATACGATAATAATATTTCTTCTGCATCTTGATTTTCATTGATTTGTTTTTGTATCATACAATGCAAATTTTTAATGTCGTTATGAAGTCTGCGATCCAACCAAATAACCGGTATATCAATTTCATATTTTTTTATTACATATCGAATCATATCCATTTGCATCGAACAAGCAATTAATATTCTTTTTTTCATATAATATAGTAAACTTTCATATGATAAACTTATTTTAACTATTCAGGAGGTAATTATATGTCACTTTCTTTTAAAAGAAAAGCTGTTATGTTTACTTATCATCATCCAAATATATTTAAAAAAATTTCCACACTACGCCTTTCTCTGTTAGATTTGAAAAAAATTTTGAAATAAAAAAAGCACCGACCCCAAGACTCCCACTTGAAACCGATACTTTAATGCGCCACCAGGGGTTCGAACCCTGGACACCCTGATTAAGAGTCAGGTGCTCTGCCAGCTGAGCTAGTGGCGCATTTCCTTGTGTTTCCTGAACACAAGAGATATTATAAAACAAAATTTCATAAATTGCAAGTACTTTTTTAAAATTTTTTATTTTTTATTTAGACTACATATTTGCAATTAAGGCAGCTATTTCATCAGAAGACATAACATGGCTCGGATCAGATAAATCCATCATATCATCATTTTTTGCTGGAGCAGGATCAGATAATAACTCTGTATTTGCAATCAAAGCAGCTATCTCTTCTGAACTCATAACCTGATTAGAAGTTGATTTATCATTCTCAAGAGGTATTTCTAATATTTTATCAATATCCAAATCTTCCAATGAATCACCTGGAATATTATCAATATTCATCTCTTTCATAATTTGTTCTAGTTCTTCATCTGTTGATTCTGAACTAGATTTCTGAAGAGACGGTTGTTGAACTGCTTTTTGAATATCAGGATCTAAAGTTTCTGCCATAAATGGACTTTTAGCAGTTTCTACAGAAGTTTTCTCTGAATCTGGTTCTATATTTATATTTGTACCAAGATTAGCAACCATAGCTGCTAATTTATCTGGTGTTATTTCATTACCAAATCCATTTGTATCAGCTGAAGAAATATCTGGCTTTGACTCTGTTGAAGATAAAACTGTTTCATGTGTCATTGACTGTAATTCTGATTCACCTATTTTTGATTGTAATAATGGTTCTTCAGTTATTGAAGGCAATTCTATCTCAGATTCTATCGGCTGAAGTTCAAGTTCTCTTTCTATTGGTTGTGACTCTTGCTCCGCTTCTATTGGCTGAAATTTAGGTTCTCTCTCAATTGGCTGTAATTCTTGTTCTGATTCTATCGGCTGAAGTTCGGATTCTCTCTCGATTGGCTGTAATTTTTGCTCTGCTTCTATCGGTTGAAGTTCAAGCTCACTCTCGATTGGCTGTAATTCTTGCTCTGCTTCTATCGGTTGAAGTTCAGGCTCACTCCCGATTGGCTGCAATTCTTGCTCTGCTTCTATCGGCTGTAATTCTCGCTCTGCTTCTATCGGCTGAAGTTCAGGCCCACTCCCGATCGGTTGTAATTCTTGCTCTGTTTCTATCGGCTGAAGTTCAGATTCGCTCTCGATTGGTTGTAATTCTTGCTCTGCTTCTATCGGCTGAAGTTCAGGCTCACTCCCGATTGGCTGTAATTCTTGCTCTGCTTCTATTGGTTGCAGTTCAAATTCACTCTCGATTGGCTGTAATTCTTGCTCTGCTTCTATCGGTTGAAGTTCAGACTCCTCGAAAATTGGCGCAAGAGCCTGCTCATCATCAATAGACTGTAAATTTGATGGTGAAGACTGAGCATCATTCATCTGTTGCAATAATCGATCTAAATTTGATTCTGAAGAATTTTGGATACTCTGTTGGAATTTTTTATCTGTGTCAAATGATAATTCATTATTTATATCTAACGATGACATAAAACCATCCGATTCATTAAGCTCCATCTCTGGCTGCAATACTGAATCATTTTCATCAATATCTAATGGTGAAACAATATCTTCAGATTCTTTTAATTCCGTATCCGGTTGTGATACAAAAATATCTTTATCCACATCTAATGGTGAAATGTTATCTTCTAATCCATTTAACTCCATTTCTGGCTGTAATATTGAAATATCATCATCGATATCTAATGGAGAAATATCATCATTAAATTCATTGATATCCATCTGTGATTGCGGTATAGATATTTGTTCAGATTTGATAGAAGCCGCTTTATTAACTGACTCTATAATTTCATTACGAAGAGATGATTCCATCTCTTTCATATTATGCAGTATTTCCTGCTGTTTTTCTAATACATCTTTATTTCCTTGCAGAATTATCGTGCGATCCTGTTCACTGAATCCAGGTTGAGTTTCATTTAAAGAAAACTCTGCTTTTTCATCTTTATTGGTATTAGCAAGTATATCGTCCAAATCATTTTGCATACTTGTAAGTCTCTGCATCATCCTGTCATTAGAAATCAACAAAGCATTTGTATTTTGTTTGTTACGATTAATTTGAGCTTTTGCTAACGCTTTTTGTGCTGAAATCAATTCTTTATAAGGAATATTTGATACATCACCAAGATTCTCCATTTTTTGATCCATTTGATCGAAATATTTTCGCATTAACAAATAAGAAGCTTTTTCTGATCGATAAACATTATCAAAAGCTTCTTCTTGTTCTTTTGCCCTTTTTTCAATTAATTTTCCAATAAATAACATTTCAACATAAACTGATACTAGCAAAAAAGCTCCTAAAGCTCCAATCACGATCATATTAGCCGGATCATTGATAATCTCATACATTTCAATTACAGCTAATAATACAATCAACAGCGATACTAATGAAATCTTCATCATATGACCGTTTTTCTTTTCTTCTTTTTCTTTGTAATCTTGTGACATGATTATTACCCCTCTCATTTAATAAATGCACCTAACTGGATTCGAACCAGCGGCCTACCGCTTAGGAGGCGGTCGCTCTATCCTGCTGAGCTATAGGTGCAAATTTTGATACAAATATTAATCAAGAAAGTTAATCTTTCCCTGCATCCAAATATTACCTTTAAATCTTCTTCCTATTTCAGGTAAACCTATCAGATCTTTTTCATTAATACACAAATCAAAAATTAAATCATTTGCATTTATTTTCATTAATAAAACATTTTCTTTTGTAAGCTGATTTTGTGTTTCTTTTATTTCTAAAATAGTACCTAAAATAGAATATTGATCGCTTTCAATACCATATGGCATAAAATAACTTTCAACAATACTAAAAACATCTTCTTTTTCTACGCGTTTTGAGATCATCGAATATAAATCTATATCTTCTAATGTCAAGCTTTCAATTGCTTCTTCATCTCCATCTCGCGCAGCAGCCATCAAATAATTATGATTTAATCTATTTTTCTCCGTATTCTTAATTTGTTGCTCATTTTTACCAATAGGCAAAATAATTTTTCCATTTAAAGCTAAAGCAGATAATGTAGTAGTAACGTTTTGAAAAGGCGCTTCGCATATTGCTTTTTGATTTAAGTAATCAGCAACATTCTGCATATAAAAAATCAGTGTAACTCCAAGCCGCATCTCATCACAAATACCTGCATATGACTCATTATTAACATGCCGTTCAATTTCAATCTGCTCATCTGTTGAAATACCATGTCCTATAAAAACAGGATAATAATATTCCATTGAAAAATTACCTTCATCCTGATACTGACCACAAATAACTATGCCAAAGCTTTCATGAAACATTTTTGTTATTTGAATAAACTCACATCCATCAGAATCAACAGCAATTTTTTGTATATCTGGATTTTCTATACTGTCTCTAATTAATTTTTCCAGCTGCCTTTTATCTCTAAATTCACTAAATCCTATTGTACGCAGAAAGCGATGCATCCTGTCTGTTCCTCCTTTCTCTGCTTAATGCTATTATTATATAATACTTTTATCACTTTTGCAATATTTTACTTATAATTTAACGCCATATCCAAAGCTTCCTTCTCTTCTGATGCCAATACAATAATCGATTTACCTGCAATAATTTCTTTTATATACGTATAACATCCTTCTCTGCTATGCATTGCATTAATGACAAATCCATCATTTTTTTCATTTAATAATGCTAAAGAAAAGCTCAATTTGCCGCCCATTTCATTAAACGCATCATATTTTACTAATCCAATTTTTTGAAAAGTTACATTCATCTGGTTTTCCAGTTTTTCAATTTTACTTTTATTTGTATAATGAGATTCCACTAAATCATTCAGCTGCTCCAAACGCTCTTCAATTTTTTCTTCTAGAGATTTTGCATCTGTATCACCCATAAATTTCTTATATTTCTTCTTTAGTTTTCCAATCATACACATATTGATTAAAAGTAATAACAATAATAAAACAACGACACCTGCTAACCCCCAGACAAGATATTCTAATTCAATGCCAAGGTAATCACATAAATTCATTTTATCATCCTCTTCCTATAAAATTAAATATAAAATTAATTTCCATTTATTATTTATCTAATAGATACTAGTGTTCCACTTTACTTTTTTATCGACTGAAACATTTCCAGCAAATGTTCAAATTGATCAGAATCATAATATTCAATTTCTATTTTTCCTTTATTTTTATCTTTGAAGTTAATAATAACCTTAGTTCCAAGCGCTTGTTTCATTTTTTCTTCTAATTCATGGTAAACAGCTTTCAATTGTTTCTTTTCTTCGTCATCTTCCTTCATTCTCTCGTTCGTTAGTATATCACCTTTTAAAATTTTCTTTATAAGTTTTTCCGTTTCCCTCACACTCAGTTTTTCATCAAATATCTTTTGTGCTACTGTAAACTGCATATCCTGATCTTCAATTGCCAAAAGTGCCCGTGCATGCCCTGTAGTCAACATTTCATCTACTACCATCTGCTGTACTTTCTCATTTAATTTTAAAAGGCGCATAGAATTTGTAACAGTTGTTCTTGATTTAGATACCCTTTCTGCTACTTCATCCTGTTTCAAATTAAATTCGGTCAATAATCGTTTATATGCAATTGCCTCTTCAATAGGATTTAAATCTTCTCTCTGAATATTTTCAATCAAAGAAATTTCTACTCTTTCTTGTGGTGTAAGATTTTTTACAATAATAGGAATCTCTTTAACCCCTGCTAATTTAGCTGCACGCCATCGTCTTTCTCCTGCAATAATCTCATAATATGTATCTTTATTTTGTACAATTAATGGCTGCAATACACCAAACTGCTTAATAGACTCAGATAATTCTAAAAGTGCGTCTTCATCAAAATTTTTTCTTGGCTGTTCTTTATTTGGTTCAACTTGATTGATATTAACCATAAATTCATCCTGTTTTGGTTCTTCATTTATTTCTACATTCCCAACTTTATCTGGAATCAATGAATCTAATCCTTTTCCCAGCCCTTTACCCAGACCACTCTTTTTTACAGGCATTTTATAAATCCTTTCTATTAATAATCTCTTTTGCTAATAAACGATAGCTTTCTGCACCTGCTGATTTTTTATCATATAAATTAATAGGCAATCCATGACTAGGCGCTTCTGCCAATTTCACATTTCTTGGTATAATTGTTTTATATATCATTGTGTTTAAGTTTTCTTTTACATTTTCTACAACTTGCATAGATAAATTTGTTCTGGCATCATACATAGTGAATACAACCCCCTCAATAACAACATTTGGATTTAATCGCTGTTGTACCAAATCAATCGTATGTATCAATTGACTTAACCCTTCCAAAGCATAATATTCACATTGTATAGGAACAAGAATAGAATTGGCTGTCGTCATCGCATTAACAGTCAACATATTTAAAGCTGGTGGACAATCTATGATTACATAGTCAAAATCATCTCTTATATAATCTATGGCATTTTTCAATAAATATTCCTTATCATTTACACCTAATAATTCTATTTCGGCACCTGACAAATTTACATTGGAAGGAATAATACATAAACCTTCTATTTGTGTTTGATAAATACTTGATTTAACAGTACATTCATCTAATAACAATTCATATACTGTATTTTCTAATTCACTCTTTTCTAATCCAATTCCGCTTGTTGTATTTCCCTGCGGATCTAAATCTATCGTAAGTATTCTTTTTCCCATCTCTGCAAGACAAGCTGATAAATTAATTGCGGTAGTTGTCTTACCAACTCCACCCTTTTGATTTGCAATTGCAATGATTCTTCCCATTACTTTTCCTTTCTGAATCACATGCTGTGATTAATATACAGTTGGTAAATATTCATTTTGCCAATCTTTCTTATTAGAATCTATTATAGCATCTTCTCATTTCATTTTCTATAGATTTTGCAAAAAATATAACTTTTAGCATTTTTCACTACTTTTACTTAATGAACTGATCTTAAATATAAAAAAAGACAAATTTTATTTTAATAATATAAAATGTTTCACGTGAAACATTTTATATTATTTTTGTTATTATATATCTTATTTTATTGTTATTAAAATCCTCTATTACTATGTATTTAAGAACTATCTGAAAACAGTATAATATACTCTATTATTATTTAGACTGAATATCACGAATCAGAAAAATAAATATTATATTTTAAAAAAATTACACCATTCAGAATTTTTCGTGAGATTAAAAATCATGCTGTTTTAATATTTTCCAACTAACTAAAATAAATATAAGCAAATATTTAATAAAAGAATAATAAGATAAAATTAATACATCAAATTATTCTTATATTATTTATATCTAATACAAGAATAAAATGTTTCACGCGAAACATTTGTTAAACAAAATGATAAATAACAAAGAAACAATCTAATATGACATTACAAAAAATGAAAAGAGTAAAAATAAAAAAGCTTTTAATAATCCATCAAAATAATATACATAAAAATATAAGACATCCTTTATATCGAGACATTTTCACTTATTAAATATAAGTAAGTAAACCATATCAAAAACTATAAAAAATATTTAATAATATATTTTTATTTTTAAAAAGGTTTAGCAGAATTTTAAAGCCTGTTTAACAAACATCTACGCAATCTGTACTCCCTTCTTATGGAGAATAACTCCACAGTTTAGTCACATAACTTACTATGATTCCTAACATTTAAAGTGCATTATCCTAAACACAACAAAAAAAACTTAGACTACCCTATCAAAATTTTTAAAATAAACATTCCTGAATTCAAGTATTATGGAATGTTATTAAAATTTTAATATCTCATCAATAGATTTTACTATGTTTTTTAAATAGCTTTATTTAGTGCCACATAGTAAAAATTAATTTATTTCTAAAAGCTTGATTTGATTATTATTCCAAAATTCTTTTCTATAGATTAGGAAGGTATTAATAAAGATCACAAAACTTTGAAATAACATAAAACTATTTCAAATTGCTTATAAGTAGCCAAAACATTTTATAATATTTGAATAAGCTACACTACTTACATTATAAATAATTACCGTCGAAATAAAATATTGAATATTTTGTAAGTGTAAAGTTAAATTAACAGTTTTGATTTATGCCTTTTTTAACTGCATACTATCAATTTCATTAACTTAAGCTTTTCGTAATCATACTTTGGCACCTGACTGAATGATTTTGCTAACATAACATCCTCTGAAATGACAGCAAAACTACCACAGTATTACTCCAGTCCGCTTAGAAGATATTCCGTCCGGTCATCAAAAAAATTTGGCCAGGTACAAAGTAGTTTGAGAATCCGATGAGTTAATGATACTGGCACACAATGCTAAAGAAACAATTGCAAAAAGAAATAAAAAAGATATTTGTTATTTAAAAAGAATAACAAATAATTATGAAAGAGATATTTAATATATATAAAATCTCTTATTATTATTTCTTATATATTATATTTACTATTTGTTTTATAATATAAATAAAATGTTTCACGTGAAACATTTTATAATATATAATTTAATAAAGCTTCTTCATAGAATTGATTTACATTAAATGCAGTAAGACAAATTTATATATAGTATTAATTGCTATATGTTAGCTTTATTATTTAATAAAAAATTTTGATTATATTATTATATAAAAGAAAATAAAAAAAATTTTCTTATTGCTTCATCTTTTACAATCTTAAATTTTAAAATTAGTAATTAGAAAAAATAATAAAACTTAAAATGAATTTTTGAATCTCGGAAATTTTTCAATGCTTATAAAATTAAAAATTTTATTTTGAAACTCTAAATAATTATGTTTCACGTGAAACATACGAGAAAAATTAAAAATGTTTCACGTGAAACATTACTAAAAAAACTAATATTTCTAATAACCTATTTTTAATACATTTAATAGTGTATTTAAATTATAGTATATGTTAAATTTCATTTGGCAATTATTAAAAAGCAAAATATAAAAATCTCTATATTAACTATTATTTCCAAATACCCAATACTTTTACAAAGGAACAATACGCCTCCGGTTCTTGACATACACTCCCGAAAATTTATTTTCAGTCAAACGTACGTTAATTTAAGATGGCTTATACTATAACAAAAGCATTTTAAAATTATTTGTAAGACACAAATCACCTACTTTAAGTAAATCAAAACAATATTTTATCAAAAAAATATTTGTTCTAATTAAACATAGATTCTTAATACTAAGCTATATGTACAATATAACACGATTTAATAGTTTATTTGATAAATAAAAAGAATAATAAATTTTTAAATTTTTTAACATATAATGAACA
Source organism: uncultured Eubacterium sp. (assembly GCA_910584345.1). Taxonomy (GTDB): domain Bacteria; phylum Bacillota; class Clostridia; order Lachnospirales; family Lachnospiraceae; genus Eubacterium_J. The sequence continues at coordinate 19,301 of CAJTZX010000031.1, read as the reverse complement.
AAATACGGTATAATAAAAATATATACATGAATTATATTACAAAACACATAAGGAGGATTTTTATGAATAAACCTGTTAAAAAAATATTAACATTATCAACACTATTACTAGCTGGAATGCAACTGATAAATGAATATACTGATGTATGCATTTCACCGATACATCCTTCAAAAGAGGATAAAACCTTTTTTTGGAAAGATCTAGAGATAAATTATTCAGAGAAAGGAAATGCTAATACTCCCGCTCTTCTTTTGATTCACCACTTATATCCAACTTCTTCTAAAGAAGAATGGTGTCATATTGATGATACACTAGCAAGTAAATTTCATATTTTTGAACTTGATTTACCTGGTTGCGGAAAGTCATCAAAACCTAATATTACATATATTAATTATATGTATGTAGAATTTGTAAACGATTTTATTAAAAAAGTAATAGGTAAAAAAACAAGCATCTGTGCAGCTGCATTTTCAAGTTCATTTACTTTTATGACTGCGCGTATTTATCCAGAAATTATTGATAAAATAATCGTTATTCATCCTACAAATATTGAAGAATTATATTCAACTGTAACAAAAGAAAGTAAAATAAAAGAAAAACTACTAGAGATACCTATCGTTGGAACTTTTCTTTATAATTGTATTATGAGCAAATCAGCCATTTCTGATTGCCATAAATATAAATATTACTACAATGAAAAAAATGTTTCGGAACATATGATTGATATCTCCTACTTTAATGCACATTATAAACACTCATCTGGAAAATACCTATTAGGAAGTATATTGGCTAATTATACAAATATAAATATTATCCATGCTCTTCCTAAAATTCATAAAGAAATTTATTTAATTGGCAATGAAAACACCAAAAAAACATTTCAGGAATATAAAAAATATAATGCAAATGTTTACCCGATTTATGTATCTCACTGTGGACTTTTACCACAATTAGAAATACCTGCGACGATTTCAGATAAAATCACACAAATCTTTTGTAAAGACTACTTAAAAAATAATTAGGAGTATATTATGGAAATAATAGGAAATGCTGATGGACCAACAAGCATTTTTTTATCCGGAGTACTGGGAGATTCATATAAAATAATATCCTATACCATTTTAGTTGTTTTTTACTGTATATATTTTTTAAAACAATATTCCCTAAAAAAGCATGGAATTCAGGCAATGCAATTAGGTCGAAATAAAATAGAAATTTTAATTCTATTTTCATCTGTTTGCATAACTTTTCCGCTATTTTGGCAGAAAAAAATAAATTTGGTGGCCTTTGCAAATATGCAGAGACCACCATAATAAAAGCAATATTTATTTTACATTTCATTATTATATTAATATCTTACAGCGGATTTTTTCCAGGTGTACCTGCTTTTCTCGGATACTTTTTAGAAGTATGCTTTAATTTATCAATCATTACAAACGACCTCTTATATTCCGTGTCCGGCAGCTGAAATTCTTTTATCTTACCTATCTTACCTCCCAAAGTCCGAATCGCTTTTTTTGATTCTTCTAGTTCTTCAGTTATATCAGCAGATTTATAAGCTACAAACTTTCCTTGTATCTTTACAAATGGAAGACAATATTCACTTAAACTAGCTAATGGCGCAACTGCTCTTGAAACACAAAGATCATATTGCTCACGATATACAGCTTCATGCGCTAATTCTTCAGCTCTGCCATGAACTGCATAAATATTTGTTAAGCATAACTTTTCAATTACTTCTTCTAAAAATCGAACTCTTTTATTTAAAGAATCTGCAAGTAAAACAGTTAACTCCGGATACATGATTTTAAGAGGTATTCCTGGAAATCCGGCACCTGTACCAACATCTATCATCTTCCAATTACTTTTTATATTTAAATAAGCTGCTAAGGAAAGACTATCTAAATAATGCTTCTCTACCACTTCATCAAATTCTGTAATTGATGTAAGGTTCATAACCTTATTCCATTCACATAATACTTCATAATATATAGCAAACTGCTGTTTCATCTTGTCAGTAAGTAGAAGATTTAGTTGTGACAATTTTTTTTCCAATTCATCAAAATTATAATCCATCATTATCCTCTTTTTCCATATCATCCAATTTTCTCTTATTATGATAATATTGCTCTAAATAAACAAGCAATACTGATATATCAGCAGGAGATACTCCCGATATTCTAGAAGCCTGTCCAATCGATACCGGTTGATATAAATTTAGTTTTTGTTTTGCTTCTATTCGAAGTCCACTCACTGCATCATAATCAAAATTTTTCTCTAGTTTCTTATTTTCCAATTTCTCAAAACTTTCAACTTGCTTCATCTGTCTTTTAATATATCCATCATATTTTATATTAATATTTACTTGTTCAGTAACTTCTTCAGGCAAATGAGGACGATTCGGATCAATTTCAGATAATAAATCATAATTTAATTCTGGTCTACGTATCAATTCTGTCAATGTTGAGCCAGTATTTAAAGGAATGCTTTGATATCTTTCCAAAAATTCTTGCGTTTTTGGATTAGCTCCAACGATTACATGAGAAACCCGTTCCACTTCCTCTTTTATCATTTTTTCTTTTTTCTTAACCCATTCATAACGTTCTTCAGAAATCAACCCAACCTGATATCCTTTTTTTGTAAGGCGCAAATCAGCATTATCTTGGCGCAGTAATAACCGATACTCTGCTCTGGAAGTCATCATACGATATGGCTCATGATTTTCTTTTGTAACAAGATCATCAATCAATACGCCAATATAAGCTTCCGATCGATCCAATATTAACGGTTCCTTCCCTAAGATTTGCATAGCCGCATTAATGCCAGCAACTAATCCTTGTGCAGCAGCTTCTTCATAGCCAGAACTTCCATTAAACTGCCCACCACTAAAAAGACCATATATTTTCTTAAATTCCAAAGATGGATACAATTGATTTGGATTTATACAATCATACTCAATTGCATAAGCACAACGAACTATTTTCGCATGTTCTAAACCTGGAACAGTGCGATACATTGCATATTGCACATCTTCAGGCAATGAGCTGGACATTCCTCCCACATACATTTCATTTGTATGAATTCCTTCAGGCTCTATAAATAGCTGATGTCTATCTTTATCTGAGAATTTAACTACTTTATCTTCAATGGAAGGGCAATAACGAGGACCGGTTCCTTCTATCACTCCTGCATAGATTGGTGAACGGTCCAAATTTGCACGTATAATGTCATGTGTCCTCTCATTTGTGTATGTTAACCAACAAGATACTTGGTCAATCTGCACTTCTTCTGGATCAGTAGTAAACGAAAATGGTACAATATGCTCATCACCCTTTTGCTCCTGCATCTTTGAAAAATCAATAGAACGACTGTCTATTCTTGCCGGAGTTCCTGTTTTAAAGCGGAACATTTCTATACCATTATTTTTTAATGACTCCGTCAAATGATTTGCTGCCATCAAACCATTTGGACCCGTATATGAAATCATTTCTCCTGTCAAACAACGAGCTCTTAAATAAGTTCCGGTACATAAAATCACAGCCTTACAATCATAACGTGCTCCTGAAACAGTTCTCACACCCACCACTTTTTTTATTTGTAAATCACAATTTCTTTTTTTTGCTTTTTCCGTATTATTTACAAATTGATTTTTTTCTTGATTTATTTCTTGATTTTTTATATTACAATCGTATAATAATTCTGTTATAATCTCAGATACTTCAGCCTGTTTAATCGTAAGATAATCTGTACTTTGAAGTGTTTTTCTCATTTCCATACTATAATTTGCTTTATCCGCTTGTGCCCGCAAAGAATGTACAGCAGGACCTTTAGAACGATTTAACATTTTAGACTGTATGAACGTTCGATCAATATTTATTCCCATCTGTCCGCCCAGGGCATCAATCTCTCTCACCAAATGACCTTTAGAACTTCCGCCTATATTGGGGTTACAGGGCATTAACGCTATGCTATCGACACTAACTGTAAAAATAATTGTCTCCAACCCAAGTCTGGCACACGCCAAAGCAGCTTCGCATCCAGCATGTCCGGCGCCAACGACAACGACATCATATGATTCTCTAAATGTATTTTTTGGACATTCCATTTATTCAGCCTCCATTAAACATACGTCTCTATTTTCCCATACAGAATTTTGAAAAGATTTCTTCAGCCAAATCATCTTCTACAGATTCACCAATAATAAATCCCAATGTCTCATATGCACGCATCAAATCAATAGAATAAAAATCTTCAGGCATATGATCGTGGATGCTCTCTTCCACTAATCCTAAGCTCTCTAATGCTTGTGATAAATAATTTTTGTGTCTAATATTCGTAATGATTAATTCATCATTATATGTTACATTTCCATTTAGAAACATATCGTAAACAATCGTTACCAACTTATCAATTCCATCACCATCTTTTGCAGATATCGTAATCACATGCTCCGATATTTTTTTTACATATTCCAGCTGATCCTTTTCTACTTTCGTTTTCAAATCCGACTTATTCATCAGAATAATAACATTTTTTCCTTGAATCATCTTTGCAATATGATAGTCTTCTTCACTTAATTGTTGCGAGCTATCAATAACATATAAAATCAAATCTGCATTTTCCAAATATTCCTTAGCTCTGTCTACGCCAATTTTTTCTACAATATCATCTGTCTCATGAATCCCTGCAGTATCTACCATATTTAAAGTAATCCCATTCAAATTTACCTGCTCTTCTATAATATCTCGTGTTGTTCCGGCAACATCTGTAACAATCGCTCGATTGGATCCTACCAAAACATTCAACAAAGATGATTTTCCAACGTTTGGTTTTCCAACGATTACCGTATGAATTCCTTCTTTCAAAATTTTACCCTGATCTGCTGTATCCAACAAACTTTTGATTTCTTTTTTCAGATTTGTTATAACTTCACTCAAATGCACTTCATATCCATCTAAACTAAAATGTTCCGGATCATCTACTGCTGATTCAATATAAGCAGTTTCATGAATAATTTTTTCTCTAAGATTCTGTATTTTATAAAATACTGCTCCCCTTAACTGACTAATTGAACTTTTCAATGCAAAATCATTTTTAGAATTAATAATATCAATTACAGACTCCGCCTGAGTAAGGTCAATTCTTCCGTTTAAAAATGCTCTTTTTGTAAATTCTCCTGGTTCAGCTGGTCTGGCTCCATATTTAACTACGGTTTCTAAAATTTTTTGCATCACAAGAACACCGCCATGACAATTTATTTCAACTGTATCTTCCCTGGTATAACTGTTTGGCGCTTTCATCAGCATTACAAGTACTTCATCTACAATTTCATTCTCATTCATAATGTATCCATAATGAATCGTATGAGTATCACAATCCTTTAAAGATTTTTTGCTTTTTGCATAGAATATTTTATCCGCAACTTCAATAGCCTCATTCCCGCTCATTCGTATAATACCAATTCCAGAACTTGCCATTGCTGTAGCAATAGCTGCAATTGTATCTGTCTTCATAAACTATCTCCTATTTAAAAAAACTGTGTTCAAACTCATTTGAACACAGCCTCAATTGTATAATATTATAACAATATATACTAATTTCTTTTTAACGTAACAACTACATGACGGTAAGGTTCTTCTCCTTCACTGTGTGTAGATACAAAACGATCATTCTGAAGCGCAGAATGAATTACCCGACGCTCATATGGATTCATCGGCTCTAAAGCAACTGGCCGTTTTGTTCTCTTCACTTTATATGAAATGTTCTTAGCAAGATTTTCTAACGTATCTTTTCTCCTTTTACGATAATCTTCAGTATCCAATTTAACTTTTACATAATGATCCGACTGCTTATTTACAGCAAGATTTGTCAAATATTGTAAGGAATCTAATGTTTGTCCACGTTTGCCTATCAAGACACCCATTTCCACACCCTTAAATTCCACTTCTATCAAACTATTTTCTTCATCATAATTAATAAGAATCTCTACGTCCAGTTTCATTGCTTCAAATACTTGATTCAAAAATTCTCTGACACTTTCCTCTGGCGAATATTTCTTACGTACTTTAATGACTGCTGGTTTACTGCCAAATCCTAAAAAACCAGTACTCCCTTCGCTTATAACTTCATATTCTAACTGATCGCTCGTTACCCCAAGTCGAACTAAAGCATCCGTAACTGCATCATTTACTGTTTTTGCACTTACCTCAATAAACTCCATCACAAAAATCTCCCCTTTATTTATTATTCCTTTCATTAAAGTCCTTCACCAAATTTGCCTTTGCTGTTAAACTATTCGGATTTGCTGTTTTTCTATATTCATAAGCTTTTTCAATCTTCGAATCCCTCTCGGCCTTCGACATAGTAGTAGAAAGCTGTACATTACTTTTTGTACTCATTTTTGCAGCATTACGAATCTGATTTTCATCAATACCCATTTTTTCCAGCTTCTTTTTACGCTTCTCGACATTTTTAGCAATCATATCATCTAAATCCAAATTCTGGATATGTTTGTTAACAAAATATTGCTGGACACCTCTGGTTAATGCACTAAAAATCCAATAAATACCAAGTCCAACCGGTACCGTAAAAGTAATTCCTACAGAAATTAATGGCATTGTGTAATTCATCGTTTTCATCTGTTTTGCCATTGGATTATCTGTATCTGCCTGAGGCATTAATTTAATGTTAACAATCTGAGATACATAAGATACAACCGGTATTAAAAACGCCAACACTACAAAAAGATAAGACTTTTCCTGAAAACTGTTTGATATAATTGTAATTGGTGAATCTGATATATTCATCCCAAGAAATGCATTCATATGATTTAACTGTTCTCTTGTTGAAAAGATTACGTCATGCAAATTTGGAAAAGATTCACTTAAAGTCTCCCAACCGGAAGTAGGCATTTTATAAATAGAATCCACAATAAAATTTTTCACTGTCGACAAATCCGGATTGTTAAAATCTGCCTTAATCTGTTGTGTTAAATTCATACTTTCTAAGAATTTTTCCATAATTCCCTGATATCCTGCAGTATGAATAATGCCATCTACAACACCGTCAAAAGCAGACTTCACGCCAGATACATAAGCAGGTACATTATAAATAACACGATATAATGCTAAAAAGACCGGCATCTGCAATAAAAATGGCAGGCATGTCCCTGTTGGAGATATCCCATATTTTGCATATAACGCCTGCGTCTCCTCATTCATTGCTAACTGAGATTCCTGATCCCTTTTTCCTTTATATTTTTCCTGAATCGCTTTCACTTCCGGCTGCATTTTCTGCTGAAGCTTAGAAAACTTCTGCTGCTTAATAGTAAGAGGCAGCATACACATATAGATCAGTATCGTTAATACAATGATCGTTATACCAATATTTTCTATTCTGAACACATTTGCCAGAAATAGATAAATCCAGTTCATAATCCACCCTAAAATCCTTGCAACTGGGCCTAAAATAGAACCAGAATACTGTGTCAGTATGATCGTAGTCAATGAAATACCTCCTTATGGGACAGGATCATATCCACCTTTTGAAAAAGGATTGCAACGCAAAATTCTCCAAACCGCCAACATTCCTCCGCGAACCGGACCATGTTTTGAAATAGCTTCAATCGCATAATTTGAACACGATGGAAAATAAGGACATTTCACGGTTTTCATCGGTGATATATACCTTTGATATAATTTAATACAAAAAATTAAAATATTTTTCAATCTCACTCATCTTCTTTATTTATAGATTTTATAATATTTTGAAGACCTCCAAGATGCAGCAACGCACTTTTTGTATCTTTATAAGAAATATCTTTTGCTGACATTCTTGCGATAATTACTATATCCAAACCACGATAAAATATGTCTTCCTGCAATCTGTAAGCTTCTTTAATCAAACGCTTCAATCGATGTCTGACAATACTATTGCCCACTTTTTTACTAACAGAAATACCGATTCTGTTGCATACAGTTCCATTTTCCAAAACATACAAGACAAGATATCGATTCGCATATGATTTTCCCTGTTTGTATACCTTTTGAAAATCAGAATTCTTTTTTAACGATTCAGAAAATTTCATGGTTCCTTCCTAAACTGTGGCCTTTCTCAATAAAACCCCAATAAAACGGTTATCTTTATGGGATTTTTTCATGATCTAAACAGATTTTTTTAAAAATAACCGTTTCCTGTAAAAAAATAAGAAGAAAGACCACAAAAGATGTGGCCTATGCTGATAACTTCTTTCTTCCTTTTAATCTTCTTGCAGCCAATACCTTTCTTCCGCCTGCCGTACTCATTCTTTTTCTGAAGCCATGCACCTTTGATCTATGTCTTTTATTTGGCTGATACGTCATCTTCATACTACATGCACCTCCTCTTTGCAAATGCTCGTCATAAAAAAATACCATTACAATTATATCAAAAAAGCTACGCAAGTCAAGAAAAACCTTTTGTTTTTATAATTTTTTTATGAATTTCATATATATGCTACGCATCCACATACAAACACAAAAAAGTTATCCACAATTATATTATCAACAGAAACTTATACACATACTTATCCACAAAAATTTTGCGATTTTCAAAAAAATTGTTGATTTTAAAGGCTTTTGGGATTGGAGATAATTGTGGATAACTTATCAATTAAGCCAAAATTTCAGTTTAATATCTGTGAATAAGAACTTTTTTGCACAATGTCACAAACCCATACTTTTCTATTTTAGACATTTTATCCACTTCAGATTCACTTTTTTTGTCTGAAGATTTAATTGCTAAATTCGTCATTTTGGTTTATCATATAAAGTGTGGCTTTTATCTGCTTTTTTTAGAATGTATAAATATAACGGAGAATTGATATGATTGTTGAGGAAAAATGGCAAGAAATACTATTAACTGTAAAAGAAGAATACGAACTTTCCAATGTTGTCTTCGATTCGTGGATAAAACCGTTGGAAATTTTTCAAATAGATGGGGATAAGATCTATATACTTGCCCCTCCAGAGCAAATTGCTCTGAATTACATTACAAAAAAATATCGAACTCCTTTAAAGGTTGTAATTTCAGAAGTGACAGGCGTTGATTATGAAATTGAATTTATTCTTCCCGAAGACGCAAAAAAAATGAAACCAGCCAAATCAACGGCTATGCAGGAAGATCATGGATCTCATAAAAATCACGACCTGAATCCAAACTATACATTTGACACTTTTGTAGTTGGAAGTAATAATAAGCTTGCGCATACAATTTCTCTGGTAGTTGCAGAAGAAGCTGAAAATCCTGCAAAACAATACAACCCGCTTTTTTTATGGGGAGGTGTAGGGCTAGGGAAAACACATTTGATGCATTCCATTGCGCACCATATACTTGCAAACCATCCAAAGCTTAAAATACAATATGTTCCTTCAGAAGTATTTACAAACGAAGTCATTGATGCGATCCGCAACGGGAGTAATTCACAAATCAATGCCATTCGGGATAAATATCGAAACGTTGATGTACTTCTAATAGATGATATTCAATTTATAATAGGAAAAGACCGAACGCAGGAAGAATTTTTTAATACTTTTAATGTCCTATATAATGCCGGAAAACAAATTGTTGTTTCAAGTGATAAACCACCAAAAGAAATGACAACACTGGAAGAACGTTTCCGTTCTCGTTTCCAATGGGGATGTATGGCTGATATCGGCTCACCAGATTATGAAACACGTATGGCCATCCTCCGGCGAAAAGAAGAAATGGACAATATCAAATTTGATGATGAAATTATTAAATACATAGCTACCAATATCAAATCAAACATTCGAGAGCTGGAAGGTGCATTGAACCGCCTGATGGCTTTTTCACGTTTGACAAATGTTGAAATTACAATTGATACTGCAATAGAACAACTCGAAAGTATTATTAACCCTGATTTACACAGAGAAGTTACGCCTCAGCTTATCATTGAAATTGTTGCGGAACATTTTCAGAAAACTCCACAACAGCTGATATCAAAATCCCGAAGCAGTGATATCGTCAGACCGAGACAAATCGCTATGTACTTATGTAAAAACATGACAGGCGCTTCATTAGCCGGAATCGGAGAGATACTGGGGGGACGGGATCACTCTACAATTATTCATGGAATAGAAAAAATTGAAGCTGAATACAAATCAAGCGAAACTATGCAAAATTTAATAGAAACCATTCGAAAAAAGATCAATCCTAATTAAAGATACCTGATTTATCCACAGTTATCCACATTTTTTTGTGGATAACTGTGGATAACTATCCGGTTTTATGTGAATTTTACTGGATAACTATAAAAAAAGACGGTTTAAAAATAGACCTCATTTTACTTTTTTGAAGTTATACACATATTATAAAGCTGTTCACGTGAGGTTGTTCACGTAGTTTTAAAACACAGTAACGTTGCTGTCATAAGGGCTTAAAGTGCTTTTACACTTTTACACTGCCTCTATTATTACTATTACGAAGTTATATATATTTTATTTTATAAAATTTATCTCGAAAGGAGTTATACACATGAAGCTAATTTGTTCAAAAGCGAACCTGCTCTATGGTGTCAATATCGTAATAAAAGCAGTTCCTTCTAAAACGACAATGCCTATTTTAGAATGTATTCTTATTGATGCTTCTAAAGAACAGATTAAATTGATTGCAAATGATATGGAATTAGGAATAGAAACTATAATAGAAGGAACCATTGAAGAGCCAGGGATCATAGCTTTAGATGCAAAGATTTTTTTTGAAATTGTACGTAAACTCCCTGATAATGATATTTCAATTACATCCGATAATAAATTAAAGACAATGATAACTTGTGAAAAATCAAAATTTAATATTGTAGGTAAATTAGGAGATGATTTTGCATACTTACCGGATGTAGAAAAGAACAAACCAATTTCTATTACACAATTTACATTAAAAGAAATTATCAGACAAACAATATTTTCTATAGCTGATAATGATACAAATAAATTAATGACAGGAGAATTATTTGAAATTAACGAGAACAAATTAAAAGTAGTATCTCTTGACGGACACCGGATTTCTATTCGTAATATTGAATTAAAAAACAATTGTGAAAATAAAAAAGTGATTGTACCAGGTAAAACTTTACAGGAAATAAGCAAAATACTTCCAGGATCAGCTGAAAACTATGTTGATATATTTATTACAGATAATCATATCATTTTTGAATTTGAAAAAACAACGGTTGTATCAAGATTGTTAGATGGTGAATATTTTAGAATCGATCAAATGCTTTCTTCAGCTTATGAAACAAAAATAAAAATTAATAAACGTGAATTATTGGGATGTATTGACAGAGCGACACTTCTAGTAAAAGAAAATGATAAAAAACCTATTATTATGGATATCAAAAATAATTATATGGAGTTAAAGATATCTTCTTACATTGGTTCAATGAATGAAGATATCGAGATCGAAAAAGAGGGAAAAGATATGATGATTGGGTTTAACCCGAAATTCTTTATGGACGCCCTTCGTGTCATTGATGAAGAAGACGTTATGCTATATATGGTAAATCCAAAAGCCCCTTGTTTTATCAGGGACGATAATGATGAGTATATTTATTTAATATTGCCGGTTAATTTTAACTCTGCTGACAATTAATGATTGAAATGAAGGATATTTATGAGTATGATAAAAATAAAAGACGAATATATCAAGTTAGGTCAGGCAATGAAACTTGCTGGAATGGTTAGTTCTGGAATTGAAGCTAAAATTGTCATCAAAGATGGAGAAGTAACTGTTAATGGAGATGTTGAACTTCAGCGTGGAAAGAAACTTTATAATGGAGATGTTGTTTCCTATCATGGAGAGACAATAACAATTGAACAATGCTGATGAAGTCTATAGAATTGAAGAATTTTCGTAATTATGAGAATTTATCAATTGAATTTACAGAAGGAACGAACATTTTGTTTGGAGACAACGCTCAGGGAAAAACAAATATTTTGGAAGCTGCCTATGTAAGTGGTACTACAAAATCGCATAAAGGCAGTAAAGATAAAGAAATGATTCAGTTTGAGAAAGATGAATCACATATTCGCACGTTAGTTGAAAAAAATGAACAAAATTTTCAGATAGATATTCATTTGAAAAAAAATCGTTCGAAAGGAATTGCAGTAAACCGTATTCCAATCAAAAAAGCTAGTTCATTGTTTGGAATTTTAAATATTGTTTTTTTTTCTCCTGAAGATTTGAATATTATTAAAAATGGCCCATCACAGAGAAGACGTTTTTTAGATCTTGAATTATGTCAGTTAGATAAAATTTATTTATCGGATCTGACAAATTATAATAAGATTCTGAATCAACGAAATAAACTGCTGAAAGAACTGGTTTTTCATCGGGAATTAATAGATACACTTTCAGTATGGGATATGCAGCTCATTGATTATGGACAACGTGTTATACGGCGCAGAAGTGCATTTGTCAAAGAATTGGCAGGAATTGTATACAATATTCATAAAAATATTTCAGGAAACCGAGAAGAGCTGATACTAACGTATGAACCAGATATAAATGCAGAACAATTTGAAGCAGAGCTTGAGGCAGTACGTGAAAAAGATATGAAATACTGCCAGACTTCAGTTGGCCCGCACCGAGATGATTTGTTATTCCAAATAGGAGATGCTGATATCAGAAAATATGGTTCTCAAGGACAACAGAGAACATCAGCATTGTCACTAAAGATGTCTGAAATTCAAATGGTCAAAAATCTCATTCATGATACACCGGTATTGCTGCTGGATGATGTTCTTTCTGAGTTGGACAGCAACAGGCAAAATTATTTGCTAGCGAGTATCCATGATATACAAACAATTATTACTTGTACCGGGTTGGATGAATTTGTAAAAAATCGATTTCGTATTGACCGTGTATTTGAGGTGAGAGACGGACAAGTGAAACTAAAGTAACCGATGCAGAAGAATCAGGAGGATGACATATGGCTATCGAAAATAATTATGGAGCTGATCAAATCCAAATACTGGAGGGGCTGGAAGCAGTACGTAAAAGGCCCGGAATGTATATTGGGAGTACATCATCAAGAGGACTTCATCATCTGGTATATGAGATCGTGGATAATTCTGTAGATGAAGCGCTTGCAGGATACTGTAAGAATATTGAGGTGAAGATCAATCCAGATAATTCTATTACCGTAATTGATGATGGACGAGGGATTCCTACCGGAATTAATCACAAAGCCGGACTTCCTGCTGTAGAGGTTGTATTTACTGTGCTGCATGCAGGAGGAAAATTTGGAGGCGGCGGATATAAAGTGTCTGGCGGATTGCATGGAGTTGGAGCTTCTGTTGTAAATGCGTTATCTAATTGGCTGGAAGTTGAGATCTGTCGGGAAGGTAAAGTATATAAACAGCGTTATGAACGCGGTGTTACGATGTATCCCCTTAAAGTAGCAGGCACATGTGATTTGCAAAAAACCGGTACAAAAGTTACATTTTCACCTGATGGTTCGATATTTGAAGAGACAGTTTATGACTATGATACTTTGAAACAGAGATTAAGAGAAACGGCTTTTTTAACAAAAGGTCTTCGCATTGTTTTAAAGGATAAACGGGATGATCCGGTACGTATGCATGAGTTTCATTATGCAGGAGGCATTAAGGAATTTGTCACATATTTAAATCGCAGTCAGGAAGCGTTATATCCAGAAGTTATTTATTGTGAAGGACAAAAAGATAATGTAATCGTTGAAGTTGCTCTTCAGCATAATGATTCTTATAATGATTCAACTTATAGTTTTGTAAATAATATTATTACACCTGAAGGCGGAACACATTTGGCTGGTTTTCGAAATGCAATTACGAAAACATTCAATAATTATGCACGGACAAATAAAATTTTAAAAGAAAACGATCCTCCGCTGACGGGGGAAGATATCCGCGAAGGTATGACTGCAATTATCAGCGTTAAAATCGAAGAACCGCAGTTTGAAGGTCAGACAAAACAAAAGCTTGGTAACAGTGAGGCCAGAGGAGCGGTAGATTCGGTTGTCAGCGAACAGCTGACGTATTATCTGGAGCAAAATCCGCAAGTAGCGAAAGCGATTTGTGAAAAATCTTTGTTAGCACAAAGAGCAAGGGATGCCGCAAGAAAAGCCAGAGATTTAACACGTAGGAAAACAGCGTTGGAGAGTACTTCACTACCGGGAAAATTAGCAGATTGTTCAGATAGAGATCCGAAAAATTGTGAAATATTTATTGTAGAAGGTGATTCTGCTGGAGGTTCTGCAAAAACAGCACGAAACCGCGCAACACAGGCAATACTTCCTCTGCGTGGCAAAATTTTAAATGTTGAAAAAGCACGATTGGATAAAATATATGGAAATGCTGAAATAAAAGCAATGATTACTGCTTTTGGAACGGGTATTCATGAAGATTTTGATATCAGCAAGTTAAGGTATCATAAGATCATTATTATGACAGATGCCGATGTGGACGGTGCACATATCAGTACATTGATGCTGACATTTTTATATCGTTTTATGCCAGAGCTGATTCGCCAGGGACATATTTATTTGGCTACTCCACCATTATTCAAGATTGAAAAAAACAAAAATGTGTGGTATGCCTATGATGATAAAGAACTGGAAAAAATACTATTGGAGATTGGCCGTGATGGTAATAATAAAATTCAGCGGTATAAAGGACTTGGGGAGATGGATTCTGACCAGTTGTGGGAGACAACGATGGATCCGGAAAAACGTGTTTTGAAAAGGGTTATGATAGATGATGAGAATTCTTCAGCAATTGACCTGACATTTACTACCTTAATGGGCGACAAAGTAGAGCCTAGACGGGAATTTATAGAGGAGAACGCACCAAAGGTTCAGAATTTGGATATTTAGGGGGGGGGTAAATTAAATGGATGATAAGATTTTTGATCAAATCCATGATGTAGATCTGAAAGAAACGATGGAATCTTCGTATATTGACTATGCAATGAGTGTAATTGCTGCCAGGGCATTGCCGGACGTAAGGGATGGATTAAAACCGGTACAGCGAAGAGTATTATATTCCATGATTGAATTAAATAATGGGCCAGACAAACCACATCGTAAATGTGCACGTATTGTCGGTGACACAATGGGTAAATATCATCCGCATGGGGATAGTTCTATTTATGGTGCTTTGGTTAATATGGCCCAAGAGTGGTCTACCAGATATCCACTTGTAGATGGACATGGTAATTTTGGCTCTGTAGATGGTGATGGCGCAGCTGCGATGAGGTATACAGAAGCAAGGCTTAGTAAAATTTCTATGGAAATGCTTGCGGACATTAACAAAGATACTGTTGACTTTAGGCCGAATTTTGACGAAACCGAAAAAGAACCTGTTGTGTTACCGGCACGCTTTCCAAATCTGTTAGTAAATGGTACGACAGGAATTGCAGTTGGAATGGCTACGAATATACCTCCGCATAATTTGCGGGAAGTAATCGAGGCTGTAGTAAAAATCATTGACAATGAAGTAGAGGCTGATCGTGATACGGACATGGAAGAACTGCTTGCGATCGTAAAAGGTCCCGATTTTCCAACTGGCGGCAGCATTTTAGGTACTGCCGGTATCAATGAAGCATACAGAACCGGAAAAGGAAAAATTAAAGTACGTGCTATTTCAAATATTGAACCAATGAATAATGGTAAGAACCGTATCATTGTTACGGAACTGCCATTTATGGTAAATAAAGCAAGATTGATAGAGAAAATAGCAGATCTGGTGCGTGATAAAAAAATCGATGGCATTACAGCATTACGTGATGAATCAGATCGGCAAGGTATGCGGATTTGTATTGAACTGCGTAAAGATGTGAGTCCTAATATGATTTTAAATCAACTGTATAAGCATACGCAGCTCCAGGATACATTTGGAGTAATTATGTTGGCTCTGGTCAACGACCAGCCGAAGATTCTGAATCTTCAACAGATGCTTAATTATTATTTGCTGCATCAGAAAGAGGTTGTTACCAGAAGAACGAAATATGATCTGAATAAGGCTGAAGAGCGTTCACATATTTTAGAAGGATTACTCGTTGCTTTAGATCACATAGATGAAGTTATATCTATCATCAGGGGAAGCAGAACGACAGCACAGGCAAAAGAAAGGCTAATGGAGCGTTTTGGGCTGACAGATGTACAGGCTCAGGCGATTGTAGATATGCGTCTGCGTGCTTTGACAGGTTTGGAACGTGAAAAAATTGAGGGAGAATATCAGGAGCTCGCAGAGAAAATCGCTTATTACAAAGCAATTCTTTCTGATGAAAAAAAGCTATTGGGTGTGATTCGTGAAGAAATATTATTAATTTCAGATAAGTATAGTGATGAAAGAAGGACTTCCATTAGTTATGATGAGTTGGATATATCGATGGCTGATATGATTCCTGTCACTAATACAATTATTACTATGACAAAACTTGGATATATTAAGCGAATGAGCATGGATAATTTTAGAAGTCAGCATCGTGGCGGGCGCGGCATTAAGGGTATGGAAACAATAGAAGATGATTACATAGAAGAATTGTTAATGACTACATCACATCATTATCTGATGTTTTTTACGAATACCGGCCGTGTTTATCGCATGAAGGGCTATGAGATTCCTGAGGCAGGGAGAACTTCCAGAGGAACAGCGATTATTAATATATTGCAGCTCCAGCCTGGAGAAAAAATTACGGCTTTAATACCTATTCGCAACTACAACGAAGGTGAATATTTATTTATGGCTACTAAAAAAGGGATTGTAAAAAAGACTCCTATTTTAGAATATGCGAATATTCGTAAAACTGGTTTGGCAGCAATTAGTCTACGTGAAGATGATGAACTGATAGAAGTAAAGCTGACAGATAATGATAAAGACATTATTCTTGTAACAAAATATGGACAATGTATCCGGTTTAATGAAAAAGACGTTCGCGGAACAGGAAGATCATCAATTGGTGTCATTGGTATGAATCTGGCTGAAAGCGATGAAGTTGTTGGAATGCAGCTAAATACACAAGGTGATATGCTTTTGGCTGTATCGGAACGAGGTATGGGTAAGTGTACACTGATGGATGAATTTACAGTACAAAACCGTGGAGGTAAAGGAGTAAAGTGTTATAAGATTACAGAAAAAACAGGAAATATTATTGGTGTAAAAGCAGTAAATAAAGAAAATGAAATCATGATGATTACGACTGAAGGTATAATTATACGTATGCCTGTAGCTGGTATTTCTGTTTTATCAAGAGTAACATCAGGAGTAAAGTTAATGAATTTAGAGCCTGATGTTAAAGTTGCAAGTCTTACAAAAGTGCGGGAAGCAGACACGAAAGACGATGAAGAAGATCAAACTGATGATACGATTACTTCTATAGAACAAGAAAATAACAATGCAAAAGTTCTGGAAGATTCGCATCAAATAAATGATCTGTTGGAACGTGCAAAAAAAGACAAAGACAGTGAATCAAATTAAGATGATAAGATCAATCATGCTATGATAAGGAGACAGATATGAGAACAATTCATACAGATGAAATAATTAAGAATATAAGTGAAATGTGTATTGAAGCAAACCTGTATCTGTCACAGGATGTAACAAATACAATGATACAGGCAAAAGAAAATGAAAAATCACCTCTAGGCTGTCAAATTTTAAGACAGCTAGAGGAAAATATGGAAATTGCTGCAGCAGATCAAATACCAATTTGCCAGGATACCGGTATGGCAGTAGTTTTTATAGAGATAGGACAAGAATTACACATTGAAGGAATTGCCATAGAAGATGCTGTAAATGAAGGAATACGCAGGGGTTACACTGAAGGGTATTTGCGGAAATCTGTAGTAATAGATCCGATTTTACGGGAAAATACAAAGGATAATACACCTGGCATTATTCATTACCAGATTGTACCAGGGGAACATTTATCATTAACGGTCGCACCGAAAGGCTTTGGAAGTGAAAATATGAGCAGAATATATATGCTAAAGCCTTCAGATGGTCTAAATGGAGTTAAAGATGCAATTATAAATACAGTAAAAGATGCCGGGCCAAATGCATGTCCTCCAATGGTTATTGGTGTTGGAATAGGTGGAGATTTTGAAAAATGTGCACTTTTGGCAAAGAAAGCTTTGACAAGGGATATCGATCAACATTCAGAGATACCATATGTAAAAGAACTGGAAATAGAAATGTTGGATAAAATCAATCATTTAGGAATTGGACCTGCAGGTTTGGGTGGAACGACAACTGCTTTAGGCATTAATATTAATGTTTATCCTACTCATATAGCCGGTCTTCCAGTAGCCATTAATATATGCTGCCATGTTGCAAGACATGTAAAGAGAATACTGTGATGTCAAAAGAAATGTAAACGAATAATGTGCAATTTTATAGAATATAAGAATAAAAGAAAATAAAGAGAGTATAATAATGGACAAATATATCTATACACCAATAACAGATGCTATTACGAAAGATTTGAAAGCAGGAGATTCTATTTATTTATCAGGAACAATCTATACAGCGCGTGATGCAGCTCATAAAAGAATGGTAGAAGCATTAGATCAGGGCAAACAATTACCAATTGATTTGTATCAAGCAGTAATTTATTATATGGGGCCTTCACCAGCACGTGAAGGTCAGGTAATTGGCTCAGCAGGACCTACTACATCAGGACGGATGGATAAATATGCATCTAAATTACTAGATCTTGGATTAAAAGGGATGATAGGAAAAGGAAAACGGTCTGAAGAGGTGAAATCAGCTATTATTCGAAATCATGCAGTATATTTTGCAGCTATAGGAGGAGCAGGGGCATTAATATCAAAATGTATTAAAAAATCTGAAATAATTTGCTATGATGATTTAGGTACAGAAGCGATTCGGAAATTAGAAGTAGAAAATTTTCCTATGATTGTGGTAATAGATTCAGATGGAAATAATCTTTACGAAACAGCTGTAGAGAGTTATAGAGATTAGAAAAAGCTAAGTTTTACTGCATTATCTTTATGTAGATCATGTTTTAAAAGCAGGATAAACAGAGTGATAATGAAAAAAATGAAAAATATGAAAAAATTTGAAAAAATATATTGACAAATGGATAAAATACATGTAAAATCATTTTTGCGTTGTGACGCAAGAAACATTGACAAGTAATAAATATTGTATTTGGAGAAGTACTCAAGTGGCCGAAGAGGTGCCCCTGCTAAGGGTATAGGTCGGGTGACCGGCGCGAGGGTTCAAATCCCTCCTTCTCCGTTT
>CAJTZX010000030.1 GCA_910584345.1 uncultured Eubacterium sp. | reverse complement strand
CAACACTTTGTCTAAACTGTTGCTTTATTACTTGCCCCACCCCGTGAAAAGTAACCAAAGGGCTGTCGCACGAATGTGTTTTACTTCGTGCGACAGCCCCAGCCCCTTAAACTCTATATTCTGATACACGCTCTAGTCCAGCCGAAACAATTCATCAAAAGAAATCTCAAAATCAGGAAACATAACCATTTGCAAATCTTCCTTATTTTCTTTCGTAATCGTTTTGAATAAGTAAGAATAGCTGGTATCATCATCTTTCCAATCAAACATATAAATCTCTACCTGTTTCTTTCTCCAGTCAGCAATCCAATATTCCGAAACTCCAACATTTCTATATATATCCATTTTTTCATTACGATCATAGCTTTCTGTTGCATCCGACAATACTTCCATTACAAAACGCGGAACCCCTGTAAAAGAAACATTTTTTCTATCTCTGATATTACACATAATAGACACATCAGGAATAATCACTCTATCATTATTTTCTTTCCATTGATATTGTACTCCATCACTAAATACACGGCATAAACTGTCTTTCATCTGATTTCCTATTTTAATCACAAAATTATCAATAACCATAGAATGCTCAATATATGTTTTACTCATATCCTCTATTGGGAATGCACTCATTTCTATCACTTCCTTTCTTTATCCCTATATCATTCTTTATCGTGACTTCCTAATCATAGATTTTACTCTGCCTTACGTGAATTTACAAGATATAAATAGCGTTTTCATCATATTTTTCTAATGATATGCAATACCCAATCTGAACGGTTATGAGTTATGATTCTGTTCATCTTTAAAAATGGTGACCGAAAATTCGAAAGGCATCGTACTGTTATCCAACAAAATTTCATTGATCCTTTGCTAAATTAGATTGAAAACAAAACGGTCGCTGCTCCTATCCTTTTTATCCGATTCTGCAACAGCTGTCCCGTTCGACCAAACCATGCGGTACAATAATTTTCGTCGCCAAAAGATCCGGATTTTCAATATGGTTAATTATTTGCGAAGCCGCCTCAATCCCCAGCTGAAACGAGTTCACATCTACCGATGTCAGCTGTGGGGACGTTAGTCTGGCAAACAGTGAATTATTAAAAGAAACAATAGAAAGATCTTTTGGAATCGACAGGCCCATCCGCATACAAACGCGTTCCAGCGCTACCGCTAAAATATCGTCACTCACAACAACGGCTGTCGGACGGTCCGGCTGTTCTAATAAACTGCGGATCTGTAACGCATCCTTCTCAGGAACGCAGCTGACTTCGACACAATATTGCGGAACTACCGACAGCTCATGACGCAGCAGCGTCAACTGATAGCCAGACTTTCGGTCTGAAGAAAAGAAAAACAGGCTTTCATTTCCAACATAAGCAATTTTGCGATGTCCAAGGCTGTACAAATATTCCGCCGCTTCCTGCCCTGCCAAAAGATTATCGTTATCTACGATAATTGTCTGATTTGGCGAAAGCTGTGATTTGCCGATCAACACATATAAAAGCCCTTCTTCACAAAGATAGTCTACAATCACATCTTCTTTTCTGGAATAAAGCACAATAAAACCATCTACCAGATTCCGCGCACCCATCGTATGGACGCTACCCAGTATTTCAGCTTCATCCTGTCCGGTAATCACCGTACTGATATACTGTCTCTTGTTACAAAACTGACTGATCCCACGGATTGTTTCCAAATAAAATGAATTTTCATATGCCTCCCGATAAGACGGCGGCAATATAATCCCGATCGTTTTAGAATTTGCACTAGATGCACTGTCAGAAGAAAAGTTCGGCTCATAGCCCAGCTGCAGCATCACACGGCGTACTTTTTCCTTCGTTTCTGCGCTGATAGACGGATGATCCTTGCATGTCCTTGATACTGTGGACGGCGATACGCCTGCCAGCGCAGCAACATCTTTGATCGTTACAGCCATAAAAATCACTCCCCTTTAATACATATATTGACATTTATTTTAGAAGATTGCACAAAAAAAGTCAATCATTTTATGCAAAACTAGTGCAATAATGTAATTAAATAGCGCAACTCACGCGCAATTTTGAATAAAAATAAATAAAACCATTTCTAACATAAGCTTTACACCACTGGTCTGTTCCGATATAATAACATATATCTTTCTGTTTTTATGCAGGATCGTTGGAAAGGTGGTGAAAACAATTATGAACTACAAAGAATTTGAAGCTTTTTCATGAACTCTGATCTTCTAAGTGAAACAAATAATATGGTTGTAACGAACGGGTGAACGATTATGAAAAAAGACATTTCCACGCTTCCACTGATCGAAGCTTTCCAAACCGATGATGAATGTCCGTTCTGCTATCTGGAACGTGCCGCAGAACAACATGCCATCTCTTTTATATTAGGCTCTGCTTATATGGAAGATTATATTCGTGAAAAAACAGATGCACTTGGTTTCTGCCGCCATCACTATAAAATGATGTATGATTACGGCAACCGCCTTGGAAGCGCACTTATTTTAAGTACGCATTTAAAAAAACTTAATACGGAACTGGAAGAGGAACTAAAACGCTTTACGCCTGGAAAATCCAATATTTTAAAGCGCATGAAACGGACTGAGGCCGCACATTCGCAGGCGAAAACGCCTCTGGGCGCATGGCTTGACCAAAAAGAATGTTCCTGTTATGTATGCGATCATTTTAACCAGATTTACAATCGGTATCTGGATACCTTTTTTGATTTGTATCGTAAGAACAAAGACTTTCGTGAATCTTTTACGAACAGTAAAGGCTTTTGTCTGCCGCATTTTCGTGATTTAATCGAATGCGCGGAAGATAAATTGTCCGATACGGAAAAGCAGGATTTTTATCCGAAAGCATCTGCGTTGATGTTGGAACACATGCAGCGTCTTCAGAGCGAAGTATCGTGGTTTGTAGATAAAAACGACTACCGCAACAAAGACAAAGACTGGGGCAATTCCGCTGACAGCGTACAGCGTGCTATGCAAAAATGCGGCGGCGGTTATCCTGCTGATCCAGTATTTGAACAGGAGCCATAAATGGTTACTGTTCTAATAATCCCAAATATTCCTCAAACAGATGAAATAGCATATCTCCCGAACAGACCGGTATTTCTGCTGTGGAATGTTCCATCTGTACATATGTATACAAATCATGTGCTTTTGTCAGCACCAGGGCTGGAATCACATCATAATCCGGTCCTGCCAGCACTTCAATATATTCACAATACTTTGCTGCCTGACTGATTTCTGCCGGATCGATCTTATCTTTCATCTTAAATTCCAAAGAAAAAATATAACCATCCGCAATGACCAGGACATCCGCATAGATTCGGATATATCTTGCACGCTTGATACGCAGCTCAAATGCGATCTCCCAGTTCGAAATATCGACACCCAAAAGATCACAAAACAGCTGACGCATCGTTTCGTACGCATCCAGAAACGAATGAAACAATCCCCTTGTATTGTTTAAATTTCTTCCAATCCTCGTACAGCCCTGCTTTAATTCTTCCAGCCATTGCATTTTTTCTGTCTCTAAAAACTCCCAAACCATACCGTAATACCCGCAGAAATCCTCAAGCCCCCTGTGCGGCACGCTTTGCCGAATGAGTCCATGCCAGCGGAAACTACTGTCTTTGTAGCAAAGCTCCCTCATATAAGGCGATCCGTACAAATATTGATTAATGACCAACCGCTCTTTGTGAAGCTCTGCTGCAATTTCCCGCGCAAGCATACCATCATTCTTACATATACATGAATAAATATTTCTTTCTATCAGATCCATAACATCTTCCCTACCTTTATCCGCCACCTGTGAAGCACATCTCACAGAAAGCATTTTCAAACACACTCTAAAATTGAAAATAAATAAACTGCCCTGCGTCAAATCCGGGGCCATAGACTCCAAATAAAAAAATAAACGTAAATAAGAAAGCAGCCGTAAGCCAGCGAAACCAGGCACACTGTTTGATTAAAAACAAATCCAATGATTCTTTTTTCTGATATTTCATAAAACTGACTACAAATAAAATCAACAAGGAGACGAGCAGCATATTCATCTCCACCCGCTCTAAACCAAGTTCATATAAGGAACCATCCGTCAGCACATACCAGTCCAGTTTTGTAAAAATACGGCCAATATAGCTGCATGCCTGCGTCAAAGACTCCGCCCGGAAAAAAATCCATGCAAACGTCGTCATAACGAATGTTGTCGCTATCTGTCCAAACCGGAAACTGAAAGACGTGCATTTTGTATGCGTTCTTGCATAAATACGGTCTCTGTATTTCCTTGTTTCTGCCGCGATAATCTGAAACACCCCATGGATTCCTCCCCACACAACAAAATGCCAGCTTGCCCCATGCCACAATCCACTAACTAGAAACGTAATCAAAATATTCCAATGTCTGCGCAGCCTGCTACATCGATTGCCGCCAAGCGGAATATACAGATAGTCTTTGAACCACGTACTGAGCGAGATGTGCCATCTGCGCCAAAATTCGCGAATACTTCCGGCAAAATATGGCGTGTCAAAATTTTCCATCAGTGTAAAACCCATTACTTTTGCAGCTCCGATTGCAATCGTTGAATATCCATTAAAATCACAATATATTTGAATAGAAAATGCCGCAGCAGCTAATACAAGCTCTACCGTACCATAAAAATACCAGGAATCATACACCGTATTTACGAAAATTGCAAGTCGGTCTGCGACGACCATTTTCTGAAAATAGCCCCATAACATAATCCGCAGCCCACTGGCAATCCGATCATAATCCAATAATTGTTTCCATGAAATCCGGTCTGTATGTGCAACCTGAAGCAGCAAATTTTTTGAGCGTTCAATCGGCCCTGCAACAAGCTGTGGAAAAAAAGAAACAAAAAGTGCATATTTTAAAATATTTTTTTCCGGTTCTATATCACGTCTATATACATCGATGATATACCCAAGCGCCTGAAACGTATAAAATGAAATTCCAACAGGAAGCACAAAATCAAACGGTCGTTTCATCGCCTCAATTCCCATTTTTCCGAGAAAAAAGTTTACATTACCTAAAGCGAAATCAAAATATTTAAAAAATGCCAGGATACTTAAATTTACCAAAAAACTAACCGCTACAATCCATTTTTTAATGGCAGTCTCAGTTTCATTTTTTTGACAGATTCCAAGCAGCAGCCCGCTGACCCAGGTAACCAACGTAGAAAATGCAATTAAAACCGCATACTTTGCATTCCAGCTCATGTAAAAATAATAACTGGACGCCAGAAGCCAAAGATACCTCATTTTTTTCGGCACTACAAAATAAACGCCTGCTACGATTGGAAAAAATAATAAAAAATGGAACGAATTGAACAGCATTGATTCTCCCTGCTTTCTGCACATGCTTAATTCAAAGATCAGCAGCTTAAATAAACCGAGCTGATTTTCGTAATGATATAAACAATTTTTTCCAATCTATCAAAAAATATACATCACAAGCCAGATAAGCCAAACTAAAACCGCTTTTTCCAATTCTCATAACTATATTGGTACAAAACTTCTTTCTCGTAAGGGCGGAACGGCTTTTTTATGAATGCAAGTAACTCTTTACCGTCTGTTTGCTTGCTACCCATGATAAAAATATTGTTTTCATCATAAAAATCATACGTTGCAATATCTTTGTTAAAAGTAATGAGTTTTTTTTCAAAAAATATTGCTTCCATCACGCGCATAGACAGCGCAGTCTGTCCATCTTGATTCAGATCCAACAAAATACCACATTTTGATAATCGGCTGCAATATTCCTTATATGAAATCATCTGATCTGCGAGTATGTCCGTAATCGCATTTTTGTATTTCCTGCAATGAGATTCACTGAAAACGGTAATATCACAACAGATTCCGAAAGCTTCCAGCTGTTTTTTCAAACGCAGCAAAAACGGTCCCCTACCTTTATCCAACCCAAAGAAAAACAGCTTTTCCGGCTCTTTGAAAGTTTTCTCTCGCTGTATATCCTGCGGTACATAAAAAATACTCTGATACAATAATCCATACTTTTGACAGTCATTTTTGTCTGTCGCATAAATGTTTTGCTTGTATGCAAACTTTTGATAGCCTTTACTAGAAGATTTCATAATATTCCAATAATAAAGACAGACTCTACAAGACGGATTGATGCGGTGAATATAATGCTCGATTCCCGGCACATATCCAAAATCAAACAAAATCACCTGTTTAGCTGTGCGAATCTGCTTTTTCCATGGTCCAAACAATACTGGAAAACAAAGAAACGGAAAGCGGCAGACAAGCAAATAAAGCCAAAAACGCAAACGTTTATTTGCAACACCAAACGGCGCATAAACAATCCCTTTCATTTGCGGGAAAAAATACCGCTCCGGTTCCTGAAATAACAAAATTGTGTCTTGTTTCAACGAATCACCTCTCCACTGTAAAACCATTCATAAAAAAATGGCAGACATGCATTTGTCTGCCATTTTTCACTCACATAGTCATATGTATCTATCCGAATAATCAAACAATTATCCTTCTTCATATAATACAAACTGTCCAACCAGTTCATCCAATGTAGCTGCTTGTGCAGACAGCTGCTCGCTCGTTGCAGAAGATTCCTGCGCCGCTGCGGAGTTGTTTTGTACAACCTCTGAAATCTGACTGATTCCCTGCTCCGCCTGCCGCATCGTTTCTGCCTGCGTAATTACCATGACACTGAGATTCTTAGAAGACTCCGCAATCTGTTTAATACCACTGACAACATTATCTATGGATCCAGATGCCCGTTCTACTGCGCGGCTGCCTTCTGCAATCTCTTTCATAGAGCTTTCGATCAGTTCTCTTGTATCTACTGCAGCTTTTGCACTCTGCTCAGCCAGCTGCCGGATTTCTTCTGCTACAACAGAAAATCCTCTTCCTGCTTCCCCTGCTCTTGCTGCTTCAATGGAAGCATTTAATGACAGCAGATTTGTCTGTGATGCAATAGACTCAATTTCAGATATAATATTTCCAATCTTTGCAGATGATTCGCTGATTTTTTCCATTGCTGTAACCATCGTATGCATTTCATCACGCGTATGGTCAGCCTCATTTGCATAGTTCTCCGCCTGTTTATAAGATTCTTCAGCGCTCTGTGCACTCTTTTCCATCGTTTCTGAAATATCGATAATCGTCGCCTGCAGCTCTTCTACAGCACCCGCCTGTTCTGTCGCTCCTTCTGCCAAGCTTTGCGCAGATTCCGCCAAATTAATAGACCCTCCGGACACCTGGCTGGAAGCTTCTCCAATGGAACGGATCGTATCGGACATCTGGTTGCGCAGACCACGCATAGAATCAATCAACTTTTGGAAATCCTTTGTATATTTATCCTGCACCTTCGACCGCACGGCATAATTTTTGCCTTCCATCTCGCCAAGCACATCTCCGATATCATTAATAATGACATTTAAAGCCCCTGCCATTTCCGCTGCGTCATTGACCATTTCCGCAACTTCGTCATGTGAATCCGACTCCGGAAACGGAGAAGTAAGATCGCCGCTGGCAAACAGCTTTAATCGATCTCCAAGGTTTTTTAACGGATTGGAAATTCCTTGTGCAATGCGCTTGCCAATCCGCATGGATATGAAAATCGCAATAACTATAACAGCAACAATTGCAATCATCAATATAACGCTCATAATTGTTAATGTAGTTGATAGCTTCTGTCCTTCTGTTACCTTTACTTCCAAAAGATCATCCAGCTTTTCATAAATACTTTTATACACATCTGCCAGCTCATTAATTGCAATATCCTGTGCCTGCCTGCACAATTCTCTGTCCGTTGTAGCTCCCAGTTCAATAATCTTCGAATCTATCGGCCAGTACACTTCCAGTTCTTCCTTGATCTGGTCATACGTCTCCCGGCCTGCCTCCGATACAATTGTTTTTTCTATTTCCGCAAAGTTCTGCTCAAATGCGGCAATTGCATCTTTATGCTGCTGCAATACCGTATCAATCGCATCCTGGTCATCATATCCGATTGTCGCACGCAGCGAAGACCTGACATCTGCAAATTCAAACATAGCCTTGCCAATATCGCCCTGCGCAAAACCAAAGTTTGTAAGCGCATAAGAATATCTGTTTGCTACAACAACAAGCGCAATCAGCCCTAAAATCGCTGAAATTGCTGTAATTAATGATACCACGAGAAAAGATTTCGTAAGTTTTTTCTCGATCTTTTCATCTTTAAACATAAATAGCTCTCCTCCTCATTTACTGTAATTCCTTTGTATCATTTTGGGTACAGAGTTATTCATACGACCCCCTTCTTACATACTTTTTCCCTTTTTGCACTTACACAGATTCCTATATTTATCCCTGCTACCCTAAAAGTGCCAGCTATTTGTATTATAGCTCTTTTATTGCATGTTTACAAGCAGAAAAACGACCATTTTTTAAATCAATCATCAAGATGTGACATTCTTTAATTATTTTTTTCTTTTTGGCCTCGCGGACGCTGGGAGAGGGGTGCTGTCCGGGAATCCACTAAAATCAACACTCTATCAAAAACTGTTTCATTTAATAGAATAGCATTACCTGCATATTTTTTCTTTCGGCAGCCATTTACTCAGCACTTTAGACACATCCTCCATTTCAATCGGTTTCGACGCAAAATCATTCATGCCGGCTGCAAAAAATTCTTCCCGGACGCCTTGTACCGCATCTGCTGTCAGCGCGATAACCGGAAGATTTTTATAATATTCGCCCTCCAGACTGCGGATCCTTTTTGTAGCTTCTACGCCGTCCATTACTGGCATAAAATGATCCATAAATACAAGGTCATAGGTCTGTTTTTGTACCATTTCCAGAGCTTCCTGCCCGTTAGATGCCAGATCTATGCGCATCTCAAAAGGCTCCAGCAGCGCTTTGGCTACTTCCTGATTGATTTCATTGTCGTCGACAAGCAAAACGTGTGCTTGCTGTGCCGTAAATGTAAATACTTCGTCTTTCTCTTCTTCAGGCTGTTGTTTTACTTCTGCAAAGCAGCCAATCGTTTCTTCGCTTTCGATCCCTGTCCATAAGGAAAAATAAAAATTACTGCCCTTTCCATATTCACTGTCTACTTTCAGCTCTCCGCCCATCATTTCCACCAGCTGCTTTGATATGGCAAGCCCGAGCCCGGTGCCTTCCTTGCCCTGGTTCTTTTTGATGTCTACCTGCGTAAACGCGTCAAACAGACGCTTTAAGTCTTCATTATGGATTCCCTGTCCTGTATCTTTTACAGACACGTACAGCTGTACCTTTTCTGTTTCCTTCTTTTGTATTTTTACAGTTACGGTCACAGAACCTTCTTCGGTAAATTTTACCGCGTTGTTCATAATATTAATAATAACCTGGCGGATGCGCAGGCCGTCTCCATACAAAAGCCGCGGTATCGTTTCATCAACATCCATTACAAGCGCTACACCTTTATCTCCGATTCTAGTTGTTCCGATAATCTGAATGTCCCGAAGCATCTGTGCAATATCAAAGGTGTCTTCGGAAATTTCAAATTTACCGGCTTCGATCTTGGAAAAGTCCAGCAAGTCGTTAATCAGTTTTAGTAATGCATTTCCGGAGCTCTGGATATTTAATAAATACTTTTCATCCTCCGGATCCCATTTTTTACGCAGCAGCACTTCGGTCAGCCCTACGATTGCATTCATCGGCGTACGGATCTCATGAGACATGTTTGACACAAACGCCGATTTGGCCTGGTTTGCAGACTCCGCCTGATCTTTTAATTCCTTCATAATCTCAGCCTGCTCTTTGACTCGCTCCGTATAATGATAGCTGTCTGTAATATCTGTAAGCACATACATTCTGCCATAATAGGTATTTTCTTTTTCTATCATATAGCTGCTGACGGTATATATCTCTCTTTTTCTGACCAGTTTTTTCTTGTCTAAAATACAGGTATCCATATCTTCTAATATTTTTTCAGACTTTCCTAATGCAATGCCTTTGTAAATGTTCTGTGCCGTTTGATTAAAGTATAAAATATTTTCGTCAATATCAACTACTACAATCCCCTCTGCCAATGCATCCATCGCCAGTTCTTTCGCAAGCGTAAGCGTATCAAAAATTCCTCCGTGAAAAATCAAAACACTTAACAGCACAGAATCAATCAGACAGGCAAGCAATGTAATATCATACCCTTTTGTAACACCACTTAAAAATATGACAAATCCCGCCATTGCAATCAAGACCATTAGAATCAGGTATAAAAACTGCTTTTTTTCTACCTCCTTCTTCGTCTTTATGTAGCGTGACAGGCATACAACAATCATAATCAACGCATATAAAAGCATCAGCACGCTATGTAGAATATAAAAAATGCCATGACCTAATTCCAGATGTGGGAAAAAACCATCTTGAGAAAACTGAATGCTGCTGTAAAACAGCGTATGCTTATCACACGTTAACACAAGCAGTACAACCGCTGCATGAACGCAAACCAGTACCGTTTCCAGACGCCTGGGGATTTTCACCTTACAAGTATGCATGACAAACAAAAACTGGCACAATACAATAAAAGGTTTGCCAAGATAAGAAAACCGGACAGCCATCAGCGCCTCTCTTAGCGTTACTGCCTGAAGTTCCAAAAGATATCCTGCAAAGTTTGTACACAGAGCAACCAGCAGAAATAAAAGATAATACTGTTGCTTCGACGGCTTGCGGCCTACGACATAAAAAGCCTCCACCATCAGCAGAATGATTCCAACGTACTGTATGAAGATAAAAAATGTGTGCATAATCTTCCCCTTTTACATAAAGTTCTATCAGAGTTCACGTTCCACTCTTTCATTAAATTCTTCTATCGGCATCGGTTTTGCAAAATAAAACCCTTGTATCATATCACAGCCCTGCTCTGCTAAAAACTCCACTTGTTCTTTTCTTTCGATACCCTCGGCTACAATTTTCATATGCAAAGCTTTCGCAAGGCGAATCGTTTCTTTTACTACGATCTCTCCGCGCTGCTTTGCACCGTCGCCTCGGAAAAAGTCCATATCTAATTTCAGCACATCAATCGGAAGATCTTTTAAGGAATTCAACGACGAATATCCCGCTCCAAAATCATCCATCGATATATGGAACCCATACATTTTCAGTTCTTTTAATATTTTCTGTAAAAGATCTTTATTTCCAAAAAACGCGCTTTCCGTCAGTTCCAGTTCAATCGCTGCATGATCCGCCCCATAGCTGTCTACCAAATGACAAATATGTTCCGCCAAATCTTCTTTTACAAAATTCACACGAGAAATGTTCACGGATACCGGTACTTGCCTGCGGCCTTGTATTTTCCATTCAGACTGCAGCTTTGCAACTGCCAATATCATATAATCATCAAGCTTTGTAATAAATCCATTTTCTTCAAATATTGGGATAAAACGGTTTGGCGGTATCATTCCGTCTGTAGGCGATATCCAGCGCATAAGCGCCTCTGCCCCTACGATCTTTTCTGTTACAGGATGGTATTTTGGCTGCAGATACAGCTGGAATTCCTCGTTTAACAATGCCGCTTCCATTGTTTCTTCTACTTTATTTTTCCAAATCTGTTCCTGCAAAATCTGCTGATCGAAGATTTTAATATATTCTCCTTCTTTTCCACGCATCGTTCCTCTTGCCGCACTGGCAAAATGATAGATTTGGTCAATATCAATCTGTCTGCGCTGCATTCGTTTCCAATTGGCTGCCGGACGCAGCAAATAAATGCCTGCACAAAAGGACATCATTTTATCTTTTTTCACTCCGGTCAGTTCCACCAGCATTTTCTTTAAACGCTTTTCACACTGCTGCGGCGAAGCGCAGCGCAGCAAAAGCCCAAAATCTGCTTTCGCAAATCTGGCAAATGTCTCTCCTCTCCCGATGCTAATCTTTAAAAATCCATCAATCTTTTTTAACAGCTCTTCGCCTTCTTTACTCCCATAGCAGGCGCAATAATCCTGATAACGAATCATATGAAGATTGACGATCGCATAGGTATGCTTCGTATTCCACAGCTGGCAAAGTATCTTTTTGCTGCGCTCCAAAAAATAGCTCCAGTTTTTCCCTCCGGTTACTGTGTCCTGATACAGCAGATGAACCATACGTTTTTGCATCGCAACAGACGATACGACGTTCATAAACAGCAACAGCGTTGGAATTGCCAAAAGCAATAGTTCTACCAAAATTGCCACATTCATATAAAACACATTTTTTTGAAAAATCGTTACAGAATCTCTATAGTATAAGCGATACCCCTGCAAACGGGTTGGAACCTCCACCCAGTAATTGGTATGAAACAACGGTTCTTCCAGCCAACGAGGATCTTCAAAATTGCTGTGTTCCAGCGCATTCCAACTGCGCTTGAAAAGCTCTCGATAAGTAATTAAAAGCTTCTGTTCCCCATTTGCCTGCATTGGGTCAAGCTCCGGTACAACCCGATAAGATTCAAATATCGTTATATTTTCCACACGTTTAAAATCCGGTACATTATTTCGAAAAGACTGCAAAATATGATAGTTTTCATCCGTGATACAAATATCATTCTCTTCCTGCATATACTCTTCCAAAGAAGATACTGCGTCAAACAAATTGTTTTTTTGCATTCGAAACTCAACCATTCGTCCCAGATTCGCAGCATCTTCCTGAATATCCGCAATCTTTTCATCGATCAAAAATCCTTGAAAAGCGGTTACAAATAAACTTACCAATCCCACACAGCTTCCCAGAAATATAATAAATAATAAAGCAGAAGGCCAAATACTTTTTTTATAGCATTTCTTTATTTTTTGTTTGTTTTGCTTGCTCATGCCAGCCTCCCTATAAACCGCTAATGACTGTCTAAACAGACAGCCATTCTTTTAATCTAAATCATCCATCTTATGAAACTCTTTCCTGCTGCGTCTGGCCGGAAGACGCCACATTCCCGGCGCAAACAATACGAGTACCGGAAACAGCTCTAATCGTCCGACCAGCATATCAAACATCAGTATCAATTTAGAAAACACACTGAATCCACCAAAATTTCCGGTAGGTCCTACTGCGCCAAGTCCTGGCCCGATGTTGTTCATCGTAGCCAACACCGCTGTAAAGTTTGTCGTCATATCAAAGTTATCGATACTGACAAGCAGCACAGATCCAAGCACGATAAATACATACACGGTCATATAGCACAAAGCTGTCTTTACGACGTTGACCGGTACCCTTCTGCCATTTATATGTACCTGCTGCACACTTCTTGGATGCATCATATTTAACATCTCATTTTTTGCTGCCCGCGCGACAATCATCAGCCTGGATACTTTAAAACCGCCTCCGGTACTGCCCGCACAGGCTCCCATAAACATCAAAAGGACAAGAATCGTCCTGGAC
The DNA here is from genome assembly GCA_910584345.1 of uncultured Eubacterium sp. Classification (GTDB taxonomy): domain Bacteria; phylum Bacillota; class Clostridia; order Lachnospirales; family Lachnospiraceae; genus Eubacterium_J. The sequence goes on along the minus strand of CAJTZX010000030.1, from coordinate 33,710 downwards.
AATTCTGGCCAAAGATTAAAATCAGCCGTTGCAAACCCGGTACTGCTTACCAAAGTAGCTACCTGAAACAATGCCGTATGGAAAGCTTGCGGCAGATTGTGAAATCCATCACAAATATTTAACGCAATCACCGCGGCAGATGCAAATACAATAACCAAAAACCATTTTACTTCCGAATTTTGCAAAAGCGCTTCTTTTGGCCTGCGGATTAGCAGCAGGTAATACGTATTAAAGTTCAGTGCACATAAGATCATAAACACAATAATAATGACCTGCACTGCCCAGCTGTAAGAAGCAATACTCGAATTCAACAACGCAAAGCCGCCTGTCCCAACTGTTGAAAATGACAATGTAAGCGCTTCATATAACGATAAACCTGCCAACATTAACAATACCACCTGCAGTATTGTAATGACAAGATATATTTTGTACAAAATAAGCGCTGTCTGCCTTACTTTTGGCACAAGCTTTCCGACCGAAGGCCCCGGACTTTCCGCCCGCATCAGATGCATATTAGAACTGCCGGAAAGCGGAAGAACTGCCATAAGAAACACAAGCACACCCATGCCTCCGCTCCAATGCGTAAAGCAGCGCCAAAATGCAGTCGCACGTGACAGCTCTTCTACTGAAGACAGCACGCTTGCGCCTGTTGTCGTAAATCCGGATATTGTATCGAACAATGCATCAATATACGAAGCGTATTCTCCAGTCAGATACATTGGCGCAGCTCCCGCCATACTTAACACAATCCAGCTAAAGGTAACTGCTACAAATCCCTCTCTGGAATAAAATACCCTGCTTTTCAAATGCCTAAGGCGCAGCAGCAGACCGACAGCAAAACAAAGAACTGCTGTCAGAATATAATAAATTCCCGCCTGTTCTGCATAAAATACCGCCACTGCCGTCGGAGCAAGCAGAAAAACTCCTCCGCAGCATAAGACAGTTCCCAGTATGTGTTGAATCGCTGAAAAATTCATGACCATCCTCCTAATGAACTTTATTTCAGCGCATCTCGGATATCATGCAGTCCGGTCTGTGTAGTTATCAATATTACCGTATCCCCCACCCGAATGACCGACTGGCCTTTTGCAATCGTCGTCTTGCCTTTATGCGTAATGCATCCGATAATCATATTTTTCTTTAAATTTAAATCCGCCAGAGGAATTCCGACAATCGGAGACTGCTCATTAATGACAAACTCCAACGCCTCTACCCGGTTATCATTTAAACGATACATCGTTTCGATATTGCTGCCTAACGAATTTTTCATCGCCCGTACATACTGTATAATATTTACAGCCGTAATATATTTTGGATAGATAATACTGCCAAGCTCCAGTTTTTCAATAATATCATCATAAGAAACTCTGTGCACTCTCGTAATCAGTTTTGCTTTGGAAAGGCTTTTTGCAAATAACGTCAGCATAATATTTTCTTCGTCGAAATTTGTATTTGCAACAAACGTTTCCGTCTCCAGAAGCCCTTCTTCTAATAATACATCTTTTTCCGTAGCGTCTCCGCATATAATCATTGCTTTTGGCAGCATTTCATTCAGAAACTCACATCGGCTGCTGTCCCGTTCAATAATCTTTACTTTCAGCCCCATCTGCAACAGCTGTTTCGCCAGATATATCGAAGTTCTCCCGCCGCCAATAATCATAGCGTCTCTGGCCGCCGCCGTCTGCTTGCCCAGTTTCTTAAAAAACTCCATCATTTTCAGCTGCGTGCTTACAATCGTAATATCATCTTTTGCCTGCATCAGAAAGTTGCCATCCGGTATAATGACCTGCTCCCCGCGCTCCACAATCGGAATCAACACATCACACCGAAGCTTTCCAGGTAGTTCTTTCAGCATCATCCCGCACAAAAGACTGTCCTCCTCGATACGGTAAACAACCAACTCCACACGGCTTTTTGCAAACGTATCCACTTTCTGTGCAAACGGAAATTTTAATGTTCGTGCCATTTCTCTGGCCGCAGCTAACTGCGGATTGATAATCATGGAAAGTCCCAGCTTTTCTTTTATAAATGCAATCTCTTCACTGTATACCGGATTGCTCACGCGTGCGATCGTGTTGCATCCGCCAGACTTTTTGGCAATCAGACAGCACAGCAAATTCAGTTCATCGGACCCTGTTACGGCCACGATCAGATCGGCTTGATCTACGCCGGCTTCTGACTGAATCTGAAAGCTGGCGCCGTTTCCAACAATCCCGAGTGCATCACAGGAAACGGAAACACTTTCTACAAGCTGTCCTCTTGTATCAATGACTGTAATATCATGCCCTTCCGAGCTTAACTGTTCTGCAAGCGCAGCGCCTACATTACCGCAGCCTACAATAATGATCTTCATAATTTTGTACTCCAATCAATTCCCAACTTAAAGTAATTCAAAATGTTCCAATGCATGATAAATGCCATGATCCCGCAAATCACCCGTTACATAAGAAGCTTTCTTTTTCGCCAAATCACTCGCATTCCCCATGGCAATACTGCATCCTGCCGCCTCAAACATCGGTAAATCATTGGCACTGTCTCCAAATGCATAGGTATCTGCCGGGGAAATGCCTAACTTCTCACATACTTTTAAAATACCTGTCCCTTTGGAACAGCCCTTTGGAACAATTTCCATCACCGGAATGTCATGGATTAACAGCTCATAATCCGGTGTCAGGTATTGTTTTAAAATCTCCATATCCGTATGCTCTGTCGCACAGGAAAACTTGCTCACTTCCCAGTCTTTTTCACTGCCTGTAATAGGTACCAGATCATTGCCGATTTCTTTTCTCAGCCTTTCAATATATCTGTCTCCATGAAAATCCTCTGCATCTACATACAGTTTATATCGACCTTCCATAATTACCTCAGCATGGTGTTCCTTTAAAAAATCAACTGTACGTTTTACTAAAGGATGATCCAATCTTTTATAAAAGACAACTTCATCGTGAAACTCGATCATTGTCCCACAACCACTGACAATCCCGTCAAAACCAATGTCCAAAATCGCAGGATTTCTTACATATGCACGACTTCTGCCGGTACACAAAAACGCAAAATTACCTTTTTCCTGAAGCTTATGAATCCCTGTTATCGTACTTTGTGGTATAAAATTATTATGATCCAATATCGTTCCATCAATATCAAAAAAAACCGCTTTTTTCATCTCTGTTTACTTTCCACCTGTTCCCAGGAACCGTAAACAATTAATTATTTGCGGTTCCTGCACTTTTTACATCCGTGAAATCTCAAGCATTTTATGTTTCAGCTGATTCTCCATATCTGTAAGCTCTGCCTCCGCCGCTCTGCGCTTTTCACGTCCTTCACTCTGAATCTTCATAACTTCATCCAATGTCGTAATCAGTGTTTCATTCGTATGTTTTAACGTCTCTAAATCTACAATTCCACGCTCAGACTCTTTTGCGCTTTCAATCGTCGCCATTTTTAACGCATCCGCATTTTTTCTCAGCAATGCATTCGTCATATCCGTCACTTCCCGCTGGGCTCTTGCTGCCTGTGCAGAATGTTCTACCCCGATGGCAATCACCATCTGGCTCTTCCATAAAGGAATCGTGTTCACAATCGTAGACTGGATTTTTTCCGCCATTAGCGTATCTGCATTCTGCACCATACGTATCTGCGGGGCCGTCTGAACGGAAACCGTACGTGTAAGCTCCAGATCATATAACTTTTTCTCAAACCGTTCACACAAATCTGCCAGATCTCTTGCTGCCTGCGCATCTTCCGGCAAGCCACTGTTCTGTGCCTTTTGCTGCAGCGTAGGAAGCTCTGTCGTACGTACCTGCTGCAATTTTTTCTTCCCGGCAAGTATATACATCGTAAGCTCCTTAAAATACATCAGATTCATCTCATACATGCGATCTAACACATCAATATCCTTCATTAGCTGAATCTGATGATTTTCCAAAACTTTTACGATCTGGTTCACATTCGTCTCTACCTTATTATATTTTGTCTTCATCATAGAAACTTTATTTTCGCCTTTTTTTAAAAAGCCAAGAAAACCTTTGGACTCTTCCTCTGCGTCAAAGCTTCTTAACTCCGTTACAAGTGAAGCAATCATATTTCCGACTTCACCCATATCCTTTGTACGGACATTATTCAGCGCGCGTTCAGAAAAATCCGCCAGCTTTTTTTGTGTTCCTACGCCATAATGAAGGACGGCGCCCGAGTTACGCAAGTCAATCTGCTCCGCAAATGCATCCACCTGCTGACGTTCTTCCTGAGTCAGCATGGAATCATTTAAAATCTCCTTTTTTTCCGGTTCCGGTACTGGTGCTTTTGCTTCTTCTTTCGGCGCGGCATCAAATACAAGTGTCGGCGCTTTTGCTTTAAAATCTTCAAACTGGTCTGTCAATTTTTTTCCTCCTGTAGTAAAACTAATCTTACAAAACTAATATCACAAAACTAATATCAAACATAAATGCAAAATTTATTATAACCTAAAATCCTTTTCTCCGGTCAGCCCTTCCTGCGCCATCATTGTTTTCATCACAGAAATATCCGAAGAAATATCCCAGGCTGTATCTTCAAACAAACCGTCTAACAGCTTTTCGAAAGCTACATTAATCGTATCAAGCGTATCTTCAATCTCTTTTTTCGTCGCTGTAATATTTTCCCCTGCAATTTCCTGCCTGTCCAAATCGATATATGCATTTAACAGCTTGGTCGTCGTAGGCAAATAATAATCCATAAATTTATGCAGGTCGTCCGCACTTTGCGGAACCTTTTCCACCTGTTCAAAAATGCGCCGCATAATCGACTCCAGTCTTGACAGCTTATAGCTCATCTCTTCACCGCGGATTTTCTCATTGCATTCATGCACCATACGTATATAAGCATTGCCATCGTCTAAAATCTTTCTCGTCTGTGCATCATAACGGTGAGAGGTATCGTCTGCCCGGCTGCTGCGAGCAGCTGCCTGCTCCTGTTCCTTTCTTGCCTGCGCAGCCTGTCTTTCTTCCTGTTCTCTGGCCTGCTGCTCTTGTTCGGCCTGTAAATACTGCTGGTATACATCCTGTGTCAGCATAAACGTCGTTTGTTTTTGATCCAGACGTCCCTGCGGAAACATATGCTTTTTCATCATTTTACGCAAATCACGAAGCACCTCATCTTTGCGCTGTCCGGTCTGCGTTGCCAGCTCTTCAATCGCGATATAACCTCTGGTCCCGATTAATCTTGCATAATGATAAAACCGGTTCACCAGACCGATTTTTCGGCTGCCGCGTACGATATCCGTAATGCCAAGCACCGTCAGTACGGCAAAAACCGCTGAAAATATCACATATCCAAGACTCCCCTGCGCAAATGCCAGCATAAACAGCACAAGCGTCGTAATTCCAAATCCGCTCGTCGCTAAAATTCCCCATGCCAGCTGGATCGGTCCAAGTATTCGTCCTGTCGGATGCTTGGCTACAGCTGCCGGGAGCACAACATTTTGTGTATGCAAATCAGCACTCTGCTTTTTGCCAGTCCATAGTGGATTATTTTTATAAATGGAAGTATATTTGTTGTCGCGTTCCCTTCTATGTACGCGTTCGTAATCTGCCTGCCCTTTTCTTGTATAAGTAGTCTTTGCATACTGATGTGTCGGATTTCCGTAAGTGCCCTTTCCTACCTCTTCGCGCACCTGGCTCACCACACGATTCACCGTATTCGTTACATTTTCGCTCAGACCGCGATAGTCATTCCGGTTGACTGCATCCGCAACCGCATCCAGAATATCCCCACCGGCATTGCATATGTCTTTGATATCCATTATGCCACCTGTTCCTTTTGCCTGTTTTTATGCATCTGTTAATTCGTTATCTGCAAACTATTATAAAAGAGAAGTGCAAATTCTGCAATAGGTATTTTTGCGGCGTACAAAAATGTAAATCACAATTAAGATATTTTTGTAACAAATGATGTTATAACTGTCGTTATATTTATATAGAAGCAAAATCTAACGATTAAGATAGACTGGAGGAAAGCATGAAAGCGTCCAAAAAAATTGTAAGTTTTTTATTAACCATGATATTATGCTTATCTATGGGAATGACTGTATTTGCAAGTGAAAACCTGTATAGCGAAGACAACGCAGATACATATATAGTTGAATCAGAAAATACTCAGGTAATTTTACCCAGGTATACAGCAAATATCGACTTTTCAGAAATACCGGCAGGCTACGCAACTCATGGCGGAAACAGATTTCATATGAATCAGGGCGGAACAATAACCTGCCGTTTCAGCAGTACAGGCAAATTTTCATTGGCATTATACAACTATGATACCGGAAAGTTTATAATAAGCAACACCATCCATTTAAGTTCCTGCAATTCAACTCTCACAGTGAATGCAGCTGGAAACTATGGGATAGGCGTTTATAACAGGGATACAAAAGCTATAAAAGTAACCGGTTCATATACTTTATAGGAGGATACCTCTATGCAAAAAATTAAGGATTCCAATAAAAAGAAATTAGTAATCACTGCATTATTATTAACATTCAGCGCATTTGGTATTTTATTCTCAATTGCAACTTACGCACAAGGAAACCAAATATTTACTGAATCGCAAACCAATCATGAGAAAAACAATTCCTCATATACAGAAGTAGTTGGAACAGATTCTTCATCAGAATCAGTATACATTAAATTATCAGAATAAATCGCCAACAAAAATTTAGATTTTGCTTTGTTTTTCATGATAAAAAAGCTCTTAGTTTCATTTTGATGAACTAAGAGCTTTTTTATTGAAATCATATTTTTCGACAATAAAGTTGTCCAATAATTAAAAAAGAACTAAAAAAAGTAACAAATATCTGACGCCATTCGTTATAATTAGTAGAGACCATTAGCACACAAGACAGACACAAGATAGGAGACAAAAAAATTGCTTCACTTAATGCCAATAAATTCACCAGATGAGAAAAAGCTATTTGTATTTATTTATAGAAAATACAAATACCTTATGATGAAAATAGCTTATAACATATTAAACGATCATTTTCTTGCTGAAGACGCAGTACATGAAGCATTTATTAAAGTTGCCCATAATATCAAACACATACGAAATGTTGAATCAGCCGCAACCAGACGATACTTAATGATTATAACTAGGAACACAGCGATAGATATGTACCGATCGAGAAAAAAACAAATAACACATGAAATCAGTTTTGACGAATTAAATGATGGATATCTTCCATTTACTTATATAGAAACAGATATAGAAAATGAAACTTTAGATATACTAAAAAATCTCCCGGTAAAATATAGAGATGTCTTCCTGCTAAAATACTCCCATCACATGAGTTATGCAGAAATATCAAAATTAATGAGCATACCGGAAGGAACTGTCAGGCAGCGAATTGCAAGAGGAAAGTTAATTGTAAAAGAAGAAATACATAAACGAAAGAAAAAATAACATCATGATGAACTTAAAAACTGTAAGTAAACAATATGATAAACCCGCAGAATTTTTCTTCAAAAGCGCCGCCCAAAATCAGGCGCATAGCGGGCTATGTAACTGATTTTGCGCTGGCGCTATCGGAGAAAAAGACAAGGAATATTGCAAGTTATTTCTTTACAGTTCCTTAGATCTTTGATAAGATGATCTGTATCTTATTCGCTTAGATAAACATCCGTAAATTTTTTAAAACTGGCGAAACAGTCTTCATAACTGCTTTCCCCTTCATAAAACGGACGCATATATTCCATAAATTTTTGATTGCTGATATCTGTAACAAACACTGCGTGTGAAGGCTCCATCACTGCTTCTTTATACTGCTGCATCAGATCGTCCGAAAGTTTCGCCATTTCCGTAATCTTTTGCCCACGCTGGAAGGCATCCTCTCTAGCCGTATCGATCCCTTCTTCCAAGACACTTTTTAATACCGGAGAATACAAGCCGGCTTTACACACCTCCCGCTGCGTATTTTCTCCCATTAAAATTTTTAATAAATTCCATGCATTCTGCCGATTCCCGCTATTTGCCCGGATACCGGCATACTCCATAATATTCGCGCTCACCGCGCCATCTGCGTTTTTAAACGGCCATAATACCGGCTGCGCATTTGCTGCCACTGCCTGAGAGGCTTTCATAAAATCACTCGGGCCAGTTGTAAGGTACATCCCGATATCTCCAGCGGCAATCTTTTCTCCAACTTCCCAGGCTGCCCCAGGAGGCAGGTTTACAGAACTGTCCTCCTCATAAAAGTTTTTATATGCTTCGCATGCCTGCTTTAGCATCTGTTCTTCCACGCCAAGTGTTGCATCTTTGTAGTTTAAAAATGACTTTGACAAATACGTTGGAAATATTCCAAGCTTCCCCTGATCTCCGAGCGTCTGGGTAATACCGTCCGTTTCATAAAATCCTGCCATCTCCTGCATAAAAGAAAGCATATCTGCGCAGGAATCCAGTGATATCCCTGCCTGTTCCAGATTTTGTTGTGATGTAACCGCAGTCTGCACGTTATAGCTAAGCGGCATTACCATCTGCTTTCCATCATAAATACCTGCGTCCAGCGCTGCCTTTACATAATCTTGCGCATTCCATGCACTGTCCTCTTTGAGAAACTCATCCATCGGGGCAAACGCTCCAGCACGCATCATTTTATAGACGTCCGTATTTCCATAGCATGGCAAAATTAAAAGATCCGGCCCTTCCCCTGCCATAATCTGCGTATTTACCCGCTGCATGCCGGTCATCAGATCCTCATAGACTTCTACATCCAGCTGCACATCTGGATATTCTTCTTTAAATTGTTCAAATCCTGCCTGATACGTTTCATTGATAAACTTATCGACACACAATTTCAGGCTGTCGTTTGTCTGTTTCACTTCTTCACCGCCAGCACAGCCGCAGAACGCGGCAGTACAAAGGCTGCCTGTCGCCAAAACCGCCAGCAAACGTCTTCGAAACCCTTTTTTCATCCTTTTTTTCATTCCGTCCCATCCCTTTCTTTTTTCAGGCTGCAAATAATGGCCCGATACAGCAGCTTCACAGCTGACTGAAACGCCAAAACCGCTGCAAAACTGCCTGTCACAGCCAGCATTCCAAATGACATCCACGTATGGATAAACGTCAGATTACCAAAATAACCGCTTTCCTGATACCAGTGCCGCAGATTTTGTCTCTGTACATACTGCTCCATATATGCTGAAAAATCAAAAATCTGTTCCTTAGGAAAATATTCCATTGGAATATACCACCTATGGCAGACGATAACAGCCAGAAACAGCACTACACTAAGCAAACTTATTGTTTGATTTCCTCTTTCCCGGAAATAAAATGCTGCCGCAAGCAGCCACAGCATCAGGCATACAGCCGCATTCTGCATGCAGACATGCCTCACGCTCTCTATATCCAGCATCACTTCCGGTTCCCTATGTACACCGCTTGCCCGCGCTGCCACATCTTCCAGATAAGCCAAACAGCTTTGAATATCTTCGCCTTTTTTTGGAAAATATATATAATTTACTTCATATTCCTGTGACAAATCTTGCGGGCAAAACGAGAGATATACCGCCTGCATCCCATCTTCAGACATCTTCTGCCGCCAGGAGGATCTTGCGTGGTACACTCCACTGATACGGTATGTCCGGCCGTTCACCTGTATAGACTGCCCAATGATATCAAAATGCTTATAATAGGAAAGTGCCCATTCGCTGCTGACCATCGCCTCTCCCGTTTCCTGCGGCCATTGCCCTGTCTCTGGTTCTAATCCGCACCATGCAAAATATTCTGTATCCGCCATACATACGTTTAGCTTCGAAACGCCCATGGGCAGCTGTCCCTCCACCAGGAGATGCGCCTGTGCCAAAACCCCCACATCCGGGCTTTTGGCCAATCTTTCCAGCTGTCTCGGTGAATATGTAAACCCCTGGCTATCATACCATTCTACCAGATCCGGCAGTTCCCGTCCTGCCGTCCATATCTGCCAGAAGCCTGCCAGTGCGAGAAGTAACGTAACTGTCCAAAAAAACTTCTGCCGGCATCTATGCCGCCTGCTCTGTTTTTCTGCCTCAAAAAAACCCCCCTCTTGCTACTGTCTTTTGGTCAGCTCCCATCCGCTGTCACAACACGCATACCCTCCGCAAGCGGCCTGCTTGTATAGGTGACAACACGCTCCGCCCATCCGGACGAAATAGCTGCTGTATGGCTGTCCTGATCCAACACCCGCAGCGGTATCCTTGTCACCGTCTGCACATCCGAAAAAAGCCCCTGTTTTGTCTGTACTGCAAACACCATATACCCATCCGCGTCCACGGAAAGCGCCGACAACGGCAGTGTATACGGATAGGAAACTTCATTTTCCATACATACGCTCAATGTACCAAACAGGCCGTCCACGCCTTCTTTCGATAATTTTTTTGCATTTAACCTATAGGTCCATGTACCATCCGTATTTTCCTTCTTATGCGTAATTTTGAACAGTTCCTCCCGTTCCCTGCCATCTGCGCAAATCCATGTTAGTTCTGCCTTTCGTGTGTCTTTGTAATATTCATACTCCGCTTTGTCTATGATCCAGCTCACTTTGAAGCCTTCTGCTGTCGCCGGGTACGTACTTTGATGTGTCACCGTCCCGGCTCCTGACGCTGCTGTCAAAACCTTGGGCAATAAAAGCATCTCAAACTGCCTGGCGAGCGCCGTACACAATAAAAAAGCAAGAAATACGCAGCCGATCAGCTTTCGCAGCCGCCTCTTTTTTTTCATGCGGATACCTCCTTATTTTAAGCTGGATACAGCAATCCCGTTCATCAATTCCTCTTTAAAATTCATATATAAAAGCATGACCGGCGCCAGAGCCAATAACCCGCATGCAAATCCGGCTGACTTTGTATCTGAAAGCGACCGGGCTAAAAATACAGACAGCGGATACATCCGTTCTTCTTTTAAAAACACAATCGGCTGCTCCACCATGTTCCAATTATCTACAAAGTTCAAAAGAATCAATGACACTATCCCGCCCCGGCATATCGGCGCAACAATATAAATCAGCGTCCGAAAGACTCCTGCCCCATCGAGCTTGGCAGCTTCCAGTGTTTCCGTCGGTATCTCATCCACGGTCTGTTTGATTAAAAAAACTCCAAAGGAAGAAAAAATCCCTGGCAGGATCATTGCTGCATAGGATCCTAACAGCCCCATATGATCCAGTACAATATAGTTACTGACCAGCGTTACCTGATAGGGCATCATCATAAGGATAATGACTGCTACAAACAAAACGTTACGCCCCGGAAAACGGAACCTTGAAAACCCATACCCTGCAGTCAGTGACAAAAGAACCTGTCCTGTCACAATCGCTGCCGTCATGCCAAGCGAATTCCAAAACTTTGTCAAATAGTTTGCATCAGCTAAAAATACACGGTATAGTCCTTCCAGCGACCATCGATCCGGTATCAGATGAAAATTCATATACTGTCTCTCCCCACTCCAAAGACTCCCATAATAATGTAATAGTTCACTGCTTCCCATAAATGCATTTGACACCGTATATACAAGCGGCAGCAAAACCAAAACTGCAGCAGCTGCCAATATGGCTGCTCTTAACACTTTCATATTCTTTGATTCACCTGCCCATTCCATCACTGCTTTTTACGTCTGCCCGTATCTTCCCGCTCCATATGCGCCCTGCAGGCAAACAGCCCAATAATCATTATAAAAATAACAAGGAACACTAAAATAGCCGCAACGGAAAGTCTCTGGTAATTCAGATTTTCAAAATTATGATTCATAAAATGCTGCAGCATATAAATACTATCGTGCGGATAACTTCCGGCCAGCAGATACGCTTCTCTGTAGCATTTAAAAGAATTAATCACCGACATTACAAATACAAACAAAAAACTCGGCACTAGCAGCGGGCACTGGATATAGCGAAAATAACGCCATGCACCCGTACCTTCAAGCGACGCTGCCTCCCAAAGCTCTCCGGGAATTGCATTCAGCCCGGTTAAAAACAATACCATATTATAACCACAATTTTTCCATATATATAAAAACAACAGTACATAAAACGCTTTGTCGGAATCCAGCCATTGCTGTACCGGCAGATGAAGCAGCGACAATACTCTGTTTACGGCACCAAACTCCGAAAGCATCACCTGAAAAAACAGCACCGTCGTTCCAATTGGAATTACCATCGGGTATAAAAAAACAGATTGGAACAAACCTGATTTTCCCGCCTTTTGAAATATCAGCAAGGAAAGTCCTAGCGAAATCCCCATAATCAGAGGAATGCCCAAACCAATAAACCGAAATGTATTTCCTGCTGCCAGCCTAAACGCATGGCTTTCCATTACCTGACGATAATTTTGAAACCCAACCAGTGTAAGCCCTCCTACTCCTGATGTAAATGAGTATCCCGCACTAATACAAAAAGGTACTAAATAAAACAATAAAAAACCTGCAAAAAATGGCAGGATCAGCAGAATTCCCGTAAATGCTTCTTTTTTGCGTAAGCTCATGGTCTTCTCCCCTATTTTATAACAGATCATTTCATAACCTGTTATTTTTTATTCAGCTATCCGATTTCTTTCTCATACTGCCTGATGACCAGTTCCGCCGCTGCCGTCTGCCAGCTTCCAGAAGTTTTTTCCGCCGAGGCAAGCAGCCGTCTGCACTTTCCATAAAGACAAAGTTTTGCATCAGATATATGAAGCGTATAATCCGCCAATTCCGCCAGATCCCATTGATGCGAAACAGCAAGGATCAGATCACACTGGTATTCTTCTGCCAATACGCATAGCTGTTCCTTATTTATAACCGGCAGACACTTCCAAAACATCGTATCCGTACGATCCAAATCCTGTTGTGCTGCTGCGATTGCATAATAATCTTGTTTATGGAATTCCCTCAACAGCTGAAATCCCTCTTCTGCCTTACCTTCTATGCAAATCCATACTACAGCAATCTCTTCCAAACGTCGGTATGTACTGCTGCTGCCTGTCCTGTCCGTTTTTTGCATACTGGTCCCATATCCTCTGCAATGCCATGCCAGCTCATCATACAAGCTCTGCCGCGAAACCGGCCGCTGCAACAAACCATTGTCTGCCAAAAATCCCGTTACCAGCGCCGCCTGATAGCTGTTGCTGCTACCAATCAGATTTCCATATTTGCATGCAGCCTGCTTTGGCACCCAAAGATTTGTTTCTATACCATATGCGCCTCTTTGTTTGTTTCTCACTACCGGACCGCCAGACAACTTAAAGCTTATATCCCAGACAACGGAAATGCCGCTGGGCAGTGAAAATTCTTTGCTGTTATTTTTGGCCGCTACAACAGGAATCTTTTCAGCCAGCGAAACGATCACACGCTCCATTTGGAAAAAATCCTGCCACTGTTTCGTTCCGATACTCATATGAACGACATCTGCACCATGGTCCACACACCACCGGGCTGCACACAGCACATCACGGATGCTTCCCCGTTCCTTCGGCAGCATCACCTGTACGCTGCCGATCTGCACGCTCTTTCCATAAGCACAGATCAGATCTGCCACAACCGTACCATGGGAACCAGGCATAACCGGCCGGCAGCGGGGCTGTATCACTCCACTGCAGCACTGCATGTCAAAATCCAGCCGTTTGGCTAACACAGCGGAGTCTGTACAAACGCCGTCATCCAATACCGCAATTTTTATCCTGTTCATGTTCAGACCATACTCCTGTCTTCCATTGCTCCGCCTGCCAGAGCCGCTCCTGTCTTACGTTTCCATCCATTCATACAACGGATACCGTTCTGCCAAATTCTGCGCATCATCATCTGTTTCCCATATACCTTCCAGCAGTTCCATGAGATCTCCTTTCATTTCCTCCAAAGGAAGAATCTGTCTGACATTTTCCGACACCTGCGTAACCGGGATCCCGCAGTTCGCACGGATCACCTCTTCATAGTCCGGCTGACAAAGCGCTTCTTTCCAAAATGCAAACGCTGCCTCTGCGTTATCTGAATTTTTAGAAACAAACAAAATATCCGCCTCTGCGGCCGGAGACAGAGAGAGAAACACCAGATCTTGCTGCTGTTTTTTTGTCATTGCCGCACCGTATGCACCGTCAATATATCCTGACAAATCACTGCATCCCAAAACCATACCGGTTTTCCCTTCTGCAAGCTTTCGCATGGCTTCCTGTACACGCGCTCTGGCAACACGCCGCGCGATCCCAGCATCTTTCCAGCTTTGGAACATCGCAATACTGTTAACCCAGCTGTTTTTGGAACACCGAAAACTGCCGTCTTCCTGCTGTATAAGCAAATTGTCTGGTTCCGCAAACAATGCATACGCCTTCATCTCATTTCTGCCCAATACTACATTGGCAGGCCCTGCAGTTTTTGCAAGCTTTTCCATCCCCTTTGTCAGCTGTACGGCATCTTTCGGCTTCCAGTCTTCGGAAAGACCAGCCTGTTTCAGCATCCTGCGGCTGACCCAGGCTCCGTATTCACGCACCTGTATCGGAAGTCCAACCGCTGCCGTGCCATATCGAACGCCTTCTTTTAAAAAGTCAGGCAGAGACCGGAGTATATCACCGCTTTCTTTCAGCATCCCGTCAAAATCCGCTCCCATACCTGCTTTTATCCCGCATAGATCCAAAGACTCTGCAGCCGGACATATAAGCGCATCCGGCGCTATTTGATACTGATCCATCTGGCGGTATTCCTGCGGCAGCCCCAACCGATGGACACTTTTTGAAAGCAGCTGCACACCAACCGTTTCCTGGGACTGTGTATACGACGCTGCCGCCTGATTCAGCAAACGTCCGAGTGGATATGCCTGCGCATCCCCCATATCCGCATAACAGATACTTAACAGCTTACTGCCTTTGTCAGCGCTGCCTGCATGTTCTGTATGCGCATCCTTGTCTCCATATTGCTGTACATACGACATACCCGTGCTGTTTCAATTGTGCACTAAGCCCTGCTGTCAGATTTTTCGCACCTGCCTGTTCACACAGTTCCCCTATATACACGATTGGTACATTACATTCGTCCAACGGATCGGCACTGCTTTCAAGCCGCTGCGTTTCAGCCGGTCCGTTCAAAAGGTATAAAAATTGTGAATCATATTCTGATGCAATGCTTAAAAACTGTTCCACTTCCTCCTGCTCCAGACGCATACTGCAAAATACATTCTTCTGATGTTCCAAACAAGTCTGCATCTGTCTTAAAAAAAGCGGACGAAGGCCGGAACTGCATGTGATCTCGTCTGGACAAACGATAACCCCTTCACATAAATCCAAATATACATCCATTTCAAGCGTTTGAAATACAGGTATGCCAAGGCCATCCAGCAAATCCTTGTCATATTTAAAGCGCTCATGCGTAAAAACTCCGGTAATTGCATTCTGGTCATCCGCATCCGAATAAAATAGGAGAAAACTATTTTTATATGTATATGGGTACAGAAACAATTTCATACCGTCACAGCCCCCTCCCGCATTCTTTCACCATAATATAATCACGTATTTTTTGTTCTGCACGAATACGCGCCTTCTTACATCCTGCCAGACGTGCTTCCTTGGACAAATATGTGCCGCCGTCTGCCTGTCTGACACACAGCCCACACAGACGAAACGCCCAGCATGTTCTGCAGTTGTCTTCTGTCAGTGTTGCAATATTAAGCATCTGCTCCACAGCGCTTGCGTCAAACCCGTCAACGACATTTCCGATTTTCATACATTCGGAAAGTTCACTTACACGTTCACACGGATAAAAATCTCCATCGGCATTCACAAACAATTTCAGCTGTCCCGGCACACAAGGTCCGCTAGGCGCCCCTCGTTCTGGCAGTCCTTGGTGCTTTTCAAAAGTCTCATCCTTTAGCTTTCCAAGTTCCCTTACATCCTGCGCCGCCACTGCATCTTTCCCTGTATATGCGCCTGTTTTCAAATACTCTGCATATGCAAGGAAACGATGGTATGCTTCCTGTTTGCGGAAATCATCTGTAATGACTGGGTGTTTCACTTCATCCATCTCTTTCATCTCTTCCATCTCTTCCATCTCTTCTATGTAGGAAGAATAATATCCTGACATGCCGCTCCACAGCGGATTTTGATACATGGATACAATTTTCTCATAATCCTGACCTGTGTCCAATACTGTATTCATTGCCAGCTTCTTATAATACTCTGGATAGCGTTCTTTAATATATGACATGTTTTTTTGGATCACTTCATAAGTGCCATTCCCGCCTGCATCCTTACGGTTTTTATCATGGACAGATGCCGGCCCGTCCAGGCTCAGCATAAAATAAATCTCATTTTCGTATGCATAATCAGCAATTTCCGGCGTCAGCAGCACCCCATTTGTTGTAAAGGTAAAGCGGATCTTCTGGCCGCACAGCTTTTCTTTCGCATATGTGATGATTCGCTTTATGTTCTCAAATTCCAAAAGCGGTTCACCACCATAAAAAGCCACCGTCGGCAGCTGCGTCTCACAAGAATGTACAGCGAAAAAGTCGACAGCCTTTTTCGCCGTCTCCAAATCCATACGTTTCATACTGTGCGAACGCTGCAATTGATTAGAATGTTCCGAATAAATACAATACCGGCATCTCAAATTACAGCTCTGCGTAATCTGAAGGACGAGACTGTTTAGTTTTGTCCCTAAAATATCCTGCAGCATATCTGTATCTGGATGCCGGATCTCACAAACCTTCCTGTCTGACAAAAAGCCGATCCGTTTGAGCCGCCTGATATTTTCATCCTCTTTCGTGTCTTTCCCTGAAAGCATCTCTTCCAAAATATGGTATGTCTGTTCTGGTATACGCACAACCTGATTTTGATTCACATCAAAAAAATAGTATGCATGTGGAGACTGCACCAACTTTATGAATGGTTTGCCCATAACCCCATCTCCCCGTTATCTTTAGAATATCCTTACTAGTACATCGATCACAAAATAACCCATAGTTATGCTTGTCTATTTTTCCGATCGTACATGGCAAAAATCCTCAATGTACCCCGGTACACCTCCGGTTTTTGCCATGCACGCTCGAAAAAATATCCTGCGCCTACCTATGTGTTATTTTGTGACCGACGTACTAGGAATCTCAATGTACTACGTATAATTTGAATAATACACTAATTTCTACACCTGTAAATACCTATGTTTGAAAATTAAGTGCTCTTTTTCTGCAATTTCCGCACATTTAAATTCAGTCCCACATCTGATAACGGGTATTCCATAGAATCTTATCTTCAGTTTTTACGCTTACCGTCCTGCCGTCTTGGCAGCGCAATCTTTTGATCTACAACAACCTGCTCTTCCAGACAGGAAAAAATATGCTCTACTTCCTGCTTATCCATATTCGGAGTGACCGCACTGACAATCGGAACAATGATAATGCCTGCTACCATAGCAATCGCTCCGGCATTAATCGGTGAAGCAATGTATCCGAGAAACAGATTGGACACGGTAATGCCGATCCCGCACGCAAAGCTTGCCCAAACCGCCGCACGTGTAACGCCTTTCCAGTATAGGCCATACAAAAACGGCGCTAAAAACGCCCCTGCCAGTGCGCCCCAGGAAATTCCCATCAGCTGTGCGATAAATTGAGCGATCGATTTCGGAGGAAACAGCGCCAGTACAACAGAGCAGACGATAAAAAATATAAGAAGGATCCGCATACAAAGCAGCTGCTTTTTCTCACTCATTTTTTTAATAATATTATCCTTTAGAAAATCCAGCGTTAAGGTAGAGCTCGAAGTCAGCACAAGCGAAGACAAGGTAGACATCGAGGCTGAAAGCACAAGGACAATCACAATACCGACAAGCAAATCCGGTAAGGTAGAAAGCATTGACGGAATAATCGCATCAAAAATCACGCTGCCATCCTCTTTATGAATCGCTGCCGTATCAAACAACCTGCCAAATCCTCCCAGAAAATAACAGCCGCCGGATACAACGATTGCAAAAAAAGTAGAAATCACCGTACCGGACTGGATCGACTTTTCGTCTTTGATTGCATAAAATTTATGTATCATCTGCGGAAGACCCCACGTACCAAGCGATGTTAAAATAATGACACCGAGCAGATTCATCGGATCCGGCCCGAAAAATGAAGT
Organism: uncultured Eubacterium sp.; assembly: GCA_910584345.1. Lineage (GTDB taxonomy): Bacteria > Bacillota > Clostridia > Lachnospirales > Lachnospiraceae > Eubacterium_J. The sequence goes on along the minus strand of CAJTZX010000030.1, from coordinate 15,642 downwards.
AAACGCTCCTTTTTGTCCCATCGTGACAGCCACATCGCTTTCAAATTCGGACAGGCTGCGCACTGCATTTAAAAATCCTTCCTGCCCGCTTAAAACCGAGGCGATAACAGCTACGATACCGCCAAGCATGACAATCCCCTGAATAAAGTCATTGATCGCTGTCGCCATATAACCGCCCAATATCACATACACACAAGTTAACGCCGCCATCACAATGACACATACCTCATAAGGGATATCAAACGCCATGCCAAACAGTCTGGAAAGTCCATTATACACAGAAGCCGTATACGGTATAAGAAAGACAAATGAGATCACAGACGCAGCAATCCGAAGCGCATTCGACTGATACCGTTTCCCAAAATAATCCGGCATCGTCGCCGCTGACAAATGATTGCTCATAATCCGGGTACGCCGCCCGAGAATGACCCATGCTAACAAAGACCCGATCAATGCATTGCCAATACCGATCCATGTTGACGCAAGGCCATACTTATATCCAAACTGTCCCGCATATCCTACAAACACAACAGCAGAAAAATAAGATGTGCCATAAGCAAATGCCGTCAGCCACGGTCCCACGCTTCTGCCGCCAAGTACAAAATCATTGACATTAGATGCATGTTTTCTGGAATACAAGCCTACCCCAATCATCACTGCAAAAAACAGAATTAAAAAGATTATTTTTACAAACATATTCATCCTCCTCAAAATCTTGGCGTGTCTTACAATGATTGTGAAAACATTCATTGTAAGACACGCCATATCGTTTTCTTACATCAGTTTTAGTGCATTTTGTCCTAATATTTTCTGCAAATCTTTCTCGTCCAATACGAGTCTTCGCATATGGGCCAGCGTTTCCTCCTGACCATTCCACGGACTGTCTGTTGCAAACAATATTTTATCTGCACCATGTTTTTTTAATATTTTCAAAAAAATCTCATCGCCAATATAACCGGTAATATTCGCTGTATCCAGGTAAACATCTCTTCCGGCTATCCGCTTTTGCACTTCTTCCCACAGCTTAAACGCACCATAATGCGCAAGCACAAGCTTCTTTGGCCTGACTTCATCCAACACTTTGCAAATGCCATCGATCGTACACCGTACATTGTCCGGATATCCAATATCAACGCCGGCATGTACGACAATCGTCAGATCTAATTGGGATGCATAGTCTAAAATACGCAGATAACGGATATCATCAAAAAACGTATCCTGATAATCTGGATGCAGCTTAATTCCCTTAAGACCTAACGACTTTATTTCACGAAGCTTATTTTTATAATCTGACGAATCTGGATGAATTCCTCCAAACGATACAAGACGCGTACTTTTTCCTTCGTATTTTTCATTTACTGCTGCCGCAAAGCGATTGACCGTATCAAACTGTGCGGAAGAAGTTACGACCGGAAGAATAACGGAAATATCCACACCTGCTTTTTTCATGGAATTTAACAGGCTTGCTTCCCTGCCATCCGTAAACGCCTTCACTCCTGCCTTTTCTTCCAGTTTTTGAATCGTCTTTGCGGCTATTTTTTCTGGAAAAATATGTGTATGGAAATCAACAATCATTGTATGAAACTCCTTTCGTAATCTGTAGGAACTAATCCATCGCTAAGGAACTGTGAATCAATGCTGCTTAACGAAAAATGCGTGTAATATCTTCCTGGCTGTACAATTCCACTTCTTTACTTTGTAAAAGCTTTGCCGCCTCATCTCCATTGGATATTTTACAGATAATGGAAGCATCATCTTCCTTGTTGGATAACGCATACATATATTCCACATTCAGCCCAGCTTCACAGACATGGCTTAAGATTTCCTGCAAGCTGCCGACATGATGCGAAAGCTTCACCGCTAAAACATCTGACAGCATTGCCGAAAATCCTTTTTCCTTTAATGCTGCCTGTCCTGCCTGCGGACGATCTGTAATCATTCGAAGCAGACCATACTCGCTAGTATCGGCAAGACTTAATGAAATAACGCTGACCTGTTCTTTTTTCAGTACATCAAGCACTTCACCCAGACGCCCTTCTTTATTTTCTATAAACACTGACAACTGCTTAATAAACATCGTACCCTCCCTTTCGTTATTTTATACCTTTATGACTCAAAGCCGATCAAAAATGCTCTTTGATTTATTTCCACTGTCTTTTGCGGAACTGTTTTTTCAATCACCGTTAGCCATGCTTCTTTTGAAAAATCCATATGTTTGGCTGCCATTCCAAGTACAATAATATTAAACACTTTGGAGTTTCCAAGCTTCTTTGCTTCTTCCATCGCATTGATTTTATAAACGGTATGTTCTTGTTCCAGATTTTCAATAATATTTTCCGGATACTGCGCAGCGCCCGTTACAACGGTAATCGGCTCTATCCGTTGATCGTTAATAATCAAAACACCGTCCTTTTTCAGAAAATGCGCATACCGCAGCGCTTCTAATTTTTCAAATGCAATCAACACATCTGCCTGTCCCTGCTCTACAATTGGCTCCGCTACCTTTTCTCCATAGCGCACAAATGTCACAACGCTGCCTCCTCTTTGCGCCATACCATGTACTTCTGATAATTTAACATCATATCCGGCATCTAACGTAATGCCGCCTAAAATGCGGCTGGTAAGCAGCGTTCCCTGTCCGCCGACACCAACGATCATTATATTTTTCGTCATAGTATCCTCCCTGTTTTTAATTTTGCACCCGCTCAATCGCTCCAAATTTGCACAACTGTTCACAAAGCCCACAGCCATTGCACATCGTATCGTCAATCGCTATCGTTCCGTCTGCTTTTTTGGTCAGCGCCGGGCAGCCCGGTTTGAAACACATCCCGCATTTTTTACATTTATCTTTCACCGGTTTACATTTATACGGGAATACATTGCCTTTTAATAACACGCATGGCGCTTTTGTAATAATGACAGAAACCTCATCGGATGCTGTTTCTTCTTTTATGATACGTTCCAATTGTTTTGTATCAAATGCATCCACTTCCACTACATGATCGATACCCATAGATTTACACAACTGATAAATACTAATCGCCGCAACTATCTCTCGTTTTAATGTCTTTCCGGTTGCAGCGTGATCCTGGTGCCCGGTCATACCTGTCGTGGAATTATCCAAAATAATCACAGTTCCGCTTCCTTGATTGTATACCATATTCATCAAAGAATTTACACCGGTATGCATAAAGGTAGAATCGCCAATGACTGCCACCCAGTTTTTGATATACTCTTTTCCTCTCGCCTTTTCCATACCATGCAGCGTGGAAATGCTTGCACCCATACAGATCGTCGTATCAATCACACTTAACGGCGGAACTGCTCCTAACGTATAACATCCGATATCCCCGGCCGCATGAATGCCCAGACGATTTAATACCGAAAAGACACTTCTGTGCGGACAGCCTGGACATAAGATCGGCGGTCTGGCAGGAACGTTTGCAGGTTCTTTGCTAAATACCTGCTCTTTTAATATTTTCTCGCGTATCATATTTGCAGAATATTCGCCCTGCACAGTGAACAGCTCTTTTCCGACTGCTGCAATCCCCCAGGATTTCACCTGCTCTTCTATCACAGGCTCTAATTCCTCAAATATGTATAGTTTGTCCACTTTGGAAGCAAATTCTTCAATCAGCTTTTTCGGAAGCGGATGCACCATACCGAGCTTTAATACCGAAGCATTCGGACAGGCTTCTTTCACATACTGATAAGGAATGCCGCTTGTAATAAATCCAATCGAAGTATCGTGATACTCTGCATGGTTTATCGCAAATTTACAGCCATCCTCCGCCAACGCCTTCATCCTTTGTTCTACATACACATGACGTCCGATCGCATTTGCAGGCATCATTACAAATTTTGCAGGATTTCTTTCATATGTTTGATCTTCCGGCACAATTCTTTCTTCCAGTGTTACCGTTCCCTGGGAATGCGCCAGACGCGTAGTCGTACGCACGATAACCGGTGTATCATAGGTCTCGCTCAGCTCATAAGCAAATTTTACAAAATCTTTTGCTTCCTGACTGTCTGAAGGTTCCAGTACAGGCACCATTGCAGCTCTTGCCACACAGCGGGTATCCTGTTCGTTCTGAGAACTGTAAAGGCCAGGGTCATCTGCAGCGACTAATACAAACCCGCCATTCACTCCGCTGTAAGAAACCGTATAAAGCGGATCGCTCGCTACATTCAGTCCAACGTGTTTCATCGATGCCATCGCGCGGACACCGCTGATGGAAGCGCCGATCGCAACTTCTGTAGCGACCTTTTCATTTGGCGACCACTCTGCATAGATTTCATCATATACAGCAATATTTTCACTGATTTCCGTACTTGGCGTACCCGGATAAGCAGCAGACACTTTTACCCCTGCCTCATAGGCTCCACGTGCTATCGCCTCGTTGCCAAGCATAATCTTCTTTTCCACTATTTCATACTTCCTTTCCTAATATAGTTTGCTTTTCGTTTTCTGTTCATTCTTTTCCTTTTATTCTTTTCCTTATATTCATCATTAGACGTTTCTTAAGTCCTTCACTCTTTGCGCTTTGCCTTCAAATCTTTGCAGCGTATTCGGAGACTCCAGACGTATTTTCGCGTCTAATCCTAAAACGATGCGCAGTTTATGCTTGATGCTTGCCTCAAGCGCCTGCAGCTTTTTAAACTCATCTACTGCCTCTGCCAGCTCTACGCGAATTTCCAGCTTATCAGTATGGTTCGCCCTTGTAACAATAATCTCATAATGCGGCCCAATTTCCTCAATGCCAAGAAGCACTTCTTCAATCTGGCTCGGGAATACATTGACACCGCGAATCTTTAACATATCATCCGTACGGCCGTCCAGATTTTCCATACGCACTGTTGTACGGCCACATTTGCATGGTTCATAAATAAGCCTTGTGATATCCTTCGTACGATAGCGGATCAGCGGCAGCGCTTCTTTATAGATACAAGTAATGACCAGTTCTCCTTTTTCTCCGGGCGGCAGCACTTCTCCTGTCTTCGGGTCAATAATTTCTGGAATAAAAAAGTCTTCATTTATATGCATCCCGCATAAATATTCACATTCGCCAGATACTCCCGGCCCGTTTAGCTCACTCATGCCATAATTCGAGGTTACGAGCATATCATCGCCCCAAAGCTTATGCATTTCTGTACGCATTGCTTCTGTTAAAAGCTCGCTTCCTAACAGCCCGATTTTTACTTTCAGATCTTTTTTCGGATCCAATCCCATCTGTTTCGCCACTTCACCAATACGCAGCGCATAAGACGGCGTCGCTACCAGCAGCGTTGTACCGAAATCTTTCATAAACATAATCTGCTTTTCCGTATTTCCGGTAGAAGACGGCACCATCGCAGCCCCGATTTTTTCCAATCCGTAATGCAGCCCGAGCGCTCCCGTAAACATCCCGTATCCAAAACAAATCTGTGCAACATCTTCCTTCGTAGCACCGCCCATGGCAGCTATCCTTGAAACTGTTTCTGTCCAAACATCCAGATCTCGTTTTGTATATCCTACTACCGTTGGCTTTCCTGTCGTTCCGCTGGAAGCATGAATACGTACCAGGTCATCCTTTGGCACAGCAAACAACCCAAACGGATAATTATCCCGCATATCCTGCTTCGTAATAAACGGCAGCCTTTTCAAATCCGAAAGTGACCGGATATCCTGAGGCTTTACACCAGCCTCATCCATTTTTTTACGATACGGCTGCACTTTTTCGTACACACGCGTCACCGTCTCCGAAAGCCTGGCCAATTGGATGGCTTCGATTTCGGCCCGCGACATGGTCTCTTCTTTTGCCCAAATCATTGTATTGTCTCCTTCGATATGAATATTTTTAAATTGACTTTTTACGCATATGGATTTATATTATCATAAAATTGGACTGCGTGCCACCAAAACCACTAAAATTTGTGAGGAAATGTTTACGTTGCATGATACCCATATATTTGTTATACTTAAAACTTATAAAAAACAATACGCGGAGGCTGAAATGGAAATCTTACGAAAGCATCTGACTACCACACAAATCATTACACTTAGTTTTCTACTTGTGATCCTGATTGGGTCGCTGCTGTTAGCAACACCGCTTACTTCGGCAGACGGTACGGCTACGCCGTTTACAGACGCTATGTTTACCGCAACCAGCTGTGTCTGTGTAACCGGACTTGTAACCGTAACAACAGCTACCCACTGGAACCTGTTTGGACACATGATTCTATTGCTCTTAATTCAGATCGGCGGCCTTGGCGTTATTGCGATTACAACCATATTTACGATGCTGTTAGGCAAAAAACTGTCTTTAAGCAGCCGTATGCTTTTGGGCGACGCGTTTAACTTAGAGACGATGAAAGGGCTTGTGCGTTTTTTGCGTAAAGTCGTATTGGGAACCTTTGTGGTAGAGGGCATTGGAGCTGCATGTTATCTGCCTGTTTTTGTATCTGAATTTGGGCCAAAGGGCATCTGGTACGCTGTATTCCACTCGGTGTCAGCTTTTTGCAATGCCGGTATTGATCTGATTGGGCCGGACAGCCTGATTCCTTATGTCCATGATCTATGGATCAATATTGTAACAATGGCGCTTATTATTATAAGCGGCCTGGGATTTATCGTCTGGTTTGACATTCTTGACGTTTTAAAAAAGAAGCTGAACAAAGAAAACAGACGCGGCATCTTCGAACAGCTAAAGCTGCATTCTAGGATTGTGCTTGTTATGACAGCCTTTTTACTGATTACCGGCGCTGTTTTGTATTTTGCCTTTGAATATCATAACCCGGAGACAATTGGCAATTTTACCATCGGTCAAAAAATACTTGCCTCGTGTTTTCAGTCTGTCACTACACGTACTGCCGGTTTTGTAACGATACCACAAAAAGGACTGACAACGCCTTCCGTCATCGTTACACTGTTTTTGATGTTTACAGGCGGCTCTCCGATCGGAACAGCCGGAGGAGTCAAAACGACGACTCTTGCAATTATTTTACTCGCTGTGATTGCGACCATTCGCGGACGAGAAGATATTATTTGCTTTAACCGCCGGATTTCTCCAAAAACAGCCAGAAAAGCACTTTCTGTCGTGCTTATCAGCTTTTTTGCAAGCATTGCGGCTATAATTATCCTGATGCTCTTTGAACCCGGCTCCGCCACAGATCAGATTTTTGAAGTATACAGCGCACTCGGCACCGTTGGCATTTCCAGAGATTATACTTCCGTAGTCGGAACAGCCGGAAAGATTCTTTTATGTCTGTGTATGTATCTGGGCCGCATCGGACCGATATCTATGGTTCTCGTATTTACAATCCGTGACAGACAAATTGCCGCAAAGCTTCCCGAAGAGCATGTAGCAGTCGGATAACAAAATTTCATGATCCATGCAGATCTATCATTTATCTATTTAGGAAAATAAGACAGGAGTCAGATTATGAAAAAGCAAGAAAGTAAAAAATCGTATGCCGTATTCGGACTGGGAGAATTTGGACGCAGTGTCGCGGAAGAGCTGATGGCCGCAGGAGCAGACGTCATGGCCATTGACAAAGATGAAGATCTCGTCAGCGATATTGCGCCACATGTGACAATGGCCGTACAGGTTGACACTACGGAACTGCACGCCTTTGATACGCTCGGACTTTCGAATATGGACGGCGTCATTGTAACGATGACAAGCTGTCTGGAAGCAAGCATTATGACCATTATGGCCGCAAAAGAAGCCGGCGTTCCATTTATTCTGGCAAAGTCCAGAAATGCAACGATGACATCCATTCTGGAACGCATCGGCGCCGATAAGATCGTTACCCCGGAACGCGATGGCGGCATCCGTGTCGCACGAAATATTGTAAACGGCAATTTTATTGACTTTTTTGAACTTTCCAAAAGAGTTCGTATGGTTGAAATCTCCGTCAAAGAGGAATGGATTGGAAAAAACCTGAAAGAATTGTCCTTACGCCAAAAGCATAAGCTTAATGTCGTCGCACTCCGGCGCAACGAAGAACTGACGACAAACATCAGCCCGGACCAGCCATTTCTTCATGGCGACAGCGTGCTTGTCATTACAGACAAAAAATATATTGGAGAGCTGATCTCTTAGACATCCAAATCAGATACGTTTCAGAAACGACAGACAATTTAACTATTTCTAACTATTTCGGAACTGTCATAGGTTATTTACAGACAGTTCCTTGCGTCTGTCATTAATTTCCAACCTGTTCCAAAAGCGGCTTTTTCTTCTTTTTTCTTGTAATCTCAACCAAACCCAGCTTTGTCATGTCAATAAGATTCGTAGGAACCGGGTCTTTCCTGAGAAGAGACCGCAGCTGTTCCATTAGGCTTTGCTTCCATGCATCTTCATACAAATCGATAAAGTCTACCACGATAATCCCGGAAAGATTTCGCAGGCGCAGCTGAAAGGCAATCTCTTTTGCCGCTTCTAGATTGATTTTATAATGGTTCTGCTGTTTATCTTTCTTTGCAATATTTTTTCCACTGTTGATATCAATGACTGTCAACGCTTCTGTCTGTTCTATCACGATATTAGCGCCGGATTTCAGCCAGACACGAGGTTTGAGCGCTGCTTCGATCTGGCCTGCGATATGATATAGCTTTGCAAGAGACAGCAGCCTGTCTTCATAAAAACGCACAGAAAAATTGCCGCATGAAACAGCTTCCAGTTCTTCAAAAACCATTATTTCATCGGTAACAACTTCTTCCAGCGTTGCTTTTTCTGCATCCATCAGCATCTTTAAATAAAACGGCTGTTCTTTGCGCAGACAGGAATAAACGGTTCTGGAAGCCGCATATACCGTAACTGTTTCATATTCGGACTTTAATTTTAAAAATTCTTCCCGTATCACAGCTTCCTCTGCCTGCGCTGCATTTGTGCGAAAGATCAGGCCAAAACATTTTTGGATATCTTCATTTTCTTCCAAAAGCTTTTGCGCAAATGCCTGCAGACGGATGCGTTCCCGCCCGGAAATTTTACCAGAGATTCCAATCCTGCAATTAGCGCTTGTCAGCAGCAGATATTCCCCGGAAAAGCTCAGATTTGTCGTAACGACGGCATCTTTCGTCTTTACCGCTTCTTTTGCCACCTGCACGACTAATTCTTCTCCTTCTGCAATCCGTTTTTTAGATAATTTTTTGGTAAATAACGGCTGTTTTAAATCTTCTAACGGCAAATAGCAGACCTTTCCCTTTGCAATTTCTACAAATGCAGCATTTAAATTTGCAGCAACGCTTTTTACACGTGCAACATAAATATTATTTAAAATCGTCTCCGTGTCCGCCTGATGCAGCTCTACTTCTATCATACGGTCATCCTCATAGACAGCACATACCTGGTAACGGGCACACTGACCATTCGATGGATTCACAAGCTGTTCTGATGTAATCAATAATTTTTTCATATAAAGGCTCCTGTCATAACAAACCGTCATAACACCGGCGCAGCCGGCGCTATGCTCTACCAGTATAAGGGAAATCTATCGGAATAGCAATACTACGTAAACAAATAACACCGGAGACTCTTTCTGAGCCTCCGGTATGCTAGGATTTTATAGTCATTCTGTTATCTTTTTATGCTTCGAAATAACATCTTCCTTTTATAACATCTTTTTCATTTCATCCGCCACAAATTGTACTTTCGTTCCAATAATTACCTGTACGGACGTTTTGCTCGGCCGCATAACACCTGCAACACCAGCCGATTTAATCTTCTTTTCATCTACCTTTGTATAATCTTTCACTTCCAGACGAAGTCTTGTAATACAGTTATCCAAAGATTTCACATTCGCTTTGCCTCCAAGACCTTCCAAAACGATTTTTGCAACCTCTGTAAAGTTATCGTTGGAAAGCACGACTCTCTTTTCTGCTTCCATATCATCGTCTTCTCTGCCTGGCGTCTTTAAATTCAGCCCTGTAATTACAAATCGGAATACTACATAGTAAAGTATACCTACTACAACGCCAACTGGAATTAAGAACCATGGATTCTGTGCAAGCGGCGTAAAGGAACTGAGCACCATATCTATGGCACCACCCGAGAAGGAAAATCCTGCTCGAATCGGAAACGCAACTGTAATTGCAGACGTAATGCCGGCTAACAATGCGTGAACAACATATAATCCAGGAGCTAAAAACATAAAGGAAAACTCAATTGGTTCTGTAACACCTGTAAAGAAAGAACAAAATGCAGCTGACGCAAGCAGTCCGTATACCTCTTTCTTTTTGCCTTTCTTTGCCGTGTGATACATTGCAAGACAGGCTGCCGGAAGACCAAACATCATAAATGGGAAGAATCCTGTCATATACATACCTGTTTCACCATATACACCAGTATTGCCCCAGAAGTTTCCTAAGTCATTAATTTCTGCAACATCGAACCAGAATACAGAATTCAGTGCATGATGCAGACCAAATGGAATAAGCAGACGGTTAAAGAACGTATAAACACCTGCACCTACAGCTCCCCAGCCTAAGAACGTCTTGCCAACAGCAACTAATACGCCATATACGACCGGCCATAAAATAAACAACACAACAGATGCAAGAATGGACACTGCTGCTGTCACAATTGCCACCGCACGTTTCCCACTGAAAAATGATAACGCATCCGGAAGCTTTGTATTTTTAAACTTATTGTAGCAGGTTGATCCGATTAAACCAGCAATAATACCGATAAACTGATTTTGAATCTTAGCAAATGCCGGATCTGCTTCTTTTCCTGTAAGTCCTGCAACCGTTCCGCTGCTTAACAAAGTCGTAATCATCAGAAAAGACACAAGTCCAGCAAGCCCTGCCGTTCCGTCTCCATCGTCAGACATTCCCACAGCAACACCAATTGCAAACAGCCACGCCATATTATCAATTAAAGCGCCGCCGGCCTTAATCAGAAAAAGGCCAATCGTGTACATTGGGCCGCCGGCTGTAAATCCGGCAACTTCACCCGCCATCGCCGCAGGCGCTAAAATATAGCCAATTCCCATTAGAATCCCACACACTGGCAAACATGCCACTGGCAGCATCAAAGATTTACCTAACCGCTGAAAATATTTCATCATAAAAACATACCCCCTTATTTTTGGATGTTTTGACCTAGCCGCAAAACATTCCTTAATTTCTCTATAGACAGCCGAAAAATCATTTTTGCTTCATTTTATTGTTTCCGGCTCCTCTATCAAGCTCATTTAACAACTGCATTTACCAGACTGAAAACAGCCTTTCTTTAGAGAAATCTCTTACTTATAAGTTATTACCTCTTCCCCTGCTTCCACCGTACCTTCTGTTTTGCATTGAATATCCGAAAACTCATCACTATTACAGATAATGATCGGTATCACCGTATCATAACCTGCTTTGCTGATTGCTTCTAAATCTGCCTCTAACAGCAAATCGCCTGCCTTCACTTCCTGATCTGCCTGTACGACAGCCCGAAAATGCTGTCCTTTCAAAGAAACGGTATCAAGCCCCACATGAACCAAAATCTCTGCTCCGTCCGATGCAGTAATCCCTACTGCATGGCCGGTTGGAAAAAGAGTACTTATTTTGCCGTCTGCGGGCGCATACACTTTACCATCCAAAGGCTTTATCGCCATCCCTTTTCCTAAAATCTCATCCGCAAAAGTCGGATCTGCCACTTCACGAATTGGAATGCATACTCCCTTTACCGGTGCACCAATCGCAGCTTTCTTCTTTCCTTTCATAAAATCAAATAACCCCATAATACCATCTCCTCCATTCTATTTCGTATCATCCTTACAGAACTGCACATTCATAAAGACTTTATAGCACTGTGAGGAATCTTAAAAAACAGAAAAAGCCAATCTTTATAAATCAATCGGCTTTTCTTAATGCGTGATTCATTTATAAAATCCGGTATCGACGACTGTGCTGTGTCAATCCAAATGTGTCTTAAGTGTATCTTTCTATTCATTAGAATAACAATTTACACAAAGTATGTCAAGCGTTTTTTCAATTTATTTCACCATGTTGTCAAATTTCAAATAATACAGCCCTTTAGCTTTGTTGAATATTTACAATGCCTTTGCAACCCAGCAGTTTTTTCCTTCTATATTTATGATTTCATACATCCCAAAGCTTCACTCTTTTTGTTCCATCGTAAGCACATAGTTACTTTTCACGGGGTGGGGCAAGTAATAAAGCAACAGTTTAGACAAAGTATTGCTTGGGCCTCCCGGACGCTGGATGAGGGAATCGGCCCTGTCTCATTGTTCCGGTTTCCAGAACGTAAGAATCCCTAAGCATTCTGGAACAGGAACAAGAAACAAGGGCAGCTCCCCACCAGCCGGCGTCCGGTAAATCGCCTCTTATCTTGTCGATGTGATAAGAATATGCTAAACTGATCTCAAAACAATAAATACTGTCTGCAAAGGAGGACCTGCAAAATGAAGTACGATTTTACCTCAATCATAGAACGTTCCGGAAAAGACGCCGTTGCCGTGGACGGGCCAGGGCATGACGCATATGCCCCTGCCTTGCCAAAGAACGGTTACGATTTTATCCCGATGTGGGTTGCCGACATGAACTTTCCAACTGTTCCAACGATTCCTCAAGCCATCATTGCCCGCACACAGCATCCTGCATACGGTTATTTTGATATCAGCGACGCTTATTATCATTCCATTATACGCTGGCAGGAAATACGAAATGGCGTCAAGGGACTTTGTAAAGAGCATATTGGATACGAAAACGGCGTGCTTGGCGGCATAATCTCCGCACTGTCCTGCTATGCATCACCTGGAGATGCCGTACTGCTGCACAGCCCCGCATATATCGGTTTTACGGAATGCCTGACGCAAAACGGCTACCAAATCATACGGAGCGAACTGAAAAAAGACGCACAGGGGATTTTTCGAATGGACTATGCAGATATGGAAGAAAAAATCAAAACCCATCATATCCATGCCGCAATATTTTGTTCTCCCCATAATCCTTCTGGACGTGTCTGGGAACAGCAGGAGCTTGAACAGGCTATGAAAATTTTTGAAGATCATGAAATGATGATAATTTCCGATGAAATCTGGTCAGATATTCTTTTAAACGGCAGCAGACATCTTCCAACACAGTCTGTAAGCTCTTATGCACATGAACATACAGCCGCGTTTTATGCCCCAAGCAAAACCTTTAATCTGGCTGGCCTAGTTGGAAGCTATCATATTATATATAACCGCTCTTTACGGGACCGTATCACATCCAAAGGAGAAAAAACACATTACAACAACATAAACGTTTTGTCTATGCACGCGTTAATCGGCGCCTATGGACAGGAAGGCCGGGAGTGGGTTGATGAACTTTGCCAGACATTAAGCATAAACATAAATTATGCCATTGATTATATCCAATCACATTTTAAAGACATTTCGGTAACCAAACCGGAAGGAACTTATATGCTATTTTTGGATTGTACAAAATGGTGCACAAATCACCATAAAACGATACAACAGCTGCTACAGGCCGGGTGGGACGTCGGCGTCGGCTGGCAGGATGGCAGACCGTTTTACGGCCCATGTCACATTCGTATGAATCTTGCGCTGCCGTTATCCAGAGTAAAAGAAGCTTTCGAACGATTATCCGCAAACGTTTTGTAAAAAGCTGCAATAAATCGTAAATCCATAGGAAGCTGACAAATCTGCCATCAAAACCGGAAAAGGAACCGTAGCCGCTGCGTTTTTATACTAAAATGCATCTCCCAACGCTTTCAATACCCTCCGTAAAGGAGACTGCTCTTTCGAAGGCTCTTCCTTTTCCGGCAAAGCTCCTGTAATGCCACTGGCTTTAACAAGTTCATCAAATACTGCTTCTACTTCTTCTGTACCAATGATAAGATGGATCTGCCCATTATTGCTGAAAACACCCTTCACCCCATCAATATGCTCCAGTTTTTCCATATCGACCTGCTGGTTGTCCTCGGCAACTAACCGAAGTCTGGTTGCGCAATGATCTGCACTCACCAGTTTACTTTTTTCTTCAATTGTTTCAAAAATTTGCTTGGCACACTTTGCGTAATCTGCTATCATAATCTTTCCCCTTTTCTTTTTTACCTCATAAATATAAAACAAATCTCCTAAAAAGTATACCTTTTTATGCACCAAATATTTATTTTTTCGCTCACAAAAAATTTCTAAAAAAATCTGAACCATTTTCATGTTTAAATGCTCTTATATACAGATGCATCAAAAACAATTACCGCGGAATTGCAATCATCTGTGATGGCTCACAGGTGTAAAAGGAGGGAGAAGCTTGGATACAGCAGAAGAAACAGAACTGGTTCGCCGAATGAAACAAGGAGAACGGGTAGCCTTTGACAAACTTTATGTACAATATTACGACAAGCTGTATCGAACAGCCTGTATGATAACGGGAAACCGGGCAGACGGAGAAGATGTAACCCAGGAAACCTTTCTTAAAATGTACCTACATTGCAAAGAATTAAACAAAGACGAACAGTTTCGTTACTGGCTCTATAAAATCTTAAATCGCACAGCCTGGCAGCATGCAAAAAAGCATTCCAAAGAGCAGCCAGATGAGCAGATTTTAGAGCTTGCCGATCTATCCATCCATGATTCTCCCGCCGTACAATTTTTAAGAAATGAGCGGGACCAGGCGATCATAAACGCGGTTCACAGACTGGAATACCGTCAACGTACAGCAGTCATCCTTTACTACTATAACGAACTTAGCACAAAAGAAATTGCAAAAATTATGGAATGTTTGGAAGGAACTGTAAAATCCAGACTATTCACCGCCAGAAAAAATCTAAAATCGCTTTTAAAAAATGAAAACTTACAGGAGGACAGATATGAGTAGTTGTAATTTGACTGAAAAACAAATCAAAGCAGCAATTCATGCAGACGCATACTCCTACGACCCGCCAAACGATTTAAAACAACAGATTGACGCGCGGCTGGCGTGGCAGGAAAACAAGGAGGTTATCCCTATGAAAAGATTCAGTACAAAAAAGATTGCAGCAGCGGCAGCATTAGCCTGCGCACTGACAGGAACCGTATGTATGGCAGCAGGTAAAATTTCCGGCTATGTTGGTTATTCCTCACCTGCTACTGAAATCACAAACTTTTCTGATATCGCAAAGCTGGAACAAACAGCAGATGTATTCACAGGTGCGCCAAAAGCATTTGATAATGGCTTTGTATTTGCAAACGCCAACATTATCCATACAGATGCACTCGATGAAGCGGACAATGTAAATAGCAGCTTTATGGAAATCAACATTCAATATCAAAAAGATACCGAAAATATTGACTATACAGTAAAAAAAGGCATAGAAATTAAGACGAAAGAGGAACTTGCCAAACACCAGGCTGTCGAATCTGACGGCACCACTTACTATTACAGCCGTTCAAATTATTTGTTCCTGCCGGAAGGCTGTGAACCTACCGAAGAAGAACGTGCTGCTGAAAAAGCAGGGGAACTGTTCATCTCCTTTGGAAGTTCCGAACGCGAAGAAAAAGTTTTTGACGGTATTTCCTGGAATGCAAACGGACAGTCCCACCATTTGTTTGGAATGAATATTGATATGAATGCTGACGATCTGATTGCTATGGCCAAACAATTGATTCGGTAAAGAAATCCAGATACTCTAAAAAATAGTAAAAATGAATTCCAGAAACGCC
>CAJTZX010000029.1 GCA_910584345.1 uncultured Eubacterium sp. | reverse complement strand
CTCTCAAAGAAAAATCCTGCGCACTATTTAAAAGTTATTTATTTACAGTTCCTTAGAAACACAAAAAGACATCAGCCTTAAATGGCTGATGTTACCAATAGCATCTATCTCTTAACAAACTTTATCTCCAAAACCAGGCATCCGTCACAAACAGAAGCCGTAATCTCTCCACCGTGCAGCTTTACAATCCTTTTTACAATCGCAAGCCCTAGCCCAGAACTTTTCGTATCGCTTCGCGCCGCGTCTGCAATATAAAAACGCTCAAACAATTTCTCTGCCTGGATACCTTCTGCATTGTTCACTTCATTTTTCATCTGCAGCTGAAACATATCCTGGGAACAAGCCGTCAATATTTTTACTGTAGAATTTTCTTTTGCATATTTTCGTGCATTGTCAAAAAGATTCTGCACCGCGCGTACTATTTTGCCGACATCCATTTCCATTTCAAAGCTGTTTTCTGTCAATTCTTTTTGCAATGTCAAACCACGCTTTTGCAAAAGTATTTCATTCTCATAAGCCAAATGCCGCAATAATGCACAAAGCTCTGCTTTTTCCAGATTCATATTTACATCTGGATCATTTAATTTTGTCAGTTCAAACAGTTCGTCTACCATCTTATGCAGTCCTTGCAGACGTCTGTCTACAACCGTAATGTATTCCTGAAACTGTTCCATATCAGATGGACCTGTCTGTTTTAACAGCTGGACATACCCAATCACCGAAGTCAGCGGGCTTCTCAAATCATGTGAAACATTGACAATCAATTCGTTTTTTCTGCGTTCCAGCTGTTGTTCATATTTCTGCTTTTCCAAAAGCGTCTGCGACATATGATTGATACTCATGCATAACCCGGCAAGCTCATCTGTTCCGTTTACTTTTAGTCTCCTGCCAAATCCATCATTTTCAATCGTCTTAATCTCTTTGGATATATACGTAATATATGTGACTTTCCTTTTGGTCAGAAATGCAAACGTTGCCGCAAATACAAGCGCAATACCTGCAAAAACAATAAAAACAAGATGATCTATAAAATACCTTCCGCTATTTGTATCAAAAAATCCTGCTCTCGCGGCCTCCATAACATAACTTTCTATCGCAAGAAAAATCAATATACTGACTGCTGCAGCTGCAAAAATGGAACAGATAACAGAAAGCAGATAGTATACTGTCAGTCTCCGGCTTTTTTTGGAACAAAAATATCGCAACAACAAATAAAATACCGCAATTGTTGCCGTATCAAATAAAATCCGCAAACTTACGGACACCCATCGAAGTTTATTCGAAAGTAAATATGTTATGATTTCCTCTTTTTCTATCTGCAGCAGCCACCCTGCCAGCAGGCCAATCATACATCCGCCCGCAAGATGCAGCAAATCTTCCTTATTATATTTGGTAACCTCTTCCCCAGACCGTTCGGACATATTCATTTCCTCCTGCCGCCTCACGAAGCTTGCTCCTTAAATTCGCAATATGCACCATAACCGTACTTTCCGAGTGGCAGAACGCTTCTTCCCAAACATGTTCATAAATCTGCGCCACCGAAAGCGTCATCCCTTTGTGCTTTAATAACAGTTTTAATATTTCATATTCTTTTAGCGTCAACCGGACTTCCTTTCCGTTTACCCACACCTGCCGGCTTTCCACATCTAAAGACAGATCTTCATGGCAAATCATATTTTTAGAACCATTCTGATCGTTATACTGTCTGTAACGCCGCAGCTGGGCTTTTACTCTGGAAACCAACTGAACCGGATGAAACGGTTTCATCATATAATCATCGCCGCCTGCCATAAGCCCCTGCACAACATCCATATCATCTGTTTTCGCAGACATAAATATAATTGGCATTTTCGCACGCTCACGGATTTTCATACAAGCCTGAATACCATCCATCCCCGGCATCATAATATCCAGCAGAATAAGAGCAACCCTGTGCGAAGACAGTATTTCTAATGCCGAAGCCGCATCTTTGCATTTTATATATTTGAATCCTTCATTTTCCAGATATATCCCAATCAAATTTCGAATATCCTGGTCATCGTCTACGATCAAAATGTAGTCTTCTTCCATTCGTGCTGCATCCCTTGTAACAGTTCCGATAACCTATGAACTGTTACTATCCCTTCTTTTCTGATCTATTCTGGTCTTTTTTAATCTATTTTGATCTATTCTGATCTATTCTGATTTTTGACAGCATTTATTTGTTCTGCCATAAGTTAGGAAAGAACTGTCATACATGAACCGGTTATTTCATGTCAGTTCCTTCATTTTGTTTTAACTATTATAGCAAGATTTTCCACCGCTGACAAGAAATTTAATTCCAGCCTGCATCTGTAGCACATGGCAAAAATCCTCAATGTCCCCCGGTACACCTCGGGGTTTTGCCATGCACTCATGAAGATTTATCCAGCGCAATATAACCAGATAATTATTTTACGGTGTACTAGAGCGTGAAAAGTAACCATGATTTGTTATTTTGTCCGCATTACAAGTACATATGCAGGAGGAAGATTTTTAAACTCCAGCAAACGCCCTGTCATCACAAAATACTCCATAAAAAATTTTTGCTTTAACAGACTGTACTGAAAGGTAATAAAACGTCCGGTTTGTCCGATTGCCTGCCGCGTAGCCTGAAAAACAGCTTTAGATATGCTTTCAGGCAAAGAAGTAAACGGTAAACCGGATACGATATAATGTGCTGTTTGTATGCCATACTGTGCCAGATATTCATTTACGTTCTCTGCACTGCCTTGTATCAGATACACCCCTTTTTCACCGGCAAATTCCCTTTTTAACCTCTGATAAAAAACCTCATTTTGTTCGATCACCAAAAGTTTCGTATCTTCTTTTTTACGTCGAATCAGTTCCCTTGTAAAAGTACCCGTCCCTGGTCCGTATTCTACAATACATCCAGCATGTTCAAAACGAATCGGTTCCATCATCTTTGCCGCCAACGCTTTTCCGCTGGGCGCTATAGCTCCAATCGTTCTTGGATGTTTGATAAACTGTATAAAAAACTGAAGCATGAGCATGCCCTCCTTAACTTTTGTTCGTATATATTTGTTTTTCTATCATACACAATCCGTTTAAAGAGGGTACTAAAGAAAAGTTTAATTTTTCTTAAGATTTACAATATCATGATTCGTAAATAGATTTTAACTCTTTCGAAATTCTTTCATCATTCGTGTGGACATCAGGCATGTTTCTCCGTTATTAAAATAGATGATGCGGTTTTTAGCATCTACTTCTTTTATATTATTTTTATTTACCAGAAATGACCGATGACAACGCACAAAGTTATCGTCTAATATGCTTGTTAATTCTTTTATGGCGCCGTAAAATTCTATTTGACGGTCTTTCGCATGAAGAATGACTTTATGGATATTCCGCGAAGTTTCAAAAAAGAATATTTCATCATAATCTACACTGACTTTTCGGCCACCGAGTTCCATCGTATAGACCTTATGTATTTTGTTCGTTTGGAGTGTATAGCGTTCCATTGCATTTAACAGACATTCTCTGATTTTCACTTTCGCTTCTGCAGGATTGTCTTTTAATACAAAATCCATTGCCTCCACCCGATACTGAAATGTCATATAGCTTAGTTCAGAATGCGCAGTTATAAATATGATAAAACCTCTCGGGTCAAACAATCTGATTTGTTGTGCCAGTTTCATCCCGTTCATGTCGCTGTTTAAGTCGATATCAAGGAAATAAATGCCTGTGTTCTGACTGGTCTTGACCTGATCCAACAACATATAAGGGTCTCCTACATCTAAAACAAGCTGCATATCCAATTCTTCCATCAGTATTGTATTTTGAATGATCTGCACAATCGTTCGACGCTGTGCATCTTAATCTTCGCACACAAAGATGCTTAACATTTCATATCACTCCTTATATCACGTATTTATGTTGTTTAAGAAATAAATTCCATGTGCTGCATGAAACAACCGCCTCGCATCGTTGTTTCCAGCAATACATTGTCATAAGAATTAATGATGTTCTGAGCGTTAGAAAGCCCTATTCCCTGATGTCCATTTTTGGTACTAAAACCCTTTTTCTTTAACCTATGCAACACCAAGCCGTTATCCCGAAAGCAATTGCTTATGATAATTGACACACCCGTCTTATTCTGAATAATATTTAAACCTATTTGCGGCTGTTCCGTCTCCAATGCAGCTTCCATAGCATTGTCCAAAAAAATTCCCAATATTCTGGCAAGATCTACGGTATCTATTGAAAAACAGTCAACTCTGTCGGGGATATCTATCGTAACATCTATCCCTGCCTCATGGGCGAAAATCATTTTTGCACAGAGCAGGCTTTTGATTTCTAACACTCCAATATTACTAAGTTGATTCAGCTTGTAATCGCCTTGGTCAATTAAATTCTTCGTTGGGAAAATTTTATTGTCAAAAAAAATCTTTAATTCTTCCATATCGCCATTTTCAATATAGCCGGATAGAGAGAGCAAAATGTTAATGTAATCATGCTTAAAAGAACGCAGGCCATTATACATAGATTCTAAATTGTTTGTATAATTCTGTAAATCTTGCAATGCTTTCTTCTTTGCTTCTGTCTCTATTTGTTCCAGATGCGAACGGCGCATCGCCAGAAGCAAAAAAAGCATAACAAGCAGATACCCTAAAAGATGTAAGACATTATTATAGATCATTTTGCCGATCGAGCCATTTTGTCCTGGAATCAAATTATCGAACAGATAAATCGTTATAAGAAGGACTAATGCAGCATCAACCAGATACCACGTCTGCGGAAGACGTAACACACTTTTGCCAGACAGTAATAATTTTTTAAGCAGTCCGCCGCAAAACAGTGTAATAAAATAAAACAGCAAAATATGTATCAGCCTGACACCAAAAGAAACATACTGCAGATGGATGAAAGACTGTGGAATCAGCATATGCAAAATAATTGTCAAAAAATTATCTGCCACAATAGCAAGCACACATCCGATCATACCCATACAAACATTCTGGGATGCGGTATCCCGATAAGTAATCAATCCATAAACACAAACTACCACCAATATACCGAACAGACCGTATGGGATACAAGACAAAAGCGTTACAGGCATTCCAGCAAACAGCAAAAGTGCATAAAGTGTAAAAAACGCTTTGAAGCTCATCCGTTTGGGCCACACATTGCGAATAGCGAGGGAAAGCTGAAAAAAAGACAGCAGCATTTCAATCTATTTCTCCTTTCGAGATTTCCTTCTCTGATTATACTGTAATAGACTTTTGGTATCAAGCATTTCTCCGCAAAAATGATGAATAAATGCGCACTTTGCCAAAAAAGAAACGCACTCTTTCACGAATTGAGGCATTTTATGACAGTTTTGAGAGATTTATTCGTTACTCTGGTATACTATCTTATAGTAAATACGTATTTGCTTTGGAAGGAGATTTAATATGAAACATTTTTTAAAAGGAACTGCCGTAGTGGCGTTAGTATTGATTGTCAAAATCATAATTAATATCGTATGTAATATGAATGGCGTTGATTTAAATTCGAATGGTACAGCCGCCGTATCAGCCGTTTCTGCTATGTTTATTTATGACAGATGGATCCAGAATGAAAAAAATAAAGAAAATCAGGAATAAAAAAGAGCCGCAGAAAAATAATGGATGCAGATTACACAAAATATTTCTGAGAATGCATGTCAAAAATCCACAATTCAGTTGTTTTTGAACAGTTCCTAAGATAAGGGACAGTTCCTAAGGATTTTTGACATGTGCTATCAAACAATCCGGTCAACGTCTTCGAACTCAACCATATACTGCCGAAAACGCAGCGGTAGCATATTTCTCTGCAGCTCCCAATTCTTTCGCTCTGTAATTGCAATGGTCTTGCAAAAATGCTTGTACAATATTTGATATTCTGATTCCTGTTGTGTATATACTTCCTTTTCTTTTGAAAAAGGGAGTTCTTCACGAACCAAATACCACTGTTTCCCTTTTGGATGCACTGCATAATATTTTCTTTTTTCATCATAGATGGCAAAATCTTCATTTGGAAGCCGATTCGCAAAATGCTGCATCATCATTGTTGTTATATCGTTTTTCGGACTATACCGAGCAAGCAGCACACCATTTTGCAATTCCTGAAAACGCAAAAAGCCAAGTAAATGATGGAGTTCTATTCCAGTATTACGGCTTAAGCAAAAGACTTTGTGAATATATCGATTGCTTAAATGATCCATGAACCTGCCATGGTAATGCCCTGCAATTCCAACCGTAATCGCATGATATACTGCATCTGCCTTTTGCGTATCATAAGATACCATAGCCTGACACAACTGAGTATATGCTTCTTCCCCAAATCTATGGTAAATCGTACGCAGTACTTTTCTGCTCTTTTCTTCATCCGTTGTCACTTCATAATAGGTTGCGAACAGCCTGTAATTTTCAATATCTGCAGTCTGTAAATGGATCGTTTCATGATCTTTATGCAGTTCATAAGCTTTGTATACACCCGTCAGAATTCCTTCTATCGAATCTTCACAGATCAAAATTGTTTCTTCCATCAATATACCTATACCCTTTCTGATCAAATTCTCAATATCCCCGGAGCCTTTTTTAAACACGCTCTGGCACACCTTAAAAACCAGCCGATTCTTTGACATCAAACAAAGACAGCTGCCGATAAGTCATCCCATCTTTAGAAAACGGAAAATTTTCTTTTGGATCTACAAGATTACGCACAATGTAGTCCTCTTCCAGTTTTGTACGATACATCATCTTGCCGCCGCATGTAATAAAATACAATGCTCTTTTTAAAACAACGCCGATCTTTTTTAAATCGTCAAAATGAAGTGTTGCGCTCTTCCTTGCTCCAATAATCCGGCCAGCGCTTTTCACACCGATTCCGGGCACCCGCAGCAATGTTTTATAATCCGCCCTGTTAATCTCCACTGGAAACTGTTCCAAATGACGAACAGCCCAATCACATTTTGGATCCAGCAGGACATTAAAATGCGGACGCTGTTCACTCAAAAGCTCCGCTGCTTTAAATCCATAATAGCGAAGCAAAAAATCAGCCTGATAAAGCCTGTGCTCCCGCAATAACGGCGGACCACCCGGCAGTGCTGGAAGCATGGCATCATCATTTACACGTACAAACGCCGAGTAAAAAACGCGTTTTAAATCAAACTTTTGATATAAATTTTCTGCAACAGACATAATCTGGTAATCGCTTTCTGGGGTTGCGCCGATAATCATCTGTGTTGACTGGCCTGCCGGTACAAATTGGGGTGCATGACGATACAATGCCAATTCATTTTTATTCTCTTCCCTTGCATTTTGAATCAGGCGCATCGGTGTCAGTATATGTTTCCGGCTTTTATTTGGCGCCAGCATACGAAGTCCTTCTGCAGTAGGCAGCTCCAAATTTACGCTCATCCGGTCTGCATAAAGTCCTGTCTGGTAAACCAACTCCTTTTCCGCGCCGGGAATGGCCTTTACATGTATATAACCCTGAAAGTGATGTATCACGCGAAGCTGATAAACCGTCTGATAAATAAGCTCCATCGTATAACTTGGACTATACAGGATCCCGGAACTTAAAAATAATCCTTCTATATAATTCCTGCGGTAAAACTGCATCGTAAGCTCACAGATTTCATCCGGCGTGAAAGATGCTCGCGGTACGTCATTCGAACGACGATTCAGGCAATATTTACAATCATAAATACATTCATTTGTAAACAGTATTTTAAGCAGCGAGATACATCGCCCATCTGCGGAAAAACTATGACAAATACCAGCCAGCTTTGCATTTCCCATTCCTGTACCGTCACCGCTTCGGTCAATCCCGCTGGATGTGCATGCTACATCATATTTCGCAGCATCGGTTAGGATTTCCAGTTTTTTGAATAACGTCATCTGTTGTGATATGTGCAATTCCATGCTTGTATCCCACTCCTTTTTCGTCGAATGTATGTTCTAAATTATATATCGAACACAAGTTCTTGTCAAGGAGTTTTTTGATATTTCAGCATAATTCCCATGTATAAAATTTTGAGCCGGAAAAATACAAACGGTACTCTTCCGACTCTGTTTTAAGTTTATGATTTATTCATTATTCAAATGATATTACCAATTTCCTTCTGGTTATCAGGAATATAAATATTAAGGTTTTCTACCTTACTTTTGTTTAGCTGCGCATTGTTCCTGCCTGCACACTTAACAGCCTTTTAACACTCTGCCCCACTCCTCCTGCAACCGCTGAAAAGACCATGCTGCATTTGCCGGACTGGTAGACGGCAATTTTTGCACTTTCAGACCGGTTTTAGCCATCTGATACTTTTGATACAGCTCATATGCTTTTGCACCATTTGCAATCACCGTATGAATACTGCTCTTTTCCAGCAATCCCGACAGATCAGTCGGAATCACGTTTCGAATACTGCTGTCAGAAGAACCTATAATGTCACACTGGTCTATCACATCCCAGACCGCAAGATGATGTTTTAAGATCAGCTCTTTCTTCTCATCTATTGTTTCCGGCAGCGGCTCCCCATAAATTGCAGCTATCAGTTTCCAGAAACGATTCTGTGGGTGGCCATAATAAAACTGATTTTCCCTTGATTTTACAGAAGGAAATGTTCCAAGTATCAAAACTTCAGACTGTTTATCCCATACCGGTTCAAAAGTGTGTTTGATTGTCTGGTATTTTTCCATAGCTATTTGTGTTTGTTGCTTTTCATTCATTCACTTTTATATTTTACTGCAGTGCCATACGCCATCACCTCTGCAGCGCCAGCCATCACAGAAGCCGACGCAAAACGCACATTCACGACGGCATCTGCTCCAAGCTTTTCGGCTTCCTCTACCATACGTCTGGTGGCAAGCGCTCTTGCGTCATTCATCATCTCTGTGTAAGATTTCAGTTCACCGCCGACCAGTGTCTTAAAGCTCTGACCGATATCATGCCCCAGATTTTTACTCTGGATAGTACTTCCTTTCACCATACCGAGCATTTCCAGTTCTTTACCAGAAATATAATCTGTATTAACAATTACCATTTTTTACGCTACTCCTATATTTTAATTTCTTATAAGAACCCAGAAATAAAGCATTTCCGTTTAATTTCCTTCATATGTAATTACAGATGCAACTTCATATCCGGTCAGTTTCTCGCGTCCTTTTAATCCAGCCAGTTCCATCAGTAAAACAACTTTAGAAACAGTACCGCCAAGCTTTTCTATGAGTTCAATACTTGCGGCAAGCGTTCCGCCTGTTGCAATCAGATCGTCAACTAAGACGACTTTCTGGCCCGGCTTTATCGCGTCTTTATGCATTTCAATCTCTGCAGAACCATATTCCAGATCGTATTTTGCAGAAATTGTTTCACAAGGCAACTTTCCCTTTTTACGTACCGGAACAAATGCTTTTCCCAGCTGATATGCAATCGGAACGCCAAACATAAATCCTCTGGACTCCGTACCTGCAATTACGTCAAATTCCACACCATCCAGCAATTTTATCATGGAATCAATTGCCAGCTTTAATCCATCCGGATCCTGCAGGACGCTCGTTACATCACGAAATATAATTCCCGGTTCCGGGAAATCCGGTATTGCTCTTACATATTCTTCCATCTTTTTCATCAGTGCTCATTCTCCTTCTTATCCTATAAATTTCTTCCATTCCAGCCCCAATCGCGGATGCCGGTATAAGATACATACACTTTATCCTGCGGTATTCCTAACTGCTGCTCATAGATCCTGCAGATTTCAGCAGTCATTTTCTCACAGGCTGCAGAAGAAGCGTTTCCAAACAGGCTGACCGCAACAAATGCTCCTTTTTCCAGTCTGTCTCCTCCCATATACAGACAATATTCATCATCAAACCCAACCATAAGAAAACTCTCAGGTTTACTCAAAATAGAAACTGCCTGCCCGAGTTCTGTTTTTATTGCTTCTCTCTTTTCATCCGGTACTTTAACTGTGATTTTTGAATCAATAAACGGCATATTTTTTGCTCCTTTTCCTTACTTGCCTGATTTCGGCATTTTTATCATACCACTTTTAGCAGTCGTTTACTATATCATTTTTTGTTTTTTCTACACCACTTTACAACTTTTTGAATAATAAAAACGCACAAGGCACTTTCGGGTGTATAATAAGTTTGCAAACAAAACTATACGAAAGAGAGTGACCTTGTACGTCTGACGTATTATCAACGAAAACAATCTGATTGGTAGACTATACCGTTATTTTTATATTTATTTTAAAACTTTTTCCATGCCGACAATTGAAACACTGTTTCTTCTGGTGTTATCTATTCTGGCTATGGAGTCAGCGGGTTCCATCCGTTCCTTGTACAGACATTTTTTATCTGGGATCACGAAAAAATCCCTGAATGCATTTTACTATGCCTGCTCCTATGCAAAGGCAGATTATTCCGGATTTATGAATGTCACTGCGGGCATGGCATTGAAGCTTATACCTGAAAGACTGCAGACACAGCCTGTCTTTCTCTGTATTGATGACACGATGGTTCCGAAATTTGGCAAAAAATTTGAGGATGTTTCTAAACTTTTTGACCATGCAGCGCATAACGGCTCAAACTATCTGAACGGACACTGTTTTGTAAGCGTAATGGTCTGTGTCCCGGTATGGAATAAAGGCAGGATCCACTATCTTTCCGTTCCGCTCGGATACCGCATGTGGCAGAAAAAGGAATCAAAACTGGAGCTTGCCGCGTCCATGATCCGCAGGGTGATGCCGGAATTCAGCAGCAGGAAAAATGTTATTCATCCTCTGTGACAGCTGGTATGTAAAAAAGAACCTTGTTTCCATCGTAGACGAATATGAGAACCTTGACCTG
The DNA here is from genome assembly GCA_910584345.1 of uncultured Eubacterium sp. GTDB lineage: Bacteria > Bacillota > Clostridia > Lachnospirales > Lachnospiraceae > Eubacterium_J. The sequence goes on along the minus strand of CAJTZX010000029.1, from coordinate 40,880 downwards.
ATCGGAAATTCAAGGTCTGATTCCGTCATTTATGACCTGCCGCCGCAGCGGACGGGAAAAAGGGGAGGCGGCCTGCGCTGCATGGGAAAAAACTATCCATTAAGAACGATTTTACGCTGTCTGATGAAAAAATCGGGGATTATTATATGGCCGTGCGCCGTGTCCTGGCTAACATTTTTGGAAAAAGGACAGTCCTGGCGTTTGTCACATCCGCTGATAAAACAAAAGGCAGCAGGCGTTTGTTTTTCAGCACAGTTTCTCCGGAACAGCTGCAAATATTTTGCGCATGGCAGGAAAAAGCCCCGCTAAACCAGACTGGGAGTGACCGCATGCAGTTTATCCCTTTGATGCTGTATGTTTTTCGATGGCCAATCGAAGTTAGCTACTACGAACAGAAAACATTCTGGTCATTATGCAGTTATATGGTGCGCAGCCGCAAAGAGATTGAAATACTGGTCAATCTGATTAATATCTCATACCGAACAAATCCGGCAACAGGTACTGTAACGCAAGAGGTTTTTAGTTATCAGAGGAATTAAATTTTAATATCCTCTATTTGCTGCCGTGACAACCCTGTAAGTTTCATTATATCATCAACAGGCATATTCATTCTTAACGCATTCCCGGCAATTTCAATGCTTCTTTCATCCTTCGCCTTCTTCATGCCGCTGTTATAGTCAATCTGTGCCATCTCACGCAAATGGTAAAGCCGCAGCACTTCTTTGTCATTCGCCAGGAATTCCATTTTCTCATTCGCTTTATATATCGCTGTATCCATAGCCATCAACTCCTTTAGCGTATCATCTGAAATGTTCTGGTCAAAAAAGGTGAGCCAGCGGTGAAGGGAATTGTTCTTTATATCCTTGCCCGGCAGAGCCTTGAACTTTTTCATATCAATGAAGTGTATTTCCAGTGCATCCGTCAGAAGGCAGTCCCTGTGGGTATCTTCCCAGAGATGGAACACAGTATGGAAATCATCAACCGCCACCGCCTCAAAATTAACGATATTGATCGCAATCACATTGGACAGCAGGCTGTAGTCCTCGCCTTTCGCCAGCCCTCCTGCGAACTCCCTGCTCCAGTAGAAAAGGCTTCTCCTGTCCATATTCCCGTAATCCCGTAACTGAACTTCAATGTTGATCCTTGTGCCGTCCTCGGCTACAGCACGGATATCAAGGATACTTGTCTTGTCGCCTATAATCTCTGCCGTGAATGTCCGGTGCTCCACAATTTCGATTTTAACAAGCTTCTTATGTTTCGTCTTCGCCAGGATCGCATTTAGCAGAGACAGAAGCTGTTCTTCATCACCTTTTTCACCAAACGTCTTCCCGAAAATAAAATCATTCAGAGGTTTTAATTTATGCATAACAATATCGCCTCCCTTTCATTGTTATCATACCATATGTTTACGCATTTTACTATTGCCTTTTTTGTGTATTTCCAGACACAGTAACCAGCAGGGCGGGTATCTTCCATAGATACCACAACACCTAGGAAAGCTTCCAAAAACCGGCGACGGATCGGAGCCGGAACGCTGCTCAGCGCAGGCTGGGGTACTGTGATTACATCCCTCGGCGCGGAATACTGCGGCGAGAAATTATGCATCTTTACAGAAGCCGCTGGGGCATAATGCCGATATCGGCATTATGCCCCTTATGCCGACATTTTTTTAATGCCGATATTTTTAGGTATTTGCTGCAGTAATGCGCTCCTACTACAGCAAATATCGGTATTAATTATGATAGTCTTTAAGGCAGTCATTGATTGTCATTCTGGCCACCTCCTGCATATATGCCGTTTGTAACTGGTATTTCATCAAAACCCATTGCGCAGAATGCTTTAGAAAGTCAGCTGGATGAGGGAATCGGCCCTGTCTCATTGTGACTTTGGAAGAATGTTAGAAGCCCTTAGTATTCTGCTCGAAACACAGGCGGCGAAGCCGTAGCGGCACCTTTAGCTGCTGGCGTTAAGCCAGGGCGAATTAGGTGCCGCGTCCGTCCGGTGCCACAACTTAAATGCAGAATGCTTAGGGATTCTTACGTTCTGGAAACCGGAACAGTGAGACAGGGCCGATTCCCTCATCCAGCGTCCGGGAGGCCCAAAAGCAACACTTTGTCTAAACTGTTGCTTTGTTACTTGTCCACCCCCCCGTGAATAGTAACATTCTGTTTGCTTCTAAAGACATAATTTTACAAATTTATCTTGAAAAACAAATTTAATGTGCTAAAATAGATACATAGTTACCCCTGTTGTGCAAATATGAAACAATATCCTGTTTTCGGATATAAATGGTTAGCCAGGTTAATGAAAACCTTTCGTCAGCTACATTTGTTCGAAAACAAGAAGATTTTGGCGCGGAAGGGGGGTGTAAAGCAAGGAGGAGTATGTAGATCATGTTAAAGAAGGAAAAAATAGAAACAAGACTTAAGAGGTCTTTTTTTGTTGTTTCATCAATCACTGCAGTTGCAGCGCTCATTGCATTAATTTCGGTAATGGTAATATCCGGCAGGTATTCGTATGCGTTAAATAATTATGGCTTTGCTCAGGGAGATATTGGGAGAGCCATGTTTGAATTTGCAGATATCAGATCCTCGCTGCGTGCAGCGATCGGCTATGATGAGCCGGAAGCGATAGAAGCTGTTGTAAAGCAGCATGAACAATTAAAAACGGAATTTGAAGACAGTTTATCTCAGGTAGAACATACGATTGTATCTAAGAGCGGCAGGGCAACTTATGATACAATTTTGGCTGAGCTGGAGGAGTATTGGAAGCTGGATACTGAAATTATGGAACTGGGCGCCACAACTGACCGAGAGCTGTGTAAACAGGCGCAGGATATGGCATTGAACGACCTGGCAGGTATTTATAACAGCATCTATGAGGGTCTGGAAGAACTGTTGCAAGTGAAAGTAACAGAAGGAAACAAAATAGCATCTACGCTTTCCGTTTTGAAATGGATATTAGCAGTTGCTATTGTTGTGGCAGTTGGAGCAGCAATGGCGATATCTTTGCAGATCGGCGGAAAAATTGCAAAAAGAATCGCAGTTCCGCTGCAGAACCTAGGAGAACGTCTGGAGACATTTGCAGTCGGTGATTTGTCGGGAGATTTTCCGCAAATAGATACCGGAGATGAAGTAGAAGACATGGGAAAACATGTCATACATATGGCGAGCAATCTTAGTGCGATTATTTATGATATAGAAGAAGTACTAGGAGAGATGGCAGGCGGAAATTATACGGTCAGCTCAAAGATTAAAGAAAAGTATACCGGTGATTTTAAGAAAATGTATGGCTCTATGAAAGGGCTTAGAGACCAGATGACAGAAACGTTATGTGCGATCGGTGAGACTTCCAGCCAGGTAAACTCCGGTTCTAATGATGTCGCAGCTGCATCCCAGAATTTGGCAGAGGGTGCAACCGAGCAGGCTGGTGCGGTACAGCAGCTTCATGCAACGATTAGTGATATCACAGGAACGATGCAAAAAAGCGCGCAAAATGCAGATGAATCTTACAGGAAGGCACAGCATTATGCAAACGAGGCGGATAACAGCCGTGAAGAGATGAATACGCTGATGCAGGCGATGAAACGTATCAATGATGCATCGACAAGAATCGGAGATATTATTTCTGAAATCGAATCGATTGCGTCGCAGACGAATTTACTGTCGTTAAATGCTTCGATTGAGGCGGCCAGAGCCGGTGAATCAGGACGTGGATTTGCGGTAGTGGCAGCACAGATCAGAGAGCTTGCAGATCAAAGTGCAAAGGCTGCAGTTGATACAAGAAAGCTGATTGAAGGCTCTGTGCGGGAAGTGGAATTAGGCAATCAGGCTGCAGAACGCGCATCTACTGCAATATCAGGTGTCGTGGATGGAATTAAGCAGATCGCAGATTTTTCTAAAAATCTTAAGACGATGGTAGAAGACCAGGCTGAGGCGATGCGGCAGGCAGAAATAGGTGTAAACAAGATTTCAGAAGTAGTATCGACAAATGCAGCAACAGCGCAAGAAGCTTCTGCAACAAGCCAGGAATTATCTTCGCAGTCGATTGTATTAGACGATTTGATCGGACAATTTATTTTGAAAAAAAGCAACGAAAATATACAAGAGAGCAATCTGATTCCTGTAGAATCATAAGTAGCATGATCTGGCAGCTGTGTTTTATAAAACATAGCTGCCTTTGATTTACCAAAACGGAGGAGATGAAACATGGAACGATGTCTGTTTTTAGCATCTGCAGGTTTGTTTTTAGCATCCGCAATTTGGGTATGGTATACACGTATCCATATGCGAAGACTGATGGAACATATGAATGCGATGTTGGAAGAGGCGGCAGATGGAAAATTTCTGGAATCTGTCTATGATGAAAGTATGCTTTCTTCTGTAGAAACAAAGCTTGCGCATTATCTATCTGCATCTGAGGCGGCTGCGAAAAATATGTCAGAAGAAAAAGAAAAAGTCAAACAGCTGATCGCGGATATTTCCCATCAGACAAAGACACCGGTTGCAAATTTGCTGTTGTATGTGCAAATGCTGGAAGAAAAAGAGCTGCAGCCGCAAGAGCAATCGTTTGTTCAGGAAATCAGCAGGCAGGCGCAAAAGCTGAATTTTCTGACTGCTTCACTTGTAAAAGCATCCAGGCTGGAAACAGGAATGATTGTGCTGCATCCGAAATGGGACTTCATTTCTCCGATGCTGGAAGAAGCCGCAAGCCAGATTGCAGCAAAAGCGGCATGTAAAGGACAGACAATGGAGCTTGCGCTGCAAGACAATTTCTGTGCATATTTTGACAGAAAGTGGACGGTGGAGGCAATTTATAATCTTGTGGATAACGCAGTCAAATATACGCCGAACGGTGGAAAAATTAAAATTTCATTGACAAACACGGAATTGTTTGCACGTATTGAAATTGCAGATACGGGAATTGGAATCTCAGAGGATGAAACAGCCAGGATTTTCCAGCGGTTTTATCGTGGGACAGACGTCTGTGGGGAGGAAGGTATTGGTATCGGATTGTATTTAGCAAGGCAGATTCTTGCGGGAGAAAACGGGTATATGAAAGTAAAATCCGTAGTAGGAGTGGGGAGTTCTTTTTTTGTATATTTGCCATTGCAGCGATAGGAATCTTCCATAGAGAATCATCAGCCTGCAATGAAGAGATCAGGAGGTTTTACATTTGAAAAAGATTATGGTAGTAGAGGATGATAAGGCGCTTTGCAACGGGATTTGTCTTGCATTAAAATCGGAAGAGCTTTTTTTTATGCCTTGCGGGACGATACGGGAAGCAAGAAAGACTGTGGGTCAAAATGTATGTGATTTAATCATTTTGGATATTCATTTTCCAGATGGAAACGGTATGGATTTTTTAAAGGAAATCCGTGAAGTGTCGTCTGTTCCGGTTATTTTGCTGACAGCAAATGATATGGAAACCGATATTGTGGCAGGACTGGAGTCAGGGGCAGACGATTATGTGACAAAACCGTTTAGCCTGGCAGTACTGCGGGCAAGAGTACATACGCAGCTGCGCAGGTTTTATACAAAACAAAAAGAGGTCATCCGGTTCGGCGAATTTACGTTTGACTTTTCTGATATGAAATTTAGCAAAGGGACTGTCGAATTAGAACTGAGTAAAACGGAGCAGAAATTATTAAAGGTGCTTGTTCAAAATCCGGGTGTTACGATAGAACGTGCAACGCTGGTTGACCGTATTTGGACAGATGGTGCAGAATATGTGGATGAAAATGCGCTTTCTGTAACGGTGCGGCGTCTGCGTGGCAAATTGGAAAAGGACCCGTCCAGACCGCAGTATATCAAAACGGTGTATGGGTTAGGATATGTATGGACCGTGGATGAGAAATAAAAATGGTAATCTTTCAAAACTGTTAGATTTTATGATAGAATGGAAAGAATATGGAAAGATTCCTATGCTATTGTCTGTATGATAGAAAACCAGTACAGGAGGGCATAATATGGCAATATTAGAAACAAGAAATCTGGAAAAAGTATATGGCGCCAAAGAAACGGCAGTTCATGCGCTGCGGCAGGTAAACCTTACAGTGGAAAAAGGGGAATTTGTCGCGGTGGTGGGCACATCCGGCAGTGGGAAATCTACCTTGCTTCATATGCTGGGCGGTTTAGACCGTCCGACTTCAGGAGAAGTGATCGTAGATGGGAAATCTATTTTTTTATTCAAAGAGGAAGAACTTACGATTTTTCGCCGCCGGAAAATAGGTTTTGTTTTCCAAAGCTATAATCTTGTTCCGGTTTTGAATGTCTATGATAATATCGTGCTGCCGATTCAGCTGGACGGCAATGAACCGAATAAAAAATACATAGACTTGATGATTCGGGCGCTTGGCCTGCAAAGTAAGCTAAATAGTCTGCCGAATAACCTCTCGGGCGGACAGCAGCAGCGGGTGGCAATTGCAAGAGCGCTTGCTACGAAACCTGCCATCGTATTGGCCGATGAACCGACCGGAAATCTGGACAGCCGTACGAGCCAGGACGTGATGGGGCTTTTAAAGATTACGAGTCAAAAGCTACGGCAGACAATTGTTATGATTACACATAACGAGGAGATTGCACAGCTTGCCGACCGTATCATACGGATAGAAGACGGCCGTATTTTGGGAGGTGGGCAGTCATGATTCGGGTAAAAAATCAAAAGGTCATCACAAAGCTTTCAAAGCAAAGCCTGCAGGCAAACCGTGTGCGGAATATCGTAGCGGTCTTTGCAGTTGCACTTACGTCATTGCTGTTTATGACATTGTTTACGATTGCAGGAACTATGGTGTATACGTTTCAGCAGCAGACGTTTCGGCTGGTAGGAAGCAGCGGGCATGGTTCGTTTAAAGATCTGACGCTGGAGCAAAAAGAGATTCTGGAAAAAGATGCAATGGTTCAGGAATGTGGCGGAAGGCTGTTTCTTGGCGTGGGAAGCGGTGAAAAGTTTCGCAAAGTTCATGCGGAGTTATCTTATATGGAACCGGGCTATTTAAAAAGGAGTTTTTGCACTCCGCAGCAGGGGAGAATTCCGCAGGAAGGTACGAAAGAGATTGCCTGTGATACGAGAATCTTAAATTGCATCGGCATACAGCCTGACATTGGGGCCAGGCTTACCTTTACCTATGAAGTGGGAGGCATGGAAAAGACAGAGATAACGGATACTTTTGTTTTAAGCGGATGGTGGGAATACGATCAGGCTGCTCCAGCGAGCATGGCAATCCTGCCAAAGTCTTATGTAGAAGAAATGGTAAAGCGTTATCCGCGCAAAGAAGGCGACATGATGGATATGACCGGAACGTGGACGCTGGACATTATGTTGGGCAGCAGTATGCATATCGGAGACGATATGCAAAAAATATTATACCGCAACGGGTTTTTGCCGGCAGGAGAAGCAGAGGAATCCGAAGAAAATGCGATCAGTATCGGCGTCAATTGGGCGTATGCAGGTGCGCAGCTGGCAGCCAATGTAGATCCGCAGATGGTCATTGCTGTGCTTGTGATACTGATACTCATTGTTTTCACCGGATACTTGATTATATATAATATTTTTCAGATATCGGTCAGCAACGACATCCGTTTTTATGGTCTGCTGAAAACGATTGGCACAACCGGAAAGCAGATTCGGCGCATGATCCGCAGACAGGCGCTTTTTTTGTCTGCTATAGGGATTCCAATAGGGCTGGCAGCCGGGAGTGCGGCGGGCGTGGCACTTGCTCCGGTCATCTTATCGGTAACGAGCGTCAAAAATTGTAACCGCATGATGAGTCCTTGGTTTTTTCTTGTGTCAGCTCTGTTTTCACTGGCGACGGTTTATCTGTCTTGTGCAAAACCCGGACGGATGGCAGCAAAAGTTTCTCCGGTGGAGGCGGTTCGCTACACGGATGTATCCTATATACGAACGCCGATGGAAATGAAAAACCGAAGACAAAAGAGAGGCAGGGCGGGAGGAAAACCATTTCGCATGGCATGGGCAAATCTTGGAAGAAACAGAACAAAGACAGTGCTTGTTGTAATTTCTATGGCGTTAGCAGTCGTATTGTTCCATAGTACTTATTCCATTGCCAGAGGATTTGATATGGAAAAATATTTAAGGCCGAAAATTGTTTCTGATTTTATTTTAGGAGAAGCTTCTTATTTTCAGGTAAATAAAAACTGGGGAGAGCCGATATTGCCGTCCGTACCGGAAGAAGACATCAGCAAAATACAAAAAGGCGGGCAGATTACAGAAAGCGGGCGTATTTATGGACACCGTTTTAACATTTCTGTCTATACTCCAAAAGAGGACTATAGGAATCAAAGGCGTCATATGTTTTATGCTACCGAAGATGATATTAAGGAGTATATGCAATATGCGGCAAAAGATGGGAAAGGGAATTATGCGGCGGATGCAAATATATACGGTATGGAAGATTATCCGCTTAGCCGGCTGCAAGTGCTGGATGGGGATTTGGAGGACTTGTATGATCCAGGCCAGCGTACGATTGCTGCGGTCTATTTAGTGGATGATTATAACAGTCCGATCGAATATTCCCAATGGGCTAAGGTCGGTGATACAATTACCATACATTATGTGTATGAATGGGAATATTTTGACGATGAGACAGGAGAGCAGATTTCAAAAGAAGAGGCATGGCGCAAAAAACGTCCGATCCGAGCCGAAGAGAAAGAGTCGGCAGATATGGAATATCGGGTAGCAGCCTGCGTTGCAGTGAAAAATGCTATGTCTTACCGCGGTTATAGTGGTTTTGAATATGTAATGAATGCACAGGTTTTTTCTAATGACAGTCACACCTCGGACATCATGACCTATCTGTTTAACACAACAGAGGAAAGCAACGCATCAATGCAGGCTTATCTGGAGGACTATACGAATAATGTAAATCAAAATCTGGATTTTGAATCCAAGCAGAAATATGTGCAGGCATTTGAGAGATACCGCAAGATGTTTTTGCTTATGGGTGGTGCATTAAGCTTTGTTGTTGGCATGGTCGGTATTTTGAATTTTTTTAATGCGGTACTGACGTCGATTTGCACCAGGAGACGGGAATTTGCTGTGCTCCAGTCCATTGGAATGACAAACAGGCAGTTAAAGAAGATGCTGATGAGCGAAGGTCTTTTTTACGCAGCGGCGGCAGTTGTCGTATCGGTAATGTGCACCTTGCTAATGTCTCCGATCATGGACCGTGTGGTGAGCGGAATTTTTTGGTTTGTTACGTACCGGTATACGATGGTGCCAATTTTGATCCTGATTCCAATTTTCATGGCATTTGGAATAGTTTTGCCGCTTTTTAGTTATCGAAAGGTGCTGCGAAGGTCTATGGTAGAGCGGCTTAAGGAGAGTGAATTGTCATAGAGTGATTGAATCAGCCTGACGTTTATGCTATACTGTATGCAGCTTGTTAGAAGAACGGATGAACGACGGGTGATATATGAATGAAGATATTATATGTGGAATATATTTATGATAGACGAGCGGAGCTTGTGCTGTTGGAAGATCATACGGTTATTTGAGTGATTTTCAAAACGGTGCAGATTTATGGAATTATAAATATCAGAAACGAATATAATAATCAAAAAAGAGGGGTGTAAAACAATGGATGATAAGCTGGATGTATTAATTATAGGAAGCGGTCCGGCAGGACTTAGCGCGGCAGTGTATGCGAAACGGGCAGGTTTAAACGCGCTCGTAATCGAAAAGGAATATCGCGGCACTGGACAGATTGCCGAAAGCGATCAGGTGGATAATTATTTGGGGCTTCCAAAGATCAATGGCTATGATTTGGGAGAAGCATTTTTAAAACATGCGCAAGAGTTGGGCGTACAGTTTCAGGAAGGTGTGGCAGATATTTTTCAAAAAAATGAGGATGGATGGACGGTGCATTTTGCAGATGGGCAGGTGATAAACACGAAAACGGTTATTTACTGTGCAGGTGCGGCGCACCGCCGTTTAGGCGTAGACGGGGAAGAGGAGTTTGCCGGAAAGGGAGTCTCTTATTGTGCAGTCTGTGACGGCGCGTTTTACAGAGGGAAAGAAACAGCGGTCATTGGAGGCGGAGATACGGCTTTGGGAGATGCACTGTATTTATCTGACTTGTGTGATAAAGTCTATCTGATTCACCGTCGGGAGCAGTTTCGGGGAGCGGCGTCTTTTGTACAGCAGCTACGGGAAAAAGAAAATGTGGAAATACTGACAAGTGCTGTGCCGTCAAAAATAGTTGGAGAACAGACGGTGACAGCGCTGGAATTAAAAGATGGCAGGTCGATTCCAGTAAACGGTGCATTTGTGGCAGTTGGTATGCAGCCGCAGACAGAGCCGCTTTTGGGAGTTGTGGATTTGGATGAGGCCGGATATGTTATTGCGGATGAAACAGGAATTACTTCTGAACCTGGATTTTTTGCGGCAGGCGATGTACGTACAAAAGCGCTGCGCCAGGTTGTGACAGCGGTTTCGGACGGAGCAAACGCGGCAGTTTCAGCTATGGAATATATTAGGAATGTCTTCTATGAATAATTTTCAGGAAATGTGGGATTTTGATGTGCGGGAAGGTGTAGATTTTTTGCATTGCAACCGCGTACATCCTTTAATGCAGACCAGGGTACAGAATTTATTAAAGGAATTAAAACAGGATAAAAATATAAATAAGATTGTATTATTTGGAAGTTCCTTGGAGTTTCGATGCAGCAGTTACAGTGATATTGATTTATATATTGAAAAGGAAGATCCAGGATTGCCTTTAAAAAAGGAGCCGATATTGGATTGCGAGCTGGATATTGTTATGAATTTGGATCATAAAAACAGGCTGTATCAGGAAATTGACCGTACAGGACTGCTATTGTTTGAAAGGGGGAAGAACCGTGTGTGACATACGGTTGTTTAAAAGCGCTTATTTAGATTATCAGGCAGCTGTCAGCTTGTATCAGACGCCATTTCCAGACGAAATGTATTTCAATATTGTAGCTTATCATTTACAGCAATGTGTGGAAAAAGTAATCAAAGGGGCGCTGGAATGTGTAGGCGTTACAGTGCCGAATACACATCGGATTTCAAAACTGCTTCAGATGGTCATACATAATGGAGCGAATCTTACCATTACGGAATGGCTGGATGATCATGCAGAAATGCTTAGTGAATGGGAGGCAGAATCACGTTATAATATGGATTTTATAGTAGAAAAACGCAAAATTGAACAAGCGGTGCAGCAAGTCGGCAGTTTTCTGGAACAAAATGGAATAGGTGAAAATCTCAGGGAAGAGCTGAAAAATATCCGGGTAAAAGAAACTTTAATGTCGTTTTTGCCAAAAGAAGAGAGACTAAAATGCAGTATTTTTGAGATGAACTGCTATTACATTATGTTTGAAAAAAAATTGAAAAGGCAGGAAAACACATATGAATCAGAAGTTAGACCGGTTAAAACGGAATCTTGAAAAATACGATCAGCTGGCAGTTGCATTTTCAGGTGGCGTTGATTCTGCGTTTTTATTAAAAATGGCATACGATGTATTAGGCAGTCGCGTACTTGCAGTAACCATAAAGTCTGTTATTTTTCCGCAGCGGGAAGAAGATGAGGCCGGACAGTTTTGCATTAAGTATGGGATTCGTCAGACCGTGTGCGAATTGGACCAGATGGAAATTCCAGGATTTGCGCAAAATCCGAAAGACCGTTGTTATTTGTGTAAGCGTAAAATGATGCAGACGATTGTTGCTGCTGCAAAAGAACAGGGAATTTTATATGTAGCGGAAGGATCAAATGTCGATGATGACGGCGATTATCGCCCGGGCCGGCTGGCAGTTTCGCAATCTGGTGTTTTAAGTCCGCTGCGGGAAGCAGGATTGACAAAGGCCGAAATCCGTGCATTATCCAGACAGAACGAGCTTCCTACGTGGGACAAGCAGTCTTTTGCATGTCTTGCATCTCGATTTGTATATGGAGAGCAGATGACCAGGGAAAAACTGACAATGATCGGCAAAGCGGAGCAAAAGCTGCTGGATCTTGGATTTATGCAGGTCCGGGTGCGGATGCATGGACGGATGGCAAGGATAGAAGTGCTGCCGCAGGAATTTGAACGTTTCATGCAGGAAAGCATACGAAGCTGCATTACGAAAGCGTTTCAGGAGTATGGATTTACTTATGTGGCGTTAGATCTGCAAGGGTATCGGACAGGCAGTATGAATGAAGGGGTCATCTTATGATAAGGTACAGTAGTTACAGAGGATATCATTGTTTACATATAGGAACAGTTCAATGAGTTTCGGAATTGTTACCTGCCTATGTGTAAGAGAGGGGGAGAACAGAAGAAACGCGTATTAACAGGATTATTAATGCTTATGCTGATTGTGGCAGAGCCATGCTGTATCATGGCTGCAGCTGCATCGGTATCTGATGCGGTTCCTATATGGAATAATTTTGTATCTACAACAAAAGAGGGGAGGACAGGCTGTAACTTTTTTCGATAGAGATTCAGGGCAGTACAGCGGACGTATCTTTGGAAACTGTTGTGGATGCTGTGCTTTTTGTTGCTGTACATGATGAAGAAGGGACGGAAATGATAACCTTTGGCAGGACGGATGTGTCTACGCGGAGAGGTGTTTTCAAGCGGGAGCTTTGCCGTGCGAGATAATTACTTCTTCTGCACTGAAATTCGGCGGTGTACAGATCAATCTTATGTATTATCTCGTGCATTTTCAATCGAACGGCGGAAATCAGTTAAGCCGCAGTGAAATGACTCTTTTAATGGATGATAAGCTTGGTATATTACCGGATGTGAAACGGAAGGGATATGTATTTACCGGATGGTATACACAAAAAGAGAACGGTAAGAGAGTAGAAGAAAGTACCGTTTTAAACGCTTCTATGACATTGTATGCACATTGGACTCAGGTGGCAAAACCTGGGCAGGTAACAAAACTTTCTTTAAAGAATCAGGGAGACGGACAGGTGATGGTTCGGTTTCAGTCAGCGGATCGAGTGCAGGGGTATGAGATTTTATGCTCTACGAATAAGAAGTTTACAGCAAAAGCATCTCGAAAGAAGTTGATTCACCCGGCCTCGGATATAGAAAAGACGGTTGTCAGGCTGAAAAAGAACAAAACGGGTTATGTTAAGGTGCGTGCCTATCGGACCGATTCTACCGGCAGTAAAATTTATGGTAAGTACAGCGCTGTGAAAAAGATAAAAGTGTGACGTTTGCTTTTAACGATTCGAGCGTTATTCGTTTAGATGATGGAGTCATAAAAGATATGAAAAAAACAGTTTTATGCTATGGAGATTCGAATACATTTGGTTATAATCCGGTCAACGGTCTGCGATATCCTTTGGATGTTCGTTGGACTGGTAGACTTGGCCGGATGCTTGGCAACGACTGGCAAGTCATTGAAGAAGGCTGCAATGGCAGAACTACTATCTATGATGATCCAGTCGACGGCTGGAAAAATGGACTGGATTATTTGCGTCCATGCTTAAATTCTCATAAACCGATCGATGTTGTGATTTTAATGCTTGGCAGTAATGATTTAAAGCAAACGTTTCGTCTATCTGTGGAGGAGATTGCAGCCGGAGTACAGACTTTAGTAAAAGTTATCCTGTCGTTTACATTAGAAAGACAAGGTTTTCAGCCAAAAATCATTCTTGTATCACCTCCCGAAATAGGGCCGAATATGATACATTCACCGTTTGGGTATGCGTTTTCAGCAGATGCTTGTGCAAAATCCAAACAATTCAGTATATATTATCAACAAGTTGCAAAACAAACAGGATGTATATTTTTTGATGCGGCACAATACGTTCGGCCATCAGATATCGACTCCCTGCATCTGATGCCGGATGCACATGCCGTTTTGGCTGAACAATTGTTGCAATGTCTTTATAACAGCTTATGAAACAAATAACCTCGGTTTTCTTTTATACTTTTATAAGAAATCCGTACAATAGTTTCCTTAGAGCTATTTTCATAGATACAAGCTTCTGCCTGGCCTCCAATGCCAGGCAGCTTCTCATAGCCGCCAAAAATGATATAGATATCTCCTTTTGCATGATGTTTGACCAAAAATTGTTCAAATGCTTTTCGATCTACATATACATAGCTGTCATCATAGGAAATCATCTTGCTTAAGGTTTTTGTGTCGCTGGAAACCAAAGAGGCTTCTTTGTCATATTTAAAGATCATGATATCATTGCTCTCACTATAACGTGCATAAGAATGCTTCTGTACAACGAAAATGGTCATCACAATTGCCAAAAAAGTACCTGCTGCCATACCAAGGCTCCGTCGTTTTCGGTATGGATAAAATCCAGCAATCTTATCCATTCGCTGTTTCATATCTGCAAAGCCATTTTCTCCTGCATAGGTAGCAGCGGGAGGTGTATACTCCTGTCCGAATCGTAATATTTTAAGGCTTTTTAACAATATCATCGCATATTCATAGGGGGTCTTCCCGCTATGTTGTATGCACACCTTATCGCAAATATCTTCCATATCAGATCTGACATCTTTCAGACAAATAGTCAAAAATGGGTTGATCCACAGCAAACAGCGCAGCACATCCCATGCAAACCCGCACCATAAATGTCCCAACCGGATATGTGTCCGTTCATGCTGTATAATTACCTTTAGTTCTTCCATGCTGTAATTTTCTGCCATCACTTTGGGTATTATGATTTTTGGCTGAAACAAGCCAACTGCAAATGGGGTTACATTCATATCAGTAATCAGGATGTCAGGATTCTCAATAACAGACGTTTGCATCTTGGCAATAGCTTTTTTAAGACGCAGACGTTTTCCGAATATGCAAACGACAGATGCTAAAATTCCTGCCATATATATACGGTCAAACCATAAAAAAGTCATGGTAACTTGTGTCATCCGCCATGTCGCGTTCCATATGAGCTTATTTTCATAAAATATGCGCAGCCTTCCGAGAAATGGGATGACTGCAAACCATGTCCATAACATTCCCCGTAAAAAAATCTGTGTTGACAAAAGTGTTTTTCGAAGCAGCATTACAATCCAAAGCAAAGGAAAAGAAAAAGCCGCACACCGTACAATCTGTGTTGTAAAATATACTGCATAAAAATCCATCATACCAACAAACTGTGACCAATCGAACAAAACAGATACCTCCCTTTCTCTTTATGGCCTTTTTTATTCCCTGTCAGTTTATATATCGGATAACATTCACGGATCGACGATAACTTTTGCGCTCATGAAATGCACATTTTTTTTCTTTTACAGTATACTATATCAAATCCACATACGGGGGTCTTTTTATGAATTTGAAAAGACATCTTTTTTCACTTCTTATCATTACTGCACTAACAGTATGCATAATTGCCGGATGCAGTAAAAAAGATGCAGCCCAAAACGCTACGGTTCAAAAATCTTCCAACGAAGCTGATCTCAACAAATCTGACGCAGATTACTTAGAAGCAGGCAAAACTTCATCAGAATCCGATGAAACATTGACAAAAATTACATTAAATGAAGTCGCACACTCCATTTTCTATGCGCCTATGTATGCGGCTATCGAAAACGGTTATTTTGAACAAGAGGGTATTGACCTGGATCTAGTCACCGGGTTCGGGGCGGATAAGGTCATGGCTGCGGTCTTGTCTGAAGAAGCTGATATTGGATTTATGGGACCGGAGACGACAGTCTATACTTATAACGAAGGCTCCGCAGACGCTATTGTAAATTTCGCACAGTTAACTCAGCGCGCCGGCAATTTTATCGTGGCACGCGAACCAAAAGACGACTTTACACTGGCTGATTTGAAAGGCGCCGAAGTGCTTGGCGGACGCGCAGGCGGTATGCCGGAAATGGTATTTGAATACGTATTAAAGAAAAACGGTATCCAGCCATCCGAAGTAAAAATTGACCAGAGTATTGATTTTGGCTCCACTGCTGCCGCTTTTTCTGGCGGAAAAGGCGCCTATACCGTAGAATTTGAACCATCCGCGACAGCATTGGAACAAGCTGGAGACGGATTTGTCGTAAGCTCGGTTGGCGTGGAATCCGGCTACGTGCCGTATACTGCTTTTAGCGCAAAACAAAGCTATCTGGACAATCACAAAGACCTGATTCAGTCGTTTACAAACGCATTGCAAAAAGGTATGGACTATGTTACGTCACATTCTGGCAAAGAAATTGCAGATGCCATAAAAAATCAATTTTCAGAAACAGATTTGGAAACGCTTACGATGATTGTGGATCGTTATCACGAACAAGATACGTGGAAAGATGATCTTGTATTTTCACAGGAAAGCTTTGATTTACTGCTAAATATACTGGAAGATGCCGAAGTGATTACAAAACGTGCGCCATATGAAAAGCTTGTCACAACAACATTTGCGGAAAATGCAAAAACGAAGTAAAGACAAAACAAAGAAAAGACAAAACAAAGAAAAGAAAAAAAGATATAAAAAATGAAATAAAGAAAAAACAAAAAAGACTTTGCAGCAAAGAGCGTTACCTTACTGCAAAGTCTTCTTATTACCAGAATTCCGCTAATTACCAGAGTTCCGCTAATTCATAAATCAATTTCTCTGTCTTTTCCCATCCAAGACATGGGTCTGTTATGGATTTACCATAACAATGTCCGCCGACTGTCTGTGCACCGTCTTCGATATAGCTCTCGATCATAAGCCCTTTGACAAGCTTACGGATATCTGCGGATACTTTACAGCTGTGCATAATATCTTTGCTGATCCGTATCTGTTCCAAAAAATTTTTTCCAGAATTTGAATGGTTCGTGTCAATAATAACAGCCGGATTGGAAAGTTCTTTCTCTCCGTACAGCTCAATCACGTGCTGCAAATCTTCGTAATGGTAATTTGGCATATTACGTCCGAACTTATCCACATAACCACGTAAAATCACGTGTGTATAAGGATTTCCGCCTGTCTTTACTTCCCATCCACGGTAAATATATGTATGGCTGCACTGCGCTGCAATGATGGCGTTCATCATTACGCTAAGGTCGCCTCCCGTTGGGTTTTTCATTCCAACCGGAATGCCAAGACCACTGGCTGTTAGCCTGTGCTGTTGGTTTTCTACGGAACGCGCCCCAACTGCTACATAAGAAAGCAGATCGGACAAATATCTGTGATTTTCCGGATAGAGCATTTCATCTGCACAGGTAAAACCAGTCTCTTGTATTGCACGTATATGCATCTGGCGAATGGCAATGATTCCTTTTAACATATCCGCCTTTTTTTCCGGATCCGGCTGATGCAGCATTCCTTTGTAGCCAACGCCGACCGTTCTTGGTTTATTCGTATAAATTCGCGGAATCATAAAAATTTTGTCCGCAACTTCGTCCTGTACTTTACGCAGCCTTAAAATATAATCAATGACTGCATCCTCATGATCTGCCGAACATGGTCCGATAATTAAAAGCAGCCTGCTGTCTTTTCCTTCAAAAATGCTTCGGATTTCCTTATCCCGTTCCGCCTTTTTGTCAGTTACTTGTCTGCCTGCCGGAAACTGTTCTTTTAGCTCCATCGGAGCCGGCAGTTTCCTTAGAAATTCCATATCCATTTCCATCATATGATCTATCCTCCGTTTCCTTTGTGCTGGGGTAAATCATACCTCTTTCAGCTAACGCTGTCAACCTTTAAGTTACTGCGCAATTTTTCTTCCGGACTGGCGAATATCCGGTACTTTTTGCAAAATCGGATACAGTAATACACTGATGATAAGCCCACTGATTCCTTGTATCACATTGGCTGGTACGCTTGCTGCTGCGCCAGGACCATAGATGAAAAATTCGCACAGAAAATATCCTCCAGCTACAAATACGATGTCTGAAATACCGCCAAGTATCACAGATATATAACAGCTTTTTGTTGATCTGCCAACTTTTTGATAAATAGCCCCTGCCACAAATGCAACCACTCCTTTTATCACAAACGTTATCGGCACATACAAAAAATATCCACCGATCAGATCTGCCATCGCAGAACCAATGCCTGCTGCCAGCAGTCCCCAAACCGGTCCAAGGAACACACCGGAGAGGATTACGATTGCATCTCCCGGATGAATATATCCGTTTGTTCCAGGCGTTGGGATACGTATAGACATTGTAGCAACACAGGCAAGCGCGGCAAACAACGCAGCCGTAACTAATTTTTTCAGATTGGAATTCATGATAAGACCTCTTTTCTTTTTTATTTCTTATTTTTTCTCTCACAATGTACTCCATATTTGTCTTGATTAAAATAGCCAATAATTATCCAATCAACCATGCCAATTCAAATCGGTGATGTGATTTCCTACAGTTATCCCAAATGCTTGTTTTTCCCTGGGAAATAATGTAAAATATTCATACTTAAAAAAAGATGCTATGATATTAGGAATAGTTCCTTCGTATTTTAATACAAAGAAAACGGTGGTATACAATGACAGAAATTTTTGGTACATTAGGGCCTGCCTGTGCACAGGCGGATATTTTGGAAAAAATGTTTTTGGAAGGAATGACCGGTATGCGTTTGAATTTGTCGCATACGAATCTAAGAGAGAGTGAATCGCTCATACAATATTTTCATCAGGCGGCGCAGCGTGCAGGTGTCCGGCCGGAACTTCTGATAGACATGCAGGGACCAGAAATACGGATTGGGGAACTGTGTGAACCGCTGCAGTTAAAGGAATCCAAAGAACTGACGCTTACAGATCAGTCAGCGGCAAAGTCGGATGCAGGTGCGATTCCGGTAGCAGACAGTGTGTTGTCTGTCCTGGAAGCAGGGGACCATATTTTATTGGATGATGGAAAGTTTGAGCTGGTTGTTACTTCAGTGAAGCCTCAAATTGCAGTTTGTGTGCTGCGCGGAGGTATTTTGCAGGAGAAAAAGAGTCTGAAGGTTGTAGATAAGCAGATACCGGGGCCTGTACTTACAGAGCAGGACAGGGAAAATATACGGATGGCAAAAGATTATGGAGTGACAGCGTTAATGCAGCCGTTTGTGACAAAAGGAACGCAGCTTTCAGAGGTAAAAAGTGTGCTTTGGGAACATGGGATGACGGATATTCGTATTTTTGCAAAGATTGAAAATCGCGAGGGGATGCGTCAGATGCGGGAGATTATGCCGGATGCGGATATGATTGTCATTGCCAGAGGAGATCTTGGAAATGATATGCCTTTGTGGGAGCTTCCTGCTGCCCAAAAAAAGATCTCGGACATATGCAAAGAAGCATCGAAGCCGTTTTTGGTCGTTACGCAACTGTTGGCTTCGATGGTTCAGCATCCATATCCTACAAGGGCTGAGGTATCGGATATTTATCATGCGGTTGCTGACGGGGCCGGAGCCGTTATGGTTACAAATGAAACAGCGGTTGGTAAATATCCGGTAGAAGTCATTCGATATTTGAAAAAGACAGTGCAGGAAGCAGAAAAGTAAGAAGTATCCTTGAAATTTTTTCAAAGATGTGGCATTATGTCTAAAGGCAGATACGCGGCTGCGCCGCAGTTCATATGATTGGCTGGATTGCGATGCGCATACAAAAAACAGGAGGAAAAAACATGGATTACAAAAATGCTGGAGTTGATATTGAAGCGGGATACAAATCCGTAGAGTTAATGAAAAAACACGTACAAAGTACGATGCGGCCGGAGGTACTGACGAATTTGGGTGGTTTTTCCGGAGCTTTTTCCATAGAAGCGCTGAAACATATGGAAAAGCCTACACTTGTATCCGGAACAGATGGTGTTGGTACAAAATTAAAACTGGCTTTTTTAATGGACAAGCATGATACGGTCGGTATCGACTGTGTGGCGATGTGTGTCAACGATATTGCATGTGCAGGCGGTGAGCCATTATTTTTCCTGGATTATATTGCATGTGGAAAAAATTATCCAGATAAAATAGAAGCAATTGTAAGCGGCGTTGCAGAAGGATGCAGACAGTCGGGGGCGGCGTTAATTGGCGGTGAAACTGCAGAAATGCCAGGATTTTATCCGCCGGATGAATATGATCTTGCCGGATTTGCGGTAGGGGTTGTCGATGAGAAAGATATTGTGACGGGAAGTGATTTAAAAAAAGGGGATGTGCTGATCGGTCTGGCATCTTCCGGAGTACATTCCAATGGTTTTTCACTTGTCCGCCAGATTTTTGATTTAAATCAGGAAAAAAATGCAGATAATAAAAAAGCGCTGGATACGTACTATCCGCAGCTTGGACAGACATTGGGCGAGACACTTTTAACTCCAACAAGGATTTATGTGCGTACATTAAGAAAGATCAAAGAAGCGGGCGTTACGATCAAAGCGTGCAGCCATATTACTGGCGGAGGTTTTTATGAAAATGTGCCGCGTATGCTTACAGATGGCATTCGTGCCGTTATTCAAAAGGACAGTTATCAGGTGCCGGAGATTTTCCGTCTGATGGCAGAAAAAGGAAATGTAACAGAGCAGATGATGTACAACACATTTAATATGGGAATTGGCATGGCGCTTGCAGTGGATGCGGCGCAAGTGGCAAAGACGATAGAAGCAGCGAAAGAAGCAGGTGTAAAAGCTTATACGATTGGTGAAACGGTAGAAGGAGATAAAGGAGTTACGTTATGTTAAGACTGGCAGTAATGGTGTCCGGTGGCGGAACAAATCTGCAGGCGTTGATTCAGGCAGTGTTGACAGGCAGCATTCAAAATGCGCAGATTGCACTCGTCATTAGTAATAAAAAAGATGCTTATGCACTGGAGCGGGCGAAACAACATGAGATTAAAAACTGTTATATATCGCCAAAAGATTATGCTGATAGAGATGCTTTCGGCAGGGCGCTGATACAGACGTTGGAAAAAGAGCAGATTGATCTGGTTGTATTGGCCGGTTATCTTGTTATTTTGCCGGAAATACTGATACAAAAATATAAAAACCGCATGATAAATATTCACCCATCGCTCATTCCTTCTTTTTGCGGAGCTGGATACTATGGACTGAAGGTACACGAAGAAGTACTAAAAAGAGGGGTAAAGGTAACTGGTGCAACGGTGCATTTTGTAGATGAAGGTACGGATACTGGGCCGATTATTTTGCAAAAGGCAGTAGAAGTTAAACAAGGCGATACTCCAAAACTGCTGCAGCAGCGGGTAATGGAAGAAGCGGAATGGAAAATTCTGCCAAAAGCCGTGGATTTGATTGCAAACGGCAAAGTGACTGTTTCAGAAGGCAGAGTTATCATTGATTGAGTCCGCAGGAAATTAGCGCTGGCAGGAGAATGCGCAAGAATGCATGTATAAAAAGAGAATGTATGATAAAGAATGCAGAATAGAGAATGCAATATAGTGAAGCAGAATAGAGAAAGTAAAATAGAGAATGCAAAATAAAGAATGCATAAAAGGAGAATGAAATATGAAAATTTTGATCGTAGGCAGTGGTGGACGTGAACATGCGATTGCAGTCAGCGCAGCAAAAAGCCCGAAGGTGGATAAAATATACTGTGCGCCTGGGAATGCCGGGATTGGTCAGATTGCGCAGTGTGTTCCTATTGCTGCGATGGAGTTTGAGAAGCTGGCAGCTTTTGCAAAAGAGCACGCGGTAGATTTTACGATCATCGGTATGGATGACCCATTAGTTGGGGGTATTGTAGATGTATTTGAGCAGCAAGGGCTGAAAGTATTTGGGCCACGCAAAAACGCAGCTGTTTTAGAAGGCTCCAAAGCTTTTTCGAAAGATCTGATGAAAAAATATAACATTCCGACAGCCGCCTATGAGACATTTGACGATCCAAATGCCGCGCTTGCTTATTTGAAAACGGCGGACATGCCAATTGTCTTAAAAGCAGACGGATTAGCTCTTGGAAAAGGCGTATTGATCTGCCAAACATTAGAAGAGGCGGAAAAAGGCGTAAAGACAATTATGGAAGAAAAAAAATTTGGCGATGCCGGAGCACGTATGGTTGTGGAACAGTTTATGACTGGGCGGGAAGTTTCTGTATTATCTTTTACCGATGGAAAAACGATTCAGATTATGAGTTCTGCACAAGATCATAAGCGGGCAAAAGACGGTGACCAGGGGTTAAATACCGGGGGTATGGGTACGTTTTCGCCAAGTCCGTTTTATACGGAGGAAGTTGACGCGTTCTGCAGAAAACATATTTATCAGGCGACGGTAGATGCGATGGCGGCAGAAGGGCGGCCGTTTGTCGGCGTCATATTCTTTGGATTGATGCTGACCGAAGACGGACCGAAAGTGCTGGAATATAATGCACGTTTTGGCGATCCGGAAGCGCAGGTTGTATTGCCACGTATGAAAAATGATATGATCGAAGTCATGCAGGCATGTGTGGAAGGCCGGCTGGATGAGATAGAACTGGAGTTTGAAGAGAACGCAGCTGTCTGTGTTGTGCTGGCATCCGACGGTTATCCGATTGCATACCAAAAAGGTTACCCGATTGAAGGATTGGATGCGTTTGATAATCGAGAGGATTATTTTTGTTTTCATGCGGGCACTGCTGTAAAAGACGGTAAGATCGTGACAAATGGCGGAAGGGTGCTCGGCATTACGGCAAAAGGAGAAGATTTAGTAAAAGCACGTCAGAAAGCATATGAAGCGGTCAGTTGGGTAAATTTTGAGAATAAATATATGAGGCATGATATCGGAAAAGCGATTGATGACGCAGATGTATCATAGAAAAAGCTGCAGATAGAAAAAGCTGCAGTGAGCAGGAAAGGGGATTTTTGTGAATTTAATTGTTTCTGCAGATGAAAACTGGGCAATTGGCAGCAATAACCAGCTGTTAGTACGTATCCCCGACGACATGCACTTTTTTCGTGAGTTGACGCAGGGAAAAGTAGTTGTTATGGGGAGAAAGACAAGGGAAAGCCTGCCAAACGGTATTTTAGAAAACCGGGTGAATATCGTGCTGACACATGACAGACATTATAAGGCCGGCAATGCTATCGTCGTTCATTCCTTAGACGAGTTGTATCAGCAATTGGAACGGTACCATACAGATGATATTTATGTCATAGGGGGTGAGAGCATTTATCGTCAGTTATTAGACGAATGCAGCACAGCATATGTGACGAAGATAGAGTTCGCATACAGCGCAGATGCGTATGCTCCAAATCTGGATATTATGCAGGATTGGGAGCTTGCAGCGGAAAGTGAAGAACAGACGTACTTTGATATTATTTATTATTTTCGCAAGTATATAAAAAAATAAGCAAAGGGGAGGAACCATGGATATAACAGGAAGAAAATTATTTGTGAAAGCGCTGCGGGAAGAAGGCGTGGATACGATATTTGGATATCCGGGCGGTATGGTTACGGATATCTTTGATGAATTATATAAACAGGAGGATATCCAGGTCATCCTGCCAAGACATGAACAAGGATTAATTTTCGAAGCGGAAGGGTATGCAAAGGCATCGGGAAAAGTCGGCGTCTGTCTCGTTACCAGCGGCCCGGGAGCTACGAATATTATTACTGGACTGGCGGATGCGCATTACGACAGCATTCCGCTTGTGTGTATTACCGGACAAGTACCACTGGGACTGATTGGAAATGATGCGTTTCAGGAAGTCGATATCGTTGGAATGACGCAGTCTGTGACAAAATACGGTGTAACTGTGCGTGACCGTAAAGATTTGGGCAAGATTTTGAAAATGGCGTTCCATATCGCAAGAACTGGAAAACCAGGGCCAGTGCTTGTGGACATTCCTAAAGATATCCAGGTACAGTCCGGCGACAGCGAATATCCTGCCGAGGTGCATATCCGAGGCTATAAACCAAACGAAAGCGTGCATATTGGCCAGTTGAAAAAGGCGTACCGACTGTTAAAATCGGCAAAGCGGCCGCTCATATTGGCAGGAGGTGGTATTTCCATCAGCTGTGCCAATGAGCAGCTGCAAAAATTTGCGGAGCGTACGCAGATTCCGGTTGTGACAACTGTTATGGGAAAAGGCGCCATGCCGGCCAACCATCCGCTGTATCTGGGTAATTCCGGTATGCATGGAAAATATTCCTGTAATATTGCAGTCAGTAAATGTGACGTGTTATTTTCGATTGGCACCCGGTTTAATGATAGAATTACAGGCGATCTTAATGAATTTGCGCCTCATGCAAAAATTATCCATATTGATATCGATACGGCTTCCATTTCCAGAAATGTTGTTGTAGATGTACCGATTGTTGCAGATGCAAAGCTGGCGTTGGAAAAGCTGTGTGAGTGGGCAGAAAAACAGGATACGGAAAAATGGGTGGAAAAAATCAAAAGCTGGGATATGGAAAACCCTCTGGAAATGCGAAGAGACCGCGGTATGACTCCACAGATGATTATGGAAGCGATTAATAAAAACTATAAAGACGCGATCATCGTTACAGATGTTGGACAGCATCAGATGTGGGCGACACAGTATTTAGAGATCGGCGGCAGAAAAAAACTGATTACTTCCGGTGGCCTTGGATCAATGGGATTTGGACTCCCGGCAGCAATCGGTGCAAAGATTGCGAAACCGTACCAAAATGTAATCTGCATCACAGGCGACGGCGGCTTTCAGATGAATATGCAGGAAATGGCGACGGCGATGACGCAAAATGCACCGGTTACGATTTGCCTGCTTAATAATTATTATCTTGGCATGGTACGCCAGATGCAGCAGTTGTTTTACGGAAAACGCTATGCTGCTACCTGTCTGCGCAGGCGCAAAGGCTGTCCGGATACATGCAAAGGGCCGAACGAAGCATGTCCGCCATATGTGCCGGATTTTGTAAAATTTGCACAATGCTATGGGGCACAGGGTATTCGTGTGACAGAAGAATCGCAGATACAGGATGCGTTTGCACAGGCAAAACGCGAAGAAAATGTATCGACGCTAATTGAATTTATGATTGCTACAGATGAATTGGTACTGCCGATGGTAAAAGGCGGAAATCCGATGAGTGAAATGATTTTAAAATAAACGGGAGGGAAAAAGATGAAAAACAGATGGATCGCTTTGTATGTGGAGAATCAGGTGGGCGTGCTGGCGAAAGTATCGGGGCTTTTTTCCGGAAAATCGTATAATTTACAAAGTCTTACCGTAGGTACGACAGAAGATGCAACGGTTTCCCGTATGACGATTTGCGTGACGAGCGACGATATTACGTTTGAACAGATTAAAAAACAGTTAAACCGCATGGTAGAGGTGATTAAGGTCATAGATTTGACAAATGTACCGATTCATATGAAAGAGATTTTATTTGCAAAAGTAAAAGACTTAAGCTCCAGCCAAATTGATGAAGTATTTCGGATTGCACAGGTATTCAGTGTAGAAGTCGCGGATATTGGGGAAGACAGTGTGATGCTGGAATGTAAGCTGACAGAGCGCAGAAATAACGAGCTGATCGAGCTGCTGCATACAAAATTCCGCAATATTGAAATTGTACGAGGCGGAGCTGTCGCTATTGAAGCAATCAGTACGTCATGCAGGTAAAAATGTATATCGATTGCTGTTTAGATGTAAATAAATAGTATGCAAATAAGTGAAAAATGGCGCAGTTAAGGGAGATTTTTTTATGATAGAGTTTAAGAGTCTGTCGTTTAGCGACCGTGAGTGGGTGACACTCCGGCTGCTAGAGGATGACAGGCAGGCTTGTGAGTATTCGTTTGCAAATAATTTTTTGTGGAGCGATATTTACGGCGTAAAGATGGCAAAAGAACAAGGATGTCTGATTTTTCAGTTTCAGGATGAAGATCGTTATTGTTATACGATCCCGATTGGCGCCGGAAACCGCAAAGGCGCATTAGACGCATTGCTGGCAATGGCGCAGGCGAATCATCAGGAGCTTGTACTTGGAACACTGGTGCAGAGTGATTTAGTATGGTTGGAGCAAAATTATCCGAACCGGTATACGGTGGAGACAAATCGGGATGATTATGATTATGTATATACTACGGAAAAATTATCTACACTGTCAGGCAGAAAGCTGCATGGCAAGCGTAACCACATTGCCCGCTTTAAAGATGATAATAACTGGCTGTATCGTGATATGATGCCGGAAGATGCAGGGGAATGCATGCGCCTTTTGGACATCTGGAAAGAAGCTGAGTCAGAAAATTGGAATGAAGAAATGGAAAATGAACTGCATATTAACCGTATTGCACTGCGCAACCTGGCAGAGCTGGTGCTGGATGGCGGTATGTTATACAAAGGAGGCAGACTGGTAGCATTTTCTATTGGAGAGCCGTTAAATTCCAATACGTATGTTGTGCATATCGAAAAAGCGCTTGCCAGTGTGCAAGGCGCTTATCCGATGATTAACCAGCAGTTTGTACTGCATCACTGTCAGGACTACGCCTATGTAAACCGTGAAGAAGATACAGGCGACGAGGGATTGCGCAAAGCAAAATTGTCTTATCAGCCGGAGCTTCTTGTAGAAAAATTTCAAGCGAGGTTTCCTTTATGATTCCATACAGAAAAATTTCGGGCAAAGATTCCTTTGAGATCCGGTATGGGAGTCTGTTGAAAATTACACAGCTGAAAAAGCTTTGGAAAGAGTGTTTTGCGGACGAGGATGCATATATCAGTGATTTTTTTGATGCAATGTACGCAAACGAACAGGTACTTGTGGCAGAAGAAAATGGGGTGCTTATGGGAGCATCCTTTTTTCTTCCCGGAAATATTTGGCTGGAACAGCCGGGTACTGGTGGAAAATGGCAGCCGGTGCGCTATGTCTATGCACTGGCTGTCTGGCCGCAGTTTCGCGGAAGAGGTGTCGCGGCCGGATTGCTGCGCAGGGCGTATGAATTATACCATGCACCGCTGATTGCCGAGCCTGCAGACGAAGGACTTATCGGGGGATTTTATGAACCGCTTGGATTTACTTCTGATTTTTATTTAAAAAAAGATATCCTGACAATTCCACAGTATGATATCAAAGCTGCTCAGACAGAGGAATGGAAATGGACACCGGCAAAAGCAGAACAGTACTGCAGCATCCGGGATGCACGTTTTCAAAAACATGGTTATGTCAGCTGGCCGCAGCAGCATGTGGCATTTGCAATCAGCCAGCATAGCAACAGTGGGGGCGGAGCATATGTATTGCATACATCCGGCAGAGAAGAGGTCATTTTGTATTTTATAGAAAATCAGGACGTAATTGTAACAGAGACTACATTGTCTGTAAATGAATGGATGCAGGTCCTTGTGCCGAGAATCACGGCACAATATAACAGGCTGATGGTATCGTGTGCGGTCGCAGACAGTACAAACAGGCAGATAGTTTCGACCGCGGCTGCAGACAGTGTAAACAGGCTGGTTGGGATGAGTTATGGGTTGCCGCCGATGAACGGATATTTGAATTTGTCACTGGACTGATGTGCTGTTGGCGGACAACTTTATATTGAAAAGGGCCGGATATTTGCTTATAATGGTTTCAGAATACAAAAGAAGGGATGGCTTTCAATGATAAAAAAGTGGATTTCCATTGTCTATGAACTATGCTTTTGCTCTGCTGTTATTTTTTTCATTTATTTGCTTAGTTTTTCCGGAAATGATCTGTATGTGGCGAAGCGTGCGGAAGGTTATATCAAGCTGTCAAATCATAGTTTTCAGGTGCAGGAGGATGCAGCTGCGCCTGTGGGAATCAGAGAAGTTTATGAGATACATCCATCTGAAATACCGGCAGACAGCAATGCGTTTGTGTTTCATTCGGTGCATCAAAATGTGGAAATCTATATAGGAGATAAGCTAGCGCTGCGGATGAATCGCAGCGCGAACAGCCCGATAGGCAGATCTCCGGGGAGTTGCTGGAATACAGCGCTGATTACGGAGTCAGATCAGGGAAAAACAATTCGCGTAGAGATACAGCCGATTTATAAGTCAAATATGGGACTGGTGCCTGAATTTTATGCAGGAGCACGGTATTCCATTTATATGGAAATTCTAAAAAAAGATTTTATGACGGTACTGCTTAGCGCTGTAGCAATAGTACTGGGACTTGGTTTTATGATATTCACGTTATACAGTGGTCATCGTTTTGCGTTTGACAGCAGTTTGTTTCTGATGGGGCAATTCGCAGTGCTGATCGGCGTATGGAAGCTGGCGGATGCAGGTGTATGGAGTCTTCTGACAGGGCGGGGAGACATTATATCTTATATTGTTTTTTTGACACTGCTGCTTTTAGTTGTTCCGTTTACACAATATATTCGAGAGTTGTTTACTAGCAAAGACCACTGGATTTGGAACGCGGCATGTATCATAAGCCTTTGTGTATTTATCATAACGATGGGCGCACAGATTACTGGCATTGCAGATATGCGGGAAACGCTTTGGATGAACCATCTGTCCATGCTGCTTATGACATTTATTATATTTCCGATGTTGTTTAAGCAAGTGTATACAGAAGGATGGAACAGCAGGTTAAAGGCAATGGTGATCTGCATGGGAGCATGTTTGATCGGGCTTGGCGCAGATGTTGCTATATATTATATTTCAGGAAATTTCGCTTCGACAAATCTGGGAATGATAGGATTTCTTGTATATATTACCGTTCTTGGAGTGATGTCGTTAAAAGATGCCAGAAGGCTTATGACAATCGGTATGCAGGCAAAACATTTGGAGCAGATGGCATATCATGACCAGCCGACAGGTTTGTATAACCGGGCAGCTTATGCGGATGATACGCAAGGGGAAGGCTTTGATCCCAAAGGCATCGTTATTTTCATGTTTGATTTGAATAATCTGAAATACTGCAATGATACGTTTGGGCATGAGAAAGGAGATTTGTATATTACAAGCTGTGCACAGATGATTCAGCAGGTATTCGGTGCATTTGGGCGGTGCTATCGTGTAGGCGGCGATGAGTTTTGCGTACTATTAAAACATAAGACTTTGCAGGATTGTGAAGCGATGGTCTTGCATTTGAAAAAGCTGACGGATGAGTGGAATCACAACCATCAGGAACAATTTACAGCTCAGATTGCAGCCGGATATGCAATGTATGATAAATCGCAGGATTATAATATTTCCGATACCAGGCGCCGTGCAGACAAGATGATGTATAAAGACAAATATTTGATGAAGCAGGGGGCTTGAAACAAATGATGGATCATCCATTTGCAAGAACAGAAATTTTAGTAGGAACCGAAGGAATCAAACGTCTGGCAAACTCGCGGGTAGCAGTATTCGGGATTGGTGGTGTTGGCGGCTATGTAGTGGAAGCGCTGGCACGCAGCGGGGTTGGTACACTGGATTTGATTGACCATGATAAGATAGAGATAACGAATCTGAACCGTCAGATTTTTGCGCTCCACAGTACGCTTGGCAAATACAAAGCAGATGTGGCAAAAGAAAGGGTTTTGGATATCAATCCCGCGGCTCAGGTTTATGTTTCAAAAGTGTTTTACCTGCCGGAAACGGCCGCACAGTTTGATTTTACTCAGTATGATTATGTGGTCGACGCCATTGATACGGTAATTGGAAAGATTGCATTGATAGAACAGGCGCAGGCAGCAGGCACACCCATAATCAGTTCTATGGGTGCAGGCAATAAGATGGATCCGGCCGCTTTTCAGGTGGCAGATATTTATGAGACAACGGTCTGTCCGTTGGCAAAAGTGATGCGAAGAGAGCTGAAAAAGCGTGGCATAAAACAATTAAAGGTCGTATATTCTACGGAACGGCCTTGTGAGCCTGCATGTTGGACGCAGTCAGATCAAAAAGAGCAGGCGGTTAAGAACAACCGTAAGGTTGTTGTGGGCAGCAATGCATTTGTACCTTCTGCGGCGGGGTTGATTTTGGCGGGGGCAGTTGTGCAAGACTTAATGAATCAGGCAAAGATTTCCAGTATATAATTATTCAGACGATTTATCCTATCTATAAGGAACTGTAAGTTTGTCATATGATTTGCTTACAGTTTTTAAGTGAAAACAATAGAATAGGAGCTGGTAAATATGAAAGAAGAAGAAAAACAGCGGCAGCAGCAGGAATATAATGACTATGTGAAGCAGGTGACGCCAACGAGAAATCTGGCCTGGGCAATGTGCCGGGCGTTTATTGTAGGCGGGATTATTTGCGTGATCGGACAGATCATATTAAATACGGCTATGCAAATGGGGCTTGATAAAGATACGGCAGGCAGTTGGTGCAGCTTATCTTTGATATGTTTAAGCATCATTTTAACTGGTTTGAATATTTATCCATCGTTTGCTAAGTGGGGCGGTGCAGGCGCGCTTGTGCCGATTACTGGATTTGCAAACAGCGTGGCAGCGCCAGCGATTGAATTTCAGAAAGAAGGACAGGTATTTGGGATCGGCGCCAAAATATTTACGATTGCGGGGCCGGTGATCTTGTATGGAATATTTGCAAGCTGGGTGCTGGGGCTCGGGTATTGGATAGGGAAGATGTTTGGCATCTTTTAGTTTCCCACAGGCATAGACTTGCTCTGATCCAGCAGGCTCACATAAGGATAGACATGATGAAATCCCTTTTGGGCAGCAAAAAGAAAGAAAGCTCCACCAAAAGCTAAAAAAAGCAATATCATGCAATCATATTTTTGCAGCATACGGGGATGTTTTGCGCTGCTTTGGCCGCTGCTTCGATACGAAGCAACGATTTCTGGAATGGCCGTTAGTGAAAATACAAAAGGGTAGATGGCAAACCGTTCTAAAATAAAATGTTTTGTAATGAATATATGAATCAAAAAATAAAAGATCGCACTGTTTAAATATATCGTTCGTCTGCGTAAGTTTTTTATACGTTTTCGGAACAGGAAAATAAGCAGGCAGTAAAGAGCTGGAAGAACCAGATATTCCCAGCTGTTGGAATTCCAAAAGTAAGAGTCCTGATAAACGGCATATTTTTCCGGCAGAAAAGGTTTTATCAGCAAAAATAACGGATCAAAAAATAAATATCCGCATCCGGTTATCAGAGCCAGACATGCCGCAGATTTGCAGGAAAATTTTTTTGGCAATAGGAAATAGAGAGGAAACATAAACCACAAAGAGTTATGGAAAAGTCCCCCAACAAAGAGCAAAATGGTATATGGCAGCGGTTTTTGATGTTCCAAATAAGGATAGGCAAGAAGGAAAAAAGAAACACCAATTGCCTGACGCATCAGGTTCATATCATAAGCGAAAAACTGCAGAGTAATATATAAATATACGCTCATCCATGGCAATTTGGAATATCGGAAGATAAACCACATGGCAACAAGTATGACAAAGATGCTGACACTTGTAATGAGACTTTGAAAGGACAGGCCGCACAGATGAAAAAGTGCGCATAGTACAAAAAAAAGAGGTTCATATCCGTAGTAATAAAGGATATCACTAAATGACAGGTTTGACGTCATTTCAAAAATGTTTCGGTAAGCGAAATAGTCAAAACCGATAGCATAACGAAAGGAAGCCAGAAAAGTAAGAAGTACAAAAACAACAGATAAATATAAAACAGTTGTTTTTGCATGCTTTTGCTTTTCGGTTAGAAAAAAACCTAATCCTGTAAGTATGCAGATTGTGAAATAATAAACTGCCATGGTGATATCCTTTCTGTCAAGTACAACGGATATTATTTCATATCCGTTGTACTTGAATGTATAGGCACATACAATTATAGATGCTGTTATTAGTCATTTGTTTGTGTGATAGTTTCAGTTATGGCGTTGTAGTTGTTTTGCTTACAACGAAGGTCGGAGTTACGTTAAAGGTTGCGCTTTCAGAAACATCCTGACCTAAAGTGCCGACAACATACATGGCATTTTCCTGATTGGCATCCAAAATCATAACATTCATATCCTGTGCTTCATTATCTTTCAGCCATCTTGCGTGAGACAGATCCGTAGGCATTTCACCATTTTCTTCTTCTTGTTTTAATCCAATGGCAATCTGATTTGGCTTTACAGAGCCGTCGTCGCTCCATTCAACGTTTGGCATTTTGCTCATATCAACTTTTGTATAAGCAACGTCTACCTGAACCGGAATATTGGAGTTATTTTTCACATTGATACGCGGAGAGATAACTTTGTTTTGTGTGGACAGACTGCTGCTTAAGTTAAAAGGAACAAATGTCGGCATTGTTACGGAAAGAATCGTTGGTTCAATCGTACCAACCATCTCCATCTGTCCGGAACCTCCTACAGGGATATCTCTGGTAGAAGTGATTTCAGCGGCATTTGCAGCAGTTGAAAACAGCAAAGATGCTGTTATGGCAAGCTGTAAAAAGAGTGTTTTTTTCTTCATAAGTACCTCCTGTCCGCATCTATAACAGTATGCATCTTATATGTTTTGCTGAAATAGCAACGTAATCGTCAGACCGTATGGTTTAATTTTGTACGGTTATCGTTATTTGTGCACCGGTTTGCCCAATGTATTCCGTTGTATTTTCATCATAGGCAGAAAAGTAAGCAGTAGCCGGATACGTACCTTTTTCCAGTACTTTATCCAACTTTACTTTTTCGATATAAGAACCAGGCTTGATATATTTGGAAGCATAGACTTCTTCTTCGGTATCATCAATCAGGATACGTACTTGTAACAGTTTGGCA
The DNA here is from genome assembly GCA_910584345.1 of uncultured Eubacterium sp. Classification (GTDB taxonomy): domain Bacteria; phylum Bacillota; class Clostridia; order Lachnospirales; family Lachnospiraceae; genus Eubacterium_J. The sequence goes on along the minus strand of CAJTZX010000029.1, from coordinate 8,420 downwards.
TTATTGCCGGGGTTTTCAATCAGCAGGTTTCCTTCAGAAGTTCCGTTTAGAAATACTGGGGATGTATTAATGGAAAATGCAATGACGCTACGGTCGAGCATATCTTGAAGTTCTTTTCTGCGTTCATCAATATCGATGCCTGGCAGAATACCAATCGTTGCATTGTTATCATATAATGGATCCGGTTCCTGCTGCTTTCGAAACAAAAAGTAGCAGATGACGACGGTAGCTGCGACCAGCAAAAGAATGCCAGCGATCGTCAACGCCCGTTTTTTTCCTTTGCTCATAAATGAAATTCCTCCTTTGTAGTTAAAAGTATAGATTGTCTGCTGATGGAGATCATTATATGTTGAAAAATGGAAAAAGACAAGCAAAAGTAGTTGACAGGAATTGACAAAAAATGACAAATCTCTTAGAGAATGTTTGAAAGGGAAACGAATCGTGTTTCCCTTTCAAGTTTTTATAGCAATAAATGTCAGCTTAAGAAAGACTTTAGAGTTTCATCCAGTTGGTTTGCGAGCCCGGTCAGATCCGTGGCCAGAGTTTCCAGATTTTCAGTTTCATGCATCATTTGCTCTGTAACATTTGCGGCATTCATGGATAAATTTGCATTGTCCAGTGCAGAATTTGATAAGTCTGAAATAATTTCTGACATACTGTCTTTTGCATGATTCATACTTGATACGTACGACTGCATTTCTGTTTGCCTAGAAGTAATTTGGATTATATCCGTATTTATTTCATCAAAGATACGTTTTGTTTTTTCTACGTGATCTTCCTGTTTGTTTAAAGCAGTTTCGATTGTGCCGATAATCTTTACAATACCGTCTGTTTTGTTTACGAGTGAAAGAATATTATCGCCGATTTTAATGGCAGAGTTATTGGATTCTTCTGCAAGCTTTTGAATTTCCTGCGCTACAACGGCGAACCCTTTTCCGGCGTCCCCGGCTCTTGCAGCTTCGATACTTGCGTTTAATGCCAGCAGGTTTGTTTCCTCTGCAATATTCGTAATATATTCCGTTACACTTTTAATCTGCTGTGCGGAGGCATTTGTGACAGATACCTGTTCACTGATTTCCTGTACAGTATCTCGGGCATTTTGGCTGCTCATTAACAGTTCATTTAAAATACCGCTGCTTGTCTGGGAAAGACTGGCCATATGGTCAGAAAGCCGGTGGATTGCCTGAATTTGAGACAGCATTTGGTCAATGGCTTCTCTTGTTGTTTTTACATCATCAGAAGCGATCTGTGTATCTGATTTTTGCGTATTTGCCTTTTCATTAATCTGTCCGACACTTGCATTCATTTCTCTGGCTGCACGAACATTTTGTGTTAATACAGTATGAATGGTTTCGGCGGCATTTGTTAAACGAAGCATTCCGTTTTGGATTTCATCAAATAAATGGCTGATTTTTATTCGCAACTTGTCCGTTCCTGCTGCAAGTTCGCCAAATTCATCTTTTCGGTTAGACAAGGTTAGTCTGTCATCCGAAAAATTTCCTTCGGATACTTGAAGCAGTACCTTTCGGACATTGTGCAGAACTTTGGTCAGACCTCCTATGTACCAATAAATTACAGCTGCCATTACGATTAAAACAGCTGCAGATACGAATGTGCTAAAGAAAATATAGCGTTGTATGAACGCATCAAGTTCATCTGCAGGAATGGATGCCATCAAAGCGCCAATGACGGATCCGTCGCCAGGCTGTACGACTGGAATGAAATACGCATGACATTTTTTCTGGTCGATTTCAATGGTTCGGTACCAAAGCTGCGCACCCTGTTCTAGTGTATACTGTTTTATATTTTCGCCTGCCTGCATTCCAATCCAGCGTAAGTTTGCCGTATTACAGATGGAAGTCATAACCGCGGTATCTTCATAAAAAAATGTAATATCTACACCGGTTTGTTCTTTCAGATCGTCTACCACAGATGTTTCAGTTGATACATTAAAGTTCATGCCGCGCCATACACAACCATCAGACTTCATCGCATAATCGCCATATCCCTGGCTGTTATATAAAGTCATGGCAGCAAGTGCACTGGATTTTAAACGGCTTTTTGTTTGCTGATACATGCCGGATGCGAACTGGATAACACCGATGCCAAGAGAGAGGATGGTAAGCAGCGCCAGCGGGAGGCAGCATAATGTAAGCATTTTTGGTTTGAATTTCATAATGCCCTCCTACATGGATTCTTTCGTAATTACAGTAACACCGGTATCTGTTTGTACATTGGTGTCCGTATAAGAGCCGTCTAGTGCCTGTACTGCAATTTTTAGCCCTTCATAGCCCATAGCCTCAGGATTTTGCTGCATCGTTGCATCAATAATGCCCTCAGATACGAGGGACAATACTTCGTTGGAAGTGTCAAAGCCTATGATAGTAGATACAGCTTCCATTTCTTTTACAGCTCCTCCGATTGCAGCGGTTGTTCCTTCATTTGTTCCGAAAAATCCTACATAGTCGTTTAAGATACCGTCTTGTACGGCAGTCTTTATATTTGCCGTATCGTCTTGCATATAAACGGTATCGTCTAAAGTGAATGTGGTACCTTCAAAAGCTTCACGAAATCCGGTTTCTCTTGCAACGCAGGATGCGGTGTCTGTTGTAACTCCCATGACGCCGATGGTGCCGTTGGTAATTCCTTTTTCTTTTAACCTGGCAATCATTGTTTCTGCGGCAGTTCTTCCGGCAGCAACATTATCTGTGGAAAGAGCAGCGACGCAGTCAAAGCTTGCGGCACTGTCTACATATACAATTTTGCATCCTGTTTTGGCTGCTTTTTGAAGGCTCTCATTGATGCCTTCTGCACTGTTAGCCGCTATGAGCAGCGCATTTGCGCCCGCGGATATGGCTTCTTCTATACAGGCGCTTTGCAGTGCGTCGTCATGAGCGTCTGGACCACTCCAGGTATAGTTGATATTACCTGATTCTTCTGCTGCTTTCAGACATCCGTCATCAATCGATTTCCAATAATTATCTGTCAGATCCATCGTAATCAGATAAATATTGTAATCTGCATCTGAAGAGCTGTCAGGGTTTGCAGCTTCTTTTTTATCCGTTTCAGAGGTTGTATCATTTTTGTCAGATTGCGGATTTGTGTTTACCGAAGAAGTCATTGGCTGGTCTGGCATAATGATTTCCGGTGTCGTACCTGCTCCGCATCCGCTGAGCAGCAGGCCGCATAAGAGGCTGCAAAGTAATGTAAATTTGAGTTTCATCTTTTTTCTCCCTTTCTTATGATTTTCGAATTAAATTTTGTTGCTAATATTTTAATATAATTATATTAAAATATTAATATTATAAATTAACAAAATATAGAATATTAATTTTAATTAATCTATAATTAAGCTGAAATTAAGTAAAGCGTATGAATAAAGTATTATTATTTGCCTGTTTTGCATTCGTTTTGATTTCGAAAGCATTAGAACAGATGAAAAACAAATGAAAAACAGATCACGTGCTTCATAGAAAAATACAGGAAAAAACAAAAAAGAGAAAATAGTCCTTGACAACTATCATAAGTTAGTATAGACTAATAAAAGTAAGGAGCAAAATAATTGAAGACTTCAATTGATTTCTATTTTAGACAGTCATAAAGAGAGAAGAGGGATAGCATATGCCATTATCAATGATTAAAACAGGGGAACCTGGTACAATTAAAAAAGTCGGCGGCAGGGAAGATACACGTAGATTTTTGGAAAATCTTGGATTTGTCATTGGTGCAATTGTAACGGTGATTTCTGATACAGATGGAAATATGATTGTTAATATTAAAGATTCCAGAGTAGCCATAGGGAAAGAAATGGCGAATAAAATATTCATTTGATTTTTAAATATGATAAATAAGGAGAATGCTATGAAAACGTTAAAAGATGTAAGTATAGGGCAGACAGTAACAGTAGTAAAGCTGACTGGAGAAGGGCCGGTAAAAAGACGGATTATGGATATGGGAATTACAAAAGGAGTGTCCATTTATGTAAGAAAAGTAGCGCCTCTTGGCGATCCGGTGGAAATTACCGTACGGGGATATGAGTTGTCATTAAGAAAAGCAGATGCAGAAATGATCGAAGTGGCATAGAATTGCTTTGCATAGATATATAGGAACAATCATTTGTTTTTTTTGCTCATAAGTTAGCAAAAACTAATTTAAAATAGCTATATATAATAAATAGTAGGAGTATATAACAAATAAGATCAATATAGAAAAAGGAGGATCGACATGGTAGTAAAAATTGCATTAGCAGGAAATCCAAATTGTGGAAAAACAACGCTGTTCAATGCACTGACAGGCTCTAATCAGTTTGTAGGCAACTGGCCTGGGGTAACAGTAGAAAAGAAAGAAGGAAAATTAAAAGGATATAAAGATGTTACAGTGATAGATTTGCCAGGCATCTATTCACTGTCGCCTTATACGATGGAAGAGGTTGTAGCCAGAAATTATCTGATTCAGGAACAGCCAGATGTGATTTTAAATATTGTAGACGGGACAAATCTGGAACGGAATCTGTATTTGTCTACGCAGCTGGCAGAGCTTGGCATTCCAATTTTGATTGCAGTCAATATGATGGATATTGTGGAAAAAACAGGAGATCAGATACATATAGACAAATTAAGTCATAAGCTTGGCTGTGAAGTAGTAGAGATTTCTGCATTGAAAGGGACTGGTATTCAAAAAGCGGCGCAAAAGGCAGTATCTCTTGCGCAGAAAAAAAGTGCGGCAATGGGTGCGCATGAATTTTCAAAACAGGCAGAACGTATCATTCGTGAAACGGCCGACTTGCTTGGAAGCGAGGTAAGGGAGGAGCAAAAACGCTTTTTTGCAATCAAGCTGCTGGAAAAAGACGATAAAATAAGTACACAGTTAACGAGTGTACCGGATGTGTCTGAGCAGATTCGTGTATTGGAAGATACGTTTGATGATGATGCAGAAAGTATTATTACAAATGAACGGTATGTATTTATTTCTTCGGTGATGAAGGAGTGCTGTGATAAAAAAGACAGAAAAGAAAGACTGACCATTTCTGATAAAATAGACAGAGTTGTTACAAATCGGTGGCTGGCATTGCCGATTTTTGCAGGAGTCATGTTTCTCGTATACTATGTATCAGTCTCAACCGTAGGCGATATGCTGACAGGATGGACGAATGACACATTGTTTGGAGAATGGTTGATACCAGGTGTGACAGGGGCGTTGGAAGCAATTGGATGCGCGGACTGGCTGACGGGGTTGATTGCAGATGGAATTGTCGGAGGTGTTGGGGCGGTACTTGGTTTTGTGCCTCAGATGCTTGTGCTCTTTTTGTTTCTTGCTTTTTTGGAAGCATGTGGGTATATGGCGCGAGTAGCGTTTATTATGGACCGGATTTTCCGCAAATTTGGCTTATCAGGAAAGTCGTTTATTCCCATGCTGATTGGAAGCGGCTGTGGAGTGCCGGGAATTATGGCATCGCGTACGATAGAAAATGAAAGAGACCGCAGGATGACGGTTATGACAACGACATTTGTGCCTTGTGGCGCAAAGCTACCGATTATCGGTTTGATTGCAGGAGCATTTTTTAACAATGCAGGCTGGGTATCCTGGAGTGCGTATTTTGTTGGTATTGCAGCAATTATCTGTTCCGGTATGATACTCAAAAAAACGAGGATGTTTGCAGGGGATCCGGCGCCGTTTGTTATGGAGCTTCCGGCTTATCATATGCCTACGGTTGAAAATGTGTTAAGGAGCATGTGGGAACGGGGCTGGTCATTTATAAAAAAAGCGGGTACAATTATTTTGCTGTCTACGATTGTTTTGTGGTTTTTACAGGGATTCGGCTGGGTGGACGGCAGATTTGCAATGCTGGAAGCAGAGCAGTTGGAGCATAGCATATTAGCAGCTGTTGGTGGCTTGATTGCGCCGGTTTTTGCACCACTTGGCTGGGGTGACTGGAAGATGGCGGTTGCGGCTGTAACCGGACTGATTGCAAAAGAAAATGTGGTTGCAACGTTTGGTATCTTGTTTGGCTTTGCTGAAGTGGCTGATTATGGAGAAGAGATTTGGAGTGCACTTGCAGTTTCTATGACCGGAGTTGCCGCATATTCTTTTCTTGTATTTAATTTGTTGTGTGCCCCTTGCTTTGCTGCAATGGGAGCAATCAAAAGGGAGATGAACAATACAAAATGGTTCTGGACTGCCATTGGTTATCAGTGTGCAGTTGCCTATGCGGTTTCTTTGTGTATTTATCAGCTTGGTACATTTTTTACGACAGGACAGATAGGTATAGGAACGATTATTTCTGTAATTATTGTTGCAGGGATGCTTTATCTGCTGCTGCGTCCTTATCCAAAAAACCGTCTGCACCAGGCCGGAAGAAATAAAATGGCAGGAGCTAAACTGTAAGAAGTCAGTGGATGAAAATAAAAGAGGAAGATTTTATGCAGAAAGGAGGTTGCAGCAATGGGGACGATGGTTGTATTGGCAGGGCTTACAGGAATTGTTTTTTTAATTATACGCAGTATGATAAGGGATAAAAAAAACGGAAAATCAAATTGTGGCGGAGACTGCAGCCATTGCCGGGGATGTCATTAATTTCAATGTGAAGAACATAAGATTGCTGCTTAAAAATTTAAATGCAGCGCCGCCTATGAAAAACCCTCAGTGTAGAATTACTACACTGAGGGTTTTTGTCATGAAATAGGATTGACAATAGGATAATATTTGATTAATATAAAATTATACTATTATAAATATGGAGGTTGAAAATGTCTTTATCGTTTGGAATTTTAGGGTTTTTAAATTATGGACCAATGAGTGGATATGATCTGGTAAAAGCATTTGAGTCATCATTGGAATTTTTTTGGCATGCGCAAAACAGTCATATTTATCTGGAATTAAAAAAGTTGGAAAAGAAAGGGTATATATTCGGAGAAACGGTCGTTCAGTCGGAGCGTCCAAATAAAAAAATATATTCCATTACGGACACCGGCAGAAAAGAATTTCTGCATTGGCTTGCCGAGGGAGGCAGAGAAGATGTCACACATTTTAAAAGCGTTTTTCTTATGAAAATCTTTTTCAGCGGAAATATAACCCCAGCGCAGAGTATGGATAAGCTGCGTCAGTTCCGGGAGGAATGCGAAGCGTATTTGAAAAGAATGGATTCCATACCGGAAAGTATAGAAAATTATGGATCGAACAAAGATGATTATGAGACAATTTTCTGGCAGCTGACAGCTGATTTTGGACATCGTTTTATCAAAACATGTATTGAATGGGCAGAACGGTGTATGGAGAGATTGAAATCAGCAGATTTTGTGGAAAATTAGGAGGAGACAGTCATGATGAAACAATTGCAAAAGATAAAAAAATATCGGATGGCTGCTGTTATGTGGCTGATTTTTGAGCTTATCGCAATAACGCTTTGGCAGACACAGCACAACCTGTTTTATTTATTCAATTTCAGCTATATTGGCACATCGATAGCATTAGGATTTCTCTTGTTTCAGCTTCGATACAAGCATGCGCGCAGAGTGACGCAGTTTTTCGTTGGTACTTATATGTTTGTATATCTTGGACTGCTTTGCAATGAAAATATGCAGATCGAAGGATTTTGGTACTATTTATTTACAGGGGTTTTTGAAGCGGCGACGATTCATTATGTGGTGGCAAAAATAGTTGGGCCGCTGGTGTTTGGGCGAGGGTGGTGTGGCTTTGCCTGCTGGACAGCAATGGTTCTGGACCTGCTTCCGTATAAAGTACCTCAGCAGCCTAGAAAAAAATGGGGATGGATAAGATATCTTACGTTTGTCCTGTCTTTTATATTTGTCAGCACCTTATTTTTGCTGCAAGTAAAAACTATGGAAAAAATCATGTTTTGGTCGTTCTTAATAGGAAATATGATCTATTACATAACGGGCATTGTGTTAGCGTTCAAACTGAAAGATAATCGTGCTTTTTGCAAATATATCTGTCCGATTACTATATTTTTAAAACCGATGTCTTATTTTTCTCTGATACGTATAAAATGTGATACGAACAAATGCATATCTTGCGGAAAGTGCAAAAAGGCATGCCCTATGGATGTCGATGTAACGGATACTTCAAGGAAACGCAGGAATGCGACAGAATGTATATTATGTTTCGAGTGCGTGAAAGCGTGCCCGAAGGATGCATTATAGCAGAGCGACCGTCCGGTTGTCATAGTGTAAATGCAGAATGCTTAGTGCTTGTTGCATTCTGGAACAGGAACAAGAAGCCAGCGCAGCTTCCTATCATCCGATGTCCGGGAGGCCAATATACAACACATAATCTAAACTGCTAAGTAGTTACTTTTTACGGGGTGGGGCAAGTAATAAAGCAACAGTTTAGACAAAGTGTTGCTTTGGGGCCTCCCGGACGCCGGATGGTGGGGAGCTGCCCTTGTTTCTTGTTCCTGTTCC
>CAJTZX010000028.1 GCA_910584345.1 uncultured Eubacterium sp. | reverse complement strand
AAAGAAAATAGAAAGGAATAAAGGTAAAATGAAAAAAACTGAAGTGCAATTAAGATTGCAGTATATTCGTCAACGTATGAAAGAAGAAAAAATTGACGCATGGATGGTATTCAGCAATGATTATCATGAATCTGAATATGTAGGAGAATATTTTAAAAGCAGAGAATATATTTCGGGTTTTACAGGATCAGCTGGCAGTGTTGTAATTTTACAAAAAGAAGCAGGTTTATGGACGGATGGAAGGTATTTTTTGCAGGCGGAGGATGAACTAAAGGGGAGTGGGATTGAATTATATCGAAGTGGAGAATATGATGTAATGGAGCTTGATGACTATTTGCTTCAAAAATTGCCAAAACATGCTGTTGTTGGTGTGGATGGAAAAACGATCAGTGTGAATGCATATCGGAAACTGAAAAAGAAATTGGATAAGAAAGAAATAACAATTTGGCTAGATGGAGATTTGGTTGGGGATATTTGGCATAACAGACCTGAAATGTCTTGCAAACCTGTTTGGGAGTTAGAACTTTGTTATGCAGGAATGTCAAGAAATGAAAAATTAAGTATACTCCGTAAAAAATTAGAGAGTGAAGGAGCAGAATGGAGTATCATATCATCATTGGATGATATTGCATGGACTTTGAATATACGTGGTAGTGATATTGCATGTACACCATTAGTGCTTAGTTTTTTAATAATAAGAAAAAATGATGCAATATGGTTTGTGCAGCTAAAAGCTGTAGATAGTGTTTTGAAAAAGAAACTTCAGGATGATGGCATTGTCTTGAAAAATTATGAAGAAATAGATCGTTTTCTGTCAGAAGAATCAGATAATAGCAGTTTATATCTGGATCCGGATCGTACTAATATGTATATTTTCACAAAAATACAAGGAAGAAAATGTGTGAAGCAGGGGAGTATTTTAGAAGGAAAAAACATAACATTATTACCGAAAGCAGTGAAAAATCAGATAGAGATTGAAAATATAAGAAAGGCACATAAAAAGGATGCGGCTGCATGTATAAAATTTATATATTGGCTGAAAAAAAATATTTGTAATATCAAGGGTGGAGAAATAAATGAGATTAAAAATGACAAAAAGCAGGATGCAGGCGAATGTTTTATTGACAAGATAACAGAACTATCGGTAGCAAAAAAACTAGAAGAATTTCGATCGGAACAAAGGAATTATCTTGGACCAAGTTTTGCTACGATTGCAGGGTATGCTCATCATAGTGCAATTATACATTATAGTGCAACTCCAGATACCGATATACAGTTAAAACCGCAAAGTTTTCTTTTAATTGATTCAGGAGGACAGTATTTAGAAGGAACAACAGATATTACAAGAACGATTGCACTTGGACCTTTGACTCAAGAACAAAAGCATCTCTATACACTTGTTCTAAAAGGAAATTTAAATCTTGCTTCTGCAAAATTTAAATACGGAACACCAGGAATTAGTCTTGATTGTTTGGCAAGAACACCATTGTGGAATGAAGGATTAGATTATAATCATGGAACAGGGCATGGTGTTGGGTATCTGCTAAGCGTTCATGAGCCGCCCAATAGTTTTCGAAATAAGTTAAGTGAAAGTGGAGAAGAATGTATCAGATTAGAGCCAGGAATGGTTACTTCTGATGAACCTGGTATCTACTTACCGGGAAAGTATGGAATACGATTAGAAAACTTACTAGTGTGTATAGAATCTGAAAAAAACGAATTTGGACGTTTTCTAGAATTTGAGACATTGACGCTGGTACCGTTTGAACGTGATGCAATTCTTGTAGAGGAATTGACTGATTCGGAACGAAAATTATTAAATCAATATCACACCAGAATTAGAAAAGAAATGAAAGAGTATTTGGAGTGTCAGGAATGTGAGTGGCTAGAGAAAATTACAGGCGAGATATAAATTTCGTGAAGTTTGACAATATGATGCCGATTGCAAATATAATATTTAGAATGTTTAGGTTTTTTTTAGATTGTGTTCACAAAGTTGTCACAACAAAACGTTATGATAAAAACGTATTAGCTGACAAGCTGATATAATTTTTCATAACTCAAGCCGCATGGGATCACACCCGTGCGGCACTCCCCGAAATAAGGTAGAGATCTGGTTTGTATCAACAATCTTAATAATATTCCCAGAAAGTTTATATTATTCAGGCGATAATCTCGTTTGTCAGCCATTGTTTTTGATTATTTGTTGTCATAAGTACCATATTTCCCAAATTATTCATAAGAGCAATCGTTTAGACAAGATAAGTCTTCGTTGTAGCGTATATGAGATTCGTATTACATTGGAATCTCTTTCGAGTTTCAAACATGATTTATAAGAAAATGAACGTATAAAAATTTAGATAAACAAACCTATTATTACTTATGAAAGAAATTATATTGAGGAATAGATTTTTAGTTATTATTCTTCACATACGTTTAGAAAAAGAAATATGAAGAAAATATATGATCCTAATGAAATGGTTTGTTAGCATAGTATTGTAAGCGAATACCAATAAACAGAAATTTATCAAAGTGATTACCAAGCTGAAAATAATTATGCAATTACTGATAATTTTTTAAAATAAAAATAAAGAATTGCAATTCTGGAAAAAAATAGTATAATGTGATAGCAGTCAAATATTAGATGAAAATGAAATAGGAGAGGACAAAATGGATTATCATAAATTAGCTGAACTCATTTTTCCGCAAATTAATGGGACTATATCAGAATTAGAAGAGCGTTATCCAAAACGTAATTTACCAGAAGGAGCATTTGTAACTAGGTTTGCACCTAGTCCAACAGGCTTTATGCATATTGGTGGATTGTATGCTGCAATGATTTCCAGTAAACTTGCAAGACAGACGGGAGGCGTTTTCTATCTCCGTATTGAAGACACGGATAAAAAGCGCGAATTAGAAGGAGGAGTAAATGAAATTATTCAGTCTTTAAAAGGGTATCATATTATCTTTGATGAAGGCCCATTTTTAGGTGGAGAAAAAAATTATGGACCATATAAACAGAGTGAACGAAAAAATATATATCAAATTTGTGTGAAAGAACTTATGAAAGCAGGGTACGCTTATCCATGCTTTTGTACAACGGAGGAATTAAATGCTATTCGCCAAGAACAGGAAAATAAAAAAGTTGACATAGGTTATTATGGGAAATATGCTTCTTGTAGGAAGCTAACCTATGAGGAAATAGAAGAAAAAGTAAAAAATAAAATTCCGTTTGTTGTACGTTTGAAGTCGCCTGGCGATTACAATAAGCATGTAACCTATTGTGATCCTATCCGAGGAAGTATACAGATGCCGGAAAACTTTATGGATTTAGTTTTATTAAAATCAGATGGTATACCAACCTACCATTTTGCACATGTGATTGATGATCATTTTATGCGGACAAGTCTTGTTGTACGTGGGGATGAATGGATGGCATCCTATCCGATTCATAAACAGATGTTTGACTTATGTGGATTTGATGCGCCAAATTTTCTTCATATTTCTCCAATTATGAAAATGGAGGGAAGTACAAAAAGAAAATTAAGCAAACGAAAAGATCCAGAAGCAGCGGTAAGCTATTATTTGGAACAAGGATTTCCGGTTGAGAGCGTTAAGGAATATTTACTTACAATAGCGAATTCTAACTATGAAGAATGGCATGCTCTTAATCCAAATTTGACAGGGGAAGATTTTGTGCTTTCTTTATCAAAAATGCCAATAAGTGGCGCGTTGTTCGATATGGACAAATTAATGAATGTAAGTAGAGAAATGATATCCGGATTTTCAATTGATTTTTGTGAGCAACAAATTTTGTCTTGGGCGGAAAAATATGAACCGGATTTATATCAGTTTGCAATTGCACATGAAAAACAGTTTAGAGAGACGATTGGATTATGGAAAATGTCAGGAAAAAAGGTGCGTAAAGATATTGCAAAATGGAGTGAATTAATGCAAATGTTTGACTATCTATATAAACCGGAAGAAAAATTTGAACAGACAGTAACATATGAAATTGACGAAAAATATACAAAAGAACAGATGAAGGAAGCGATAGAGGAATATAAAAAGAATTTGTTTTTGGATTCCAAGCAGTGGTTCGAAGAAATAAAAGTATTAGGGGAACAAATGGGGTATTGTCCAAACATAAAAGATTATAAAAAGCATCCACAAGACTTTAAAGGATCTATTTCAGATTTGTGCACAATTGTACGCGTTGCAGTGACAGGGCATAAAAATTCTCCTGATCTTTATACAGTTATGAAAGTAATTGGAGAACAGAATGTCCAAAGACGTTTAGATCATTTTCTTAAAAAGCTTTTTTCATTATGAAATACTATTTTGCACCATTAGAAGGGATTACAGGGTATATATATAGAAGGGCACACCATAAGTTTTATCCTGGAATAGATCGCTATTATGCACCATTCATTGTACCGAAAGAGAAAAAATGTTTGAGTACAAAAGAACGTAATGATGTGATTGTAAAACATAATTTGGGAATGACGATTATTCCACAGATTATGACAAATCAGTCTGAGGAATTTTTGAGAATTTCTAGAGTGCTATATGAAGAATACGGATATAAAGAAATTAATTTGAACTTAGGATGTCCATCAAAAACGGTTGTATCAAAAAAACGTGGTTCCGGTTTTCTGGCATTACCCGATTTGCTAGAAGAATTTCTAGAACAAGTATGTAGTGGAATAGAACCGTATAATATGAAATTGTCAGTTAAAACAAGAATAGGAAAAGAAAGTCCAGATGAATTTTACTATTTACTTGATATATTTAAGAAGTTTCCTTTGACTGAGTTGATTGTACATCCCCGAATTCAAAAGGAGTTTTACAAAGGAGTACCTAATTTTGAAGCTTTTGCTCAGGCATATTCAATATCAGATGTTGCAGATTGGGAACTTTGTTATAATGGGGACATATTTCAAGGCTCAGATTTCCAGAGGTTATATCGGAAATTTCCAAGACTGTCTGCAATTATGATGGGTAGAGGACTTTTAATCAATCCTATGTTAGCAGAGGAAATAAAGATAAGAGAAAATGGCGGAAAGAGAAATCAAAAAGAAAATCAGGCTGATTTGCGGCGTTTTTGTTGTGTCTCACAAGAGGAAGATGAGAGAAAACGGCGGTATCAAATGTATCGAATGATTTGCGAAGATTATCAGGCTGTTTTGTCTGGAGAGAAGCATGTGCTAGACAAAATGAAGGAATTATGGCTTTATATGAGTCAAGATTTTACAATGTACCAACGATATTGGAAGAAAATGAAGAAGGCCCAGAGTTTACATGACTTTGATAAAGCAGTGAATGCATTATGTATAGAACAGAAATTACGGGAATATGATGTTTAAAATTTTGTTCAGCATACACCAAAGTAAGTTCATTAAATATCGTACCTTTAAAGTATTTGGTGAGTAGATGTTTTATATCGTACGAAGGAGAAATTTAGTATGGAATCAATCAACAAATTTTTATTACGTAAAAATATCGAAATATCGGCCAAGAGATATGTCATTGATGCATTAGCTGCAATGGCACAAGGACTATTTGCATCACTTTTAATTGGTACAATTATTTCAACGATTGGTGAACAGTTTGGGATAGAATTATGCAAAGAAATTGGTGGATATGCAAAAATGGCAACAGGTCCTGCAATGGCTGTTTCTATTGGATATGCGTTGCAGTGCCCGCCTTTAGTACTGTTTTCATTAGCTGCAGTAGGGGTAACAGCTAATGAGTTTGGAGGAACAGGTGGGCCGTTAGCTGTATTTGTTATATCGATCATAGCTTCTGAATTTGGAAAAGCTGTTTCGAAAGAAACAAAAATCGATATTTTAATTACTCCGTTTGTAACTGTTATAATCGGAGGAATATTATCAATGTGGTGTGCGCCGGCGATTGGATTGGCGGCGGATGCCGTTGGAACTGCCATCATGTGGGCAACAGAGCTGCAACCGTTTTTTATGGGAATTTTAGTATCTGTATTAGTAGGAATGACACTTACACTTCCAATCAGCAGTGCGGCTCTTTGTGCCGGGCTTGGATTAACAGGTTTGGCAGGTGGGGCTGCTTTGGCGGGATGTTGTGCACAAATGGTTGGATTTGCTTTGATAAGCTTTCGCGAGAATAAATGGGGAGGATTGTTTGCTCAAGGAATTGGGACAAGCATGCTTCAAATGGGAAATATTGTAAAGAATCCTCTTATTTGGTTACCTGTAATTCTTACATCGGCAATTACTGGAGCAGTTTCAACTTGTGTGTTTAAAATACATATGAATGGAGCTGCAATTGCATCTGGCATGGGAACATGTGGTCTTGTGGGACAAATTGGATTATATACCGGATGGATCAGTGACATTGCGTCAGGAAAAAAATTGGCGATTACAACATTTGATTGGATGGGAATGTTAGTTGTCTGTTTTTTGCTTCCTGCACTTCTAGCATGGTTTTTGGGAATGTTTTTTCGAAAAATAGGATGGATTAAAGAAAATGATTTGGCCTTGAATTTGCAATAAATACAAAAGAAAAATATTCTGGAGGTAGGTAATATGGAAAAGAAGTATGTATGCGATATGACAAACGGGAATGCGGCAGGTTTACTGCTTCGTTTTGCATTTCCAATGTTAATAGGGAATATTTTTCAGCAATTTTATAATATGGCAGATTCTGTCATTGTAGGAAAATTCGTAGGTTCGAATGCGTTGGGAGCAGTAGGCTCTGTTGGTAGTTTAAATTTTATGTTTTTTTCTTTATGTATGGGCCTTGGATCAGGCATTGGAGTATTAATATCACAATATTTTGGAGCCGGACAAGATGAGTACGTAAGAAAAATTATTGCAAATGCAGTATATATTACAATAGCTGCTGGAATGCTGATGAGTTTATGTGGTACGATTTTGGCAAAACCGATCCTTTGTATTATGAATACACCACAGGAAAATTTTGTGGATGCTCTTATATATATGCGTATTGTTTGTGGAGCAACAGTAGTAGTTGCCGGATATAATATGATTTCATCGATATTAAGAGCATTGGGTGATTCTAAAACACCCTTAATTTTCTTAGTAGCTGCAAGTGGAATAAATATTATTCTTGATTTAATTTTTGTAATTGTATTTCATATGGGAGTTGCTGGGGCTGCCTTTGCAACTGTGATTGCACAAGTTCTTGCAATGTTGGGATCTATTTGGTTTGGTATGAGAAAAAATCCCTACTTACAATTGAAAAAAAGACATTTTCAATTTGATCGAGAAATTTTTCAAAATAGCTTAAGGTTAGGTTTACCAATTGCAGCACAAAATGCATTAATTGCATTTTCTTGTGTAGCTTTGCAGAGTGTAGTTAATCGGTATGGAGCTATTGTTATGGCAGCTTATACTGCAACAAGTCGTGTAGAGCAGCTTGTACAGCAACCTTTCGGCTCCCTTGGAACAGCAGTTTCTACATTTGCGGGACAGAATGCGGGTGCGGGACGCTATGATCGGGTAAGTGCAGGATGTAAAGTTAGTGTTAGAATTGTTTTGATCTTTAGCTTAATTATGGTGATTGTAATGTTTTTATTAGGTGATAAGATTGTTGGTTTATTTGTAAATGAACCGGAAGTTATTGGGATTGGGGCCAAGGGACTTCAAATTACAAGTCTAATGTATATTGGATTGGGATTGATTTATGTTATGCGAGGTATGCTAAACGGAGTTGGAGACGCTACTTTTGCGATGATTAATGGAGTGACAGAAGTTATAGGAAGAGTAGGGTTCGCTTGGCTGCTAATGATGATTCCTTCTGTAGGACTTTGGGGAGTATGGTATACAAATGGTTTGACGTGGGCGTTAACAGGAGCTGCAAATGTAATACGAGTTTTGCAAGGGAAATGGAAAACAAAATGTGTTATTAGATCGACAGAATATCCACGAGTCAGTATGTGATATTGAAAGATAACAAATGTATGGTAACTATAAAGACAGGCACCTAAGAGAAAGTAAATGAAATTTTAATCCAATAATGTGATTGCAGTATTAAATACAGATATAATATGAATCAAGCAGATTTGAATGAAACAAGCAGATTTGAATGAAACAAAGCATTTTCAAAGATTATGATTATATATAGAAAACGGATCCAAACGATTAAGAAAGCTTATGATATTCGTAAGTAACAGATTCTGTGGGTCTTCGCATTTATTACACCGACCATATGAAATTACTGGTTGCAGATTTTCAGCTCATTGCGAAGAGATTCCTAATTTCTGGATATATGACAGTTCAATGAGTTATCTCAACTGTCACAGCTATAATAATTCGGTATGAATGTATCTTGACAAGCAAAAGCTGCATATGATATAAATTAAAAATACTTTTTGTAATGAAAAGAAATAAAATAAAATAGTTTTTTGGATACACTGAGCAGGCAGTGATATTGTCATTTGACTGAGGCGTAATAGACAGCAGATGAAATAGGTACTTGTGGGACAGTAGTTTTAACAATAATTATTGTTGCCACAGGTCCTTTTTTAATCCACTGAATGTTTTATAAAATATTTTTGGTGGTTTCTAATGGCATATCTATGTACAAGTTACTATTTGTAATAGATGTTGCAGGTTATAGATATATTTAGACGTTTTGTATACTCCAAAGTTGGAAGATTGTATGAAAAAAGGAGGAGTTGAATGAAGGAATCTTATATAGAACAGCCAAAGGATTTGACTGAGCAAATTGTAATAAAAGTTTCCAGAACAAGCATTTTAGCAAATACATTTTTGACAGTATTTAAATTGATTGCAGGAATTACAGCTTTTTCAGGAGCGATGGTTTCAGATGCAATCCATTCTGCATCAGATGTGTTTAGTACGCTAATTGTAATTGTAGGAGTGAAAATTTCTCGCAAAGAAGCAGATAAAGAACATCCGTATGGTCATGAACGTATGGAGTGCGTTGCAGCAATTTTACTCGCCGTTGTTTTGTTTTTGACTGGAATAGGAATTGGCTATACCGGAATTCAAAAAATAGTGGTAGGAAGATACGAGAATCTTGCGGTACCTGGTGGATTTGCATTGATAGCTGCAATATTGTCCATCCTTGTTAAAGAATGGATGTTTTGGTATACGAAATTTTATGCGAAACGAATCAATTGTGGCGCTTTGATGGCGGATGCGTGGCATCATCGTTCGGATGCATTGTCTTCAGTTGGTTCTTTTCTTGGTATTTTGGGGGCAAGGCTTGGTTTTCCGGTTATGGATCCAATAGCAGGTGTCGTCATTTGTGTCTTTATTATAAAAGCATCTTATGATATATTTAAGGATGCAATAGATAAGATGGTAGATAAATCCTGCGATGACAGTATGGTGGCACAACTTAGAAATACAGTGTTAACACAACAGGGAGTGATACGTGTTGATGATTTAACTACAAGAGAATTTGGCAATCGTATTTATGTTGATGTAGAAATTGCTGCAGATGGAAGAAAAACGCTTCAGGAGACACATGCAATTGCAGAAGAAGTTCATAATCAGATTGAAGAGAAATTTCCAAATGTAAAACATATTATGGTTCATGTGAATCCGGATAAAGAGGGCAAATAATATGAAAATTTTAATGCTTTATATACAGAGTGTAGGAAATCATGCAGAATGTTACAAGTTTTATATGAAATACGAATCACGTAAAAATATAGTTAAAGTTAAAAATGGAGCTATCAAATAAACTTTTATTATGAAAGGTGCAAATCAGCTTGTCAGTGCTTTTACAAAAATGATTATTGTAGGGACAATTGCTTTTTAAATGCAAAAAATAGGGGGAAAATGAAATGAATCAAGAACGATTAGATAAATTATTTTGTTTTATTCGTGAAATTGATAAAGAAAAAAAGATTAATCGCCAGACGTATCTTGCCGATGCTTCTCGAAAAGAAAATGATGCTGAGCATGCTTGGCATGCTGCAGTTATGACTGTTTTATTGAGCGAATATGCCTCTGAAAAGATTGATGTTCTCAAAACAGTAACAATGATTTTGCTTCATGATGTTGTTGAAATTGATGCAGGAGACACGTATGCATATGATGAAGAAGGTAAAAAGACACAGCATCAACGGGAAGAACAGGCAGCAGAACGCATTTATGGTATGCTTCCAGACGATCAAAAACAAAAGTTGACTGCATTATGGGAAGAATTTGAAGAAGCAAAAACGCCAGAAGCTAAATTTGCACGCGCCATGGATCATATTCAGCCATTAATGCTTAACGATGCAACAGATGGCAAGTCGTGGATGGAACATGGTGTAGAGCTTACTCAAGTGCTTGCAAGAAATGCACATACAGCAGAAGGTTCAAAGGAGTTATGGGATTATGCTAAGAAAAATTGGATTGATAGAAATGTTACAATTGGTACTTTGAAAAATACGGAAAAATAAAATGATTTGTTAAAAAATTGACTGAAATATGTACATTCTTTTGTAAAAAATAGGAGATGTTTATGTCAGATAAAAATGAACAAAGAAATAATTCTTATCAACGAAATCTTAAAATAGGTGATTCAATGAAGAATGATGTTAAAAATAATTTATTAGAAATGATACATTCTATACAAAAAAAGATGCAATTGTCTGATATAAAATTCACAAAAGAAGAAATAGTTTCATTTTTTAAGAATATTCCATTGTCGGAACAGCAGCAGGACATGGTGTGTCAGTATTTGTTGCAATTACAACAAGAATCGAAGAGTGATTTATTAGAACATACTGGAATGCAGGCAGATTCAGTAAACGACATACAAACAGAATCAGCAGTAGAAATGAATTTACCGGATACAGCTTTTTTCAGATTATATTTAGAAGATCTGCAAAATATTACACAATATACCAAAGAAGAAGAAGAGGAGTTATATGAACATCTAATTGCAGGTGATGAGAAGTCTATGTATCAGCTTTCAGAACAATGGATGTTAAAAGTATTGCAGATTGCGAAGAAACAGATTCACATAACAGAGCCCAAGGACCTTGCGGACATGATTCAAGAGGGGAATATAGCTGTATTTTTGGCTTTACAGCAAATGCTAGGTTGTGGAAAAAAAATAAATTTTGAAAAAGAACTGATGATGAAAGCAAAAATTGCGATGGACGAGTATAGCAAAAAAATGATGAAAGATACAGATATGGATCAGTCTTTGCTTGCAAAGGCAGCATTAGTATATGAAGCTCAAAAATATCTGGCAGAACAAATGCAAAGAATGCCATCTACGGAAGAATTAAGCCAGTATACGAAGATTACGGTATCTGAAATGGAAGATATACTTACAATATTGGAAAAAGGAAATAAATATTAAAATATGAATCCAAAAAGATCAGAAGTACAGGAGAAAGAGTGCAACAAAATACAAGAATTGACCAAACGGTTGTATCAAAATCACACGTTGTTAGATGAAGAATTAATCGAAATATTGCAATGTGAACAAGAAGACGCACTGGAATTTTTGTATCAATATGCCAGGCAGGTGCGTGAAAAATATTATGGAAAAAAGGTATACACAAGGGGATTGATCGAATTTACGAATTATTGTCGTAATAATTGTTATTATTGCGGAATTCGGTGCGAGAACCGTAAAATTGACCGCTATCGGCTTCATAAGGAAGAAATATATCAATGTGCGAAGGAAGGTTATGCCCTTGGCTTTCGTACTTTTGTGCTGCAAGGCGGGGAAGATGCATATTACACGAAGGAAAAATTAGGAGAAATTATCTGTTATTTAAAAGATCATTATCCGGATTGTGCTCTTACCTTGTCTTTCGGTGAATGGGAACAAGAGGCTTATCAATATTGGTATGATTGTGGTGCAGACCGTTATTTGCTGCGTCATGAGACGGCAGATGAATCTCATTATAAAATGTTACATCCAGAGAAAATGAGCTTTGTACATCGTAAAGAGTGTTTAAAATTGTTAAAACAAATTGGATATCAGGTAGGATCTGGATTTATGGTAGGTTCTCCTGGTCAAACAATAGAGCTTTTGATTTGTGATTTGCGTTATTTAGAAACATTACAGCCACATATGGTTGGTATTGGACCATTTATTCCACAGGCAGATACTCCATTTGCGGCAAGCAAGGCAGGAACGCTTCTTATGACACGCAAACTATTGTCGATACTTCGGCTAATGTTTCCAAAAACATTACTTCCAGCGACAACAGCACTAGGAACGATACATCCAAATGGACGTGAGTTAGGAATTCTGTCGGGTGCAAATGTTGTTATGCCAAATTTATCTCCGACCGATGTACGTGAAAAATACTTGCTTTATGATAATAAAATACATTCCGGTTTTGAGTCGGCACAATACAGGGAAAAGTTAGCAATGCAGATGAAACAAATAGGTTATGAACTAAGTATTGAACGTGGTGACAGTCTTATGTGATTTACTGAGAAAAGAAAGGATCTTATGATGCAAAACACAGATAAAAAAAGAAGTACGGCGGAGGATATTGAATATAGTATTCGTAAAAAATTTCATAAAAATATCTTTAGTCGCTTTGCGAAAGCAATTAATGTTTATGAATTGTTACAAGAAGGTGATAGAGTCGCTGTTTGCATTTCAGGCGGTAAAGATTCAATGCTAATGGCGAAATGTTTTCAAGAATTGCAAAAACATAGAAAATTTTATTTTGAATTAATTTTCCTTGTTATGGATCCAGGTTATCGTAAGGCTAATAGGGAAAGAATTGAGCAAAATGCACAAATCATGGATATTCCTTTAACGATATTTGAAACACAGATTTTTGATGCGGTAGAACATGTAGAAAAGTCTCCATGCTATCTATGTGCACGAATGCGTCGAGGCTATCTTTACAGTAAGGCTGCAGAATACGGATGCAATAAAATTGCGCTTGGTCATCATTATGATGATGTTATAGAAACGATTTTGATGGGAATGTTGTACAGTGGTCAAATTCAGACTATGATGCCGAAACTGCACAGTACAAATTTTAAAGGAATGGAGTTAATTCGTCCGCTATATTTAGTTCATGAGAATGATATTAAACGTTGGAGAGATTATCATGCTTTACATTTTTTACAATGTGCATGTCATTTTACAGATCAATGTGCAAATAGCGACATAGCTGAAATAACTTCCAAGCGACAAGAAACGAAAGAATTAATCTGTTCTTTAAAGGAAAAAAATCCATTTATTGAAGGAAATTTATTTAAAAGTGTAGAGAACGTAAACTTAGATACAATTATTGCTTATAAACAAAATAAGAAAAGACATCATTTTTTGGATACGTATGATCTAAAAAATCCATGAGATCAATTTATATTTATTGATTTCATGGATTTTAACATAAATAAGTGTTATTTTACAAGATCTAAAATTGCATTTTTAGGTATCAGACCAACTGAAGTCTTATAGATATTGCCGTTTTTAAAGCTAATTAGAGTTGGAATACTCATAATTTGAAAACGGGAAGCCAGTTCTGGCTGTTCATCCACATTTACTTTGCACATTTTTATTTCTGAAGTTTGTTCTGAAAGCTCATCTACTGCAGGTGAGAGACGTTTACATGGTCCACACCAGTCCGCCCAAAAATCAATAATTACAGGTTTATCTGATTGCATAACTTCAGTTTCAAAATTTTCAGTAGTAATCGTAACAACTGCCATTTAAATATCTCCTTTCCATAACCATGCGCTTTTGATCGCATTTAAAATTATTTTGTCAGATGAATATACCTGAATCTGAACTGTTATCAGATTAGCATACGTTTGCATAGAAAGCAAGCAGTTTTCATTGACAAAATACAAATATCATGATATTTTGATAACAGTTCAGATAACCCATAAAACTGTTTCATGTTCAGCCATTAGGAATCGCTTCACGATGTACTGAATATCTGTTACACTACAATTTCATGTGGTCGCGCAGTAGATGTGCGACTTTATCGGAACTGTTATAGATTTGATAACAGTTTAAAAAATAACGAATAAATAGAATGATCTGTTAAAAATAATTTTTATTGAATTATTTTTAAAATTTGTTACTGTATAATTTGATATATCATAAAAAATTAGTAGGCGTAAAAGAAATCACAATTTCTATTTGTAATTAAGTAAGCTTTCTTTATCATATTTTTATTGGCAGACAAGCTTATCGGATATTGAAAAGTTTAAAGTTATATTTATATTATGTTGTTTTTTATAATTTATATGTAGATATTATTTTTATATTCATGTTTGGCAGATGTAAATTTGGCAAACAATTTATTTTGTAGAAAAGAGAGGGAAGTTATATGGAGATAGTACGAAAGCATATTCGTTTTACAGGAAGAGTGCAAGGCGTAGGATTTCGTTATCGGGCGTCATATGCAGCTCGAAGTTTGGGTGTGACAGGGTGGGTTAGAAATAACGAAGATGGTTCTGTGGAGATGGAGGCACAGGGTACGGAAGAACAGATTTATCGAATGCTTACCATGTTGAATAAAGATTCTTACATTGTAATTGATAGGATGGATACTGAAAAAATACTTCCGAAAAATGGAGAACTAGGTTTTCATGTGAAAGATTACTTTTTTTAAGTTTATTCACTCATTTATGTAAATATATAAAAAATAATTCTATAAAATATTATGTAAAAATATATTTTGTGCAAGTATATTAGAATCTATTTTTGTGCAGACTATATAGAAAGATCCATAAGTAAATAGAGGTTGTAGTGATACTTTTCGTTTGCGTCTGAAAGAGATAGTATTATTAGAATGCTGTCTCTTTCAAAAATTATCAGGCCATGATATATAGAAAGGAATTGAAATGGAAAAAAGAAAAAATGATTGGTCGATTTTGGGGTTTGGCTGTATGCGGCTTCCAACAAAAAAAGGACATATAGATATGAAAGAAACGGAGCGAGAATTGGCATATGCGATTCGTCATGGTATCAATTATTTTGATACAGCTTATGTGTATAAAGGAAGTGAGAAAGCTCTTGGAATATTGATTGAGAAAAATGGTTGGAGAGATAAAATTGAAATTGCAACAAAGTTGCCACATTATTTGATCCATTCTTTAGAAAATGCAAATAAAATATTTGAAGAACAGCTTACTCGCCTTCATACAGATTATATTGACAATTATTTAATACATATGCTTCCAGATGTACATGTCTTCCAAAAATTAGTTCGTATGGAAGTATTAAAATGGCTGTTAGAAAAAAAAGAATGCGGACAAATTCGAAGAATTGGCTTTTCTTACCATGGAAACTCAGATCAGTTTATAAAGCTTCTGGATGCATATGACTGGGATTTTTGTCAGGTACAGTATAATTATATGGATGAATATAGTCAGGCCGGTCGCATAGGTGTAGAGTACGCAGCAAATAGAGGGATTCCGGTAATTATTATGGAACCGTTAAGAGGAGGCAGGCTGGTAAATGATCTTCCGCCTAAAGCCAAAGAAATATTTCACAAAACTTCTCCGCGCCGCAGTCCGGCAGAGTGGGCGTTGCGATGGTTATGGAATCAATCTAGCGTATCTGTTGTATTATCTGGTATGAATTCCATGGAAATGTTGAAAGAAAACATACGGATTGCACGTTCTGTAAAAATCGGTGAGCTAACAAAAAGTGATGCTGTACTTTTCCAAAAAATACGTAAAGCGTTAAATGAAAAAATCAAGGTACCATGTACCGGATGCACATATTGTCAACCTTGTCCTGCAGGTGTAGATATTCCGGGGATTTTTCGCTGTTATAATGTCTGTTATACAGATAATTATTTTACTGGAATGCGGGAATATTTAATGTGTACAACGATGCGGGCGAAACCTTCAAATGCTTCTTTGTGTAAAAAATGCGGAAAATGCGAAAAACATTGCCCGCAAGGCATTAAAATACGTAATGAGTTAAATTCTGTTGTAAAACATATGGAAAATCCAATCTATAAGATAATTGCGTTTGTAACAAAAAGAATGTTTCGTTAATTGTCAGTATAGATAGAATATTGTTATTTAAAATCGGATAAAAAGCAACGGATCAGATTTCTTGAACGTTTGCAATAAAAAGCTATATTATGTATATTTTGTATATATTTGAAATCATGCGTTTGATTTCTGTCAAATTTTCTTAATGTACTATATATTTAGGAATATTTTTAAAGAATATTTTAACTTCGTATAATTTCAACATCATTTATTTTAAATATAATTTTAGAAAGGAGATTTTATGGACACACAACAATGGAAACAATATCTTCCTAAATTCCAAGAAAAAACAGCTCAATTTTATGATGGAGTTTTAAGTCAAAGTGAATACAAAAGTTTTTCCGGTTTTTATGGAAGTTATGCACAAAGAGGTGGAAAAGCTAATATGCTTCGGTTACGCATGCCGGCAGGACGTGTTACGAAGGATAAAATGGCGTTTACAGCTGATATATTAAAAAAATACCATATTTCCCGTATGCATTTTACAACTTGTCAAACAATTCAATTACATGATTTGCAGCCGGACGTTTTATGTAATATTATGGATTCGGCATTGGATGCAGGGATTGTTATCATTGGTGGCGGTGGAGATTATCCAAGAAACGTTATGTGTCCTCCGCTTTCCGGTGTTGAAAAGGATGAATATTTTGATGTATTACCTTGGGCACTGGAAGCAGGCGAATATCTGTTGCATTTTATCTGTGAGAAGAAAATGCCGAGGAAATTGAAAGTCGGATTTTCAAACTCACCTAGAAATGTTACACATGCAACTTATCGCGATCTTGGGTTTGTGGCAACAAAAGAAGGGAAATTTGATGTCTATAGTGCCGGGGGACTTGGTATAAATCCTTGTTTTGGAGTTAAAGTTGGACAAGGAATAGAGCCTGAAATGATTTTGTATTATATCAAGGCAATGTGGCTTACTTTTTTGGCATATGGAAATTACGATAGCCGAGTAAAAGCACGTACTCGTTATATGCAGGAAGCTCTGGGAGGAGCAAAACAGTATGTATCTGCATACGAGGAAAAATTAAAAGAAGTTTTCGATTCTGGAGAAAATCTGTGTATTCAGGCAAATAAGCAAACCATAAGCAAAAAAGGGGATGCGAATATGATTTCAGGATCGCGTATTATTGAACAAAATCAAGAAGGTTTGTATACGGTATCCTGGCATCCAATTGGGGGTATGCCGAATGTGGATACTTTTTGTGAATTAAGTGATACTATTCATGATATGGAAGCAGTAGAAATGCGACTTTCACCAGATGAAACGGCATATTTAATTAATTTAACATCAAAAGAAGCTGAAAGAATTATGGAATTAACGAAAGATAGTGCAAAGACTGTATTTGAAACATCGGTAAGCTGTATTGGTGCATCTGTCTGTCAGGTCGGTGCAAGGGACTCGCAAGCGTTGCTGGCAGCTTGTGTAGAGGCGGTACGAAATGCAAAGATTCCAAATGGAGCGCTTCCTCAGATTCATATTTCCGGATGTCCTTCTTCTTGTGGCACACATCAGACTGGTACCATTGGGTTTCGGGGTGGAATGAAAAAAGTTGATGGGAAACCACAGCCTGGGTTTGTATTATATGTAAACGGTTGTGAACGACAAGGAAAAGAAGCAATGGGACGGGAAGTTGGCACCATTTCAGCTGATAAGATACCAGAGTTTCTTGTAAAACTTGGCAAAATAGTTTCAGAAAGTGGTCTTGAATTTAACGAATGGAATAGAATAAATAAATCTGCATTAGATGAAATTGCAATAGAATATACGTCATAACAATAAAAACATCGTAGAAAAATGATAGGCAGGGGCATATTTTTATATGTTCCTGTTTTTTTTGCATTAAGAAAATGTGAAAACATCCGATAAAATATTTAACAGATGTAAACAATTAAATAGAGCTAGGGAAAGCGCATGTGGCCAATGGATTGGCGGTTTTGAACAGGCGCTTTTTTTATTAAAAAATAAGTGATGGCTCCTGCTAAAAAAACAAAAGCAGCATGATGATACAACAGACATGGGAGGAAAAACATGGAGCAAATACAGGACGAGACAAAAATTACTATAAAGCAAGGCAGTAAGGTACGGTTGATAAATATACAGGACGTTATCTATATTGAAAGTTTAGGGCGCAAGGCAATCCTACACTTATCAGATGAAATTATTACATACTATGCGAAAATCAGCAAACTGGAAGAACAGCTTTCTCCTTATTTTTTTCGAACTCACAGAGCTTATCTCATTAATTTGAAGTATGTAGAAAGTTATAGCAGACGAGAAGTACTTTTAAATAATAAAGATTCCGTGTTAATTTCTAAATACCGTCTGAATGATTTTCAAAAAGCAGTTGAAAAATCTCATAAAATGCTTGCAAAATAACTCTAAAAGGGCTAAAATGTAGCAAATGTAGAGAGTAATATGCCGTCGTATTACGTAGAAGGAGAAATGCACATGCAGCACAATGAGAGAAATTTGTCAATGGTCATGGATTTTTATGAAATGACTATGAGTAATGGTTATTTTACAGATCAGGATCAAAATGCAAAAGTAGCTTTTGATGTTTTTTATCGAAAAAATCCGGACAAGGCAGGCTTTTCTATTTTTGCAGGTTTAGAACAGATTATAGAATATATTATGAATCTTCATTTTGAAGAAGATGACATTGCGTATCTGCGCGAACAGAAATTGTTTTCCGAAGAATTTTTGTGTTATTTGAAAGAATTTTCGTTCCAGGGGGATGTTTATGCATTTCCGGAAGGAACAGTGATGTATCCGAATGAACCGATTTTAACGATTATTGCCCCATTAATTGATGCTCAATTAATCGAAACAGCTGTGTTATTGGAAATCAACCACCAATCTTTAATTGCTACCAAAACAAGAAGGATCGTAAAAGCGGCGAAAGGACGTGCAGTATCAGATTTTGGTGCAAGACGTGCTCATAATATGGATGCTGCGGTATATGGAGCCAGAGCAGCATATATTGGGGGTGCAGTAGGTACTGCAACCGTGCTGGCAGGAAAGTTGTTTCACATTCCGATTAGCGGAACAATGGCCCATAGCTGGGTTATGTACTTTAAAGATGAATACACTGCATTTCAAAAATATGCAAAAACGTATCCAGATGCTACAGTACTTTTAGTTGATACTTATGATGTCTTGGAAAGTGGTGTGCCTAATGCTATCCGTACAGCAAAAGAAGTTTTGGAACCAATGGGAAAACGTTTAAAAGGAATCCGGCTAGATAGTGGTGATTTAGCTTATTTATCTAAACGTGCCAGAAAAATGTTAGATGCGTCCGGGCTTACGGATTGTAAGATTGTTGTTTCAAACAGTTTGGATGAATATACAATTACATCCATTTTAGACCAGGGTGGGTGTATTGACAGCTTTGGCGTTGGTGAACGGTTAATTACGTCTAAATCAGAACCGGTGTTTGGTGCAGTATATAAAATTGTGGCAGTAGAAGAAGAAGGGGTATTCCAACCGCGAATTAAAATTTCTGAAAATACAGAGAAAATTACTAATCCTGGATTAAAAAAAGTATATCGGATATACGATCAAGAAGGAAACGCTATCGCAGACCTTTTGGCAAAATCGGATCAACAACTAGATTTTACAAAGTCGTTGCGATATGTAGATCCTATAAAACCGTGGAAAAATCGATTTTTTGAAAACTGCACTGCGAAAGAACTCCAGATTCCTATTTTTAAAAACGGAAAACTTGTATATAAGCAACCATCTATCAGTGAAATAGCAAAATATGTTAAAAACCAGCTGGAAAATGAAATTTGGGAAGAAGAGCAGCGATTTGAGAATCCTCATAATCATTATATGGATATGACGCCAGAGTTATATGAGGAAAAAATGAACCTTCTATATGAGGCAAGAATAGAATAGATTTATCAAAGATGAAACCAAAACTATGGAGGACGAAAGAGTGAAAGTAATCAAACGGGATGGAAGAGTCGTAGACTACGATAGTGCCAAAATCATTATGGCGATGAAAAAAGCAAACGATGAAGTACATTTGCATGATCAGATTACAGATCAGAAAATGAAAGAGATCGAGCGCCTGATTTCGGAAATGACCCGCAGCCAGATTCAGGTGGAAGAAATCCAGGATTTGATTGAACATAGTCTCGTGCAAGAACAAAAGTACGAATTAGCAAAAAAATATATTATTTATCGATATAAACATGCGTTAATGCGGAAAGCAAATACAACAGATGAATCTATTTTATCTTTAATTCGTAATGACAATAAAGAATTGGCAGAAGAAAATTCAAATAAAAATACATTGTTAGCTTCTACACAACGGGATTATATTGCTGGAGAAGTGTCCAGGGATTTGACGAAACGTGTATTGTTGCCTGATAAAATTGTAAAAGCTCATGAAAGTGGCGCCATCCATTTTCATGATGCAGATTATTTTCTGCAGCCTATTTTTAATTGCTGTTTGATTAATATTGGAGATATGCTCGATTATGGTACGGTAATTAATGGTAAATTGATCGAAACGCCGAAAAGCTTTCGTGTAGCCTGTACTGTAACAACACAGATTATCGCTTCGGTAGCTTCCAATCAGTATGGCGGACAGTCTGTAGATTTAATTCACCTTGGAAAATATTTGCGTTACAGCAGAGAAAAATTTCGACAGAAAGCAATATCAGAGCTAGACAGCAGTTTTAGTGATGAACAAATTGAACAAATTGTATCTGTATGGACAAAAGAAGAGCTGCAGGCAGGAGTTCAAACAATGCAATATCAGATTAACACGCTGATGACTACAAATGGACAGTCTCCATTTGTTACACTGTTTTTGCATATAGATGAAGACGATCCATACATTGAAGAAAATGCATTGATTATCGAGGAAGTATTTTTGCAGCGTTATCAAGGCATCAAAAATGAAAAGGGAGTTTATGTTACACCTGCATTCCCAAAACTAGTCTATGTTTTAGATGAGCATAATTGTTTAAAAGGTGGTAAATATGATTATTTAACAAAATTAGCGGCAAAATGTTCTGCAAAACGGATGTATCCAGATTATATTTCCGCTAAAAAAATGAGGGAAAATTACGAAGGAAATGTATTTAGCTGTATGGGATGCCGCAGTTTTCTTTCACCATGGAAGGATGAAAATGGAAAATATAAATTTGAAGGCAGATTTAATCAGGGCGTTGTTAGTTTGAACCTGCCGCAAATCGCACTGATTGCAAAAGGGGACGATGAACGTTTTTGGAATCTTTTAGACGAACGTCTTCAGCTTTGTTTTGAAGCTTTGATGTGCCGGCATCAGGCTTTACTAGGTGTACGTTCAGATACAAGTCCAATCCACTGGCAATATGGCGCTATTGCCAGACTGCAAAAAGGGGAAACTATTGATGAATTGCTTAAAAATGGATATTCAACATTATCGCTTGGATATATAGGAATCTATGAAACTACAGTAGTGATGCGCCAATGCAGCCATACTACGCCAAAGGGACGGGAATTTGCTTGCAAGCTTATGAAACATTTGCGAAAAACCGCCGATCAGTGGAAAGAAAAAACAAAATTGGGTTTTGCTTTATATGGTACACCCGCAGAAAGTCTATGTTATCGATTTGCAAGAATTGACAAAAAACGGTTTGGAGATATTAAGGACGTTACAGATAAAGGTTATTATACAAATTCTTATCATGTAGACGTGCGGGAAAAAATCGATGCCTTCTCAAAGTTGACATTTGAAAGCGGTTTTCAAAATTTGTCATCGGGAGGCGCTATTTCACTTGTAGAAATCCCAAATATGAGACATAACATGGAAGCGTTGGAAGCTGCTATTCAATACATTTACGATAATATCCAATATGCAGAATTTAATACAAAGTCAGATTATTGTCAATGCTGCGGATACGATGGTGAAATTATGATCAATCAAGACTTTGAATGGGAATGTCCGCAATGCGGAAATAAAGACCATGCAAAAATGAATGTCGTCCGCAGGACATGCGGATATCTTGGAGAAAATTTCTGGAATGTTGGAAAAACAAAAGAAATACGTTCTAGAGTTGTCCATTTATAAACAAATACATACGAGACATCATAGAAAGAGGATAAGGCACCATGATAAAAGAAAATGTCAGAAAAGAAATTTGTCTGCTCCTAATACTTAGCATTGTTGCAAGTTTGACATTTAGTCAGACTATTTATGCTACAACAGCGAATGCTGCTGTCTATACTCAAAAAAATATAGAAAAACAATCTTTACGTTTGGCTGCAGAACAAAAAACCGACGATTTAACAGCAAATCAAGACCAGACCTCTGTTGATAATCCATCAGAAGAACCTTCTGTGATGGATCAAACTAACTTGCCAGGTATTTCTCATGAACTACCTACGTTAAATACAGAACACTTACATTTAATCGCAGGCGGTATTCCATATGAGCTGCAAGTGCTAAACGCAAGCAATGTTTCGTATGAATTATCAAAAGAATCTCCGTCAATCATTGATTTATCAAAAGAGACAGCACATTCTGTTGTAATCACACCAATTACTGCAGGAAATACAATATTAATCGTAAACGCAATCGGAAGTGACGGAACACAGACTGTCTTGACTTGTGAGATCACGGTCTCTGAATTGTCTCTAGCAGAAGAATCCGTGAATTTATATTTGAACGACCAAAATCCAAATATAGATATTGCAATACAAGGGATAGATTTAGATACTATGTATTATGAAACAGGAAAGGATTGGCAAGACCAATGTATCCGTGATGCGATGAATACTGATGTACAATGTATGATTCGAACAGGAAACTCCAAAATCGCAGATGCTTGGTTTCGTGATGGTTCTATACATATCAAAGGAATTGCAAAAGGAATTACAAATGCGAGATTAACTATTTATGGGGTATCTTTTTCTATCAGAATTCAGGTACATCATTATACATTAAATAAATATGTAATCAATACATATAAAGGAAGTTCTGTCAAAAGCCTAAAATTAAAAGGGACGCAAGGACATAAAGTTACATGGATATCCGGTAACAAAAAT
The DNA here is from genome assembly GCA_910584345.1 of uncultured Eubacterium sp. Classification (GTDB taxonomy): domain Bacteria; phylum Bacillota; class Clostridia; order Lachnospirales; family Lachnospiraceae; genus Eubacterium_J. Next base: position 29,674 of record CAJTZX010000028.1, on the reverse strand, counting down.
GTTGCTTCTGTTTCCAAAACAGGAATTGTCACAATTAATGGCATCGGTACGACAAAAATTACTGCAAAAGTGAATGGGCGAAAAGTAATCTGTATTGTATCTGTAAGCAGTCCAACCGCTTATCGTGTCGTAAAAGACGCCCGCGAAATTTCCAAAAAGAAAAATATTCAATACAGCCAGAATATGCGTATGTCCCAAAATTACTACGATTGCAGTTCTCTAGTGTATCGGTGTTATCGTCCTTATGGTATTCGTTTCGGCTATACACATCCAACTTGGGCGCCAACTGCAGCAGAAGAAGGTTTTTGGTGCAAAAAATCCGGACATTGCATAGCTGAAGGAGCGCTTGAAATTTTAAACTGTAAATTAGTTCCAGGTGACACAATTTATTATTCATTTAATGGAGATAATGGTCGTTATATGAATATTGACCATACGGCAATTTTTTCAGGTTATGCATACGATGATTCCATTGGTTATTATGGAACTGTTATTGAAGCGAGCAGTTCCAGCAATACGGTTACCGAGCGTATGTATTATTCTTCAGACAATATCAAACTCATTGGCCGACCAAGTAAAAAATAATCATTTTTAAGAACAACTATTTATTATATTTGAAATCCTTTATTTGTAAAATAACATAGCGCATAATAGCACAAGAATCTACAGATACTGACACTGACAGCTTGGTGCTGTCAGAAAGGAGAATCAGTATTATGGATATCAATAACAATTTGCCGATTGGTTTTGCTATGGGAATGGCAATGCGTGCAGATGCGCTAGAAGCATACAGCAGACTCACGGAGTCGGAAAAAGAACAAATTCTAAATGAATGCCGTGATGCAAAAAGTAAAGCAGACATGGACAGAATTATCAATCGACTGAGCGGCAATTGGTTTTAATAACGAAAAAAACAGCTTTCTTATAATATTAAGAAGCTGTTTTTTTATAAAAAATACAAAAAACAAATTTATCAATTGGAACTAATTTGTGACTATTGACGTTACGTAATTTTTTTGATACATTTATATTATAAATAATATACAAATACAACCATATCAAGAAAGAGAGGGCAGCGCTTATGTTAAAGCAATGGAATGGTGCAGAAAAACCATCGGATGAAGTGTTGACAGCCAGGCTTCAGACAGCTAGAGAAAAACTGGGCAGACAACAGATGCAGTTAAAAGAAATGAAATTGCCAGTACTCGTTTTGGTAGAAGGCTGGGGAACATCAGGCAAAGGATCATCCATTGGAAAAATTATCAAAGGCATTGATCCACGTTTTTTTAAAGTTGCATCTATGGAAGAGCCTACATTAGAAGAATCCAGGAAGCCATTTTTATATCGGCATTTTGTTAAAATTCCTGAAGCGGGAAAATTTCAGTTTTTAGATTCCGGTTGGATGGATGAAATCGTAGAAGCAAAACTGCATGAGCATTTAGGAGAAGAAGAATACAAGAACAGAATTGATAGTATTAAACGCTTTGAACGCCAGCTTACCGACAATGGATATCTTGTTATGAAATTCTTTCTTCATATTTCCAGAAAAGAACAAAAAAAACGTATCGAAAATTTGATAAAAAACAAGGATGCAAAATGGCGTGTCAGTAAAAAAGATCAATGGCAAAATGCACATTATGATAAATGCTTGGACGTTTATGATAGTTATCTGGAAGACACAAATATGCCGTCAGCGCCTTGGTATATTGTAGATGCAAAATCTAGAAAATGGACAGAACTTCAGATTTTAGAAACGTTAACGCAAGGTATCGAAATTGCGCTAAATAATCATGCCTTATCAGTACCTTTGCTGCAAAATGTTTTTCCGCTTGTGCCAATGCCTAAGCTATCAGATATTCCTTTAGATACAGCTACAATAGATGATGAAACATATAAAATTCAATTAAAGCAACTTCAGCATCGTTTGGGCGAACTACATAACCGTTTGTATCGAAAAAAAGTTCCGGTTATTATTGCATATGAAGGATGGGATGCCGCAGGGAAGGGTGGTAATATTAAACGTCTGACCGAAGCGCTGGATCCAAGAGGTTACGAAGTGCATCCTATAGCAAGTCCTGAACCACACGAAAAAGCCAGACACTACTTATGGCGTTTTTGGAATCGTATGCCAAAGGATGGACATATAGCAATTTTTGATCGGACTTGGTATGGACGTGTTATGGTAGAACGATTAGAAGGATTCTGCAGTGAAAACGACTGGATGCGTGCTTATAACGAAATGAATGAATTTGAAAAAGAATTGCATGACTGGGGCGCAGTCATTATTAAATTTTGGGTACAAATAGACAAAGAAACGCAGCTCAAGCGTTTTACTGACCGTCAAAATACACCAGAGAAGCAGTGGAAGATAACCGACGAAGATTGGCGAAATCGTGAAAAATGGGATCAGTATGAAGAAGCTGTGAATGAAATGATTCAAAAAACAAGCACCACTTATGCTCCATGGTATATACTGGAATCTGTAGATAAAAAATATGCACGAATTAAGGCCCTTCAGATTGTCGTTGATGCATTAGAAAAATCATTAAAATAGAATTTTGAATCAAATAATGCAAAAAATACTGGCTTGCTGATATCGCTCCAGTATCTAAATATTATATTTTTTAAGCATAGAGTTTGGAAAAGATTTTCCTTCTCTATGCTTTTTCATTTCAATATATTTTCAAACGAATATTCTCTGTTGATAATTTTATTTTTCAAAATGAATGATTGCTATATTTTATGAAATCTTAATAGACAAAAATCGATGGATTTTATTTATAAAGTATCTTATTATTGGCAACAGCACGAATAATACGTAATATCATCAACATAAATAGGTTCCATTTATTTAGTTGCGCAACAAAATTTTGAATAATTATTATACGGTTTTTTGTTTATTCAATAGTTAAACCATTAAATGTCTTACTATGATTTTGTTTGCATATTATGCAGTTTTATGTATAATTTCATATATTTATACAAATTCGATATGAAAACAACATAACTTTATGTAAAAAGATACTATCCAATATATAAATATAACTCGTTGTTCCTCTTTTCTATCATCATAAAAGAGTATTGAAATAATCATTTAAAAAGCCAAAAGATTTTAAAAAAGATAATTGTTTTTGCGCAACAAAACATTTTAATGTTGTAGAAAGTATTTGCAATTATTTTCTTTGTAACTAAGAAAAATGGGTGAACATTTTGTAATTATAAAAAAGAATCTATCTTTTATAATAAACACTTAAACATTGTTCTGTCATTTTTAAGTATTTTAAGTATTTCTTTCTATAATATTATAAATGTTACGAAAATGACATATTCTTTTTACCATGATATATGCCATGGTTGCGCGAAAATTTTTTTCTCCTTTTTAGTGTTGACCACATCATTAATTTAGCGCAACTAATTAATGCTATTTCAAAAGTTATATGTTGCGCTAAATTGGTGAGAATTTGTGATACAATATTGCGTTTTACATATTTTTGCGCAACTTTACCTTTTGGTTTTACCTACCGCAAACGAAACAAATCTTTTTCATAATACTGCTTTTCCCACATGCCAATTATCCCAAATTATGGTATACTACTTCATATCTGCTTATTATCGTTCAAGAGAACGATAGAGAAATCATTACGAAAACAGGAGGCAATTATGCATAATTTTTATGTATCATTAAAAAAAATTGTTGACGACAGCTACGAAATTGAAACAGGTTATAAACTGGAACCTAAGCTGATCTGCGATATAAAAAATGGTCTTGTAGGAGATATCCAAAAATTTGCTATTATTACAGACCACATTGTAAAAGATCTTTATGCTGAAAACATATACATGCAGCTGATACAAGCAGGTTATCAGGCAGACTTGTTTATTTTTGATGCTGGTGAAAAAAGTAAAACACGGAGGACAAAAGAAACGATTGAAGACGCCATGTTAGTAAAAGGATATCGCAGAGATTGCTGTATTCTTGCCATAGGTGGAGGAGTTGTTACTGATTTGGCAGGATTTATAGCTGGAACCTATGGAAGAGGCGTTCCATTTATTAATTATGCAACAACATTACTTGCCGCAGCTGACGCTTCTGTAGGTGGCAAAACTGCCGTCGATACGCCACTTGCAACAAATCTGATTGGCCTGTTTTATCAGCCGAAAAAAGTATATGTAGATATTGCAGCTTGGCAGACACTTCCACAAAGGCAGATCGCAAGCGGTCTGGCAGAAACGATCAAACATGCATGCCTGGCAGATCATGACTTTTTTGATTATCTAAAACAGCATATCGATCAGATATGGACTTTTAATCCTGATGTCTGTGAACATATTGCTCAGGAAAACTGCAGGATTAAATATAATGTAGTTATGAAAGATGAACGTGAAACAGGCCTGCGTGAAACTTTGAATCTAGGCCATACAATAGGACGTGCCATCGAAACAGTCAGTAATTACAAGCTGCTGCATGGGGAAGCTCTGTCCATTGGTCTAGCTGCAGAAGCAGAACTTTCTTACCAATTTGGTTATCTGACAAAAGAAGAGCAAAATGAAATGATAAATTTACTTAAAAAAGCTCGGCTGCCCGTTGCAATACCTTCTTATATCAACAGAGAAGAACTTGTAAAAAAATTATACACCGACAAAAAAGTTAAAAACGGAACGCTTCGCTTTGTGATTCAAAATGGAATTGGGCAGATTGTAGAATATACAGATAATGTATTTGCAATACCAGTAAAAGAAGAAACTGCTCGAAAAATTATCATGAATATGCCCGAACTATCGTCTGAATTATTTACGCAATAACGGTATCTGTCTAAACGATATCCGTACAAACTGCCATTTTTAAGAATCGTGATTACAAATACCCCTGACCGGCTTTATGCCACGTCAAGGGTATTTTCGCTGTTTCGAGAAAAACGTAAACCCTAAAAGCAAAAATCCCATTGTCATAGACGATTTCAATAGCTTCTCGTAATTACAGAATAGCTCAACCAAACTGTTCTGTAATTTTACGTATGCTGTCTGGGGAATGTGGTATGATTATTTTCATTTCTTTATATCATCCGATTACAAATTCATGGAATTGTATAAAGCGTCTTTATCATCCTGACAAATTGATAAATAACGTTTTGTAATTTCAATACTGGAATGGTTGTAGATATTCATAATTAATGCAGTCGGTGTTCCCATTTTCCAGGCATGATAGCCAAACGTCTTACGCAACGAATGGCAACTGATATTTCCTTCAACATGACTGGCTTGCGCGGCCTCTTTAATAACATGATAAGCACGATTTCTAGACAAACTCTGATACCCGCTTTTTCCGCTGCTAAAAATATATTCATCACTCCGTTTAAAAGGTTTATTTCTTTTTAATAACTTAAAAGCAGTAATACAGCTGGAATTTAAAGCAATTACAGCATGTTTTTTTGTCTTTTGTTCATAAATATCAATATGGTTTTTATATCTACGTGTCTGTGTATCGTAAACGTCATACCATTTCAGATTCAGCAAATCGCTAATCCGAAGTGCTGTGTTTATCCCAATCACAAACAACGTATAATCCCGATAATCTTTTTTTGTTAAATAATATTCTTTCATCTTTTCTATTTCCTCTTTTGTGCGAATTGGTGATGTTACCATCTGATAGTTCCTCCTTTGTATTACACCACTTTTTCCAAACAAACTCTGGATTTTCCCGAAACAGTCTGCGTGTTTAGTGCAGAAAGAAATACTACATTAGTCAAATGCGACATAAAAAGCAATTCTTTTGTAACTGTATAGTAACTGTGATTTTTCATTTATTCAACAAAAAGGTATTTATATCAAATATTTCTTTCAAACATTATGAGATTCTAAAATAAATATGAAGATTTACTTAAACATGCAATTTTAACGTACCAGACATTGGCAGCAAAATTATTTTGTGTTATACTTCCTTATGTTAATGAACGCAGCATCCTGCGTCCGTTAATTTAAGAAAAGAGAGGCTGGTATTTATTTATGAAACAATCCATAAAATATTTAAAAATTTTATGCAATTTAGCTGCATTTATTCTGATTTTATTTTGTCTGATTTTTATTTTGCCCAAACTTATAGTGTTTTTTATGCCTTTTGTGATTGGATTTATTTTATCTCTTATCGCTAATCCTTTGGTTCGCTTTTTAGAAAAAAAACTGAAAATAAAACGAAAGTATGGAACTTTTCTAACAATTGTGCTTGTAATTACGTTGATTGTTTTTGCCTGCTATGGAACAGGTGCACTCCTTGCAGCGGGCATCCGTGGATTTATGGATTATCTTCCAACGATGTATGAAAATGCAGGAATTGAATTGGCTGCCGCGTTTAATCACCTGCAGTCCCTATTGCATAAAATACCTGCTTTATCAAATATAAACGTTGAAGAACTAAGTTCTTTGTTACAAGATACGCTTGGCAGCCTTGTCAGTGATTATAAAGAACCGACATTTTCAGCGATCAGCGGTTTTGCAACAAGTATTCCGGATATATTAGTCAGCGTTATCATGGGGCTATTAGCAACGTACTTTTTTATTGCAGACAGAGATCGGCTTATGTCAGCCCTAAAACGCCATATTCCGGCTTCTGTACATGATAAAACAAGGCTGATCTATAATCATATGCTTCGTGCAGTCGGCGGATATTTTAAGGCACAATTTAAAATTATGATCGTTATCTATATTGTAATTATGATTGGACTTATGATTATCGGTGTAAATTATGCTTGGCTCATTGGATTTGGCATTGCCTTTCTAGATATGCTCCCGGTCTTTGGTACCGGCACTGTATTGATTCCATGGGCTGTTATAAAAATTTTCTCTGGAAATATCGCTACTGCTGTTGGAATGATCGTTTTATATGCGGTATCCCTAGTAGTACATCAACTGATACAGCCTAAATTAGTCGGGGAATCTGTTGGCCTGGATCCATTTACTACATTATTTTTTATGTTTATCGGATACAAAATAAAGGGAGTAACCGGCATGATTATTGCCATTCCGGTTGGAATGATTTTAACTACCTTTTATGAAGCCGGCGCCTTTGACCATCTAATTTGGTGTATGAATGAAATTACAAACGATATCAAAGAATTTTGTAAAATAGATACAAATAAAACAGATCATAATAAAAAGGAGAAACTATGAAAAAATATGCAGTAATTACAGGTGCAAGTTCAGGTATTGGAGCTGCATTTGCGAAAAAGCTTGCAAAACAAGGATACAACCTCGTATTAATTGCACGCAGACAAAAACGTTTGGAAAATCTTACAAAACAGCTTCCAACCAAATGTGAAATTCTAATTGCTGATCTAACAGATTTGGATCAATGCAGACGCATATATAAACAAATCGAGGACAAACCTATAGAAATATTCATTAATAATGCTGGAATCGGCGATTGCGGGCCTTTTATTGTCAGCAGTCTTGATAAAGAACTGCAAATGATCGGATTAAATGTACGTGCAGTTCATTTTTTTACCAAACGAATACTACAAAAAATGCAAAAAGCAGATCATGGTTATCTTTTGAATGTAGCCTCTTGTGCAGGTTTGACTCCGTCTGGATCTTATATGGCGACCTATTATGCGACAAAATCGTATGTCACAAGTCTTACACGAGCTGCTGCCATGGAATTAAAAGAATGTCACAGCAATGTATATATAGGCTGCCTTTGCCCGGGACCGGTCCATACAGAATTTAATTATAACGCAAATGTGGAATTCAGCCTTCCAGGTATCAGCGCCAGCTCATGTGCTGCCTATGCATTAAAACAGATGAAAAAACGTCAAATCGTGATTATTCCAACGATGCAAATAAAATGCGTTGTTTTTTTCGGACGTTTTCTTCCACAGTCGCTATTTATCAGACTTATTTCACATCAGCAAAAGCGTAAAATATATAAGAACTCCTAAATTTGCAAGCAGGCTGAATCATAATATGTGTATTTCTAACATATATAAAGATAAGAATAACATTGCGGATTGTCAATGAATCAAAAAAAATTAAAAACATTTCTAACCGTTTGTGCACTTGCTGCTGCTTTTCTTATCGGACGCACTACCGCATCCGGAATCAAACAATGGCAAAGTACCTACGCCATCGTACCGCAAGCTGAAAACTGGGGACTCGGTTTTGCTGAGAATGGCTCTGAACAGCAGCCCTCTGGCAATGTCACAGCAGATGCATTGAAACAGTATGATACTTATTATTTAGGAGACAGCAAAGAAAAAGTTATCTATTTGACATTTGACTGCGGCTACGAAAATGGAAATACAAAACCGATACTACAAGCATTAAAAAAGCATAACGCAAAAGGGACATTTTTCGTAGTCGGTCATTTTCTGGAATCAAGCCCAGATCTGGTAAAACAAATACTTGCAGAAGGCCATGTCATCGGCAACCATACATATCATCACCCGGATATGTCTTCGATTGCAACAAAAGAATCTTTCCAAAAAGAACTGGATGATAATGCCGCTTTGTTTCAGCAGATTACCGGAGAAGAAATGGCTAAATATTATCGTCCTCCACAGGGGAAATATAGCGCTGTGAATTTGAAAATGGCAAAGGAACTCGGATATCATACTTTTTTTTGGAGTCTTGCTTATGTAGATTGGTATGAAGATCGTCAGCCTTCCCATGAAGAAGCATTCGCAAAACTGACCGGAAGAATTCATCCAGGTGCTATCGTTCTTTTGCACAGCACTTCCAAAACAAATGGTGAAATTTTAGATGAACTGCTGTCAAAATGGGAGGATATGGGATATACGTTCCAACCTTTATCCCATCTTATACAATCAAATGAGAATAAAAATAATCGTCATCAGACAGAAACAAAGAAAATTACAACAGATAATTAGAATGAAACACGCTCACTTCAACTGATACAAAACTATATTTTCTGACCAAATAAAGTAAAAGGACGTAATCAAACCTATTTCCTAATTTTATAAAAATAGAAATCTAATTTGGTTTGCAGGAATTTCATCATTTTTTTTGTCGAATGAATTGTTTTCCTGCAAAATTTCCAAATTAATACAGCAATTCTATGGAGGAATTAACATTTTTAGCCTTTTCCTCCATTGAGTAATTCGACGGTAGTTGCAAAGTTTCATTTGCATCAATCTTTTTCTCCTGCTGCATTCACAGACGTGGATTACACAGGCATTTGAACTGATCCATCAAAAACGGTTCATGTTCGCATAAAAGCGATCCTAGCCCTTTTATTGGACAGTACAGTAGATATTATTCTGTCTACTATTTACCAAAAAAGTCTTGTAGATAAGAGAAAGGTATGCTATTGTATTATTAATAAAATCTGAAATTGCACAAAGGAGGAGCTCTTATGAATGGAAAAATAAAAAAAGAAATTAATCTGATTTTTGTAATCATATTTGCTGCCGTAATATTTTGCGGATGTACAAATCATACAAAGATTACGTTTCATGAAGATGGCTCCGGAAGCTACGAGGAAACCTTTTCCTTGACAAAAGATATTTGGAATCAGTTTGTTGGTGACGACGATTCTGTTATTTTAAATTACTATCGTACTCTTTATCCACAGGCTGAGATTACTATTTCAGATGAAACAATTTATGACACAGATTTGAAATCGCTTCATTTAAATATGGAATTTAACGATCTTTCAGAATATGAGCAATTCAGTTCTATGGAAGAGAATCTGCGTTCGACGACATTCACTTCAAACTATTTCACGCGTGCAAAAATATATATGCCTTTGGACGAAATATCAGATGACGCATTCGGTATTACCGATGAATTAGAGCAACTACTGGCATCCGACGAAGAAATGGCGCAAAGATTAAATGCAGAAATTCAAAACATGGATATTCGGTTGACAATTACTTTTCCTTACTCTGTCATCGATACCAATGGCTCCGTTCAAGAAGATCATAAGACTGTAGTGTGGGACATAAAACAAATGGATAAAATGGAACGGCTCTACGCACTGTTTCACACTTCCAGTTCCCTGACTGCTCCAACATTTGATGGCGCTGTTCATGGAAAAGCTTATAATACTGGCGTATCTTTAAAAATTTCATCAGAAAACCTTTTGGAACATGTACAAGTAAACGATGAAATAACGCAATCTGAGTCTCTGTTTTTATCTGCCGAGGGCATTTACAATATTACTGCTGTAGACATTAACGGAAACAAAAAAAGCATAAAATTCCACATTGATAAAACAAAGCCTTCTGTAAGCGGTGTTGCAAATGGTAAAACTTACCAATCAGCCCGCACGATCCGTTTCTTAGACAAAGGCGGTAGTGGAATAAAAAATGCATTGTTAAATGGTACCCAAATAAAAACTGGAAAAAAAGTTTCAAAAAAAGGAACTTATCATCTTATTGTAACCGATAAAGCAGGCAATCAAAAGATAACCAAATTTAAAATACAATGAAAATCTTTATACGTTTCACATAATAAACAAATCTTCAAATTATATTTGTTATATATAAAAACCAAAACTCGATGCAGTTGTTACATTTTTTATAACTCCTGCATCGAGTTTTAAAAAATCTTGTATACTATATTATATACGCAGATTTATTATCTAAATATATAGTTAAGGAGAATGACCAATGCTGAATGATATACAAATCGGTCCGATTACGATCCATATGTATGGTCTGATGATCGGAATTGGTTTTGCAGCAGCATATTTTATCTGCTGTCTGCGAGCCAAAAAAAAGGGCTTAAGCGAAGACATTATATGGGGCATTCTATTATGTGCTCTGGCAGGAGCCATCATAGGAACTCGTCTTTTGTTCTATCTTGTCAGTATCCCGCAAATTTTGGAAACACCTTCCATTCTATGGAATTTTAAAAACGGTTATGTGGTTTACGGCGGGATTATTTTCGGAGTTTTATTTGGCTATATGTACTGTAAAAGAAAAAAAGTTTCCTTTCTACAATATTTCGACCTTGTAATGCCATCTGTATCCGTTGCACAAGGATTTGGCCGGATCGGATGCTTTTTTGCTGGATGCTGTTATGGACAGCAAACAGATTCGTGGTTTCATATCATCTATACACACTCCAATTTTGCGCCGAATAATATCCCGTTAATCCCAACACAATTGATATCAAGCGCAGGAAATTTTATAATTGCCGGTATTCTGTTTTGGTATGATTCTAAAGCAAAAAAAGACGGTACAGTTGGTGCTTTGTATATGATTTTATACAGTATAGGTAGATTTATTATTGAAATCTTTCGAAACGATTTCCGAGGAGAGTGGGGCGGATGGTCAACTTCTCAGCTGATCTCAGTGTTTGTCCTTCTATTAGGAATTCTTTTTATGTATCTACTTCAAAAAGGAAAACTTGCCATTTCCACTAAAAAATTATAAGAAAGAATATTACAGTAAACCCACATATTAAGCTATTATTCTTTCCGCAAATCCTAAAAGAAAACTTATAAAAAAACACTGTCTTTTTGAAGCAAAGACAGTGTTTTTTTATAAAAGTTTTCTTTTTACTGAAACTAATTGACATTCTTATTCGTCTAATAATTAAGAAAGGTGATTTTGCCATATCATCTGACAGAACATTTAGGAGGAATCAAATCATGTATCACGAAAGGAACGAATCAGAAATTTCAGAAAAAAAATATTCGAAAAGTAAAACCGCTGCAAAAGCTGCTGTCTCTGTAACTCTTGCGGGATGTCTGATTGCCAGTCTCGGTCTAAACATCTTTCAAGCCAACCAGTCTGCTTCCCAGAACCGTAAAGTTAATAAGTTTATAGACAATCAGCTGGAACGTCAGGCAAAAGAAGAAGAAAAAGAAAATACTTATCAGGAAGATGGATATAAAGTTGGGGATCAATATGAAATACGTAGTACAACTCATATTTCTGATGCATATAAAAGCGGCGACAATAGCAATTTAAGTGATGAAGACAAAGAAACTTTACAAATGGCTTCGGATGTAATAAAAAAAATTATCAAAGATGGTATGAGCAATTATGAAAAAGAACTTGCCGTTTATCGATGGATGTTTAAAAATGTCGGACAAGGGCATGGTTCTTCTGTGACACTTCCCGGTAGCAACAACACTACAGCCTTTACACCACATGGCGCTTTATCCGGACAAAACACTGTCTGCGTCGGTTATGCAACGACTTTCCGCCTGTTTATGAATATGTTAGACATGGATTGCCATATTGTACATAACGAATATCATTCTTGGGATATGGTACAGCTTGATGATAACGAATGGTATCAGGTAGACATTTATTCAGACGTGTCCGGCAGATGCCAGTATCAAAATTTTAATATGACAGATGATATTTCTCGGAATTCGCACGATTGGGATGATTCTGCACTTCCGGCTGCAAAAGGCGTTAAATACTCCTATGCAGTACAAAATAACCAAGAGCTGAAAAATATCTATCTTGTACCTGCAAAAATCAAAAAAGCGCTTGACAAGAAAAAATCTTCTGCTTTTTTTAAATTTGAGAAAACATTATCCAAAGATGAACTTCCAATTGCTGATTTGCTCATAAATCAAATGAATACCGCTTTAATGTCTCTGCCTGGTTTTGAAAACTACAATATGGGCGGCATATGGTACCAGGATGAGCAGGAACAGTATATTCTTGGTATCTTTATTCACAATTATGGTGAAGAAGAAAATCCGGTATTTGATGAAAATTCACCTGAAGGAAAAAAGATGATAAAAGCTGTTGCTAAAGCATTTGGTGTTGAGGAACCGCAAGAAGACGAACCTACCAAAGATGCTTCTGTGTCTGAAACCTCTTCAATAGCAAAACCGGTTGGATAAAAGTGGTTTGTATAATACTATAAACATATTAAGAAAGGGTTAACCATGAAAAAATATATTAGCTGTGTATTGTTAACAGCAATGCTTTCCGTAACATCTGCCTGTAGCTTTGGAAGTTCCAAATCTTCATCGGACGCTGCAATATCCATGCCTAAGCTACAAGAGACAATGCTCTCTGCAGATACAACACTGCCGGAAATGACAAAAATTTCCAGCGACGATGAACAGGCAGATTTAAATTTTACTTATTTAAGTGATTTAGACTATGCTCTGGTAGATTCTTATTTTTATGCATACGCTACTGAAGGCACAGCAGAAGAAATTGCTGTTATCAAATTAAAGGACAAAAATGATGTTACATCCATGATGCAGTCTATGCATGATCATATTGAAAACCGTCAAGGAACTTTTCAAGAATATGATCCGGAACAAGCTGTTATGACAGAAAAAGCCGTCGTGACAAGAGAGGGAAATTATATTGCACTAATTATTAGCTCCAAAAACGGTCTTGTACAAAAAGCATTTGAAAACAGTTTTCAATAAATGATTCAAATATTTTCATATAAAGGAGTCAGGAGGTATGGTATTTAGCAGTATCGTATTTTTATGTATTTTTTTTCCGGCGGTTATTCTTTGTTATTACTTATGCCCAAAATCATTGCGAAATTTGTTTTTGCTGCTGGCAAGTTTGCTTTTTTATGCATGGGGCGAACCAAAATATATTTTAATTATGCTGTTTTCAACTGTATTTGATTATTGCAACGGACGACTTTTAGAATATTTTGAAGTAAAGAAAAAAAATACTTTTGGCAGAATAATACTTATTATCTCTGTCGTTGGTAACCTCGGTATTTTATGCTTTTTTAAATATACCGATTTTATACTAACTTCTTTTTCTTCATTAACCAACAGTGAATTCCCGTTGCTAAACCTTACGCTGCCGATTGGTATTTCATTTTACACGTTCCAAACAATGTCCTATACGATTGATGTTTACCGCGGCAACATAAAAGCTCAACATAACTTGATTTCTTTTGGAATGTATGTCTGCATGTTTCCGCAGCTGATTGCCGGCCCTATCGTCCGTTACAGTGACGTAGCACAGGAAGTAGATGAACGAAAAACATCTTTTTCTTTGTGCGCGTCAGGGATGCAGCGTTTCTTGCTTGGCCTTGGTAAAAAAGTTCTGCTTGCCAATCAAATTGGTGCGCTCTGGGATGAAATCAGTAGTCTTAACGCATCGGATTTGTCAATGTCACTTGCCTGGCTGGGAGCTTTTGCATTTACTTTTCAGATTTATTTTGATTTTTCAGGATATTCCGATATGGCTATCGGTCTTGGAGAAATGTTCGGATTCCATTTTCCGGAAAACTTTCGATATCCTTATGAATCTAAAAGTATTACCGAATTTTGGCGCCGCTGGCATATCACATTAAGCAGCTGGTTTCGTGAATACCTATATATCCCTTTAGGTGGCAGCCGCAGAGGTACAATCCGCCAGATTCTTAACTTATTTGCAGTATGGTTTTTAACCGGATTATGGCATGGCGCCGGGTGGAATTTTATTTTGTGGGGATTATATTACTTCACACTGCTTGTAATCGAAAAATTGTTTCTGCACAAACTTTTAAACCATCTGCCCTCCGTCTTGCAGCATATTTACGCATTGTTTTGGATTGTAATTGGATGGGTAATTTTTGCCTGTGACGATCTAACCATGCTAAAAAGTTATTTCCAAATGCTAATTGGCGTCGGAATTCCTGCTTGCAATCAGCTGGCACTTTATGAATGGACCACTCATTCACTTTTTTTGGTTATCCTAGCTCTGTCATCCACACAGTTTATGAAAAAAGCATGTGACAATATCCTTCAAAAGATTTCTTCCAACATTGGCGAAGCTGTTGCATTCTGGCTAAAAAGTTCCTGGTGTCTGCTTGTACTACTACTCAGTATTTCCATGTTGGTTAGTGGTAGTTACAATCCATTTTTATATTTTCGGTTTTAATTTTATTACAAATCATTTATCGATTCAAACAGAAAGAAGAATTTTTATGAGATCGAAAAAACTATCCCCTGCAATATTTTTTGCAGGCTGCATCCTACTATTTACAATTTGTGGCAATTTATTATTTTTACTGCCACAACACACATACTCAGAAAATGAAAACCGATATCTCACAACACTTAAGAAACCAACTGTTTCCGGTTTTTTAGATACTTCTATGCAAAAAAATTTTACAGATGGATCTAATGACCAGTTTATCGGGCGTGATCTATGGATGAAATTTGCAACCGCGCTTCAACACAGTATCGGATTTCAAGATATAGGCGGAGTCTACTTGGGAAAAAACGGTTACTATTTTGAACGAATTTTAAACAGCCAGTTATCAGAAACCCGATATTTAAACAATCTACAAATGTTGGAGCAATTTGCACAAACCTATCAAACGAATTTATATTTCTTACCGGTTCCATCGAAAGGCACCATTTTGAAAAAACAGCTTCCCGATCACGCTGTATTGTATCAGGAAGACAAGCTTTATACTCAGGCAGCAGAACAGCTTCATAATTCTGAACTGATCGATATTCGTTCTCTGCTTACGGACATCGAAGATAAGGTTGCATTATATTTTAAAACAGACCATCACTGGACTATGCATGCAGCTTATTTAGCTTATACTGCATGGTGCCAAATGCAAGAGCAGACACCGAAACCTATTTCACAATTTTCTCCAAAATGTGCCAGTGATAAATTTTTTGGTACGCTGTATTCCAAAGCTCCAGATTTCCAAGTACAGCCTGACCAATTATATTTGCCGTTTCATGTGCCGGAAGCAAAAATAATAATTGATGAAACCCAAACAAATAGTATTTATGACTGGAATAAATTAGATACAAAAGATAAATATGGCGTATATTTTGGAGGAAATTTCGGCAGAATTGATATCTATACAAAAAGCAGTTCTGATAATAAAACTCTGCTAGTAATCAAAGATTCTTTTGCAAACAGTTTCATTCCCTTTATTATGGCGGATTACGCACATATTGTTATGATTGATTTCAGGTATTATAATATGCCTTATTCCAGCCTCATGAATGAAATCCAGCCAGATGACACACTTGTCTTGTATGAAATAAGCAATTTTGCACAAGATACAAACTTTTTAAAAATTTTAAAATAGAATCATTGACAACTGGCAGAATTATACTTAAAATAGTATAAAAGATTTGAAATCAGACAGGTTCAGCAAACATTACTATAAATCTGGGGGACAGAAGAATATGCAGATGGATCAAGAACAGAAAAAAAAATTATTAACCGCACTGGCAATTATCATCAGTCTGCCGGTTTTGGTTGTTGGTATTTGGGCAGCATTAATTACCATTCTTGTTTCAAAAGGAAGTATGCTTGGCATAATATTAATCATTGTCGGAGCATGTATTGGATATGTTGCCTCGCTTGTTGTTGCTAAGCTCGCTGCAGATGTAGTACATAAATTCTTATCAAACGTTTCGAATATTGCTGATGGTACTGTTACAATTGAAGATCTTTCTGTACCAATGGGGCAGAATAATAAAGTTGGCGAAATCATGCAAACGGTAAATGAAATCGCAGTCTCTTATGCAAAAGTGATTTCTTCTATTGAAAATGCTACTGCAGAACTTGGGGAAGTAACAGAAAGCTTCAACAGCTTGTTTAATGAAATGACTACTTCAGAAGAAGATATGAGTAATAATGTCAATGCTATTTCTGAAAATATTATTTCTCAGGCAGATCGAATGCAAATGATTACTGCTGAGTTGGATTCTGTAAGTAATGAAATCGAACATATTTCATCTAATATTGAAAATTTAACTACCAGTGCTGATAAAATGCAGGATTGCAATAAATCTGTCGAAACATATATTACAGAATTAATAAAGCTGAACTGTGAAAACAGTGAGTCAATCGAAAAAGTACGTGAACAAACAGAGCTTACAAACAAATCTGCCATGAATATCCGCACTGCAACAGAAATTATTGCAAGCATTTCCAATCAGACAAATTTACTTGCTTTAAATGCCAGTATTGAAGCTGCCAGAGCTGGAGAAGCCGGAAAAGGGTTTGCTGTTGTTGCAGAAGAAATACGTAAACTTGCAGATCAGTCTAAAGAATCTACAGAACAAATCAACGAAAGTGTCAATGATTTGATTGATAATGCGCAGTTTAGTGTTGAGATTACACAGAAAGTAACTTCTGCATTTGCAGAACAAACAGAAAAAATCAATTTTACCAGCAGTCTGTTTGATTCTTTACGAACAGAGGTCAATCAAGTTGCAGGAGCAATTAATGATATCGAATCAGAAGTACGTAATTTAAATGATAATAAAACATCCATTTTGACAAAAGTACAAGATGTTGCAGCCTTCTCAAATGAAAATGAAGAAAGTGCAAAAACAACACTTGAAAATGTATATCATTTTGAGAAAATCATTTCTGAATGTCGAGATGCCACAGATCATGTGACTTCTGTATCTAACCATTTGATACAAAATATTCATAAGCTCAGTTAAAAAAGTTTTTAAATCCCTCTGAAAAAATTCACTTTTTAGAGGGATATTTTTGTCTTGCAGCTTATTCCATTATCTGTTATACTAAGATCATCGATTTTTGCTGCCAATTATTTCATACGATTTATTTCATCAGTTTTTTTGCATTATAATCACTGTAATAAAATCGTTTATCAAAAAAGCACTGTATTTTACCGTAATATCAAAATTGCAACACGAATTTTTTTACTCACAGAAATCAATACCCTTTAAAATAAACAAAGTCGTAAGAGGAACTACCATATTATTATGAAGGAAACAATGCAAAACTATAAAATTTTCTGGGAAAAAACAACTTCTGATAATGCAAAAATTCTACGTTTTTATTCGAATCAACCAATTGCAGATATTCCGGCCAAAATCGCAGGCTATCCAGTTACAGAACTAGGGAATTATTGTTTTTCAACTTCATGCAAGCTACCAAATACATACAGAACTATTGATACAGCTGCGAATTCTGCTACAATCACGGAGCTATGTGGAAATTATCTTAACTCTGTACAATTACCGGATAGTCTGGAAAAAATTGGAGATTACGCATTTTACAACTGTAAGAATTTGTCTCGTATTATATGTTCCAGCAAACTTCGCGCGATCGGAAGTGACGCTTTTATGAATTGCCACCATTTGCGCCAAATTTTTTTCAGATGCAGCCCGAAAGAACGTACTGGTCTGCGCCAAATGCTCACACAAATTTTCTGGGATATTGAAGTTTTTTTTCTAGGAAATCTTGAATATAACAGCCAGAACATTTCATCTAGTGAAGCTGTTCTTTTCTATCCTGAATATTATGAATCCTATGATGAAATTGCACCTGCACATATTTTTGGTCGAAAAATTATTGGTGAAGGCTTCCGATCCAGACAGTGTTTCCAAAACGGCTTCATTGATTTTCCACAATATGACAAAATATTTGCAAAAGCCTGTGTGGAAGAAACCCCACAAGTACTATGCAAATTTGCTTTTTATCGTTTGCGCTATCCATATCATTTGCTAGAAAGATATAAAATACAGTATCAAACATATATTTTTGCTCATGGCGATACACTTTGTCATGAATTTGTGACGAACAAAAAATTGCACGACCTTTTGTTTCTCCTTCAGAGCAAACTATTATCACCACAAAATATGCAGTATGCATTGACTCTTGCGACACAAACCGGCTGGAGTGAAGGCAGTGCTGAAATACTTCGCTGTAAACAGCTTCAAAATCAGACACATCCTTACACAAGATATACATTTGATGATTTTTGACGATAAGCAGCAATTACCGGAACACAAATCTTAATCCGATCCTATACAAAATAATATAATGAATTAGGAAATTAACATGACTCACAATAAAACGCAATCAGAATGGGAAAATGAAATGGCAATAAAAATACTAGACTTTATAAGAAACGAGCTATATTTGGATTTACGCTTTTTTCATCTCGCACTTTCATCATTGATTCCCAAATCAGACCAGTCTCTTCAGACATTTTCAACAGATGGTATCTACTTGTATTATTCTTCTGAACAGGTACTTCGTGTGTTCAAAAATAATCAAGTTTTTTTGACACGTAATTTTCTACATAGTATTTTACATTGTATATTTTCACATTTATGGTTAGCTGGTTCCAGAGAACAATCTTTATGGAATCTTTCTTGCGATATCGCTGTTGAATATACCATCGATCATCTGACTCAGCCATCTACTAAGCGTATTCTTACTTGGCTGCGTATGCAAACTTATCGACTACTAGAGAAGAATCATCCATATATCAGTGCTTCAGCCATCTATCAAACACTGAAACAATTAGATACACAAATGATCTCTTCCTTACAAATGGAATTTTATACAGACGATCATAGACACTGGCATTCTCAAAACAAATTCGCTCCCATGCATCAGAATGCTCAAGAGCAATGGAATAAAATTGCACGTCAAATAAAACTGCAGCAAGATCAGTATGGCAGCAACTTTGAAGAAGGAAACCGATTGCTTGCTGCACAAATCAAAGTTCAAAAAAGCAGACGAAATTATGGAGATTTTTTAAAAAAATTTTCAGTTTTACGGGAAGAAATTCATGCAGATCCGGACGAATTTGACCTGAATTTTTACACTTATGGACTCCGACTTTATGGAAATATGCCACTGATCGAATCTTTAGAAACAAGAGAAAGTAAAAAAATCCGCGAATTCGTGATTGTTGTTGATACCAGTGATTCTACAAGCGGACAGCTTGTAAAAAACTTCTTACGCGAAACCTTCCAAATTTTACACCAACGGGATCAATTTTTTTCGTCGTGTAAGATTCGAATTCTACAATGCGATGACCAAGTGCGCTCAGACCAGGAAATCCAAAATTTAGATCAATTTGAATCATTTCTTGGGAAGTTTACTATTATCGGAGGAGGAGGAACAAATTTTTGTCCTGCTTTTACTTATGTCAACTCATTAATCGAACAGCAAGTTTTTCAAAATCTTGACGGTCTTTTGTATTTTACAGATGGCAAGGGTATTTATCCCAAAAAACGACCTTCCTACCAAACTGCATTTTTATTTCTAAATGATTATGAGGAATATAAAGTTCCACCATGGGCAATGCGTCTTCAGTTGGAACCTGAAGAATTTGAATGAACATATATGAATAACAGGAGACGATTATGAATATTAAACAGGCAAAAGAAGAAATCAAACATACCGTCTGCGCCTATCTGGCAAAAGAAGAAAATGGCATGTATTGCATTCCCTCAGTTCGTCAGCGGCCGATTCTTTTGATTGGGCCTCCAGGAATCGGCAAAACACAAATTATGGAACAGGTTGCAAGAGAATGCCGCATCGGTCTTGTCTCATATACCATTACACATCATACAAGACAAAGTGCAATTGGTCTTCCTTATATAAAAGAAGAGACTTATTTTAACAAAACTTACTCCATTACTGAATATACAATGAGCGAAATCATCGCAAGCATTTATCAAAAAATGCGTGACAGCGGATTAAAGGAAGGCATTTTATTTATTGACGAAATCAACTGTGTCTCTGAAACACTAGCGCCAACTATGCTTCAATTTCTACAATGTAAAACTTTTGGAAATCAATCTATACCAGAAGGCTGGATTATTGTAGCTGCTGGAAACCCACCGGAATATAACAAATCCGTACGTGATTTTGATATGGTTACGCTTGATCGTGTGCGCTATATGGAACTGGAAGCAGACTTTGTGGTATGGAAAGAATATGCAAAAACGGTACATATTCATCGTGCAATCTTAAGTTATCTGGAACTTCGTCCAAATAATTTCTACCGTGTGGAATCGGATGTAGACGGCATGCAGTTTGTAACTGCAAGGGGATGGGAAGACTTGAGCCATCTTCTAAAAATTTATGAAAAACTTCATCTCCCCGTAAATGAAACTGTTATTTACGAATTTCTCCATCACAAAGAAACTGCTATGGATGTCGCTGCTTACTTTGACCTATTTTACAAATATCAAGATGACTATGATATTTCTAATATTCTCTCAGGTAACATTCGGCCTCAAGTATTTGCTCGTATTAGCCATGCTGGTTTTGATGAACGGCTCAGTGTAACAAACTTGCTTTCTGATGGATTATCAAATTATTTTGTGCGTGCATCTATCGAAAAAGAACGTACAGATTTATGGTATTCATTTTTAAAAAAATACAGAAATGAGCTAACAGATGCGAAAGAACCAGCTATTTGCTATTCCAGATTACTAAAACAACTAGAACAGACATTTGCCTTAGAACAAGAAGGAAATCTATTAAATCGAACACAATACAAAAATAAAGAATGGCTGCTCATCAAACTTAAAAATGGAATACCGGAAAATGGCCTAAACCCGCATGAAGCATTTCTACATGTAAAATCAGAATTTGAACTGCAAACGGATCATTTGGAACAGGCAGAACTCGCTGCCAGCCTCGCATTAGAACATGCTTTTGATTTTATGGAACAAGCTTTTCGAGGTGGCCAGGAGATGATCGTTTTCGTAACGGACTTAACCATCGGTATTGAATCGTCAGCTTTTTTAGCGGAACATCCAAGTGATCGTTATACTCGTTATAACGAACAGCTTTTAATCGGAACCCGCAGAGAACAGCTTTTATCAGAGCTTGCAAGAGATTCCGAACAATTTATGACCCTTTAAAATGAAAGGAATTTAAAATGAATACATTATATTTAGAATGTTACAGTGGAATCAGTGGAGATATGACCGTTGCCGCACTGCTAGATCTTGGTGCCGATCAGGCAGTTTTAGAACGTGCATTACAAAGTCTTCCTATCAAAGATTTTTCCACAAAAATTAGCCGTAAAGAAAAAAACGGCCTGGATGTATGCGATTTCCATGTAATGCTGGAACAGGATAATCATGACCACGACATGGAATACCTTCATTCACATGAAATTCATCCTATAACACTTGACGATCAAAACAAAATCAACAATTATGAAGATCATCAAATATGCAGACACAACCATACATACCAACAGCATTCGAAACAAGAACATTTACAAAGTCAAGTATTAGACCATCATCACTCACGCATGACTGAGCACCCTCACATACACCGAAATCTTTCTGACATTCTGTCTATCATCCACCAGGCAGATATGACCAGTCACGCGAAAAAAATTGCCGAAAAAATTTTTACAATACTTGGTGAAGCAGAAGCAAAAGCACATGGCACTTCCATAGAAAATGTTCATTTTCACGAAGTTGGTGCCGTTGATTCTATCGTAGATATTATTTCTACTGCTGTGTGCTTAGACAACCTGCATATTTCAGATGTAATTCTTCCAGTATTACAGGAAGGAACCGGTACTATCCGTTGCCAGCATGGAATTCTTCCCGTTCCGGTTCCCGCTACAACAAACATTATACAAGAATATCAAATTCCTCTCCAGATAACAAATATTAACGGTGAATTTGTAACTCCAACAGGAGCGGCTATTGCAGCAGCTATTCGCAGCAGCGGACATCTTCCAAAACAATTTCGTATCCTTCGCACTGGTCTTGGAGCTGGTAAACGCACTTATGAACATCCAAGTATTTTACGCGCTATGCTAATTGAGCCTGTTTCATCTGATCAAACGATATATGATTCAGATACGATATATAAACTTGAAACAAATATAGATGATTGCACTGGTGAAATGTTGGGATATACAATGGAATGTTTAATGCAAGCCGGAGCTAAGGATGTTCATTTTTTTCCTGTCTATATGAAAAAAAACCGCCCAGCATATCAATTAAACGTTCTATGTGAGCAGACAGATATTTCCAAACTGGAACAAATTATTTTCGAGCAGACAACTACTATTGGCATCCGAAAGCAGCGCATGGAGCGTTCCGTTTTGCCTCGATCTATTAAAAATATTCAGACAATTTATGGTGAAATACAAGTTAAGGTCTGTGATTTAAATGGAAAAAAGTGCTTTTATCCAGAGTATAATTCTATTACTCGTATTTGCCATCAAACAGGTAGCTCATATCCTGAAATTTATCGTAAACTCTTGGAAATCTGCCGCAAACAATTTCTATAATATGTAGGCAATGTGCACAAGTATAGAACCTCTGGTATAGGGTATTATCACGAAATAAGCTATTTCTGTATAAAAAGTATTTACATTGTCAAAAATAAATTGGTAGAATAAGGTTGACACCAAATTATTGAATATTGACAGAAAAGGAGAATTGCTTATGTTCCAAAAAAATGATTATGTAGTTTATGGAAACAACGGTGTCTGCAGGATTAAAGAAATTGGACCGCTAGACATACCAGGAATATCAAAAGAACAGATTTATTACACGCTTGTTCCTTATTATGCAAAGGATAGCCAAATTTTTACCCCAGTAGACAGTACAAAAGTAGTAATGCGGTCATTAATTCATAAAGATACTATCATGCAGCTGCTTGAGGAATTACCTGATATGGAACCTCTTTGGGTCAAAGACGAAAAACAGCGTGAAACACAATACAAAGAAACTTTACGCAAATGCGATTGCAGAGAATTGATCCGTATCATCAAAACTATTTATCAACGGATGCAACATCGAATTGCCGAAGGGAAAAAAATAACAGCTTCCGATGAAAAATACTTTCATCTTGCAGAGGATCGTCTATATGGAGAATTTGCAATCATTCTCGGAATTGATCGAAATCAGGTACGAGATTTTATCGCAGAAAAAGTAGAGCATACAAAAGAGATACAAAAGATTTGAACTGTTTTAAGCCTGTCTTCTATTTGAGATACAATAGACAACAGGCTTTTATTTATAACAAAATAAGTGATTTGTGTTTTAGTAATCTGGCACCGTTAATAATTAAAAGTACACCAGATGCAATTCCCGTTGTCAAAACACAAATTCCAATCACTAAACTCGAAATAGCAGATGCATTCATCGCTTTATATAACTTTTCATTCATAAGTTTGTCCTCCTTCACTATTTACTATTTATTTTATCATAGATCATTAAAATAATTCAATAAAATTCCTATTTTTTAAGAAAATGATTTGCCTGTATCCTTTCGTACGTGTATAATATATATCTAAGAACTGTCAAAAACAGAGAAATAGAGGGAAAAATTTTGAATAAGAAAGAAATTATGGAAATTAAAAAAAGAATGAAAAAAGAAAGTTGCACTTTCACACGTATGTGCGGCTGTTATGTGGATAGCTCGCGCAACCGAGTAACTAGGCTTGGAAAGACATTTTTAAATTTAGATGAAGAAGAATTTTATAAATATCTGGATGTCGCAAAAAAAGTCTTATCTGGTACAATCGGAAATAATCTAATGGAACTGGAATTTCCATTAGCAGAAGAAGAGCAGGGTGGCAGACAACAATTTCTACTCGGTTTGCGTGAAAGTAAACTGAAAAATGAAGATTTATTAGAACGCTTTTATGATTTAATCATTGAAAATTATTGTTACGCCGGTAACTATCTGATCTTGATCTTTCATGATGCTTATGATATCCCATTGAAAACAAAAGATCACAGAAATCTGGATGAATCTGAAGAAATTTATGAATATTTGCTTTGTGCCATTTGCCCGGTTACCTTATCCAAACCTGGACTAGGTTATTTAGAAAATTCAAATGAAATCGGGCTGCGTCTACGTGACTGGATTGTTGGCGCCCCGGATGTTGGCTTTGTTTTCCCAGCCTTTACAGATCGAAGTACAGATATCCATGCTGCACTCTTTTATACAAAAAATGTAAAAGAATCGCCAGCAGAATTTATGGAAAGTGTTTTCGGTTGTAATCAAAAAATGACAGCCACAGAGCAGAAAGATATTTTTCGCTCTATCCTGGAAGATGCTCTTGGCGATGAAAGTCGTTACGAAACAATTAAAGAAATCCATGATAAAATACACGAAAAAATATCTGAAAATGCTGAGTCTTCCCCTAAAAACGAAGAACCCGAACCAATTGAATTATCAAAATCAGCTATCCGAGAAATTTTAAATGAAAGTGGCATCTCCGAAGAAAAGGTCTGTCAGGCAGAACAGGAATATGACAAAAAAGTCGGTGAAGCTAAACTATATGCAGAAAATGTAGTAGATCAACGCAAATTTGAAGTAAAAACTTACGATGTTGTACTTCATGTAAAACCAGAAAAAGCCGCAAGAATTAAATCTCAGATTATCGATGGCCAAAAATGCCTTATTATTCCTATGGACGCAAATGAAAATATTAATGTGAATGGAATACATACAACAGTATAATGTTTCTGATAACTTATTTTTTTATTTCACAAATATAACAGCTATTTATTATAAATTGTACCGTAACATTATTCAAAACCATAAAAACCACTCCATAATGGCCTATCTTTATGGAGTGGATAAATATTTTTTACTAATTGCTATTGTAATTGACCAATTTTCATTAAAACTTTGAAAATTACTATAATGGAAAGGAACATGATTATTTTATGGCACTGACAGGTAATAATAACCATAGATCTGTATTAGATGATAACGCATCACTTTTTCAGGTAGCAGAAGAAAAATCAGAAAAGCAAAAATGGTCTGAACTAACTTTTTCACAGCGGCTGCAATATTTCCTTGATTACTATCTAATAAAATGTTTGATTTTTATCGCTCTGATTGCAGCATTTGGAATTATTGTTTGGACAATGACTAAACCTCAAAAAGAATGCAAACTTTTTTTTGCAATTGTCCACAATGCAATGATCCCAGAAGAAAAAGAATCTTTGGAAACTTTACTAACAGAATTATTCATCACAGATCCCAAACACGAAGTAATACGCGTTGATGATTCTTTTCCAAATGGTTATGAATCTGATGCAAAATTATCCGCATTCTTATCTGCCCAAGAAATAGATCTTATTGTGACAAACGAGAAACATTTTCAATCACTCGCCAAAAGTGACTGTTTTGTAGATTTAAATGAATTTATGCCGGAATTCTCTAAAAAATATGCATCCTATCTATATCAAACGGAAGGATACTCAGAACAAGCTACTGAAAATGATTCTGACCAAAACAATATATCTTCTAAATATATGAGTCCTGTTAAAGCATATGGAATAAATGTCACAAATTGTAAAGCAATTAAAAAAAGTTGGTTTCAAGAAGAAGACGCAATACTTGGAATTGTTCAAAACTGCAAACAACAAGAGAATGCTGCAAAGACCACAAAAAAACTATTTTTAAATTAAATAAAATGACTATGAGTTAATAAAATAATTTTTCATATTTTATTAACTCATAGTTTAATAATTTAAAAGCAATAACTATTCGTAAAACTATCCTTTTGCGAACAGTTATTGCTTTCCTGTTCCATTCATCTTTTCTAATAAGCTTGCAATTTCTTGTTGTAACTGTGGATTTCCTGCCATCATACTTTGTAATTCTTCAAATGAAATTTCTCGTTTTCCCATTGGTTTCTGTTCATCCATTTCATCAGATTTTTGCATTTCTTTTGTAATACTTTGATTCAATAAATTCTTTTCCAATTCATCATAGTCATAATTACGTTGGTGAAAATTATGATAGGATGCTGTTCGTTCTGCTACTTTTAAATTTGTTCCTTTTTCCGACTGACGACTTGACGACAATTGATTATATCCATTCTTCATAAAATAGCAAGCTAATCCAACTCTGCTTTCACATTTTGTATGATCTACGATTTCCAGCGCTTCCTGTATAAAATTATCATCTCGATCATACCTTTTAGCCATTGACAAAATATCTCTTACTTCAGCATCCAGATACCCTCTTTTCCTAATCTCCAAATGCTGACTTGTAATTTCATAAAATGCAGCATCCGCTACGACCTTGGAATTTGGATTTAGTTGCGTTACATGAAACGTAAGACTTAATACGCCTCTTTGTCCAGATTTCAGCTTTCCTCTATTTTCTTCATATTCAAAATAAATGTCAGTACTCCCATTAATTTGTTCCATAGACGGCTTAATAACATACCGCTTAAAATCAGTGTATTTATATGATTTTGGACAATCCAGCATTCTTAACAGCTCTTCTATCGCTATCGTAAACACACCTGTTTCCATATCCGGATTTTTAAGATTCCAATTCTTTCGATCCTGAAATAAATAATACAGCCTTTTTGCATATTTATTGCTTAAATTAATCGCATATCGAATAGAATAATACGCTCCGCGTCGCGATTCAACAATCATCCGTTTGAGATCATCATCCATTTTAAAATCTATATGGCTGTTTTCTTCATCTTTCGCACGCACATATGTAATCTTTGAAAACCAAGGATAAAATATAGAAGTATCTTCATCCTTTTTCAATTTAAATCCTTTTCCCTCTAAAGACTCTACTGCCTGCTTTAAAAACCGATAAGCATGCGACTTATCTTCTATATTGTAATATTCTTTTACGTCTGCGACTCTAATTGAATATTCTTTTCGGTCAATCTGGTCATCAATCATTCCAAATGCAATATCCATAATATCATTTTGTCTTCGATCCAGATTATACCTAGCCTCTACAATACTTTGCGGACGAAATGCTACTTCATTCCCTCCTTTTTTACGTGCTTTCTTTTTTTCATTATTTGCCGACGATTCTGCTTTTTTTGCCATAACTCCTCCTATATTTGTATTTTAGTTGCTCATTATATTCCGCCATTTTCTCTTACCTTTTAACAGCGATTCTTTCTTATCTTTTCTTATTTCACATACAGCAATTCTCTCTTATCTTATTATATCTCACATACAGAAATTCTCTCTTATCTTACTATATCTCACATACAGCGATCCTCTCTTATCTTATTATATTTCACATACAGCGATCTTCTCTTACCTTTTTTACTTTTTACATACAGCGATTTTCTCTCTTCTTTTAAAATATTTTTCGAAAAACACATATAGTTCAGGTATATTTTACAGCCATTTTCTCTTATCTATTGCTCGAAAGCATTCTTTTTTCCATCTTTTAACCGCTAATTTCTCTCATCTTTATTGATTGAAGCAAAAAAACTGCTACTTTCTCTTATCTTCAACTTATCATCTGTCCAAGTTTCTGTTCTGCTTTGATAAAATACTACGTATTTCCATTATTTATATTTTTTTAGCTAACAAATCTTGATTTTCTACCGCCAGCTTCTCTTCCCTTCCTTTCAAATCGCTTTATATATTTATTGCCATCCCTTATTAAAAGTTTTTTTGATATATTTTCCTATTTTCTATCGTTTTCATCGTAATTTTGCTATTTTTACGATATTTTATTTTCTATTTTACCGTTTTTCTCTCTTTTTTTATTATTTTCACATCTATTTCTTTTTTATTTTTTACCGCTATTTTCTCTTACCTTTATCATTTTCACCGCCATTTTCTCCTTACTTTATACTTTTTAACCGCTTTCTTCTCTTACCTTTGTTATTCTCATCGCTATTTTCTCCCTGCTTTATGTTTTTTCATCGCTATCTTTTCCCTACTTTATGTTTTTCCACCGCCAGCTTCTCTTCGCTTTATGCCTTTTCCACCGCCAGCTTCTCTTCGCTTTATACCTTTTCCACCGCCAGCTTCTCTTCGCTTACCTTCATTTTTCACCGCTATCTTCTCTTTGCTTTATCATTCTTATACTGCTATCTTCTCTTTGCTTAGCTTTTTTCACAACTAAATTCTCTTTGCTTTGAATTTTTCCACAGCTAAATTCTCTTATCTTTTTATTATTGATTATGAAAACACCCGATAAAAAATTTAGTACTTTTACAGAAAAAATGCCATTTATCTTCTATTATCATAAAAAAATTAGTAATTTTTACTAATTTTTTCCTAACTATTCAACTATTAATAACTAATATTCTATTATCTTCTTTATTTCTGCTTTGTTACGATATACTATAAATGAAAAATTATTATTATCATTTATGGTATATTGTAATAAAAAGATACGATTCTGTCAATAACACTTTCTTTTCTCTTATCTTTATAAACAGCCATATTTTCTTTACTTTACCGCAATTTTCACGTCGGCTAAATGCCATATTCTCTTATCTTTACCGCCAAGTTCTCTTTACAAAACAGCAAATTACTCTGTTCTTATCGAAATAAAGCCTTGAAAATATCATGTTTTTTATACTGCCATACTATACCATACTATACCATACTTCCATTCTTTTCCATTCTACTAATAGAAACCTTTAACGATATCACCATTTTCTCTTTAATTTTATACATACTTACAGTATAATAAAAAAATAAAACTACTATATTATTAATTGAAAAATATTCCTCTTATAATTACTATACAAATGTATAGTAATTATACTGATAATTGTAATTTAAAATAAGTATTTTCATTCTATAATTTCTATAGATGTGAAATATATTTATCAAGAATATCATTATAATTTGTTTAAAGAATGTAAACAGTAAATAATGAGTACCTATACAAAATTAAAACAAATCTGTATGATAGTAATAGAATTTCTCTATTCTTTATTTCAATTCATATTTATTAGATTACCAGCAATGTTTCGGCAGATTTAGAATAAACAGTAGATAGTGCGTATCTATACAAAATTAAAACAAACCTGTGTGATAGAAATAGATTTGCTCCAGTCTTATTTCACTTTATCTTTACCAGACTTCCGGAGGTTCGCAGGGAAGTTTGGTGACCAAGGGAGCATGTCTTTCAGAAAGCCCCGGTCAGTATCATCCAGATGCTTTGGTATTTCAGTGAGCCAATGTCATGAACTTAAGGGGCAAGCGTTATGATAGGCGATTGAAAATGCAAAA
>CAJTZX010000027.1 GCA_910584345.1 uncultured Eubacterium sp. | reverse complement strand
TAGATTTATTAGATTGGACTTTGTAACTATTAACCAGTAGTCATTCTTGACTACACCATTATTATACTAGGAGGAGAGTTGAAATGGCCATAAATAATTGTATATATGAAGATGACGTTGATCAGAAATATGATAATTTCATTTTAATTATTGAAAAGGTAATCGGAATGTCTGTGAGTGAGAAAGTGAAAAGTGCCACGCTGGCGCAATTGGGTATTAATTCAATACAATATATTTCTATTATAGTAGAGGTAGAAGCTTTATTTGATATGGTTTTTGATGAAGAAAAGCTTGTAATGTCTGAATTCGAAACTTTTTGGGATATTTATATATATGTTAAGAATAGTTCGCGTTCGTAGGATATGTTCAGTAAGAAATATTTGTCTATTGGTATGTTTTATAATGAGTTCATAAAAAAGCAAAGATTGAGCTGGAACGATACATAAAGTATTTTGAAAGAAGCATTTCCGTTGTGGACATTGCTTTCTACAGTTCTAGTACATCGATCACAAAATAACTCATAGTTTTACATTGGATAATTAAAGCTTAATTCCATCTATTTTATATTTCCAATGGAATACACCGGGTCTGCATTTATTTCTTTTAAATATTTGTAAATACGGTCAATAAACTCCTGTTTTGATTTTATGCGGATCCCTTTAAGCATCGGTTTTGTCTTTTTGTTGAAAAAACTTTCAATCATATTCAGACATGAATTTCTTTTAAATATTTGTAAATACGGTCAATAAACTCCTGTTTTGATTTTATGCGGATCCCTTTAAGCATCGGTTTTGTCTTTTTGTTGAAAAAACTTTCAATCATATTCAGACATGATCCATGTTTCGGAGGTAAATAAAAAACTTTTAATATTACTTGTCTTTTTCTCCGATAGCACTGCTTAAAAATAAGTTACATAGCCTGCTATGCGCCTGATTTTTAAGCAGTACTCTTGAAGAAAAATCTTGCACACTATTTAAAAGTTATTTATTTACAGTTCCTAACTGTGGTGCAATAACAGCAAATTTTGTAATTTCCACGAATGGAATGATTAAGATGTGTGCTATAGATAATCTATGTTATTGCAACAAGGATTGTGTTTGAAGAGTCTGTAATGGATATCTTTGATCGAAACAGCGTGTTTATTCAATCATTCAGAGAATTAAAGGCGCCTAATGCGACGGCTTAAGGAATGTGAGAACTGTGAAACAAATGTTACTGCTGCAATTGTGTTTTAAGAGGAATGATCAAAGCGCTGAGAAGGGAGAGGAGTGTGAATGGTTCAAAACACAGGTTCCAAAGATCATAAAGCAGAAATTATTCGGTGCATAGAGTTGAATAAGTCTATAGATAGTAAGTGCATGATAAAAGAGGTAAGTTTTTCCATATTTGGCAACTGTCTGAATTGGATTATTGGAAAAAATGGGAGTGGAAAAAGTACAGTTGTAAGAATTTTAGCCGGATTATTAGAGATAGATTCCGGCCAGATCATTTACAGTACAAAACGTATGGCTGTTTTATTAGAATACGAATGCCTGGATACAAGAATGACCGGACTGGATAATATCTATTTTTTTATGAGTTTAAAAGAGCAGGAGCTTGATTTTAATAAATTAAAATATTATGCGTCTCTGCTTGGAATTTTTGACGATTTAATTCGAGATGTGGATGAGTATTCAAAAGGTATGAAAAGAAAATTATCAATTCTGATCGTTATGTTATGTAATGCTGATATACTTCTCTTGGATGAACCATTTTCCGGTTTAGATAAAGAAATAAGGGAAAAATTTATTTATGAATTGCGCAATGATGAAAGAACAATTGTAATTGTTGACCATGAGATACAAAGCTTTGATAAAACGGATCACGTAATTATGATGGAAAGCGGTAAGGTAAAACACCGAAATTTTTAAAAATCTGATCAGGAAAGGAGATATGCTGTGAATGTATATGAACGATAAAAGACTGTTCGCAAATTATTTGTATAAAGTTAAAAGTAAAAAGAAAAAAACGTCATATTATTTTATGTTTGTAATATTACTGCTCACATTATTACAATATTGTGAGATCAATCATGAGTATCAAAATCATTTTATTCGCACTTATGTATTATTTGGAACTATTATTGCAAATATGCTGTATGCGTTTATATTATGCTGTGATAATGTTTGTCTTGGAGAAAAAAAGCGGGAGAGTGACTTGGTATCTTGCATACGGCATATTGCCTGAGAAAATAGTTTGTTGGATGACAAAAAGCGAATTTACAGCAATGGTGGTGGTAGAGGCGCTTTATTTAAGTTTGATTTTTTTACTGTCGTTTATTCGTGTGATCAGTATCAGTTTTATAAGCAGCGAGACGATGATTGTTTTTGTAATGATTCATATTTTATTTTATCAATTTATTAATTTTCTAAATGTAGTTCTTTTAATAGCTAAAAAACCGGAAAATGTGAAATTTATTTTATTAATGAGTTTTTTTTGTTTGTTTTTTATGATTTACCTGCCTGTATATTTTTTTTCTGCTTTAAATGTTTCTTCTTTTCATATTACTGCTTTGTGCATCGTGTTTGTACTGCTTCTGCTTTTGTTGAGAAAGATAAAAATATATATGCTTCATCATAAGTTTCATGAAAAAGTAACGCTGTCTTTTAAAGAATAAAGCAAAATGCTTCATAAGGAGGAATTGTGTGAATTACGAAAAAAGTGTTTTGTTAGAGATTTTTGGATATTTAAAGCCTAAAAGAAAAAAATTTTTTTTATCATGTTATTACTGATGCTATCATCTATGTTCACATTTATAGGTTCGGTTTTAACGCAAAAATTAATGGATGAGGGTTTTATATTAAGAGATTATTCATTAGTAATAAAATTAGCAGCAGTGATTTTGATGATAGAGGTTATGAATGCATTTGTTTTTATAGTAAAGGAACTTTTGCGGGTAAACTTGAAACTAGAGCTGAATATTCAATTGTCTAAAGAAGCGTTTTATGTAATTGAATCAATGGAAATGAAGAACTTAGATGGAACAAATAATACACAGCTATTTCAAAACATACAAAATGATATATCCAATATGACGCTCATTGTCGATGCGTCTTTCTTACTGATACTATCACAAATACTGAATATTTTAGCAGGTATCATTGGTCTTTTGACAATTTCGTGGAGACTGACATTTGTTGTACTTTTATATATTCCATTCAAAATGTCAACGGTTTATTTTTTTTCCGGAAAGAAGAAAAATTATTATGCACAATATATGCATAGATCATCTAATTTTGCAAAATGGTTTGGGGATACTGTAAACGGTATTAAAGATATTAAATTGTTTAATATCACAAGAAAAAAATAGATGAATTTGAAACATATCAAAATGGAATGAAAGAATCAAATAGAAAACTTATTTTGATAGATTCTTTTAATAGTATATTTGATAAAATAGGGATGCAGCTGATTTTAACGGCTATATATGTGATAAGTGCAGTAAATAAAAATCAAAATATTTCTATTGGAAGCGTATTTGCGTTTATAACTTATACTTCGCTGGTGATATCACCTTTAACATCTCTTTTTAACTTAAAAATAATGATGTCAAATATTATGTTGTCATCCAAGCGGTATTTTCAGTTTGTTCGACAGGAGACAGAAGATAAAGAGGGAGTAATATTGGATGACATCTTTACAAATAAATATATCATAGAATATAGAGACGTAAGTTTTGGTTATGAGAAGATCATATGTAATCAAATTTCTCTTAAAATTTCCAAAGGTGAAAAAATTTTAATTGTTGGAGAGAATGGTTCCGGTAAAACCACATTAATGAAACTGCTACTTAAATTTTATGAGCCAACAGAAGGAAACATATTAGTAAATGGAAAAAATATAAGTGATGTTAATGTCAAATCATTGAGAGACAGAGTTGCAGTTGTCTGGAGCCATAGTTATATTTTTAACGATACAATAAAAAATAATATTTGTTTATATGAAGACATGAAAGCAGATGTTTTAAATCGTGTATTAGAAAAGTGTAGTTTGCTTGAATTCTATTATGAAAAAGGCGAGGATTATATAATTGAGAGCAATGGAAGCAATATTTCAAGCGGACAAAGACAAAAAATATTGCTGGCACGTGCATTGGTAAAAAAAGAAGTAGAAATTATTATTTTAGATGAGGCAACAGCTAATTTAGATAAGGATTCTGTAGAGCAAATGAAGAAAATTATAAAGGATGAGCTGGAGGAGTATACTGTTATTTTAATATCACATACGGATGATATGGTGGATGTGGTAAACAGAGTTTGTAGCATACATGAGTTGCAACATACACCCGCAGGAAAATGAGTCGTATTGAAAAAGCTTGGAAAGATCGAACAGGCAGATTTGTAATGCGAAATCAGAAAGGGATATCAAAAATTATAATGTATTATCTGTATGGCATACAGTCCGGCGAATAGGGACTGTTTTATTATTAGTGGTATTGAAAAGGATTGTTTTTTTTGCAATTGCATAGTATACTAAAAATAAAATGTAATCACTCGTCAGACCCGTCATATTGCACGAATGAAAGGAAATCCTAAATGGAACGTCAGACAGACATTCAGGAATTAAAAGAATCAGAGTATACATACGATCAAAAATTTAAACAATTGTTTCAAAATAAAAAGTTTTTGTCCCCCATTTTAAAAAATGTCATAAAGGAATATAAGGATTTGCGGTTATCAGAAATAGAAAAACTGGTTATTTCTGTAAGCGGAGATACGGAAGTGGCAGTGAATATAGGTATGGAAGATGTGGGGAAGGGAGATGAATCAAAGACATTTTATGATGTGGTTGCTGGCTGCAGACTTCCAGATACCGCAGATGTATTATATGTGGATTTGTATTTTGACCTGGAAATGCAAAGAGAGAGAAATCCGGGCTATCCGATTCCAAAAAGAGGCATTTATTATTGCAGCAGGATGATCAGCCGCCAGCTCACAAATGTAAAAGATGAGGATTATGGAAGTTTAAAACCCGTATATTCTGTATGGATCATCGTAAATAATATACCGAAGATATTACAATATTCCCGGCATGAGCTGATGATTTCCGGTATCAATAGCCGAATGGAAGAAAGTCAAAATTTTAGTGAGAAAAAGAAAGAAGAATTTGATGCAGCTGTCAGCCGATTAAATCGACAGGCAGATCTGATTCATCTGTGCCTTGTTTTTTTGTCAGAGGATTTTGCAGATCTGGGAGAATCCGGGGATGCTTTGATCCGGTATCTGCAGTCTGTATTTATAAGAAAGGCAGGGGATCCGGAATATAATCCATATGCATTATATTCTAAAAGTATTGAGAAGGAGGCGGATGAAATTATGACAATTGTTGGTATGTTTGAAAAACGAGGAGAAGCCAGGGGAGAAGCCAGGGGAGAAGCCAGAGGAGAGGCCAGGGGAGAAGACCGTCTGAAAAAGTTGTTTCGTTGTTTAAAACAGCAGGGACGCGAAGATGAGATCAATCAGGTGATTTGTTCTGAAAATTCACAGCTTTTGGAAAAGTTATATGAAGAATTTCATTTGCTGCAAAAAGAGCGGTAAATGATGCAGTAAAATAATTTCATTTTTAACGCAGTAAAATGTTCCGGCTTTTTACTGCGTTTTTTTCTTTTGAAGTGAATATTTTGTCTTATGGGAATAATTTGAAAAAGAACATTCGGTAGATGATGATATTTGAAAGTGACATAGAGCAATTAGAGAAATTCTTTTGCATGGAACGAAGGTTTGATGCGAGAGGATTTTTTTGATATAGATCTTTTATGTCATAAAAAGTCATTTTTAGAAATATAAATTAAAAACGAATGAGAATTGTGATACAATTCTAATAAATTGAAATATTATGCGTCTATACTTGGAATTTTTGACGATTTAATTCGAGATGTAGATGCGTATTCAAAAGGTATGAAAAGAAAATTATCAATCCTGATCGTTATGTTATATAATGCTGATACACTTCTCTTAGATGAACCATTTTCCGGTTCAGATAAAGAAACAAGAGAAAAGTTTATTTATGAATGGCGCAATGTTTAAAGAACAATTGTAATTGTTGACCATGAGGTACAATGTTTTGATAAAACGGATCACGTAATTATGATGGAAAGAGGTAAGGTAAAACACTGAAATTTTTAAGAATCTGACCTGGAAAGGAAATATACTGTGAATGTTTATGTAGGATAAAAGACTGTCCGTAAATTATTTATGAAAAAACGTCATATTATTTTATATTTGTGATAATACTGCTAACATTATTACAATATTGTGAGATCCATCATGAATATCAAAATCATTTTAAAATCATTTTATCCGCACTTATGTATTATTTGGAACTATTATATACCTGTTTCCAGTCTGATTCAATTAATTTACTAAAGCAGTTGGATCTGACTTATCGTCATACCTTTCCATTAATTGCAATAATAAATTTAAACAGATAAACTCCATTTTCTCTATTTCATCAATTATCACTCATCGTTTTATTAAAATATCTATTGCACTCATAATAAGTTGCTCTCTTTTATAATTGAATAAATACTTTGATTGGTGATTTTCCTTTAAGTAAATGACAAGGTGAGTGATGACAAATTGTATTTCTCTTTTGATTTGTCAAATACAGCTCGGAAAATACTAAATAAAATTATTTTTTATAAACTTGACAAGAAACAAATGTATGATATAATTTACTAAGAGTATAATCTATTTTTCTGTTACAAATATAATTAAGAGGATATATCTATGAACAATATCTATAGCGAAAAGGTAATTTTGCCATGTGCAGATCCAATTATCACTTCTTATCCGCATCATGCATGTTATATGTCGATTTTGGGAAATGAAGAAAAATATGCTTGTGCAATACTGGATGCATATATTCCGCTGGCATACAATGCGACATATAAAAGACTTGATTTTAGTATTGGTGTAGATATTGTAGAATTTATGGAGAATTTGCCTTTCCTTGAAGCTGAGTATATAACAAGAAAAGAATTTCATGACAGCAGAGTTTCATATGTTAGTCATATCAAAGGAGCTATAGCGAATGGATTCTATGTTTACTTACTGATTGATTATTATTTTGTATCCGCTGATAAGGATGTCTATTTACAAAAACATAGAATCCATGATGTGTTTATATATGGATTTGATGATGTTAATCAAGCTTTTTTGGCGAAAGATTTTCTGAATGGCAGAAAGTATATGGGGTTTTTGATATCTTATATTGAGATGGAAAAAGCCTGTGATATTGATTTAGAAAAGGATTGGCTTCGTGGAATAAAAAAGTATAGGCGTAAAACAGTGATTCATGAAGAAATAAGTTTTCATCCGTGGGTTATTCGAAAAGAAATACTGGATTATGTCCAAGGAAGAGTATCTGGATATGTCTCTTTTCATGATATTAGAAAAAGACAGGATTGTGAATACTATTATGGACTTAATATTTATGAGGAATTAGTGAAGGAATGCCACAATAGTAGAAAATACAATTACGTTTTGGATATACGGATTTTTCATATTCTTTATGAACATAAAAAATGTTTATCTTTGATAGTGCAAAAATTGTGCAATGGCCGTAAACTGAAGAATTATGAAGCGCTTAGTATGGAATTAGATCAGCTTACAAATTTAAACTTTAGGATCAGGACGTTAGCTTTGCTCTATAATAGGAATAAAAGTGAAAGACGGTTGCAGCAAATTACAGATTTACTGCTTGATACTAAAGGAAAAGAAGAAGAAATATTATTAAAATTTGCCAAAAGCATTTTGGATGTTGCCGCTTTTGATACGCTTACGGAAAGAAGGGAAATGTCATATCGAGATATGTGTATAGAGTATGATGGCCCATGGCAAAAGAAAAACGATATAGCATTTGTCAGGAAAGAAGGGGCATATTTACAAACACTATTCTGGGGGAATTATGCAGAGGCAGTATTAGATGAGCATGATTACGAAAAGAATCAGGTACAGTTTATGATAGACGGACATCCGATTGATAAAAACAGGATCATAATGAGTTTCTATGAAAACGGGGAAGTTCTGTACACGATGAAAGAAATTCATACCGGATATCATAAGTTTCAGTTGGTGTGTATGGGGAAAGTATGTTCTGTGAAAAAAATGATTTTTGGATGTAAGGATGTAAATGAGGATGCAGCAGAATGCAGCAGCAGTGTTTTGCTGTCTATGGATACAGATACAAAAGGCGATTGGAATAAAAAATATGGTATGGCAGGGTACTATATAGCAGGTGGAAATATCCAATTGCCAGATTATCTGACAAGGCAAAGTATTTTATTTAAAAATTCGTATGTACTTGTATGGGATGAGGACAGCAAAGACAGGCGTGCGCTTTTGAATGTTTCGGAGAAAAGTGGAGCAGGCAGGATTATGGCCTATCAGGAACATGAAAAGGAATTTTGGATTAATTTGGTTATACCTGGTTCTCAGAAAAGAAATGTAAGCTTGTATTTCGTGGATTATGAGCGCTGGGATACGGATTTAAGAATAAAGGCTTTTTCAAAATATGATCATACCGTTTATTGGAATCAGGAACTAAAACATATTGACGAGGGCGTCTATGTGTCGTTGTTGTTGGTA
The DNA here is from genome assembly GCA_910584345.1 of uncultured Eubacterium sp. Classification (GTDB taxonomy): domain Bacteria; phylum Bacillota; class Clostridia; order Lachnospirales; family Lachnospiraceae; genus Eubacterium_J. The sequence goes on along the minus strand of CAJTZX010000027.1, from coordinate 45,722 downwards.
GGAGATGTTATAATCAGTGTCAAAAAAGAAAAAGGGCGTTTAGCTGTTATAAGCGGCATCTTTTTTCAAGATTAATATGTGAAACGAAATGGTAAGCAGAGGAGGATGCAATGAGTAAAACAGATATAAGTAGAAAAGTAACGGAAATGCTTTTCGATAGAGTAGGACGTCAGATGCATGAAACAGAACAGATCAAGGATCTTGATATGAATTCGGTTGATTTTGTAGAATTTATCATGGACATTGAGAGTACTTTTGACATAGAGTTCCCTTATGAGATGCTTTCCCCAGAGGATTTGGATACCGTTGCTAATGTGATTAAAATAATTGAGGACTTAAGTAATGCATTCTAAAAAATGTATAGATTTGCATATTCATTCAAGAGCATCGGATGGAAATTTATCCGTATCAGAACTTATAGAAAAGGCAAATATGCACAATCTGTGTGCAATAGCCATTACAGACCATGATACGTTCAAAGGTGTCAAAAAGTGTTTGCAAAAGAGTGAAGCGTATGGATTAGAAGTGATTGCAGGAATAGAAGTAAGCGCTGTTTACAGGAATGCCATTATTCATATCCTGGTTTATGAATTTGATTTGGATGGAGTTTTTGCCCAAAAGATAGAAGCATTGGAAAAAAGAAATTTGCGCAATTATATCGATTACAAAAAAGGCAATAAATTTGTTTATATTCGTGAATATATCGATGCGCATAGTTTGCTAAAATTGGTACGACTGGAAGGCGGAACGGCTATTTTAGCTCATCCAAAAAGAGTTAGCAAAAATTTAAAAAAACTTGAAGAAACTGTAGGAGATTTAACAAAAAAAGGATTGTGTGGGATTGAAAGTTTTCATGCAGAAAATAGATTATTTGATCAATTTTTTTTGCGGTTTTTGGCTTGGAAATATAATTTGCTGTCTACAGGTGGGAGCGACTTTCATAAAGAGGGTGATAAATTTGGGAAAATCCGTTGGAATCGAAAAATTTCATATCAATATTTGCTGAAACTCAAAGATAAAAGCAGGGAATACAAAAATGAGATCGATCAGAGAGATAAAATTTGGGGAAAATAGATTATGGAACTGTTTAGGTACCTATTATCAAATGATTCTTGAAGGCAATGATTATTGTAACGAGTGGTTATCGATATTTCAGGGATACAAAGTCAGATATAAAAAACTGGAAGTAGATCAATTGATTGAAAAATACGGGAAAAATCCTTGGGGATACCAGCCAATCGAGTTTTATGGCAGTGAATTATTTGATTTTCAAAAGGCAATCGGAAATTATTTTAATCATGCGAATATTTTATTAAAAATCAAGAAATGTGAAGAAGTAACTTCCTTAAAAACATTGATAGGAGACTGTCTGGAGCAGGGCAATTATTTGATTATCAATGCAGATGAATATTATTTAAAATATATGCAGGAATATTATGGGAGCATACATAATAAACATTTTTTGTTGATAGAAGAAGTTCAGGATGGTTGTGTAACAGTCTTAGATACAGAAGTAGGCACGACGGTGAAGATCTTGTTTGAAGATCTGGAAAGAGCAGCATATAGTACAGCGTATCATAATATGGAGCTATATATAATAGAGCTGCCGGAAAGGAAAGTATCATTAAATATAACGTTTGACGTAAAGGAAGAAATGGAAAAGGCTTTGGACAGTATGTATTGGTATGAAGATTTTTTCTATGATTTAAACAGCAGACTTGCAAGCGAAAATAGAAATTATTATCTGCAGGGAATCAGCTTTGCTATTTCATTTAAAATAGTACCGTATTTGCAATGGTTGATGTATTTGACCATATCTGATACTGGGCGAAGCGGAGAGTCTGTTTTAACAGCGTTGAAAAATCATATCATTGACTGGAAAAAAATCAGGTATATACTCATGATGGAAGTGAGGAGGCATAGTGAGAAAAACCAAAGGGCAATAGTTAATATTAATAAAAAGATCATTCGGGACGGGGAGAATATGATGGAATTGGTTAAGGAGAAAGAGCAATGATTGGATTGGAAAGAGGAAAAGTAATGTTAGCATTTGATAACAATGGATATTGGAAACTAGCATTTGAAGAGGAAAGGAACAGACTGGGACTGCTGCTGGGACAATATATCATTGATATTCAGCATATTGGAAGTACAGCTATAAAGGGAATCTCAGCAAAGCCGATCATAGATATTGCCGTTGGATTAAAAAACTGGAAAGATGTAAACGCTGTAAAGGATATTTTGGAACATAATGGATATTATTATCGGCAAAATGGAGGAGATGAGAATCGCCTGTTTTTTGCAAAGGGCGAAGAAACGTGCCGGACTCATTATCTGCATGTATATGAATATGGGAGCATAGGATGGAAAAATCATACTTTTTTTTGCAACTTTCTGAATACGCACGAGTGTTGTCGGAATGAATATGCGAAGCTAAAAAAGCAGTTAAGTCTGCAGTTTTCAGAAGATCGTGATGCGTATACGAACGGAAAAGAAGACTTTATTAGAAGTATCATAAACCGGAAAGAAAGAGAGTATATGATTCGGTGCGTGGAAGATGTTAGATATTATGCGGAAAAGTATCAGATGCCAACAGAAGACATTATAATGATTGCATTAAATGCGATGGGTGTCGATGCGGATATGGAGCAGCCGCGTCTGAGGATGAGATTGTCTTTGAGAGACAAAGAATCAGAGCAGTTTTATATGGGGCTTGCAAATCATCCGGAAACTCCGTTTCATATGGTAAAAGGAAAAATTTTTTTAGATGGTGAGTATGTTGCAGATACGATCAATGTTGAAAATGATGATTGTGCATCTAGTTATTTTAGAAAAAATAGCAAGGTGATTACTTTAAACTCGAACAGGCGAAGCAGTTGCCGCGGTTGTCGATTTTGTCCGAATAATCTTGAGTTGAACAGTGAAGACGATAATTTAGATACCGTAGAGAAATTGAGAAATCATTTTCATGGTTTGATGGAAGACAAAGGATTATTAAGTCTTGCAGATATGGAAAGAATAACTGTTTGTACTGGTTGTTTTGGGACAGAGGAAAAAGCGCTCAGGCATTTGCTAATGGTATATGACGTTATAGCACAGATGGGATTTACCGGACAATTCCACTATATCGGTTCTGAAATTGTGAGTGAACATGCCTATTTAAAAATAAAAGAACAAGTTGCACAATTTATGTATACCTTTACTGTGGAATGCTTTACCGGCCGTGATAGAATGCTGAAAGATGTTAAGAGTAAAATAGAACTGGATACCTATAGAGACTATATGCGAAGATGCAAAACGTATGGATTTAAAACGAATATTATTTATGTATTAGGACTGGATTCATTAAAGGATACGTTAAAATGGCTTGATAAATTCGTGGATGTATCAAACAGTTTTCCGCTTATTAACATTTTTCAACCACATGTTCCGGAATATTATGAGCTGTTGAGCGCAGATGCCCGGAGGATGGATTATTATTTGACGGTTAGAAAATTCATAGAATATAAGTTTAAAAACAGAGCAGAAAGGCATCAATCCTGGGAATGTTACAGACCTTTGTGGTATTTCGCTTTTGGAGAGGAAAAACTGGAATGCGTGAGGATATAAATCATACAAAGAATGAGATTGATCTATATTGGAGAGCTGCCAATTATTTAACAGTAGCTCAGATTTTTTTGCAGGACAATCTGACTATGGAAAGGGAGTTGCGTTTTAATGATTTAAAGGAACGTTTCAGCGGGCATTGGGGAACGAGTCCTGGAATAAACTATATTTATGCTCATATTAATCTGTTTGTAAAAAAATACAGATTAAATACTATGGTGGTTATTGGAGTAGGACATGCAGGTGCAGCGTTAATGTCTAATTTGTTTTTAGACGGAACGTTGAAAAGGTATTATAAAGAGTTTGATTTCAGCAAAGAAGGGGTGGAAAAATTTGTCCGTTCCTGTGGATATTATGGCATTCGATCGGAAATTAATCCGCAAATGCCGGGAACCATATATGATGGTGGAGAATTAGGCTATTCTATGGCTGTTGCACAAGGAGCAGTCATGGATAAAGCAGATCTGGTATGTTTTTGTATGATTGGGGATGGTGAAACAGAATCAGGGACGATTACAGCATCCTTTTTGGCAAGCAGACTGCTTAAAGATGCAAATTCTGGCATTGTGATACCGATTATACACTTAAATGGATATAAGATGGGGAATCCTTCTGTTTTATCCTTTTTTTCTGATGAAGAGCTTGTACAATATTTCTCAGGGATTGGTTATGAGCCTGTTATAACAGAGGCTTGTTATGAACCCATGGCTGCAGCTTTTGATAAGATAGGTGTGAAGGTGAGTGATATGCATAAGAAAGGTTGCAGAAATAAGCTTCCATTGTTGATTGTAAAGTCAGAAAAAGGATGGACCATGCCTTTGCATGATGGGCATCATATGACTGGCATTGATACTCATAAAATTCCGATTGAAAATATTAGGAGTAATGATTGCAGTTTAAGATATTTGGAAGACTGGCTTAAGAGCTATAAGCCGGAAAGCATCTTTAGCGTAGATGGTAGTTTACGGAAAGAAGTATTGAATATTTTGCCGAAAGAAAACTTATGTGTTGGAGATTGTCTGAGCCGCATATATGGTAAATATTTCTCTTATGTTCAGGAACTTCCTAAGTTAGAAAAATTTGAAAATACCAAAGGAAAAGTAGTCAGCAGCATGGAGAGGGCAGATACATATTTGTGCGAGGTGATTCATAAAAATCGTAATGTGAGAGTAATGTCACCGGATGAATTAAAATCTAATCAGTTGTATGTGCTTGCTCAAAACTGCACGCAGGGTTATGGAAAGGTTTTGGAGGTATTAAACGAAAATATATGTATGGGATGGAGTCAGGGATATATTCAAACTGGAGGCATTCCATTGATAGTAACATATGAAGCTTTTGCGCCAATTATGACGAGTATGTTGGCGCAGTATGAGAAATACATTTATCAGGCAAAGCTTTTAAAATGGAGAAAAGAAGTAGGATCATTAAATATTATTTTAACAAGTTTATGGTGGAAAAATACTTATTCTCATCAAAACCCGGAATTTTTGAATGCACTAACAGCAAAACAATGGAATTTTATTCATGTATATTTTCCGGTTGACGGAAATATGTTTTTAGTTATATTAGAAAAAATGTTATTAACGAAAAACCGGATTAATGCAGTTGTAATAACGAAAAATCCGGTGCAGCAGGTGTTGAATCTTTCTGAGGCAAGAAAAGCGGTCGGCAGGGGGATTGTTTATTGGAATTTACAATATGATTTTGCAGTATATGATATCGTTGTTGTCCTAATTGGTGAATGTGCTTTTGCGGAAGCAAATGCATGCAGAAGCTGGATTGATAGAAATTTAGGTGGCATACGTGTCTTATTTCTTTCCTTAATTAATTTGAGGCTTATGGATAGAAAATTAGGAGATGAAAACGAGTTTTTTCATATGTGGAATGGAATCAGGGAAAGCACACCGGTAGTATTTGTTTTTCATGGCTATCCATCAGTTATCCGGCAGCTATTGTTTGATGATAAGGGGAATCGCAGTATTTCCATTTTAGGATATCAGGATAAAAGCATGATGTCTGCTCCTATAGAAGTGAAATTAGCAGTGAATGATATGTCCAGATATGATATCGTGTTTGAGATTATAACATTATTGCACAAGAATGAGAAAATAAGCCGCAGAAAATATAAGATGTTTGCTGATTCTGTAATGAAATCGAAAAAGGAGTTAATAAAAGGTTGTTATGATATCTGTGGTGAGTTTTGACTTGGGAGGAACGATCTTAAATACGTGTGGAACTTCATTCGTTGGGGGATTGTCCGAAATACTTGGAATTACAAAACAAAGGGCTGTCTGGATTGTAAAAAAATTTTTAATGGTTAAAAGGATGAGCGTAGATGAAGCCATACAGATTTTAAACGAAGAAGTGATGGAAAAAAGAATTCATGTTGAGTTGCTTAAGGAATATATTCAGGGGTATCAGAGTTCTTATTATATTTATGACGATGTAATAGAGGTATTAAAAATTTTAAAAGAAAAAGGCTATATCTTGATAGCCATAGCAAACCATTGTTGTATCGGAGATACAAAAGAAAACATATTGCCGGAATTTTTTGAACATGAATTTTATTCCTTTGATATCGGTTACGCAAAGCCGGCTCCTGAGATTTACTGTTATGTTGAAAAGGCACTGCATATGGAGGGAGTACATTTTTTACATGTAGGTGATTCGGTGGGGTCAGATATTATGGGACCTCATTTAGTTGGCTGGAAAGCAGCTCTGCTGATTCGTGATAAGGAGAAACAAAAATATTTGCCGAAGATGCATGGGCAAGCACCGGATTATATCATAGGGAATATGTATGAGATCATAGAGATATTAGGGGAAGAATTTAATGGAGAACAATAGCTTTTTTTGGAATATGTACCATGATTATGTGATAAAAAGGCTGAAAAATCTGGTTTCAGAAAACAGAGCATACTACCGTACAGATTTGCATATACATTCTAAATATTCAAGTGATGGGCAAGACCATTTAATAGAAAAAATAGAAAGAGCAAAAGCATATCAGTTTGATATCATGTCAGTTACGGATCATGATGCGGTAGGAATTTATGATGAACTTTATCAATTATATGCTGAGAAGAAAGAGTATGTTGATAATAGTCCGGTTATCATTCCAGGAGTCGAATATACAGTTTATTATGAGAAGTATTATGGATTGTGCCATTTATTGCAATATTTTATTGATCCGAAAAGCGATTCTGTGATGCGCAATCTAAAGATCAATGAAAGAGCTTTTTGGAACAGGAGCAGGATACAATTTGACAGAATTCATAAAAACTATGCTTTGCAGAAGATATGTAAAGATTATAACATAGAAATAACCTATGAAGGTTATAAAGATTTTTTAAAAAAATCAAATGAAAAGACACCAGGATATAATAGTCTTGTGGACTATATTTTTGATCATTTTATAGAAAAGGGAATTGGTGTGAATCCTGTTAAAGATTTGGTATATGAAATGGTCTGCTCGGATACCTGTATCGATCGGAGAGAGAAATACTTAGAGGCTTTAAAGCGGTTTGAAAAACGGCATAAAAATGAGGAAATAGAACAAAAAGGGTATCTTTTACTGCCGTTATTAGCGCCGGTAGGAATTGATGATCATGATTTCCATGGCGATGCGCTGGGGATACTTACTGTAAATAAATATGGGCAAATAGATCTTGGCGATTTGAAAGGCAGTGGATTCTATATTTTAGCGCATCCGGAAGTAGAGCAGCTGGACTTATTGGAAACAGATATCCCAAGGAATTATAATCAGATAGTGGCATATGAAATTAACAAATCGAATTACAGATCGACAATGGATGATATTAAAAAAGAAGCCGCAAAAGTTGGATATTTTTTTACGGTTGGATCGGATTCCCATAGTGTAAGCGATAGCTTATATGAAAGCATTGAGTTTTATAATTATCCGCAGAATCAATTAAGATACCTGATAGAAAAAGGAGAAAAAGGAGAACAAAGATGAATGATAGTAGAGATTTAAAACAGTACCGTACACCTGCAAATTTAAATGCAAGAATAAAATTGCATGAAAAATACAGTGTGAATCCGCAAGGATTTCATGAATGGGTATTTTTACAGATGGATATTCGAAAGAATATGAAAATTCTGGAGTGCGGATGTGGACCAGGGATGCTATGGAGAAAAAATCGTATGAGAATACCAAAAGGGTGCAAGATCGTGCTACTGGATATGTCAAAAGGCATGCTGCAGGAAGCAGAATCCAATATTGGAGAGATTGAAGGCACCGAATTTTCATATAAACAGGGAGATATCCAAAAGCTTCCATTTGGAGAGGAAGTCTTTGATTTGGTGATTGCCAACCATATGTTATATCATGTTCCAGATATTAACAATGCAATAGAAGAAACAAGACGTGTACTAAAACATGGGGGTTATTTTTATGCTTCTACCTTTGGGCATGATCATTTGAAAGAATTGGATTTATTGACCAGACAGTATGTGGTATTGGATAACGAGCGTAAGTCCGACAGGTTTACTCTTGAGAATGGATTGGATTTCATAGCAGAAGTATATCAAAATGTTAAGACTGTAAGGCATGAAGATGCGCTGATTATAACACAGGCTCAGGATTTAATCGAATATATTCTGTCAGGTAGCAAAGCACAGGAACAATTGACGGGAGAGAAAAAGCAGATTTTTGAAAATAAGATAAAGCAATTTATGGAAAAAACCAAAGAATTTCGGGTCAGGAAAGACGCGGGTGTTTTCATAGCCAACAAGGTATGAAAAATGAATCTTATAGTTTTCTTAAGTCCGTTTATAAGCCATTTTATATCCCTCATGGATTTTGCGGACAAAATGATGAAAAATGGGCATCGGGTTATATTTGTAGGATATCAGGAAACCAGAAAGCTTGCAAATGAGTACAAATATGAATACATACTTATAAAATCCTGTGATAAGGAGCCTGGTGTAAAAGATAGGGAAAAAAGGCTTGCACAGAAAGAAGAACTGCAGCAGATTTTAAGTATACACAAGGCAGGAATGGTACTTTTTCCGGTATCCCGGTTTCCAATGTATTTTGAAGTTGTTTGTGAGCTTGATTTACCAATTTTGCTTTATTCGCTTTGCTGTGGCGCAGATAGGATAAATCTATACTGTCCGCCAAATACGAGTGGTTATCTTCCGCAGAAATATGGGAACAGGAATATGATTTCACTGTTACATTGGCTGCGCCGCTTTATGAGATTAGAATTTCATCATCTTGTAAAAAAGAATAAATCTCGATGGCATAATTGTGTTTATGATTCTAAAAAATACGGTAAGAAATTATTGTATGGGTTAGACGGATATTATTTAGATTATCCAAAACTGTTATTAGGGCCGGGAAAATTTAATCTTTACAAAAACGAGTCAATATTTTTTTGGGGGCTAGGCGTATCTGAAAAAAGAGAATCGGGCCATTGTCTTTATAAGGTAAATGGAAAGAAAAATATATATTGTACATTTGGCACATTAAACAGTCGATATAGTAAGATGATTTCCTTTCTAAATGTACTTGTATGTGTATTGGAGAAAAGGAGCGATTGGCATATGCTCCTGCAAATGGACGAAAAGCATGCTAAATGCATTAGACCCTGTAAGAATATTACAGTTGTGCCGAGCGTTGATCAGTTGGATATCATCCGGGATTTTGATGCAGTTATATGCCATGGCGGGTTTGGAACAATCAAAGAGTGTATTTATTATGGGACGCCAATATTTGTTGTACCCTGTTCATATGATCAGCATGGAAATGCCGCCAGGGTTACTTATTTTCAAATAGGGATAAAAAGCGATGTGTTAGTCAAAAGCATGATTGACAGAATACTAAAAAGGAAAACCGTCCGTTGTTCTGCGGATGATATAGAAAAACTGCTGGATGAATTATTGTACAATGCGAAGTATGCTGAGAATATTGCGGCATTAAGGAGACAAATTTTAACAGAGAAAGAGGAGATTGTTGTGATAGATTATGTGAACAGGATGACGTCCAATGAGTAGCTTACTAGAATCAAGTTTACGAGAAAATGATTATGATAAGATAAAACAGATTGCTAAGAGCGACTTGCATAACCATGGATCAAATGGCGGGAGGCTGTCTTATTTAAATCAATATTTCGGAAAAGAAGTTCAGGCGCCAAGCGAAAGATTTGTATCTATAGAAGAACTGGAATGGTGGATCACCAAAAAAATTGGTTGTGAATTTCCCGGAAAAACAGGTTACTGTAAGCGGATAGAGGCTGCTTTTGTTCAATGCCATGAGGATGGAATAAAGGTTCTTTGTATGAGCTTTACTTTAGAAGAAATAAAGTATTGGGGGAATATTTCTAATTTTATGTTTATTATTAATAAAATTAGAAATAAGTATGCGGATGACATCGTATTCTATCCGGAAATTTCGCTAAAATGGGATTGTGATGTGGAAAAAGAGATGGAATTGCTGGAAACGATCATAGATAGGAACTGGTTTTGTTCTATTGATATTTGTGGCAGGGAAGATACGGATCGGGTTCAAAACTTTAAAGAGCTATTCAGGAAAGCGAAGCAAAAAGGATTTTGTCTGCGGGCGCATGTTGGGGAGTTTGGCGCTTGGAAGAATATTATGCATGTGATAAATGTGTTAGAACTTGATGAAGTGAATCATGGGATATCTATTTGTAACGAGAAGTCGGCAATGAGATATTGTGCAGAACAGGGTATCTGGTTTCATGTATGTCCAGGCAGCAATATCATGATGGGAAGAGTGAAAAACTATAAAGAACATCCGATAAGGGAAATGTTCCATGAAGGCATGAAAGTTACTATAAATTCGGATGACTGCCTCATTTTTAATCAAAGCGTAACGGATGAATATGTCAATCTTTTTAAAGCTGGAACCTTGAGCGCCTATGAACTGGAGCAGATACGTAAATATGGATTGGAAAAAGGTAATGTCCTATAGCGGGAGGAAAGTTATGAGAAAAACCGCATATTATTGTAAAATTTCATTTCAAACAGCGCCTTTTGTTTTTTTGTTGAATATTTTATATGTTGTTTTAGCGGCATTAGCAAGATTTGGTGTTACTTATTCTTTTAAGTATATTGCAAATTATGTGGTGTCTTATTCAGATAAGCAGATTGTATTATATGCGTTTTTATTTCTATTTGTCTGTAATATGATCAGCGGAAATAATAGTAATTTCACGGAAATGCTTAATTTCATGTGCATAAAAAAGGTAAAAATATTATTTTATAAGGCATTTATGAAACAGGCATATGAGCAAAAACAGGATGATTTTTACGATTCGGAATTTTACAATAATTATGAGTTCATAAAAGAGAATATAGACAGTGCAATGGAAATCTGTCTGACGATATGGAATAAGCTGTTGGGAGTTATAGTTTCCCTTATTCTGGCAATAACGGCGATTACGATATTCAGCCATTGGATGTTACTTGTCATGTTGTTTTGCTCAGTGCTGATGATTGTGATTAATAGATATTCGGTCAGAAGTAAAGTGGCGTTAAATAAACAGCTGATTCCGGAGGAACGAAAAGCAAACTATTATTCTGAATTATTGGCTGGAAGAAAGCATGCTAAAGAATTGAGGATTTTTGGACTGAGAGATTTATTTTTGAAAAAATGGAGAGAGTCTTATCTTGCATATATAAGTAAAAAGTATAAGCTGGAGCGGAAACTCATTACTTATAGCAAGCTTCCAATCATAATCCAGCAAATCCTTTCTGTAATATTAACGATCTATTTTCTTTCTTTAGTAAATGCCGGGAAAATGACAGTGGGGGATTTTACATTTCTGTTTGGAATGATGATGATACTGATGCAGGAAATGAATAACCTGATTGACATTTTCAGCAAAGAAATAATTGAAAAACTAGAATATATTGATGCATTCGAAAAGTTCGTCCATTCCATTCATAGTATAGAAAAAAAGGATGAGGGACAAATCACAAGTTATGGACAAAGATTCGATCAGGAAGAATTCAAGGAATTAGTCGTAAAAGATTTATGTTATGCATACCCAAATCAGAATGCGAAGGCACTTAATGGAATAAATGTAACAATCAAGAAAGGGGAGATCGTTTGTCTTTTAGGGTATAATGGAAGTGGAAAAAGTACGTTTTCGAAATTAATATGTGGAATATTGGAGGACTACCAAGGTGAGATTTTAATAAATGGATATAATATAAAAAAAGTGGATAAAGAAAGTGTGTTCAAGAAATTTGGAATCGGATTTCAGGATTATACGAAATATGCTTTATCTTTGAAGGATAATATTAAAATTGGAAGGATAGAGGATGCGTCTGAGACGTCGATTCAAAAAGCTGTCGAACAGGCTGGTCTTCAGGATTTAATACAAAGGCTTCCAGAACAAGCAGAAACGATTTTGGGAAAAGAATACGACAGGAATGGACAGGATTTATCAGGGGGGCAATGGCAAAAAATTATTCTTGCAAGAGCGTATATGGGGGAACCAGATTTTTTCATTTTGGATGAGCCTACAGCAGCAGTTGACCCGATTGGAGAGATGGAAATCCTCGGACAATTTCGTAAAATTATAAACGGAAAAACGGCGCTTTTAATTTCACACAGGATTGGATTTGCAAAAATGGCGGATCGCATATTGTTCATGAATCAAGGCGTGATTGTGGAAGACGGTTCTCATGAACAACTTATGAGATGCAAAGGGCAGTATTATACATTGTTTCAAGCGCAGAAACAATTGTATGAATAAAAAAAGAGGGGTAGATATGGGAAGAGTATTTAAATATGCAAATAATTATGCTTTTTTGTCAAATCCTGTAGTATATATCTGCTGCTTGTTATTGTATTTGGTGAGTGCAGTTCATTCTTTTGTATTATTGGGTTATACAGAATATAATGTGAATGCGGCATATTATTTGATTACGAATGAAACTTCTATGGATGAAGTAATTCCGAATATGATAGGATATCTGGTTGTATTTGTGTTTTTTCAAATAGTAGGGTGGCTGCAGGAGCTGATCGAAAATAAACTAATAGCCGAAGTCTCATACCATTATCATAAAGAACTAAACGAGAAACTTTCTAGCATCAAATGGGAATACTTTGAAACGCAGAAAGCTTTTTTACAAATACAGGAATGTAGGGTGAGAACATTGGATGAACTCATTGAAATTCTTCAAAAAAGTATGTTTTTAATCAGCATCATTCCAATGCTTATCGTGTATGGGTATTATCTTTCGCGGATCAATCTTTTAGCTGTGTTCATGTTTTTAGGTGTGTTATTCATTTTTAATAAAGTTGGTATGAAAATCAAAGATACTGCAGGAAGGTTTTGGCAGGAAATACGCCCATACGCGCAGAGGCAAAAATATTATTTTGAACTGTGCGGGGATAAAGTAACTCATCAGGAATATCAGTTTCACCGGCTTTATAAGTATTTTCTGCATAAATGGGAAGATGCTTATGAGATGGAAGTAAAATTGCGGATGAAAATCCATAAAAAAATGGAATTGTGTATAAAGATGGCTCAAAGCTTGTTTTATATACCGCGGTTTTTGATGCTGCTATATATTACCTATGGGATTATGAATGGCAGATATGAGATAGGTTTTTTCGTTATGGCAAATACGATGCTGGCCAATATATCCAATTATATGGCAGCAGTTCAGGAAGTTTTTGATAAATTCAGAGCAAAACAGAGTTTTATCACTGCATTCCAAGAGGTTATGGGATATAAAGAGAATCAGGAAAATTCTAATGACAGTAAGGACATTGAATTTCAGCAGGTGGTATACAAATATCCGCAGTCGGAATATAAAGCATTAGATTTTTTAAGTTTGAAAATCAAGCGTGGGGAAAAGGTTGCGGTTGTTGGAGAGAATGGAAGCGGAAAGACAACCAGCGTTAATCTGATATTATCATTAGCGGATCCGCAGTGTGGAGTTGTAAAAAGACGCAATATCAATCATATTTCGTCAATTATTCAGGATTTTACGCAATATGAGGCGACGATAAAGGAAAACATCATGTTTGGCTGCCCTGAGCGAAGATGTTCGGATGATGAAATATGGGAACTTATAGAAGCGGTTGACTTGACGGAAAAAGTCAGAAGCCTGCCGAAAGGAATCCATACGAAATTGGGACAGTTGGAGAAGGGGATTGAATTTTCAAAAGGACAATGGCAGAGATTAGCAATTGCCAGGCTGCTTGCTAACCGTGAAGCAGATGTTTGGATTTTAGATGAACCAACGGCATACTTGGATCCTATTTCAGAAATAGAGATCTATGAATTAATTTATAAATTAGCTGCAAAACGCTCGGTTCTGTTTATTTCTCACCGCCTTGGTTTTGCCAAAAGGGCCGATCGGGTCATTGTATTCCAGAATGGAAAAATTATTGAAGATGGAACACATCAAGCATTATTAGAACAGGAAGGAACCTATGCAAAAATGTATCATTTACAGGAAGCATGGAGTGTGTGAGCGTTGTGTATTGCATAATATGATAATTGTTGTTATGTTTAAAAAACGAGGAGAAGCGTGAGGAGAAGACCGGCTGAAAAAGTTGCAGGAAGAATTTCATTTGCTGCAAAAAGAACGGTAAATGATTCAGTAAAATAATTCAATTATAAACGTAGTAAAATGTTTCGACTTCTTACTACGTTTTTTTGCCCGATATAAGCCGGAAAAACGAAAATGAAAACACTTAATATTATTAGGAATTTTTGGGACTGCAGTGAAATTCTAGTTTACATAACTATAAAAACAAAAGAAAATTACGGATATTGTCAAAATATAAAAGCTAAAAATAAAAATTATACAATAATCTGACAATTTACAGCAAATCATATATTTACTTTACCATGTAAAAGTTGTATAGTTGTTACCAGAAAAAAAGCAAAAAAATAATTTCAGTTATGCATACAAACAGAAAGGAACAACCATTATGACAAGATACATGCAAAATGAAAGCAGCTCCAAGCCGCTTGGTATGTACGATCCTTCCTTTGAACATGATAACTGCGGCATTGGCGCAGTCGTAAATGTAAAAGGAATCAAGACACACGCTACAGTGGAAAATGCGTTAAAAATTGTTGAGAACCTGCAGCACAGAGCCGGTAAGGATGCGGAAGGAAAGACCGGAGATGGCGTAGGCATCCTTTTGCAGATTTCTTATAAATTCTTTTCTCAGGCGTGCAGGCCGCTTGGCATAGAGCTGGGAGGAGAGCGCGAGTTTGGCGTCGGGATGTTTTTCTTTCCGCAGGATGAATTTAAACGCCGCAGGGCAATGAAAATGTTTGAAGTCATCGTAGACAAAGAAGGCATGGAGTTTCTCGGATGGCGGAAAGTGCCGACAGCGCCGGAAAAACTGGGAAAAAAAGCGGTGGATTGTATGCCGTATATTATGCAGGGATTTGTAAAACGTCCGCACGATGTGGAAAAAGGCATTGCGTTTGACCGCAAGCTTTATGTCGTGCGCCGGGTGTTTGAACAATCCAATGATTTTACTTATGTCTGCTCTCTTTCCAGCCGCACGATTGTTTATAAAGGGATGTTTCTTGTTGACCAGCTGCGGATGTTTTTTTCAGACTTGCAGGATAAAAATTATGAGAGTGCGATTGCTACCGTACATTCCAGATTTTCTACCAATACGAATCCAAGCTGGGAACGTGCGCATCCGAACCGTCTGATCGTGCATAATGGTGAGATTAATACGATCAGGGGCAATGTAGATAAAATGTTCGGAAGAGAAGAAACGATGACCTGCGGAGCGCTGGACGCCGAACTGTCAAAAGTGCTTCCGGTCGTACATGCGGAAGGGTCAGATTCGGCACAGCTGGATAATACGCTGGAGTTTCTTGTGATGAGCGGGATGCCGCTGCCGCTGGCGGTGATGATTATGATTCCGGAGCCATGGTCGCATAATGATACGATGACACAGAAGAAAAAAGATTTTTACCAGTATTATGCAACGATGATGGAGCCATGGGACGGCCCTGCATCGATCTTATTTTCAGACGGAGATCTGATGGGAGCGGTATTGGATCGAAATGGCCTGCGTCCGTCCAGATATTATCTTACCGACGACGATCAGCTGATACTATCGTCAGAAGTCGGCGTTTTGGAGATTGATCCGACCAAAATCGTTAAAAAAGACCGTTTAAGACCGGGAAAAATGCTGCTGGTAGATACTGTGAACGGCCGTATCATAGAAGACGATGCGTTAAAGGAATATTATGCGGGAAAACGTCCATATGGAGAATGGCTGGACCGCAATCTCGTGCAGCTGCATGACCTGAAAATTCCAAATGAACGTGTGCCTCAGTTTACAAAGGAAGAGCTAAAAAAGCTTCAGCGGGCATTTGGGTATACGTATGAATCTATGAAAGAGGTCATATTGCCGATGGCTCTAAACGGGGGAGAATCTACGAGCGCGATGGGAATTGATATACCACTTGCGGTGCTTGCTGACGATCACCAGCCGTTGTTTAACTATTTTAAGCAGCTGTTTGCACAGGTTACGAATCCGCCGATTGATTCGATCCGTGAAAAAGTGGTGACTTCTACCTGCGTATATATCGGTGACGACGGCAATCTGTTAGAAGAACGGCCGGAAAACTGCCAGGTATTAAAAGTAAACAATCCGATACTTACCAATACCGACCTGATGAAAATACGGGCAATGCGTGTAGAAGGGTTTCAGGTTGCGGAGATTCCGATTATTTATTATAAAAATACAAGCCTGGAAAAAGCGGTAGACAGACTGTTTCTGGAAGCTGACCGTGCATACAGGGAAGGTGCGAATATTTTGATTTTGTCGGATCGTGGCGTGGATGAAAATCATGTAGCGATACCGTCACTGTTAGCGGTAGCGGCGCTTCATGAACATCTTGTCGTTACGAAAAAGCGTACGTCACTTTCTATTATTTTAGAGTCCGGTGAACCGCGGGAAGTGCATCATTTTGCAACGCTGCTCGGATATGGAGCCAGCGCGGTGAATCCTTATCTGGTGCATGAGACAGTCAAAGAGCTTGTGGATTTGAACATGTTAAACAAAGATTATTATGCGGCAGTCGATGATTATAACCAGGCGGTAACGTCAGGCATTGTAAAAATAGCTTCTAAGATGGGGATTTCCACGATTCAGTCTTACCAGGGCGCTAAAATTTTCGAAGCGATAGGAATCGATAAATCTGTGATTGACAAATATTTTACGAATACGGTCAGCAGAATCGGGGGAATTACGTTAAAAGATATAGAAAACGATGTAGACTACCTGCATTCACTCGCATATGATCCGCTTGGACTGGAAGTGGACGAATCGCTGGATTCCAAAGGGCGTCATAAGATGCGCAGCGGCGCCGGGCAGCATTTGTATAATCCTGCAACGATCCATATGCTGCAAAAGTCAACCAGAATGGGCGATTATACATTGTTTCAAAAATATACACAGATGGTAAACGCAGAAGAAAAAGATGCCTATATTCGCGGGATGTTAGATTTTTGTTATCCGAAACAGGGCGTTCCGATCGAAGAGGTAGAAAGCGTGGAATCGATTGTGACGAGATTTAAAACCGGAGCGATGTCCTATGGTTCTATTTCTCAGGAAGCGCATGAGACGCTTGCGGTTGCGATGAATATGCTGCATGGAAAATCCAACACCGGAGAAGGCGGTGAGAGTATTGAGCGGCTGACGATCGGGCCGGACGGATTAAACAAATGCTCTGCGATTAAGCAGGTAGCGTCCGGGCGGTTTGGCGTTACAAGCAGGTATTTGGTCAGCGCCGAAGAGATTCAAATTAAAATGGCACAGGGAGCAAAGCCGGGCGAAGGCGGTCATCTGCCTGGGAAAAAGGTCTATCCATGGATTGCAAAAACAAGGCTTTCTACTCCGGGCGTCTCACTCATATCTCCGCCGCCGCATCACGATATTTATTCGATTGAAGATTTGGAACAGTTGATTTATGATCTGAAAAATTCGAACCGTGAAGCAAGAATATCTGTAAAACTCGTATCAGAGGCAGGTGTTGGTACAGTAGCGGCAGGCGTTGCAAAAGCAGGCGCTCAGCTGATTTTAATATCCGGATATGACGGCGGTACCGGAGCCGCGCCGAGAAGTTCGATTCATAATGCCGGGCTTCCATGGGAGCTGGGATTGTCTGAGACGCACCAGACATTGATTTTAAACGGCCTTCGAAATAAAGTGCGTATTGAGACAGACGGGAAGCTGATGACCGGGCGCGATGTAGCGATTGCAGCGCTGCTTGGAGCGGAAGAGTTTGGATTTGCAACGGCGCCGCTTGTAACGATGGGCTGTGTGATGATGCGTGTCTGCAACCTGGATACATGTCCGGCAGGGATTGCAACTCAGAATCCAAAGCTGCGCGCCCGTTTTGACGGCAAACCGGAATATGTTATTAACTTTATGAAATTTATTGCACAGGATTTGCGTGAAATTATGGCAAGGCTTGGCATCCGTACGGTGGATGAACTGGTAGGACGCAGCGATTTGCTGCGTGTACGGGAAGATTTGTCCAAACGGCAAAGGGAGATTGATTTAAGCCGCATTTTAAACAATCCGTTTGCAGATCATAAAGAAAAAGTAATTTTTGATCCGAAAAAAGTGTATAATTTCCAGCTGGAAAAGACAAAGGATGAAAAAGCGCTGCTCAGCCAGCTTCAAGGCGCGCTTGCCAGCGGTACAAAACGCAGTATTGCCGTAGAAGTGACTAATACAGACCGGGCTTTCGGGACGATTTTTGGTTCTGAGATTACGAAAAAATACCCGCAGGGACTTGCAGAAGACACTTATATTGTGCGGTGTACCGGTGCAGGCGGACAGAGCTTTGGGGCGTTTATTCCAAAAGGTCTGACGCTGGAGCTGGTGGGTGATTCCAATGACTATTTTGGCAAAGGCTTATCCGGCGGCAAACTGATTGTCTATGCACCGGCAGGAAGCCGTTTTCAGAAGGATGAAAATATTATTATCGGAAATGTGGCGCTGTATGGCGCAACGAGCGGAAAAGCATTTATAAGCGGTGTGGCAGGCGAACGGTTCTGTGTGCGTAATTCGGGAGCAAATGCAGTGGTAGAAGGCGTTGGCGATCATGGCTGTGAATATATGACAGGCGGCCGCGTCGTTATTTTAGGCCGTACAGGAAAGAATTTTGCAGCGGGTATGAGCGGCGGAATCGCTTATGTATTGGACGAGGACAACGATTTGTATACAAGACTGAACAAAGGCATGGTTTCCTCAGAAGAGATCACTTCGAAATATGACGTATTGGAATTAAAGGAAATGATCCAGGAGCATGTAAATCTGACAAATTCCGATAAAGGAAAACAAGTGCTGGATCATTTTAGTGAATACTTGCCGAAATTTAAAAAGATCGTACCGCATGACTACAAACGTATGATGCTTGCGATCGTGCAAATGGAAGAAAAAGGTCTGAATGCGGAACAGGCTCAAATTGAAGCGTTTTATGCAAACGCAGGTCGATAGGAGGGGAATGAAATGGGAAAACCAACCGGATTTATGGATTACGAGAGAAAGACGAGCAGGGCGCAGGAGCCAAAGGAGCGTATTTCGCATTTCCACGAGTTTCATCAGCCTCTTTCTAGAGAAGAACAGCAAAAACAAGGCGCGCGGTGTATGGAATGCGGTGTGCCGTTTTGTCAGGCAGGCATGATGATTGAAGGGATGGCAAGTGGATGTCCGCTGCACAATTTGATTCCGGAATGGAATGATCTTGTATATTCCGGCAACTGGGAGCAGGCATACCATCGTCTGAAAAAAACAAACAATTTTCCGGAATTTACATCCCGTGTCTGTCCGGCGCTATGCGAAGCAGCATGTACTTGCGGACATTACGGGGAAGCAGTGACGACAAAGGAAAATGAACATGGCATTATCGAATATGCATATGAGCATGGTCTAGCAGGAGCAAATCCGCCGAAAGTACGTACCGGAAAACGTGTTGCTGTTGTAGGTTCCGGTCCGGCCGGACTTGCGGCAGCAGACCAGCTAAATAAGAGGGGACATTATGTAACGGTATATGAACGGGATGACCGCATCGGCGGACTGTTGATGTATGGCATTCCAAATATGAAGCTGGAAAAATCTGTCATAGATTTAAAGGCAGCCGTGATGCAGGAAGAAGGCGTGGAATTTATAACGAACGTGAATGTCGGCAAAGATATCAAGGCAGCAAAGCTATTAAAAGATTATGACCGTATAATTTTAGCCTGCGGTGCGAAAAATCCAAGAGATATCCATGCGCCGGGACGTGATGCAAAAGGAATTTTCTTTGCGGTGGATTATTTGAGCAGTGTGACAAAAAGCTTGCTGGATTCGGATTTAAAAGATAAAAAATTTGTTTCTCCAAAAGGCAGGCATGTCGTTGTCATCGGCGGCGGCGACACCGGAAATGACTGCGTTGGCACGTGTATCCGTCTTGGAGCGGCATCCGTTACGCAGTTGGAAATGATGCCAAAAGCACCGGATATCCGCGCTGCAGATAATCCATGGCCGGAGTGGCCAAAAGTCTGTAAGACAGATTATGGCCAGGAAGAGGCGATTGCGGTCTTCGGTCAGGACCCACGTATCTATGAAACGACAGTCAAAGAGTTTTTAAAAGACAAGAACGGCAATCTTACGGGAGTGCTTACGGTACGGCTGGAACAGAAAAAAGATGAAAAAACCGGACGGATGGCTCCGGCAGAAGTGGCAGGAAGTGAAAAGAAAATACAGGCTGATATGGTTTTGATTGCAGCCGGATTTCTGGGCAGTGAGAAATACATTGCGGATGCATTTGGCGTAAAGCTGAATGAACGTACGAATGTGCAGACAAAAGCAGGGCAATACGCAACAAGCGCATCCAATGTATTTGTCTGCGGCGATATGCATAGAGGACAGTCACTTGTTGTATGGGCGATTCGGGAAGGACGTGAAGTGGCCAGAGAAGTAGATGTAAGCCTGATGGGATATACGTATATGACGGTGCAGTAAGAAAGGCTGGCGGTTTCCCTGTAAATCTTTACACCTATGTCAAAATCAAAAAAGTGAAAGAAAGCAGGTGATTGTATGACTGAAGGTGATATGTTGAAAATATCAGTGGAAGAGTTTTCAAGATTGCAGGATTATATGATAGATACGGATAAAGAATTGGCAGCATATAAAAAAATGAAGCGACGTTATATTGAATTGAAAGTGATTCTTTCTTCGTCCGGTGTTGATTTAACGGAACTGGATATGATAAAAGAATAGCAAAAAAACGAAATAACCGCAGCCGGTAAACAGGAAACAAGACGTAAAGCTTGCTGAAATCATGCAGCGCTTTACGTCTTGTTTGTTTTTATGATAAGTCTTATATATAACATTTTATTACAAATTGTTACCTGAAAGTATTTTATCTCAAACAGTATTTTTTTGCAACCCCAAAGAAAAAATTGTTAAATATTCCAGTATTTCTTAATAATTTATCATAAATTCGTCTTATTTTTTATGCAACATTCATAAATATTTCTTTATTATTTACGTCAAATGCAATTCCATAGAAAAAGAAAAACGGTTAAAAAATGCAGCTAAAAAAGACGTTTTATTTTTAGTGCAAACCTGGAAAAGCTGCATAAATAAAGGGATTTTGGAGTCCTAAATATTTTTTTGTATATAACAATTTGTAATAAAATGTTATGTCTACATTGCAAAAGTTCTGTTTCTTATATTGCACATCAGCAGGATGGAGGCGTTTATGCGGGAATTGGATTACGGCAGGATGGGAATGAGGATTCGTCAGGTAAGGAAGACAAAAGGCTGGTCACAGGAAGAGCTTGCCAAAAAAGCAGGCATTAGCATGTCGTTTATGGGGCATATTGAACGGGGCAGCCGGATTATGAGCCTTGAGACGTTTGTTAATATTTGCGAAGCGCTGCATACAAATGCGGATGAACTGCTCTGGGGTATCGCACATCCGTCAAATGCACTGGAAGATATGTGGAGTGTGTCAGACAAAAAATCAGATGAGAAGACGGACAGTTATTCGATGTATGTTCGCATTATGAAATCTGTTGCGGAGATTATGAATGAGGCGTAAAGATTTTACAAAGCAGAGCAGCGGCATGCGGAAAGTATTGATGTGTGCGTCTGTCGCTTCTATGATCGATCAGTTTAATTTACCGAATATCTGTCTGCTGCAGAAAATGGGATATGTGGTACATGTAGCATGTAATTTTAAAGAAGGCAATACCTGTGACGCAAAACGGCTGAAAGAGCTGAAACAGGAGTTGTGCCGAATGCAGGTAGTTTGGCATCAATGGGATTGTCCGCGAAGCGTATATGCTTTCAAAAAATGTTGTGTGGCTTACAGGCAGCTATGGAAATTAACAAAAGAGCATATTTTTGCATGGATCCATTGCCATTCTCCGGTTGGAGGGGCTTTGGCAAGGATGGTAGCGCATCAGAGGAATATACGGGTCATTTATACAGCGCATGGATTTCATTTTTACAGAGGCGCGCCGTTCATTTATTGGTTCTTGTATTATCCGGCGGAAAAGCTATTGTCTTATTGGACAGATGTATTGATTACTGTAAATAAGGAAGATTACCGGTTAGCGAAGAGAAAGCTGCGGGCACAAAGAGTTTACAGGATTCCCGGGGTTGGAATTGATGTAAATAAATTTGGGCAGTATTCGGTAAAAATACCGAAAATACAAGACCACACAGCAAGGATCCATGATGAAAAGAGAAAATTTTGTAAAATATGCAAGATACCGGAAGATGCGGTGATTCTTCTGTCCGTAGGAGAACTCAATAAAGGAAAAAATCATCAAATGGTTCTGACCGCGTTAGCGTCTATGAAACGGCTGAATATTTATTATCTTATCTGCGGGCAGGGAAGCAGACGGAAAAAGCTGGAACAGTATGCGGCGCGTCTTGGAGTTAGAAGCCGGGTACGGATGTTAGGATATCAAAAAAATATGCCGTATATTTATCAGCATGCGGATATTTTTGTGTTTCCGTCCATACGGGAGGGAATGCCTGTGGCGCTTATGGAAGCGATGGCGGCAGGAATGCCTTGTGTGGTGTCGGATATTCGTGGAAACAGAGAACTCATTGATGAGGCTCCTGTCGGACAGCGGCCGCACAAAAAAGGGATGCAGCTGCAACAGCCGGGTGGGATGCGTTTTCAGCCGCAACGGCCCAGGCAGCTGAGAAAGGCATTGGAGCTGTTAGTGGAGAACGAGGTGTTGCGAAAACAATGCGGAGCATACAATCAAACAAAAATCAGAAATTATGCGCAGGAAGCCGTACAGGAGAAGATGAGAAAAATATATGCGAAAGAGGAGCAATATGCCAAAAGTATCAGTAATGATGGCTGTATACAATATGGAAAAGAATGTGCACATTCTTAAAAAAGCTGTCGCATCTATCCTAAATCAAACTTATCAGGACTGGGAACTTATCATATGCGATGATGGCTCTACAGATCATACTTTACAGATACTAAGACAGATAAGCAGCGAGGATGAAAGGCTGCATATTATAAGCTGCAGCAATAACCACGGAGCCGGATATGCCAGAAACATGTGTATGCGCATTGCGCGCGGAAAATATTTGGCGGTCATGGATGCCGATGATATCTCAAAACCGCAGAGGCTAAAAAAGCAGGCTTGTTTTTTGGACAGCCATCCGCAATACGCTCTGGTGGGATGCAATGCCAGTATGATTGACAGCTGTGGTGTATGGGGAGAACGTATTTTGGAAGAAAAGCCTGATAAAAAGGATTTTTTAAGTACACTGCCGTTTGTACACCCATCGATCATGATACGCAAAGAGGTTGCTTACAAGCTGCATGGCTATACACAGACGATGACAGCGCGGCGCGCAGAAGATTATGAGTTTTTGATGCGTTTGTATGCGGCAGGATACAGGGGATGCAATATGCAGGAACCGTTGATTTTTTACAGGGAAGATATACAGTCTTATAGAAAACGAACGTATCGCTGCAGATTGAATGAATGCAGGGTACGTTACCGGGGGTTTTTAAAGCTCGGTATTTTAAAAGGAAATTTTCGGTATGTATTAAAACCTTTCGTTGTGGGAATGATTCCGGCGGGTATCATGCGGCATATCAAAATAAGAAGATACGGCAGCGGTATCGGAGGAAAATTATGACGGATATTAAAATATTTGTAACGCATACGCCTGACAGTCATAAAATGCGCATCAGCAATCCGTTGTTTTATCATGTGACAGCTGGCAGCGATTTTCAGAAAGGAAAGCTTGCGCAGGATATGATGGCGGATAATACAGGGGACAATATATCTTTCAAAAATAAATCTTACTGTGAATTGACGACGCAGTACTGGGCATGGAAAAACGTGGAAGCTGAATATTATGGATTTTGTCATTATCGCCGTTACTTTTCGTTTTCGTCTGAAAATATGCCGGAGGCAGATTTTGGATGCCTTTTTTTCTCCTATGCGAACGAAAAAACGATTCGGAAATTATGTATGGATGAATCATCTATCCGGCAAAAAGTTTGTCAATATGACTGTCTGATTGCAAAAAAAATACCAGTCAGGAAGTTGCTTGCAGACAGCGTTTATGACCATTATCGGCGTGCGCCTGAGTTAAAAATTAAGGATTTGGAATTATTTCAAGAAATTGTAAGCGACCAGTATCCGCAGCTTCGTGAAACGGCAGAGCGTTATATTCAGGGAAAATATTTTTATCCGTGCAATATGTTTATAATGAAAAAAGAAATTTTTCAGGAATATGCCCAGATGTTATTTGCGGTTTTGGAAGAGTTTGAGCGCAGAGCGGATGTGGAAGGTTATTCCCGTGAAGCGATCCGTACGCCGGGACATTTGGGAGAACGTTTTGCCGGAATCTACTATGAATATTTAATGCAGAAAGGCGGGTATCGTCTGACAGAACTGCAGATGGCAATGTTTGAGCATACAAAAGCAGGAACGTATCAGCTGCCAGTGGCAAAGGAAATACCAGTTGTATTTGCAGCCAATGAGGAATATGTGCCTGTACTGTTTATATGTATGAAATCTGTAGCAGATCATGCAAATGAAAACAGGAACTATCATTTTTATGTTTTTCACACGGATATTGAGGAAAAACAGATGCGGGTATTTGAAGAGGAGCTTGCGAAAGGGCATATTCAAATTGATTTTATAGACGTAGGCGAGAAGGTGGCGGGATATCGGCTGCAGGCGAAGGAACATATTTCAAAAGAAACATATTATCGGTTTTTGATCCTTGATTTTTTAAAAGACTGTCCAAAAGTAGTTTATTTGGACTCAGATCTGATTGTATGCAGAGATATTGCACAGCTGTATGACATTCCAATGGAAGACTGTCTTTTGGCGGCGGCGGTTGATCCAGATTTTTCAGGACAGTACAATGGTGCAAATCCCGATGCCAAAAGCTATTGCGATCAAACGCTTGGGCTGAAGCATCCATTTGCCTATGCGCAGGCCGGGGTTCTTGTTTTGGCGGTCGCGGCATTGAATCAGGTTACAAGTGTACCGGCATTGTTTCGGATGGCAGAGGAAGGAAATTACCGGTATTCAGATCAGGACATTTTAAATATTGTATGCGAAGGGCGCATAAAAAAACTGGATATGGTCTGGAATATGCTGATAAATAGTAGAAACCGAAGGTATCAGATCATACGTTTTGCTCCGGCGAACATTCTGGAGGAATATGAGCAGGCGAGAAAGCATCCAGCAATTATTCATTATGCTGGAGATTCCAAGCCATGGAACAATCCAAAAGAAGATTTTGCATGGGAATTTTGGAAAACAGCGAGGCAGACGCCTTATTATGAACAGCTTTTGTGCGGGTTGTCACCCGTACAGGAAGAAAAACGTATGGCTATATGGACAGTATTTGAATGGATGCGAAGGATCGCAAAGAAATGCCTGCCCCAAGGCAGCCGTATCCGGCAGACAGCAAGCAGAATTTATTGGAGCATGAAATAATGGCAACAGTTCAGATAAGAACGGAAAAGCCAGAAATAAAAACTTAAGTTATGCAAAAATAAGGAGGACAGCGTGAGGGCGACAGGTAAAAGTGTGGCATATATTTTGAGGGAACATAAACAAAATATCCGTCTTATGATTAAGATGGCGTTTATGAATATGGACAGGCAGACCGTCCGCTCCAGCCTTGGCATGTTTTGGACTTATTTTCATGACATTATATATATTCTTGTATTTGTGGCATTTCGGCTGCTCATTGCAGGAAATGGGAAAGTGATGGGAATGGACAGCACAGTATATATGATGACCGGGATGATTCCGTGGTTTTTTATGAATGATGTGCTGTCACAGGGAAGCATGGCCATCCGAAGCAATCGGGGGATTGTGCAAAGTATTCGCTTTCCGGTTCCTTTGCTTGCGACGATCGATGTGTTTAGTATATTTTTAAAACGAATGTTTTCCTTTGCAATGCTGATTGCTGTTGTAACATTTTTTGGGTATATCCGTTACTTTCATCCGCTGCTGTTTGTATATTATGTGATATGTGCGGTTGTGCTGTCGGTTGCGATGAATCTGCTGATATCTGCGTTTGTAGCAGTTTCCGATGATTTCAGACAGCTTTATGACGCCCTGCTGCGGGTTTTGATTTATACGATGCCTATTTTGTGGGATTTTTCATATGTGAAGTCTTTCGGAATCAATGTGCTGCTGCGTATAAATCCAATGGTGTATGTAGTAAAAGGATTTCGTGATGCGTTTGTGCTGGGAGCTACGCAAAGTATTGGGTATACTGTTTATTTCTGGGTATGCGCGGCGGTGTTTTTTGTCGTTGGCAGCTATGTGCAGGACAGGTTGAAAAAATATTATGCTGATTTTATATAGGTAAGGAACTGTTCAGAAATGAGGATGGTGCATGGAAAAGGCGATTATCGTTCGAAATTTGTATAAAAATTTTTATTTTTTTAAGAAGGATTTTCATATTCTGCAATGGCTGTTTACCAAAAAAGGTTACGAGAAGGAGCGGAAAGTGTTAAAAGACATTTCCTTTGAAGTAGGAAAAGGTGAGATTGTCGGATTGATAGGCATTAATGGAGCAGGAAAATCTACTTTAATGAAACTGATTGCAGGAATTACTTATCCAAGCAGTGGAAATATTAAAGTAAATGGAAAGGTTGGTTCTCTCATTAATTTATCTGCGGGTTTTCATCCAGATTATACGGGCAGGAAAAATATTTATTATAAAGGAACAGTGATGGGGATGTCCAAAAGCGAGATTGATAACATCATTGATGATATTTACGATTTTGTGGATCTTGGCGAGTATTTTGAACAGCCGCTTCGCATGTATTCTTCAGGAATGTCAGCGCGGTTGGGATTTGCTCTTGCCGTTTATTCCAGGCCGGAAGTGCTGATTATTGATGAAGTGTTGGCTGTGGGAGACAAGAGTTTTCAAAAGAAATCTAGGCAAAAAGTTGTAGAAATGTTCCAGGAAGGGAAATCTGTTATTTTTTCTTCCCATTCAGATGATTTGATTAGAAAATTTTGCAGCAGAGTCATTTATTTAAAAAATGGCAGGATTGTTTTTGACGGAGATGTGGAGGAAGGGCTGCTGAAATATAATGAAGACATTAAAAGCAAAAAATAAGAACGAGGCTGTCTGGAAATGGATGTGTTATGTGGCAGGCGCATATTTACTGGCATCCTGGGGAGTCAATGGGGTTCTAAACCCGATGTATTATGTAAAAAGTGCATGGATGTGCAGACAAACGTTGGAAATTTCAGAGTGTGAGGACGGGATTTTGCTGGAGCCGGTACGGAATTTACAGTCGGATAAATTGGAATATGAAGATAAAATGAATTTTTTGTCCTTTCGGATTACGCAGGCCGAAAGCTTTTCTTTTGACTTACAGCTTTTGGTGTATTTGCAGGAAGAAACAATGGAAATGAGTGTCAGAGTGTGGAAAGGCTGGAATACGGTTTCTTTAAACAACAAGGCAGGGGAAAAGATTGTGGCAGTGCAGGCTGTACCAAAGTCTGGTGCCGTTGTTTTTGCGGATGCAAAGCTGTCTGAGCATATGTGGGTTGATACAGGAAAGATGGTCTGTGTATGGGCATTTTTTTTGATGTTGATGGTGTTTTGGGAAGGAATATGGTGGATGAAAGAAAGGTATGCAGAATAAGAACGAGAAGTGACAATGAAAAAACTGAAAAAACTGGAAAAATCTGGAAAATACGAGGAAGGGATTATATGAAAAAAATAATTACATACGGTACATTTGATTTGCTTCATTATGGTCATATTAATTTGCTCCAGCGTGCAAAAAGCATGGGGGATTATTTGATTGTGGCGTTATCGACAGATGAATTTAACCAGCGGGAAAAGAATAAAGTAACTTATTTTACATATGAGGAACGCAAAAGGCTGCTGGAAGCTATCCGGTATGTGGATCTGGTAATTCCAGAAGAAAGCTGGGAACAGAAAACAGCAGATGTGAAAGAATTAAAAGCAGATGTTTTTGTCATAGGTGATGACTGGAAAGGGAAATTTGATTTTTTAAAGGAGTGCTGTGATGTTGTATATTTGGAGCGAACGCCGGAAATATCTACTACAAAAATAAAGGCAGATCTGAGCATTTAGCAGATGGATACAGAGGAAGGATAAAGATATCATGAATTTTAGGATCTTAAAAACAGAAATGAAGCTCGGATTCTCGCTGCTGCTTGGTCCGTTGAAAAAATTTATATTTCACCCGGCTCAACGGAGAGATTTGTATTATGCATGGTACTATAAACATAAGCGAGTAAAAAAACAGATGATTTTATATGAGTCCTTTTACGGAAGGGGGCTTTTATGCAATCCATATGCAATCTTTCAGGAACTAATACAAAACCCAGAATATGGGACCTTTCAACATATCTGGGTATTAGATCGTCTTGAAAATCATCAGGAGTTGATGCAAAAGTATAAAAAAAAGTATTCAAATGTAAAATTTGTACAGTTTGAATCTAAAAAGTATCTGAAATATCTTGCCAGTGCAAAATATTTGGTCAATAACTTCACATTTTCCACTTACTTCATTAAAAAACCAGAGCAGATATATGTCAATACATGGCATGGAATTCCGTTAAAAACACTTGGCTATGATGAACCGCAGGGAGCGCTTGTAATGTCTAATACGGCACGTAATTTCTTTCATGCAGATTATATGATTTCAGCGAACCCTTTTTTAACAGATATCTATATGCATGCGTTTAAACAGGGCGGCTTGTCTGAGGTTAAGATTATAGAAGAAGGATATCCACGTCTGGATCTGCTTGTGCATACACAAAAAGATACTATTTACAAGGAATTGCGCGAGGCTGGCGTATCCGTACAGACGGATAAAAAAATTATTCTGTATGCACCGACTTGGAGGGGTGGCTATTCAAATCCTGACTGCAGTCTGGATGGTTTTGTGAATTTAAAAGAAACACTGGAGCAGATGATAGATACAAGTGCATATCAGATTTTAGTCAAGGTGCATCAGGTCGTCTACAGCAAGATAAAAGAAACGCTGGATGATTTTTCTTATGTAATACCGGCTACGGTGGATGCCAATGCGGTTTTGAGCATTACGGATATTTTAATCAGTGATTATTCGAGTATTTATTTTGACTTTCTTGCTACGGGAAAACCGGTTTTATTTTATATTACAGATTTGGAACGGTATTTAAAACAGCGCGGCATGTATTTTGGCCTGGAGGCGCTGCCAGGACCTTATACGGATGACCTTGAAATTTTAGGAGGCTGGATATGTAAGATTCAGGAGGTGTTTGCGAAGCATAAAAAACATTATGATAAGGTACGCAGCTGGAGCTGCAGTTACGAAATTGGCTCTATTACGAAAAAAATCGTGCGAGCGGTGTTTTTGGGTCAGACGGAAGGTGTTCATATAGTGGAATGTAAAAATAATAAGAAAAAGTTACTCATTTCCCGAGGACCCGTTCAAACAAACGGAATCAGTACGGCGCTGATTAATTTGCTGAATCAGGTGGATTATGAAGCCTATGACGTAACAGTTCTTGTAAAACCGCCGATAGACGGACGGCAGAAGGAACAGATTATGAAAATAAATCCAAAGGCGCGGGTATTGCTTAGACAAGGTGGGATTGTAGCGGGCATCCTGGAAGAAATCAGAAACAATTTTTACACACAGACAAACCCAGTAAAAGGTTTTGGCAGATTGTTTTTTCCAAAGCGGGCATATGAACGGGAATGCCGGAGGTTGTTTGGAGACTGTGTGTTTGATTATGCGATTGATTATGATGGATATGACATTACATTTGCCACCTTCTGCCTGATGCAGAAAAATGCGAAGACAGGAATTTGGATGCATAACGATATGACTTCTGAATATCAGACGCGATTTCACTGGTTAAAAAGAGTTTTTGCCATATATCACAAATTTGATTATCTGGTTTCATGCAGCCGTCAAATTATGGAGGTAAACAGAAAGCATTTATCTGCATATGCAAATCAGGAAAAGTTCAGATATGCAAAGAACTGTGTCGATTTTGCACGTGTGCACAAGGGCAGCCAAACAGGTAGTATTTTACGTAAACAGGATTTTTGTTATTATACGCTGTCGGAGGGCGGCATGATAAAAAGCCTTCGGCTGATCCCATTGCAGCCGGAACCATTCGACACTGCGATGGGCGGTACGTTTGACATTTGCAGTAATCAGGAAAAGGTCAAAAATAAAATCGTACGGTTTGTTAATCTTGCAAGACTGTCTGCTGAAAAAAATCAGGCAGAGATGATAAAAGCTTTTGCAAGGCTGGCGCAGGAACAGCCAAATGTAATGCTTTATATTATTGGACAGGGACCGGAAAGAAAAAACCTGGAAAACCTGATTCGTAAATTGAACATGCAGGACAGGGTGATTTTGACAGGTGTTTTATCGAATCCGTTTGGATTGATGTATCAATGCGATTGTTTTGTGCTTCCTTCTTTATATGAAGGTCAGCCGTTGACAGTTTTTGAAGCCAGGGCGCTGCATCTGCCGGTGATTCTTTCCGATTTTTCTTCAGTAGAGGGTTCCTTACTGGAGAATGGCCAGTATCTTGTGCATATGGACGCGGATTCTATTTATAAAGGGATGTTGGCGTACCTTTGCGGTAAGATAGAAAATACTTATGTCTTTCATGATGATACATACAACAAAGAAGCGTATGAAGAATTTAAGCAGGCTCTTTTTATGAATTGAAAGTTTGTGAATGGAAAGTTTATGAATAGAAAGCTGAGGGAAGTGATTTATGGCGAAATGGGAGGAAAATGAAATGGATATTAAAATTTTTGTCAGCCACACGCCAAACCGAAATACAGTATGTCTGATGCATCCGATGTTTTATCATGTAATTGCGGGCAGCCATTTTCAGACGAAAGAAATTCCTCCGTACCTGTATTTGGATAACCAGGGGGAAAATATTTCAGAGAAAAATAAATCTTACTGCGAATTGACGACGCAGTATTGGGCATGGAAAAATATGCAGGCAGACTATTTTGGGTTTTGCCACTACAGGCGTTTGTTTTCTTTTGCACAAAAATCTGTAAGGCCGATGGAATATTATGATTATCTGGATGAGCGGGCGATTACGCAATTGCGTCTCGATGAAAAGACAATGCGGGAATTTATCAGCCGGTACGATTTTATCATCGTAATAGGCGTGCCTGCACAGGAGCTAAAGGCGGAAAGCGTTTATGAACAGTATTTGAACTCGCCAGAATTACATATCAAAGACGTAGATATTTTGCTGCAGGTTATACAGGAAAAATATCCCGAATTGTATCCGTCCGCGCAACAATATTTTAGCGGATCTGTATGCTACCACTGCAATATGTTTATTGCCAAAAAAGAGCTGTTTTATGAATATTCTTCCATACTGTTCGACGTTTTGCAGGAAGTTGAAAAAAGGGCGGATTTTAGCGAATATTCCAAAGAGGCATACCGTACGATTGGCCATCTTGGAGAACGGATGGCGGGAGTATATTACCAGTATTTAAAGACGAAAAAAAGCTGTCGGCTGGGGGAAATTCAGCGCGCTTTTTTCCGTTTTGCAGATGTGCAGCCAGAGGTTGTAAGGCCCAAAAAGCAGGGAGCAGTGTCGGTTGTATTAGCTGCAAGTCAGACATATGCTCATGTTTTGCATGTCTGTGTGCAGTCTATTGTGGACTGCGCGTGCGCAGACCGTTTTTATGAGATTTATATTCTTCATACAAATATTTCAGTAGAAAATCAGCAGTTATTTTTAAAAAAGTATAACGGCAGCCAAATGTGCTTTGCATTCGTAGATGTATCTAAATGGACTGCGCAATATAAAAAACACGTTCGTAATGATTTATGGAAGGAGTCTTTTTTTAAATTTTATATATTAGATGTTTTTCGAGAGCATGAAAAGATTGTTTATTTGGATTGCGATACGATTGTCTGTAACGATATAGCAAAGCTCTATGAGACAGAATTAGGAAATTGCCTTGTGGCAGGAATCTCAGATATTGAGTTTGCAAGTCAATGCAACCGAAAAGATTTGCAGACGCGCAGTTATTGTCTGGATACGCTTAAGATAAACAAACCGTCCACGTATCTTCAGGCTGGCGTGCTTGTATGGAATTTGACGAAACTGAGAAAGACCGTTACGATGCAGCAGCTTTTGGAGATGACGGATACCGGAAACTGGCGTTATCATGACAAGGATCTTTTGAATATTGTGTGCAAAGGCAGAGTGAAATATTTGGATATGTCATGGAATGTGGCTGCTGGCCAGGACAGTCGGTGGAAAGAAACGATCAAATATGCGCCTTATGATATGCTGGAGGCTTATGAGCAGGCGCAAAAAAATCCTTCCATCATTCATTATGCAGGAAAT
The DNA here is from genome assembly GCA_910584345.1 of uncultured Eubacterium sp. Classification (GTDB taxonomy): domain Bacteria; phylum Bacillota; class Clostridia; order Lachnospirales; family Lachnospiraceae; genus Eubacterium_J. Next base: position 13,211 of record CAJTZX010000027.1, on the reverse strand, counting down.
CCCAAGCCATGGTTAAAACCAGACAGAGATTTGGCTTATGTATTTTGGGATAAAGCGAGGGGGACGGTAGTTTATGAGCAGCTTATCAGAAATATGGTTTCATTGAATGCTGCCGCGAAAGCAGAAAGTGTGCAGACGGTAATGATACAAGAAGCAAAACATTTACAAGAAGCAAAACATTTAAAGCTTGCCAGAAAGATTCTCATGAAAGCGCTGCGTAAAGAAAGCAGGTTAAGGAAAGTTTTGGGGAAGCTTTACTGGAAGATATTTGAATAAATTGATCGGGAGGAAACAGGATGTTTGTTTGGCTGATATTGGCAGGCATTTATTATTTTTTCATTGCATATCCGCTGCTCAGGTTCGAGGTTATAAAAAAATTGCCTGTGCCAAAATGGAATCTGGCAGCAGTGTCAGTTATTTACTTATTTGCAGGCGTTTTTATATATATGGCTGTTTCCAGCGAGCAGTTTGTCTATTATTGGGATTACGGAAAATATTATCAGCAGGCGCTTGATCTGGAAAACCAATATCGTACCGATGCTTTTTCTGTTTTGGAACATGTGTACACCACTTCGATAAACTCTGATTATGGGGCGTGGATTCCGTCAATGCTTGCCTGGCCACTGCAGTTTACGCAAGGCAGGTTTGTTGATTATATGATGCTTGTTTATGCTATGTTTGCAGTTCCAGCTGTATTTTCGCTGAGTATGCTGGGGATGGTATGGTTTGGTTCACACAGCAAATATTCTTTTCTTATATTTCATGCGGTTATTATGCTTATGCCCTGGTTCATGCAGCCGATGTTGGCCGGGTATCCGGGCATCGCCGCATTTGTGCCGCTTGTATGCTCTATGTGGATTTTTTATAAAAGCGACGGTTTGTACAGGATTACAAATATAGATTCTCTGGCTTTGGCGGCGTCTTTGATTGCGGCAGCGTTATTAAGACGGTATTATTGTTTTTATTTGATAGGATTTATCTTTGGAGGAGCAGGGTATAGTTTCTGTCATTGGCGGCTTAAGCGGCAGGGAAAGTCAGAAATTAAAACATATATATTGTCGTATTTAAAAGTCGGTATGATTGGTTTGCTGGCGCTTGTGATGTTTTTTAACGGATTTATACAAAGGGTGCTGTTTGTCGATTATTCTGAGATATATGTAGCTTATAATGTAGGAGATTTATTTTCAAAATATAAGACTTTTGTCCAGCATTTAGGGATTTTACTGCTGGCGATTTTGATTGTTTCTGCGGTTTTGATTATTTTTAAGCATAAGGAATATCTGCCGCTGCTGGTGTTTTGTGTTGTTTTTGAAATTACGGCAACGGCGTATTTTTTCTACGTCCAGTCTCCGGGCGTTCATCATTACTGGATTTTTCTGCTCCCGATACTGCTGCTGTTTTTATTTTTATCGGATATAGGAAAGAAAGGACTGCCAGTATATTTGTGTGTTCTGATGGGAATGTGTTTTCTTTACAACACAGCATATGTTTATGCCGGAAATTCTTTGATTATGCTGAATCCGTACATTTGCCAAAAAGACAGGTATGTGGCAAGGCATCGATCGGATATTAACGAGCTGAAAGAACTGGATCGTTATCTTAGGAGCATTCAAAAAGAAAAGAAGATTTATTGTCTGTCTAGCAGCAGGGTGTTAAACGACGATATTCTGAAAAAGCTTTATCTTCCGGATGCATCTTCCTTACATTTGGAGCCGGTGGCGCATGTGGATTTAAGGGATGGTTTTCCAACGGGATTTTTTGATTCCGATATTGTAGTAACAACCGTTCCGGTACAGACACATTTACAGGAAGGGACACAGCAGGTGATTACAATTTTGCAAAACGAACTGACAGATGAACATTCCAAAATCGCGCAGCATTTTCAAGAAGTTTATTCTGTTTCGCTCCAGGAAGGAGTAGAAGCAGTTGTATATATAAAAAAAGAACCGTTTCAGACAGAAGATATTCAGTATTTGCAGTCTTTGTACGATCAGTCTTATCCGGACTGGAAGGAGCTGTTTTATCACAGGTTTGAGGAATATTTGAGCAAATCGGTTGTGTGAGACGAATATGATCGAACAGGTCAGGAGGGAACGATTGCATGGTGAAGAGAAATAAAAATCGGGGGGGGGTAATTTTGTGTCACAGCTGACATTGTACCTGGTACTGCCGTGTTTTAATGAAGAGGAAACGATTGTTTCGAGCGCAGATAAATTAAAGACATGGATGGACAAGCTGATGAGCAATGGAACGATCGGAAAGGACAGCCGCGTTCTTTTTGTGGATGATGGCTCAGGCGATCATACGTGGAAATATATTCAAAAATTGCATGAACAGCATCTGGTTTTTGAGGGATTGAAATTATCAGCGAATAAGGGTCATCAGACAGCGATTTATGCCGGGATAGAATACGCCGTAAAATATGCCGATGCAGTCATTACTATGGATGTTGATTTACAGCAGGATATAAGGGCGCTGCCGCAGTTTATAAAACTGTATCAGCAGGGATGCGATATTGTTTACGGTATTCGGAATGATAGAAAGACGGACGGTTTTTTTAAGAAAACAACAGCAGGTTTCTATTACAGACTGATGCGCTGTATGGGATGCAAAATGATAACGAACAGCGCAGACTACAGGCTGTTGTCTAAAAGGGCGGCAGAAGCTTTAATCAAACACAGAGAAAACAATCTTTTTATCAGGGGAATTGTTCCTGAGCTGGGGTTTCAGTCTGCAACGTTGTATTTTGACGTGTATGAAAGAGAACAGGGACAGTCAAAATATACAATTAAAAAAATGCTCCGTTTAGCGCTGGATGGAATTACTTCCTTTAGCATCCGTCCGATCAGAATGATAACCTGTCTTGGCTTTGTTTTGGTTTGTCTGAGTCTGGTTATGATTGTTTATACAGTTGTTTCTTATTTTAAAGGCATTACGACTCCAGGGTGGTCCTCTGTGCTTGTATCTATTTGGCTGCTTGGAGGAATGGAACTGATAGGCATTGGCGTTGTGGGAGAATATGTCGGTCGAACTTACATGGAAGCGAAACGGCGTCCACGTTATTTTATTGAAGAAACGCTCGTATCGGGCAGCAGTCATGGATCGGAAAGGGAGGAATAAGCGGATGTATTTATTTCATGCAGATGATTATGGGGTCAATAAAAATCAGGCAAAGAGAATTCTGAACTGTTATCGGCACGGCGTGTTACGAAGCGTCAGTATTATTCCAAACAGTCCGTGGGCAGCTGAGACGATGACTCAGCTGCCAGATGACATAAAAAAGAGTATTCATTTGAATTTGGTAGAAGGCACATGTGTTTCAGATCCTTTGAAGATTCCGTTATTAGCAGATCACAACGGCAAATTTCGGAGGTCTTTTTTTCAGCTCGTTTTGCTGTCCGTATGCAAAAGAAAAGAACTGAGCAAGCAGGCAGCGATTGAATGCGGTGCGCAGATCACAAAGATGCTGACGCTGCTGCCCGATGATTATAAGATACGGATAGACAGCCATAGACATTACCATATGATTCCTGCTGTATTTGAAGCTGTGTGTGCAGAATGTAAAAAGAGCGGCAGACAGATAGAGTATATCAGATTTCCGCTGGAACGTCTTAGCATATATTTGCTTCATCCGGGCTTATACAAATATATCAGGCCGGTCAATGTAATTAAAATACTTGTTCTAAAAATCTGTTCTATAAGGGACCGAAAAATTGCAAAAAAATATGATGCTGATGTGGGCGAAGCTGATTTTATCGGTCTGATGCTAACGACGCAGATGAATTTGGAATATGTATTGTCCGTGCTGCGGCTTTTTGATGGGCATAAGGATTATGAAAAGAGCGATGATCTGGAAGTGCTTTTTCATCCCGGAGGAATAAAAAAGCATGAAGAATTTATAGACGCAGACAATCAGCCGATGAAAGCGTTTTATACTTCAAAAAACAGATGGATGGAAGCGGAAACATTAAAAGAACTGAAAAAATATGGATATTAGAGGCGGTGAGGAAAGGAAAATGAAAGCAGAGTTTGATACAATTGCTGAAAATTATTCTGAATTGATGAAACAGGGCATGGTTTTGAAAGGAGCCGGTAACGATCATGCGTATTTTACAGCATATAAAATGTATTATTTGAGAGATTTTATAAAAAAATGCAGACAAAAGAATTCCTCAAAAATCGTCAAAATTCTGGACTATGGATGCGGGATTGGAATTGTATCAAGAGCGATCGCAGATACTTTTCCGAATGTCATTGTGCATGGATTTGATATCTCAGCTGAGAGCATAAAATGTGCGGATGGGATCAAACATGGAAAAAATATTTTTTTTACAAGTGATTTGCATAAATTAGACAAAAATTATGATTTGTGCCTTTGCTGCTGTGTATTACATCATGTTCCGGCAGAAGGAAGAAATGTGGTTGTCCGTAATATTTACAAAAGGTTAAAAAAGGATGGAATATTGATGGTGATTGAGCACAATATGAAAAATCCGTTAACGAGGAAGTCTGTGGATGCGTGCCCGTTTGACCGTCATGCGGTAATGCTGGCGCCGAAAGAAGTCATTTGTCTGATGGAAAATGCATCATTTGTGCATACACGTAAAAAATACATCACTTTTTTCCCGAAACAGTTAGCAGGGCTTAGAATTTTTGAGAAGTGGCTCCGATGGTGTCCGTTTGGAGCGCAGCATATGGAAACAGGGCGGAAATAATGCATTGAGTTAACTGCTGATACGTGTTAATATAGAAGAAAACCGATACCTGAAAAGAGGTGTAGACGATGACTGAAAAGAAAAAACTGCCGATAGGAGAAGAATTTTTTCGTAATATCAGAACCAAAGGTTTTTACTATGTGGACAAAACAGCATTTATCAGCGAGCTTCTAAGAACGAGGGGCAGTGTCAACCTTTTTACGCGTCCCAGGCGTTTTGGCAAGAGCTTAAATATGGATATGCTGAAAGCATTTTTTGAGATCGGTACAGATGCCACATTGTTTGAAGGGCTTAAAATTATCGAAGAAAAAGAATTATGTGAACTGCATATGGGAAAATACCCGGTTATTTCTATCAGTCTGAAAGATGTTGGCGGGCAGGATTTTTCAACTGCATATGAAACGATGTGTGCCGTTGTCAGTGAAGAAGCTTCAAGGTTCGATTTTCTTATGGAAAGCGACAGACTGATGCAATATGATAAGGCAAAGCTTGGACGGCTGGTGGAGAATCGTTTGGAAAGACCAGCAGAGCTTTATGGAAGCTTGAAACTGCTGACAAGGCTCTTGCATAAGCATTACGGAATATCTACGATTGTAATGATTGACGAATATGATGTGCCTTTGGATCAGGCTTATCATAATGGGTATTATACGCAGATGGTAAATCTGGTTCGTTCTGTTTTTAGTCAGGTGCTTAAGACGAATGAGAATCTGGAGTTTGCAGTGATTACAGGCTGCCTGCAGATTGCGAAAGAAAGCATTTTTACGGGTCTTAATAACTTCAAAGTACGCACAGTTTCGGATATCCGGTTTGCAGAGTATTTTGGATTCACGGATGCGGAAGTGAAAGAACTGCTGGACTACTATGATTTGGAAGATAAGCTGGAATGTATGAAAGAGTGGTATGACGGATATCGGTTTGGGAATACGTATGTATACTGCCCGTGGGATGTGCTGAATCAATGCGATAAATTTTGTGAATCGAGAAATGCCGGGATGGAATCCCATTGGGAAAATAGCAGCAGCAACAGTATTGTAAAGGATATACTGGAAGGTTCTGATAAGACTACACGTGCAGAGATCGAGGCGTTAATTTCCGGTGAATACGTGGAGAAGCCTTTGATTTCAGGATTGACATATTCCGACTTAGACAGCGGAGAACTACAGAAAAGACAAAAATACTTGTGGAGCGTTTTGTTTGCGACGGGTTATCTGACGGACGCTGGAGAGCCGGCCGGCAAGGTTCACAGGCTTGTAATTCCTAACAAGGAAATTTTAGAAATTTATGAGGAAAGAATTCTGGATTGGTTTGAAACAAAGACAGTTCGTGATAAAGGACGGTGGGAGAAATTCTGCACGGCAGTAAAAAAAGGCGATGGAGAGACATTCCAGTTGTTATTTAACAGTTTTATGGACGATTCTATCAGTATCCGGGATACCTATGTCAGAAAAGAAATGAAGGAGAATTTTTACCACGGAATGCTGCTTGGCTTGATAAGAGCAGAAGAAAGCTGGATTGTAAAATCAAATGCGGAATCCGGTATTGGGTATACAGATATTATGATTTGGATTCCATCTGAAAAGACCGGATGCATGATGGAAGTAAAATATGCGCAGGACGGTGCGTTTGAGACAGCATGTAATAAGGCGATGAGACAGATAGAAGAGAAAGGATATGCAGCGGTCTTATTGCAGGAGGGTATCCAGACAATTCATAAATATGCGATCGCTTGCTATAAAAAGAGCTGCAAAGTGGTATATGATAAACTGCAGTTTTGAACCGGTAATGTACGCTTTATTTTATTTGGAATTCTAATTTTTTGTTTTCTTTTATCACAAATTATGGTATTCTTACATAATAGTATTTGAATTTGTAAATACGAAAAAAGAAAGCAGGTAAAACAATGGAATTTCGCCCATGTATAGATATTCATAATGGCAAAGTAAAGCAGATCGTAGGTGCAAGTTTATCGGATCATAATGACCATGCAAAGGAGAATTTTGTTGCAGAGCAGGATGCGGCGTTTTATGCACGCTTTTATCAAAAAGACAGTATACGCGGCGGACATATGATATTGCTGAATCCGCAGGGGTCTGCTTATTATGATGCTGACAAAAGGCAGGCATTTGCTGCGCTTTCGGCATATCCGGGAGGGATGCAGGTTGGCGGCGGTATTACGCCGGAAAACGCAGTTGAGTTTTTGGAGGCGGGAGCCAGTCATGTCATTGTTACTTCGTATGTATTTCAAAATGGAAAGATTCATTATGATCGTCTGCAAAAGCTGAAAGATACCGTGGGCAAAGATCGTCTCGTATTGGATTTGAGCTGTCGTAAGAAGGATGGAGCTTATTTTATCGTGACAGACCGCTGGCAGACATTTACTGATGAGTCTGTGTCAATTACTCTGCTGGATGAATTGTCTGCATATGCGGATGAATTTTTGATTCATGCGGCGGATGTGGAAGGAAAAGCGTCCGGTATTGAAACAGAGCTTGTGAAAATGCTTGGAAGCTGGGGCAGGATTCCGGTAACTTATGCAGGAGGCGTTGGCAGTTTTCGTGATCTGGATATCCTTTATACAGAAGGGCAAAACCGGCTGAATGTTACGATTGGAAGCGCATTGGATTTGTTTGGCGGGACAATGGCTTATGAAAAAGCGCTGGAGTATGTGCGTAAAACTAGTACATCGGTCACAAAATAACTCATAGGTATCTGAACTGTTACAAGTATGGAATAGAAAGGGCTTGGAATATGAATCATTATACAAAACAAGACATCCTGAATTTGGCGGAGGAAGAAGATATCGAATTTATCAGACTCCAGTTTACCGATGTATTTGGTACATTAAAAAATATTGCAATTACCAAATCTCAGCTAGTAAAGGCGCTCAACAACGAATGTATGTTTGACGGCTCTTCCATTCAGGGATTTGCAAAGGCAGAGGAATCAGATTTATATCTGCACCCGGATCTGGATACGTTTGCCATATTTCCATGGCGTCCGCAGCAGGGGAAAGTGGCACGTCTGATTTGTGATATTTATCATGCAGACGGTACGCCGTTTGAGGGTGATCCGCGTTATATTTTGCGCAAGGCGGTTATGGAAGCGCAGGAAATGGGTTATACGTTTGAAGTAGGCCCGGAATGTGAATTTTTCCTGTTTCAGTACGATGATGATGGACATCCGACGACGCAGATTGATGAACAGGCAGGTTTTTTTGATCTTGGGCCAATGGATGCCGGAGAAAATGCCAGACGGGATATGGTGCTGACGTTGGAAGAAATGGGCTATGCTGTGGATGCGTCCCATCATGAATGTGCGAGCGGTCAGCATGAGATTGATCTGAAATATGATGAGGCGCTTTGGACAGCGGATCATATTATGACATTTAAACTGGCAGTAAAGACCATTGCAAAACGACATGGAATGTTTGCCAGCTTTATGCCAAAGCCAAAAGCAGGTGAACATGGCTGCGGGATGCATTTGAATTTGTCATTATCGAAAAACGGCGTCAATATTTTTGCAGATGACGCAGATGCCTGCGGGCTGAGCCGGGAGGCTTATTATTTCATTGGCGGATTGTTAAAGCATATGAAAGGTATGACAGCAGTTGCAAATCCGCTTGTCAATTCTTATAAGCGGCTGATTCCCGGATATGAAGCGCCTAATTTTATTTCATGGTCGTTAAGTAACCGCACGTCTTTGATTCGTATTCCGGCTGTAAGAGGAAGTGGTACGAGAGTAGAGCTGCGAAGTCCGGATTCGGCTGCGAATCCATATTTAATGCTGGCGTTATGTTTAAGGGCCGGATTGGATGGAATCCGGAATCAAACGATGCCGCCGCAGGCTGTGAGCTGTAATGTGTATGATATGGATATGGAAGAGCGAAATAAGATTGGCGGCAAGCTGCTTCCAGGTGATCTGATGGAAGCGCTTCATGAAATGGAGCGGGATACGTTCGTATTAGATACGCTGGGCGCACATATCAGCAAAGAATATATCGAAGCGAAAAAACAGGAATGGGAAAGATTTCGTATGGCAGTGACAGACTGGGAAATCAATCATTATTTATATAGAATATAGACGGCGGTCAGTATGAATATCATAGTAGTTTTTCCGAAAATAGAACATGCAAAAAACGTACGCAGTATTTTATTAAAAAGCGGTTATACGGTAGATGCAGTCTGCAGCAGCGGCGCACAAGCGCTGCGGGCAGCAAATGATCTGGACAGTGGCATTATTATTTGTACCTATCGGCTGTCAGATATGGTTTACAGTGAGTTGTACGAATATTTGGCGCCACGTTTTGACATGCTTTTAATCGGTTCTCAAAACCAGATTCAGGAGCGGGAGACAGAAGATATCGTTACGCTTGGTACGCCGTTAAAAGTGCATGAGCTGCTGCAGACAGTAGCCATGATGGCTGAAATGTCTGTGCGGAAAAAGAAAAAACGAAAGCAGAAACCAAAAATACGGTCGGAGCAGGAAAAGCGTACGATGAATCAGGCCAAGCTGCTTTTGATGGAACGAAATCATTTTTCAGAAGAAGAGGCGCATCGGTATCTGCAAAAACGCAGTATGGAAAATGGCACTGGCTTAGCGGAGACTGCACAAATGATTATTAGTTTGATAGGAAGTGAAATGTGAGAGGGAGGTTTCATTGCGAATGAAGTTTACAAAAATGCATGGAATTGGAAACGACTATATTTATGTCAATTGTTTTGAAGAGACAGTGCCGCATCCGCAGGATACAGCAAAATTTGTCAGTGACAGGCATTTTGGCATCGGTTCTGACGGACTGATTTTAATAAAGCCGTCAAATAAGGCAGATTTTGAAATGGCAATGTACAATGCAGACGGTTCCAGAGGCGAAATGTGTGGAAATGCGATTCGGTGTGTAGCAAAATATGTGTATGACCATCATATGATTGACCGTACCGATATGTGTATAGAAACATTAGCCGGCATTAAATATGCGCAGCTGGTGCCTTGCGTTTCTTCTGATAATAAAGTATCTGTTGATAAAGTAGTTATTGATAAAGTATCTATTGATAAAGTATCTATGGTACGTGTAAATATGGGAAAACCGGAACTGGAGCCTGAAAAAATACCAGTCATGTATACGCAGTCAAAAGACTTGTCCCGGATCATCAACTGTCCGATTACCGTTGGAGGGATAGAATATCGAATGACTTGCGTATCCATGGGAAACCCGCATTGTGTTGTATTTACAGATCATACAGATACATTAGTTCTGGAAAAAATCGGACCTTTATTCGAACATCATCCATATTTTCCGAACCGCGTCAATACCGAGTTTGTAAAAGTGATCGATCAAAATACGGTAGAAATGCGTGTGTGGGAACGAGGTTCAGGGGAAACACTTGCATGTGGAACAGGCGCATGTGCGGTTACTGTCGCATGTATTTTAAATGAATTGACGCAGCGTGCGGTAACAGTTAAGCTTCGGGGCGGAGATCTAAAGATCGAGTGGGAGAAAGACACCGATCTGATTTATATGACAGGGCCGGCAGAACACGTATTTGAAGGTGATATTATGTTGCCAGATGTTTTACAGTAATCGTATCGTATAAGGAAGGAGTGATACACGATGTATCAGATTAATGATAATTATCAAAAACTTCCGGGCAGTTATCTTTTTAGCACAATTGCTAAAAAAGTAGCGGCATTTACGGAAGCAAACCCGGATAAATCTGTAATCCGGCTCGGTATCGGAGATGTTACGCAGCCAATTGCTCCGGCAATTATTCAGGCGTTGCATAAAGCAGTCGATGAGATGGCAGATGCAGCGTCATTTCATGGTTATGCACCTGACCTTGGACATGAATTTTTGCGTCATGCAATTGCAGAAAACGATTATAAAAAAAGAGGCTGCAGCATCAGCGAGGATGAAATCTTTGTATCTGACGGAGCAAAGTCGGATTCCGGCAATATCCAGGAACTTTTTGATGTAAATTGTAAAATAGCCGTGACAGATCCGGTCTATCCGGTGTATGTGGATTCCAATGTGATGGCAGGCAGATGCGGAGTTTATGACAGTGATTCGCAGACATGGAGCAATGTCATCTATATGCCGTGTACAAGAGAGAATCATTTTATCCCCGAATTTCCAAAGGAAACGCCGGATATAATTTATTTATGTATACCAAATAATCCTACCGGAACGACGATTCCAAAAACAAAGCTGCAGGAATGGGTAGACTATGCGAATGAAAAAGGCGCTGTTATCATCTATGATGCAGCATATGAGGCATATATTACACAGGAGGATGTCGCACATTCCATATACGAATGCATGGGAGCGGACAGATGTGCGATTGAGATTCGCAGCTTTTCAAAGAATGCAGGGTTTACAGGCGTACGTCTGGGATTTACGGTCGTGCCAAAAGTGTTAACATGCAACGGTGTTTCTTTACATGCAATGTGGGCGAGACGTCATGGGACGAAATATAATGGAGCGCCATATATCATTCAGCGTGCTGGCGAAGCTGTCTACTCCGAAGCGGGACAGGCGCAGCTAAAAGAGCAGGTAGCCTATTATATGAAAAATGCGTCGGTAATTAAAGAAGGTTTGTCCGCAGCAGGTTATGAAGTTTATGGCGGAGTGAACGCGCCTTATATTTGGTTAAAGACTCCGGGACAGATGAGTTCCTGGGAGTTTTTTGACGAACTACTGGAAGAAGCAAATGTAGTAGGCACACCGGGCTCCGGTTTTGGCCCAAGCGGAGAAGGGTATTTTCGGCTGACTGCTTTTGGCAGCTATGAAAATACGGTAGCAGCATTAGAGCGAATCAGAAATTTGTAAGTTTTGCTGAAAATACGGCTCTGAAAACCGCAGGCCGATGGCAGTGTGCCTGAATCAACCGCAGCTTGGTAACGCAACAGGTTATATTATCTGAGTGGTTACGGCAGCTGCGGTACACTGCTATACTACAAAATCTTCTTTATGATCTGTCAGCTGCTTTTCCGTATAAAGAATCGTTGTGGCCTTGTGCAGCCGATAATTTTTCGGACTCATTCCAAATTTCTTCTTAAAGGCCTTCGAAAAATTCAGTTGATCTTCATAACCTATGGCATTTGAAATCTCTTTGATTGCGTCAGGCGTACTGACCAGCAGGTTTGCGGCCTTATGCATTCGAAAGTCAATCAGAAACTTTTGTATGGACATACCAAGCTCTTTTTGAAATGCGCAGTTTAAGTATGCCCGGCTGATGCCAAGGTGTTCAGCAATATCCGATACGTTAATTCCGTCTTTATAATAATATTTAATATGTTCAATCGCAAGCTCTACATAAGCCTTTGCACCGTAATTGCTGTTTTCAGAAGCACGTTTCTGGCTGAGCTTTTCGTGGTTGTCTACAAGTCTGGAAAAGAGCATAAGCATCCATGCTTCTCTGCGCAGATCATCCACAAAGGTAAGTGATTTGCAGTCTAAAATATTGTGAATGCAATCCATAACAATTTCAGGCCGGACCGGTGAAGGAAGCACCCGTGTGTTTGCGGAAAATCCACATTGTTTTAAAATCGTATCAGCCCGGATGCCGTGAAACCCTATCCAGGCATATGTCCATGGGTTAATCGCGTCTGAACCATAGGTAACAGGTTCTCCTGGACGTATTAAAAACATCTGTCCTTCAGATAATGTATAAATGGTACCGTTTTTTAGAGAGAAAAATCCTTTGCCTGAGAAAATAAAGTGAAGAATATATTCGTCCCGTGTCCCGGAACAGATATGGGAAGGCTCACAATCTTCCTTTCCTGCGTGAATCAAACTGATATCCAAAGATGTTTCTCTTAAGTGCTCCAGACAGCGGAAATTTACACTATCAGTATATTTTACATTACGCATATCTGTTTTCTCCTTTATTTTATAATAGTTTAGTCAATCTTCATATAGTAGTTAGGAACTGTATACAAATGACATAGGTTATCTGCATATAGTTCCTTAGAAACTGTATGCAAATAATATGACAAACTTACAGTTCCTTTCATATAAAATAAGTAAAAACGTGTAAAAACAGAACTTTAAATAAGAATATTACGAAAGTAATAAATAAAACACTTTAGTTTATGGTTTGATTTTTTGTTGATTTAGAACATGTGATTCAGGCAGTTTTGATTATAACATAAAATATATCATTTTTCTATATCGAAAATAACATAAAAACGTTAGATTATTCCATTTATGTAATATGCACAATAAAGTACAATATCATCGACTGAATAATTATGAAATGTGTATGCAGATTCGCGCGGCTGTAGGAAAATGATGCATCAATCTTAACGAAGAAGTAATGGCTGATGGATTTTTGTATTAGTTTGTGCACATAACAGGGAAAGGAGAAAAAGAAATGAGAAAGAAAATAGTTAGTCTTTTTCTGGCATGCCTGATGCCGGCTCCGCTGCTGTTATCCGGATGTGGGGACAGTGAGCACGACGGAAAGACCGTGATTGAGCTGGTGCAGTATAAGCCGG
>CAJTZX010000026.1 GCA_910584345.1 uncultured Eubacterium sp. | reverse complement strand
TTGAATCTTTCAAGGTTATTTCACTGTTCAATTATCAATGTTCTTATTTGCTTCGCAACAGCTTTGTCATTATATCAGTTCTTTATTTGTTTGTCAAGAACTTTTTTTATTTTTTATATTTCTTATTTGCTTAGCTGACTAGCTGCAACTGTTATAGACTATCATATTTGTTATTTCTTGTCAATAGCTTTTTTCATTTTTTTACAATTTCTTTTTACTGTTATCTGATATCTCCCAATCTTTTACATTATGTAGAAATTGCAAATGGGCTTAAGTGGACTCGAACCACCGACCTCACGCTTATCAGGCGTGCGCTCTAACCAGCTGAGCTATAAGCCCTGATTACTTATCTGTATCGTCGTACCCGCGACGCAAGAGATATAATACAATCTTTTTTTTGGTTTGTCAACAACTTTTTACAATTTTTTTTATTTTTTATTTCAAATAATAATTACGATAAATTTTTTAGAATTAACCAGATCAAATAAATCCTTTTTCTTCTCCTTTTGGTTATATTATTGAAAGATATCTTTATTAAGACTCATGAGACTTTGAAACGTATTTAAAATAATGCTCCTTAGTTTTTCACGTTTCTCAAAAGAAAGGGGACTGCCTTTGGAAGACCGCGAACTTGTCCGGCAGATTCAGAATGGACAAAAAGAATACTTAAACGAGATTGCTAAAAAATATTACGATGATATTTATTATTTCTGCTGTTACCAAATCGGAAGCAAAGAAGATGCTTATGATCTGGCACAGGATACGTTTCTTCGATTTATCCGTTATGTGGAACATTATAAATATCAAAACCTGAAAGGATATCTTTTGACAATCGCTATGAATCTATGCAGAAACTATATACGTGAAAAAACACAGACATCTAAAGAACTGGAACTTGCAAACATCTCTGCCTATAAAAACAGCTCCGGTTCTTATGCAGAACACCATATGCTTTTGGTTGAAGCTATGCGCAGACTGCCAGACGTCCAAAGGGAAGCCGTCCTTTTGCATCATTTTTATGGATACAAAAACAGGGAAATCGCGCATATGACAGGCGCCTCATATGCTGCAGTAAAATCAAGAGTCAGGCAAGGACTTACGAAACTGCAGGAATTATTACATAAGGAGGATTTTTATGAGTGCTGACAATAAGAAAACACCGGACGATCTGCTTAACTGGAGATTTCGGATTGATGAAACGAAAAAAAATGAAAATATGCAAGCCATCCGCCAGGCAGTATATCACAAACACATCCAAAAATACCCTTCCTTTTCAGAAAACGTATGGAATCAGATGCGCTTTCAAACCTGGCAGCACTGGGTCGCACAAGGTACTGTACTGCTTTTTGCTATATTCTTTGTCTTATGGTTTTATAAAAGAAACATACCATATACAGAATCCATTGCGGTTTGTTCTGTACTTTTGGTATTAGCAGCAAATATTTGCCTGAGCAGTGTACTTCATCTGTTTTCGCATCATCTTGCAGAATTAGAAAAAACGTTGTACTTGGATTTAAAGCAGATGGTTTGTATCCGCCTGCTTGAAGCTGGCATTGCTGATTTCGTCCTGTTTGGACTACTCATTGGAGTATTAAACAATCGCTCAAATATAAGCATCCTTCATTCCTTTTTCTATCTGCTTGTTCCTTTTGTATGGTCGGAGCTGTTTTATTTGCATATGTTGACACATATAAGATCTGTTTTGTCCGGTTTCCGGCAGTTTTCTTTTTGTGTGCTATGCTGCATTCTAACGCTGTTTCCAACCATTTGGAAAGACGTGTATTTACAAGAATACCTGCTTGTATGGAAAATGCTTGCCATTGCGGGTTGCTTGCTGCTAACTGTAGAAATATACAAAATGTTCAGGCAAATAGACCTTGGGGAAAGCATCTGTTAGTTCCACGAAAAGTCATTCTGTATGCTGCACCCAAAATCAGAAAACAATCTATGACAGAAAGGGATTTTTATGTCAGAATTACGATTAGACCATGTAACGAAACAATTTAAAAATAAAATTGCGGTAAATGATGTTTCACTGCAACTAAATAACGGCGTATATGGCTTTCTTGGCGCAAACGGCGCCGGAAAAACAACGCTGCTTCGAATGCTGTGCGGTGTTTTAAAACCGACATTTGGAAAGATCAGCTTCAATGGAATGGAAATCAGCGCTCTGGATGGAACATACCGCAGACTACTTGGATATTTACCACAAGACTTTGGATATTACCCAAGCTTTACCGCCAGACGATACTTAGAATATCTGGCCGCATGTAAGGCGATCCCAAATGGTCTGGCTCAAGATAAAGTATCGGAAATGCTACAGCTGGTTGGTTTAGAAGAAGCCGCAAAGCAAAGAATCCGTACGTTTTCCGGCGGAATGCTGCGCAGACTTGGAATTGCACAAGCTCTGCTGAATGACCCGGAAATTCTCATACTGGATGAACCTACTTCCGGATTGGACCCAAAAGAGCGCATTCGCTTCCGAAACATTATCAGTTCTCTCTCTAAAGGCAGAATTATTATCTTATCCACGCACATTGTATCAGATGTGGACTATATTGCAGATGAAATTCTGCTTATGAAGCAGGGGCAGATGATTGAACAGGGAACATCTGCGCATGTTACCAGACAAATAAATGGGAAAGTATGGGAATACTTGGCTGATCCAGAGGAAGCTGTGCGGTTAAATGCCGCTTTTGCCGTCAGTAACCTTAAAAACGAAGGCGATAAAGTATATTTGCGGCTAATATCCGACTGCTGCCCGTGTGAAGGAGCCGTAACAGTAAAACCTGGATTAGAGGACGTATATTTATATTATTTTGAGGAGGTATCTGAACATGTGGAACATCTGGAAAGAAGAGGTTTATAAAATCGCAACACGAAAAATACTCTGGATTGGCCTGTTTTTATTACTGGCATTTGTGAGTCTCAGACTATTTACAGAACGTAACCATTATTCCGCAACCATTGACGGACAAATCTATCGTGGACAGAAAGCCATAGAAAAAGATCAACAACTGACCGCAAAATATGCAGGTATCCTAACCGATGAAAAAGTGCAAAACATCTATGAGGATTTCGGTTTTTCTTATTATCATACGCAAGCAGATGCAAATAGCGGTAATTTTTGTAACGAGTGGATCACGCGTCATATGACAAATTACAATCAGATTGCAGACAACCATCCAATTGATACTCAAATACTTGATGATATCCAGTTTTTACAAGGAGATGCCTGGGAAACGTATGCTGCGCCATATTTAAACGAAACAATCTGGTTTGATTATACTTATGGATGGAATGATTTAAAAGAAACCTACTCTTTTATGACGATTGCATTATTTGTGCTGTTTATGATCGGTCTTTCTCCCATATTTTCAGAAGAATACATGCTCAAAACAGCGGATATTTTATTAACAACGAAACGAGGAAAAAAGAGTTGTATCTGGGTAAAAATGTGCGCATCATTTTCTTTTATTACAATATTGTATGTTGTATTTTCAATTTATCTATGGGTGATTTATCGAATCGTATATGGAACACAAGGACTGGAGGCATCGCCTGCCATGATCGGTCTCACGCCTGCCGCCTACATGCCTGCTGACATCCATGCATTTTTTTACCTTTCTTTTGGGCTTGGACTGGCAGGACTCCTGTTACTTACATGTATATCAATGGCTATTTCGTCTTTATGTAAAAATTCCTTTTTGACGATTCTGCTAAGTTTGGCTGCCTTCTTCCTGCCCTATGTATGGCTGAACGTTTTATCCATTATGGTAGCCCCATTTTTCAGCAACGCCTTATGGAAAGCCATTACGTATCTTATGATTTCCATGCCGCTTTGTCTGCCAGTGAACTGGGGATTTGCATTTTCATTGGAACAAATAGGAATGCACATTGCAATAGCGCTGGCTATAGGAATTGCATGTGCATTGGCCGGATATTGGAAGTTTCGCAATTATCAGGGCTAGCAATCACTCATGTAAAAGGCGGTACCTAAACCGTACCGCCTTTTACTATTTCACCCACCATAATACTGCGCCTGCGCATTCCATAGCTCAGAATATATTCCGCTCTGGTCTGAAACAAGCTCCTCATGTTTTCCCCTCTGAATCATCTGTCCCTCATGAAAAACAATAATTTCATCACAAAACCGACAGGACGAAAGCCTGTGACTGATATAAACAACCGTTTTATCTTCCACAATTTCATTAAACTTCGAATAAACCTCATATTCTGCCACAGGATCTAACGCGGCCGTCGGCTCATCTAAGATCATAAAAGGGGCGTCTTTATACAATGCTCTTGCCAGCGCTATTTTTTGTGATTCTCCGCCTGAAATCTCTACACCGTTTTCCTCAAAATCTTTGTAAAGACAAGTATCCAATCCTTCAGGCATCCCATCCGGGCATTCCTGAATCCCTGCCTTTTTTAAACATGTATTTACGCGTACCTGGTCATAATCCACATTCACTGCCACATTCTGACCCAAGCCAAAGGAAAACAGCTTAAAATCCTGAAATACAACTGAAAAAATGCTTAAATATTCCTCATAATCATACTTTTTGATATCGATCCCGTTCAGACAGATTTCCCCCTCTGTCGGGTCATACAGCCTGCAAAGCAGTTTGATAAAAGTTGTTTTTCCGCTTCCATTTCTGCCTACGACTGCCATTCGTTTTCCAACGTGCAGTTTCAGACTGATATGGCGCAGCGCATATGCATCGCTTCCCGGATAACGAAAAGAGACGTTTCGAAATTCAATCTCATATTCATTATCTCCGCCGTCGCAAAATGCCCGTTTTTCTACCGGAAGCGTACCTTTGTTCAAAACATCCGGGATCTTTAAGTATTCCAGCGTAGACAACTGCCGGTTTGAACATATCGCGTATTCTTCCAATGCAGAAAAAATATCTGACACAGACTTAGACAACTGGTAGATCATACCTGCATACTTGACTACTGCGCCTGCCGTCAAGGCGCCCGCAGCTGCCCGCAGCGCTACAAACAAATAAGCCGTAACCTGTAAGATTCCTGCTGAAAAACTTTCGGAAAAGCCTGCCTGCATCTGATTTTTAACAATCTTTTTCATCCATTGGCCATTTAATAAAACGTCTCCTCGCATTTTATTTTCAATGAGCGGCTTTGCCTGATAAATACGGACATCTTTACCATAATGGTAATCTTGACCTTTCCATAAAAAATAAGAAAGATAACTCTGATCCATTGTCGGATCATCCAACAGCTTGTAATGTTCTTTCTTTTTTTCGGAAGCAAACCAAACATTCCATCCAATCATAATTATAAATACCATGATAAGAAAGACTGCGCTTACGTCTGAAAAAATCTGAGTGCCAATAAACAGCGGCAAAATCAAAACCGCAGAAATTACAATAGAAATCATACTGTTCAGAAGTTCCGGCAGCTGCCATACTAATGAATAAAAACCTGCTCCCCATAGATTATCATGTACAATCTTTGCACGAATCTCATGAACCACAGGGCTGTTTAAAAATATACAACGTTCTGATAAATGTGATATTTCATATGCCCTCTTTTCTTTTGATCTTATTCGAAACATGCTCCGGAAACTATAGGATCAAAACCTTCTGTCTCTCTCAAAATCAAAATAGCATAATCACAACCAAAAAAGCCTGTTTTTGCACGAATGGCTTCCGTTTATGCACGAACGGTTTCCATTTTATATAAATCTTCTTTATATAACTCTTCAAAGAGGAAGCATAATCTCGGTAACAAATACGCCATCCTCATTCTGGCGGTTTTTATAACCGCCATATTTTTCTACAATCCGGTCTATACGCGTCAGTCCAAAGCCATGCCCTTCGCTCCCTTTTGTGGACAGATAACTTTTTTGAAATTTTTTCAAATCTCCGCATAAAGAATTCGTTACGGAAATATAAAGCTGAACTTTGAGCACGCCAATAAACACCCGGATAAACCGACGGTCTTCTTCCGGTTGTCTAAGACAAGCTTCCATCGCATTATCCAGCAGATTTCCTATTACTACACACAAATCGATATCTGAAATATGCAGCTTCGGGGGAACTACTGCTTTGGCATTGACAGCAATCTTTTTCTCTTTTATCAAAGACAGCTTGGAATTTAAAATAGCATCTACCATCACATTTCCCGTCTTAATAACCGTATCCACAGTCGACAAATCATGATTTAGATTTAAAAGATATTGTTTCGTTTTTTCCTTATCACCGTTCAGTGCAAGCAGTGTTTGAATATGATTATGGTAATCATGTCGCCAGCCACGCATCGTCTTATATATATGCTGCACTTCCTCACAGTGTTTTGTCATCAGATCGTTCTGATATTCTGCAATCCTGCGGTCGATCATGCGCCCAAGACTCAGATGAAAGATCAGGTTCCAAATTCCCATTGCAAATCACCTCTGAAATACTGAATAAAAGCCTGATTCACCGCCTGGTAATTTTTACGTGAGAGCGGTATTTTTTCTCCATTGTCCAGTGTCACTTCTGTTTTTGAAATGCTTTTCATGTATGAAATTCCTACCAGATAAGACCGATGTGTACGGATAAATCCTTTTCCAAGCAATTGTTCCACCTCTGAAATACTCTTCCCTACTTCAAACTGTTTATGCAAGAGTGTAATCCGACAGGCATGGGCAAAAGCTTCCACATCAGAATCATCACAGACCGCTATTTTATAATGCATACATGCTCCCTTCCGTATGTTAAAATCAATGATGCATATCATCAGACATTACGCCAGAGCGCCGGCCACTTAGTATTCGTATTTATGGCAATCGCACTGCTTGTTTTGTCATCTGCTGTGTTGACAAAAAACTATTGCAAATAAAACAGCCTGGCTCCATGTATTGGCACCTGAGCTTTCAGGCAGCCATCTTTTACACAAACCTCATTGCCCGTCCATAATTCTTTCGCATTGGTAAACGATTGTTTATAACCGGCAAATTGCTCTATTTGTAAAAGTACACATTCCATTTCCTGTGCTTTATCTGTAAAATTAAACAACGCTACATATGCTTCCTTTTCATCCTTCTTATTCACATTCAGGCAGCTCCAAACCGCAGACTCCTCATCTCGATATACTTGTCTTGCAGTATAATCATTCGATGTCAGCTTTAAAATGTCTTTTCTCGTAAGCAGCCATAACGTCCATTCATCCAACAGCGTTAAATCTGTCCCAATCATAAGCGGAGAACCAAACATACACCATAATGTCATCATCGTAATCTGTTCTTCTTTTGTAAAACGGGTATCCCATTCGTTTCCGAAACCTTTCCCAAGCTTTCCAACCGGCAGCATGTCACAATCCGGATAAGAGCCTTCTGACACATGATTCTGCCAAAGCTCACAGCGGACAAACATATTTTTAAGCAGCTCCCACTGATCCCAGAAATCATCTGTAATACGCCACATATTTGCATATTTCTCATAATGCCACGCTTTTTCAATGAGTGCAGGCCCAGGAGAAAGGGACAGGACAATATCTCTTCCTGTTTTTTGTATCGCACACTGGAGCATTTCCACTTCATGAGCGGCAGAATACTGGTTTTCCCTGTACAAATTCGTATTGCAGATATCATCGCATTTGATATAATCTACACCCCACTCTGCATACATACTGATGATCGAATCATAATATTCCTGCGCACCTTTTACATTTTTGCGAACCCCATACATATCAGGATTCCAGCCGCAGATCGATGACGGATCTGCAATCTGATCTGCAGTTACATCCGTTCCCCATACCGGAAGATGCTGATGTGCCGCAGTTCTTGGAATTCCGCGCATAATATGAATTCCAAATTTCAATCCAAGACGATGGATATAATCTGCAAGCGGTCCAAATCCTTTCCCATTGGCTGAAGATGGAAAACGTTCTTCGTCCGGCTGCAGTCTTCCATAACCGTCCATCTGCACCTCTGCAAATGGAATATACTGGTAAAGCTCCCTCATAGAGCCTGCTCCTTTTGCATACCACTCGATATCCACAACGATATATTCCCAGCCTGCCTCTTTCAAATGGGACGCCATGTAATCAGCGTTTGCTTTTACCTGTTCTTCATTCACCGTCGTATCGTAATAATCGTAACTGTTCCAGCCCATTGGGGCTTTGTGCATTTGATATTTCAAAAATCTTGTCTCCTTTTCTGTAAATTGTTCGAACTGATCGAAACATTTGTCTCAACGGTTATTTCATTGTAACAGTTCCATGGGTTATCTGAAATGTTACA
Organism: uncultured Eubacterium sp.; assembly: GCA_910584345.1. Lineage (GTDB taxonomy): Bacteria > Bacillota > Clostridia > Lachnospirales > Lachnospiraceae > Eubacterium_J. Next base: position 46,919 of record CAJTZX010000026.1, on the reverse strand, counting down.
CTTCATTTGTAACATTTCATAAGAAAGTTGTCAATAAAGGCATTGATTAACATACTTATATTATGGAAACTTATACCATAACGAACGCTGATGTCATGAACGGACACATAAGCAGCAGCGCTCACAGTTAAGTATTTCCAAAAATCTACCGATAACTTTTTTAGTTACAGGGATTGTATCACAAAGATCAGGCCACGGACGGTATGTAGTTTTGGCAGTTTGCCAAATTGTATGCCGTTTTTTGTATGCAGTCCTTTTCACTTTTGTTATAGTCGCGCTTTTCCAATGTTAAACGAATTGCAAAACTATTACAATTTTTATTTCAGGGAGGTTTGTGTTTATGATTATAACATCCAGTGCCGTACATATGCACTCACAAAGAAAGTACCATTCCATATCTAACCAGGGCGGCAGCACAAGATTTTTGGGCCAGCTGTCACATACTGCTGCTTCTGCGCAAAATAAAATATATAAAGATCCGGACAAAGAACAAAACGGACAACATTTAGCAGATTCCGAGGATGATCTGATGGCACGTTTTTCACATAGCCGCGGTATCCGCCATACGAGTATGAACAGCAACCGTGGTCTGCAGGCTATGCATATGATTCGCAGACAATCCATCGGATATATCCTGCATCAGATGTTTTGGGGTGGTTCTAAGACCTTAGACCCGCTTTCTGCCCTGTTTAACGATTATTCAGGCGGCAGCCATTTTCTCGCATTCAACCGCCAAAACTATTTTGAATCAGAGCAAACAGATTTTGCCACACAGGGCAAAGTAGTAACTGCCTCTGGCAAAGAGATTAACTTTAACGTAGAAGTATCGATGTCCCGGTCATTTTATGAAGAAACTGCTTCATTTTTAGATCTGAGCATGGTACGACTGACGGATCCGCTCGTCATCAATCTGGATACGGAGACGGCTTCTGTATCCGACCAGAAGTTCTATTTTGATCTGGATGCCGATGGCCACGCAGAACAGATTTCGCGTCTGAATGCCGGAAGCGGCTTTCTGGCATTAGATAAAAACGGGGATGGAGTCATCAATGACGGCAGTGAATTATTCGGCACAGCAAGCGGAAATGGATTTGCTGATCTGGCACAATACGATCAGGATGGCAACGGCTGGATTGATGAGGCAGATGAGATTTTTGACAAGCTGCTGATCTGGCAGAAAGATGAAAACGGAAAAGATGTCCTGCGCGGACTTGGCGCTGCAGGTGTCGGTGCGATTTATCTTGGAAATGTAAATACAGAATTTTCATTAAATTCTCAGACAGATAACAAAACAAATGCCATAGTGCGCCAGACCGGAATGTTTTTATATGAAAACGGAACTGCCGGAACGATGCAGCAAATTGACCTGGCTCAATAACAGTCTAAAAAGTATGGCGGCCTTGCAAAATGTGCAATGGCCGCCGTACTCTGAAGTGCTTGTAACAGGTTACTGCTTTTGTATCTTTTTCCTTATAATCTACTCAGCGCTTCTACTGCTGCTTGAAGATATGGATGTTCCATCTTATAAAATTCTCCCGCGTCTGCAGCTTTCGCCATCTCAGGGTCTAACGGCACCTTTCCAAGAACTGGAATACCCAGTTCCTTAGCGGCTTCCTCTACATGGCTTTCTCCGAATAACCGGATTTCCTTACCGCAGTCCGGACATTTGAAATAACTGAAATTTTCAACTACTCCAAGCACTGGAATGTCCATCATCGCAGCCATCCGAAATGCTTTTTTCACGATCATTTGTACCAGCTCCTGCGGAGAAGTAACGACAATAATACCATCTACCGGAAGTGACTGGAAAACAGTCAGCGGCACGTCTCCGGTTCCGGGAGGCATATCAATCATTAAATAATCCAAATCACCCCAGACAACATCTGTCCAAAACTGTTTCACTGCGCCGCCGATCACTGGCCCACGCCAGATTACCGGATCTTCCGGATTTTCCATCAGCAGATTGATTGAAATCAGCCGGATGCCTTCTTTTGTCTCAAGCGGGAGAATCATACCTTCTGCATTTCCATATGCTTCTCCTTGTACCCCAAACATTTTTGGAATCGACGGGCCGGTAATATCTGCATCCATAATACCGGTGGAATAACCGGCTTTTTTCATTGCAGATGCAAGACAAGCAGTTACAAAAGATTTGCCTACGCCGCCTTTGCCACTGACAATACCGATGACTTTCTTAATTTTTGAATATTTGTTTGCAGGCTCTAACATACTTTGCAGCCCCTGAGCGGAACCGCAGTTTTCGCGCTGCTCAGCTGAACAGCTGGATGCACTTGGACATCCGCTGCACTGACTTTCTGCCATAATCATTTCCTCCTAACCTGATCTACGCTCAAAATCATTGCATACAGCTCATGAAACTGACCTGTTACTGATATTCTTAACAACCCAACATGAGTTAGCGAATGGCGCCTCCGCCAATCACATATCCATCTTTGTATAGCACTGCCGCCTGTCCCGGTGTAACTGCCCGCACAGGATTCTCAAACTGTAATCGAATACAGTCGCCTTTTTCGGAAACATCTGTAATCACACAGTTTTCTCCTTTATGGGAATACCGAATTTTTGCCGTCAATTTCTGTCCCGGTTCTAAATGCGGCTCCGCCATATAGTTCATATTTTCTGCTTCAAGCTCTGTTGTCATCAGATCTTCCTGTTCCCCGATAACAACTTCGTTCGTATCCGGTCGAATTTTTGTTACAAACACTGGTCTGCCAAGCGCCAGTCCCAGCCCTTTGCGCTGGCCAATCGTATAATGAGAGATCCCCTGATGACGCCCTAATACAGTACCATCCGCAGTAACAAAATTTCCTGCCGCTTCTTGTTCTTTGGAGCTTCTGCTGATAAATGCCGCATAATCATGATCCGGTACAAAACATATTTCCTGGCTGTCCGGCTTACCTGCTGCATGCAATCCTGCCTGAGCGGCAATTTCACGAACCTGATCTTTTGTATAAGTCCCTATTGGAAACAGCGTATGCGCTAACTGTGCCTGCGTCAGGTTATAGAGCGCATACGTCTGATCTTTATCTGTAGAAACAGACTGGCGCAGCGCATATCTGCCATTTGAGAGCTTTTCAAGCCGGGCATAATGGCCTGTTGCAATATAATCCGCGCCAATCCCAAGGCTTCTTTGCAGCAATGCTTCCCATTTCACAAAACGGTTGCAGGCAATACAGGGATTTGGTGTTCTTCCAAGACGGTATTCTGCAATAAAATAATCAATCACATGATTTTGAAACTCCTGCCGGAAATTCATGACATAATGGGGAATATGAAGCTGTGCCGCTGTCCTGCGTGCGTCTTCCACTGCGTTTAACCCGCAGCATCCGCCATCCTGTTCCACAGTCTTTATATCTTTTGCCTGCCAGATCTGCATCGTAACACCGATGACGTCATACCCTTGCTCTTTTAATAAATAAGCTGCAACAGAAGAATCCACACCACCAGACATACCGACTACAACTTTTTCTTTCATATACGTTCTCCTTGAAATTTACAGGTTTTGTTAAAACACGCTGCAATGATTATTCATCTTCCTCTGTTTCTACCGGTTCTTCTGAAATATCTTCCTTCGGCGGCTTCAAACCTTCAATTTCAATATGATTCTTTTGTGCATAATCCCATAATGCCGCGTGTATCGCTTCTTCTGCCAACAGCGAGCAATGCACTTTCACCGGAGGAAGTCCGTCTAACGCTTCCATAACTGCCTTGTTCGTTACCTGAAGCGCTTCATAAATAGTCTTGCCTTTCACAAGCTCTGTCGCCATACTGCTCGTTGCTACTGCAGCCCCGCAGCCAAACGTCTTAAACTTACATTCTTTGATTACTTTTGTCTCTTCGTCAATATCCAGATAAATCCTCATAATATCGCCGCATTTCGCATTTCCGACAGTGCCTACGCCGCTGGCGCCTTCAATCTCTCCGACATTCCTTGGATTGTTGAAATGATCCATTACTTTTTCACTATACATAACATATGTCGAACGTCTATATTTACAGTCTTAACGTTCTTTCTCCTTCCTTCCTGCTTCTATATGCACGAATATTTCCGGCTTCCTAAGTCAAACTCTTTCCGGAGACCGGACTCCAGCCATAAGACTATGACTGATTTTTTATAAAATCTTCATACAATGGCGACATGCTCCGCAGTCTCTCTACAATTGCTTTTAAACTGTCCGCCACAATATCTGCTTCTTCTATTGTCGTCTCTTCTGACAACGTTAAACGCAAAGAACCGTGTGCAATCTCATGAGGCAGGCCAATCGCCAATAATACATGAGACGGATCCAGGGATCCTGAAGTACATGCGGAACCGCTGGAAGCACAAATACCTTTTTGATCGAGCAGAATCAGCAAAGATTCTCCTTCGATAAACCGGAAACAAAAATTCGCATTGTTTGGCAAACGATACTCACGATGCCCATTCAGACGTGAAAACGGTATTTCCGCCAGAACTCTTTCTATCAGATGATCCCTGACTGCGGCAATTTTTTTATTGTTTTCTTCCATATTTTCTGCTGCTAGCTGTGCTGCCTTTGCCATACCAACAATTCCCGGCACATTGCTTGTACCCGCTCTTCTGGCGCGTTCCTGTGCGCCGCCATGTATATATGCGCCTAATTTTACACTGTTTCGCATATAAAAGAAGCCGATGCCTTTTGGTCCATGGAATTTATGCGCACTGGCGCTTAGCATATCTATATTTAACTCGTCCACCCGGATCGGTACATGTCCGAATGCCTGAACTGCATCCGTATGGAACAATACGCCATGTTTTTTTGCGATTGCTCCGATCTCACGAATCGGTTCTATCGTACCGATTTCATTATTAGCAAACATTATGCTGATTAGAATCGTATCCGGACGGATTGCCTGTTCTAATTGTTCCAGACGAATCATTCCGGTTTCATCTACATCCAGATAAGTTACTTCATATCCCTTTTTCTCCAGATATTCGCATGTATGCAAGACAGCATGATGTTCAATCTTTGTTGTAATAATATGCTTTCCTTTGGACGCAAATGCTTCCGCACAGCCTTTTATGGCCCAGTTATCGCTCTCACTGCCGCCTGCAGTAAAATAAATCTCATTTGTTTTGGCTCCGATCAATCCTGCTATTGTTTCTCTCGCTTCGTCAACTGCTTTTTTACTCTGCTGCGCAAAGGTATAGATACTATTCGGATTGCTGTAGTTTTCTAAAAAATACGGTTTCATTGCCTCAAAAACTTCCGGTTTTAAGGCTGTCGTCGCCGCATTATCAAGATATATCAGCTTTTCCATCGGTGTAAATCCTCCTTTTTATTCTAATAGATTCTGTATTATTATCCTAGTATTCCCGTAGGAATATAGTAGTTAATTTCGATAAAAAAACAAGAAACCGTATAACTACGCCCTCTTTTACGATTCATAGTATTTCTATAGGACACACTCATTATATCGCATTCTTTAGAAATGTCAATTGTTTTCTCATAAAACTAGTAATGTTTTTCTGCAATATATTTTTCTTGAGCACATTAATTAAAAATCCGGCGTATAACAAACTATTTCTACAAGGTATGCTACTTTAACTTAGAATATATGAAATCATCTGGGGCTAATAAGTTAATATGCTCGATTGACTACTATAGCTAAAAAGCAATATACTAAACACAGATATTAAACTGAAGAGTAAACAAAAACAAAGGAACTGTATATTGCAATTCCTTTGTCTGTACAGATTTCCCATCTTATATTATAAATCTTCATTTGCGTATAAATCCAGTCACAAAGTTACAATCTGACCGAACAAATCCCCTATCCCAAGATAATATATATAAAAACAACATCCAATCTAGCCCGATATTTTCTACTCCGTTACCATATTAACAACTAAGTCTATATAGTTTTTAAACTCATTTGCTGTTTGGCTGCGTCTCGAAAAAAAGCGATAGGCAAGCAAAGGCTTTAGGTTTTTATAAGCCTGGCAAACTATTGTATCTTCTTGTGAATCATGGATGAGATGTATCGTAGTGATTCCCCTTTTATTGGGCTTTACGTTGCAGTATATATGCTGCTTGAAAACCAGCATTTTAGTGCTCTTATCTACAATGTATCCATCTTGCAGGTATTCACAGTCCTGTACATGAATGTTTTCTTCTACTTGCAATTCCCATTTAGAAGCTGTTATATCTATTAACTTTTTTAAATACGAAGTATTTGTAAACAAGTCATTTATCATATCCATAACTTTCTCCAACAATTTTCGATTCAAATTCAGAATACATAAAAATACTCACCGCAAGCTATATTAAAATACATTTAATCTCTCATTTGTCAGCCCTATGTTGATCGACTCTTGAATTAATAAATCCAAATAGTATTAGTTATTGATAACGTAGGATGCATTGTAAAGGCAAAGTATGCAATTTTATCAATATGATAATAAACTGCTAATCCTCCGAAAACTTCTCTAACCGCCTGTCCCGGATATAACGTACCCACCTTTCTTTGCACTGCATGTTATTTTTGCTCGCCTTTAGAAGTTGTATAATATACATTTTGAACAATTACTGCATCTTTAGCAACTTTATTGTCTGACGAAATATTTGCTAATTCGGCTATGTGATTAGAATATAAACCTGAGTCTGTTACAGTAAAGCGTAAATACGGTATGAGCTGCACCGAGCTATATGAAGCTGCTGAATCGTTATTAAGAATTTCTTGTATTTCTTCTTCTGTTAAATAATCCGTAGCAAATACTTTACTATTTAACCCCTGATAAGCTCTGCTGTCAGCAGCTAAGACATTAGTACTAACACTAAGTATCATACAAATCGACACGCAAAAACATAACCACTTTTTTATAATTTTCTTCATTTTAACACCTCTTTATAATTACTTTTTCAAAAGACTATAAAATTAATAGGTTACAAAATCATAATACTAAAAAAATCAAACTAATATATTAGCAATATTAATTATAATACATATAATTAATATTGTCAATTGTTTTGTCAATTGTTTCATTGCTACCACAGCAAGATCAAACGATCCCATCATACAAAACCCTGGTGTAAAAAGCTTTTACCCTATGAAACTATTACTTGCCAAAAAAATCACATTGCGTTAAAATAACTTGCAGCAAACGTATATATGCAATGACGCCACAGAAAGGAATCTTCAAATGTTTTGGGACACACACATGCACTGTAACTTTTCCGGCGACTGCGACAGCACACCGCAGTCCATGATCGAAGCCGCCATTACAAAAGGGCTTTCGGGTATCTGTTTTACGGATCATATGGATTATGACTATCCAACAGATCCGCACCATCCAACTGTTTTTGAATTTGATCCCGACGAATATGACAATGTCATACATACGCTGCAGCGCCAATATGACGGCCGCCTGCCAATTTTATATGGTATCGAACTTGGACTACAGCCGCACCTTGCAAAAAGACATAAAAAGCTATTGCAGGACTATTCTTTTGATTTTGTCATTGGTTCTTCCCATGTTGTCGACGGAAAAGATCCTTATTATGCGTCTTATTATGAAGGACGATCGGAACATGAAGCATATGAACAATACTTTCTTTCCATATTGGAAAATATCCGTACATTTCAGGACTTTGACGTATATGGACATCTTGACTATGTTGTTCGCTACGGGCCGAATAAAAACACTTTTTATTCCTATCAGAAATATGCAGATATCATTGATGAAATTTTAAAACAGCTGATTGATCTTGGAAAAGGAATGGAAGTAAATACGGCAGCATTTAAATACGGACTTGGACACCCGCATCCATGTGAAGATATTTTAAAAAGATACCGTGAACTGGGCGGTGAAATACTAACGCTTGGAGCAGATGCACACAGACCGGAACATATTGCATATGACTTTGACCGCCTGCCACACCTGCTCAAAGAATGCGGCTTTTCTTATTATACCGTGTTTAAACATAGAAAAGCTGAATTTTTTGCTTTATCATAACAACAAAATCCGGCGAAACGCCGGATTGTTTCATTACATCTGTTTATTCGTATAGACTTTACAGTAAGGAACTGTTCAGGCTTGCATCGTTGACAATAATTTTTCTACAGAAGCCAGTTTCACACAAAGCACGAAAATCTTCGTTGCCTGCACCATTTCCTCCGGTGTTGGAAATGACGGTGCGATACGGATATTAGAATCCTGCGGATCTTTTCCATATGGATACGTCGCACCTGCGTCTGTGAGCACCATGCCAAGCTGTTTGCATTTTGCTACGACTGTCCTTGCACATCCAGGCATCGTCTCAAAGGAAATAAAATAACCTCCTCTTGGTTTCGTCCAGCTGCCAATTCCCAGACCGCCAAGCTCCTCTTCCAAAATATCTAACACTGCTTCAAACTTCGGCCGCAGAATTGCCGCATGTTTTTTCATATGAGCCTTCATACCGTTAATATCTTTAAAAAACCTGACATGGCGCAGCTGGTTAATTTTATCGTGTCCGATAATCTGCGTCGTCATATATTTTTTAATAAAGTCCATGTTCTCCAAAGATGTTGCAATCGCGGATACACCGGAACCCGGAAAACTTACTTTCGATGTAGACCCAAAAATATAAACCATATTCGGGTTGCCTGCTTTTTCACATTCATCTAAAATATTTAAAATCTCATCCTGCGGTTCGTCATAAAGATGATGGATACAGTATGCATTATCCCAGAAAATACGAAAATCTTCTGCTTTCGGCTGTAAATGAGCAAACCGTCTGACAACTTCATCTGAATAGGAAATCCCAGTCGGATTCGAATATTTTGGCACACACCAGATTCCTTTGACCGATTCATCATTGTTGACATACTGTTCAACCAGATCCATATCCGGGCCGTCGTCTTTCAGCGGTATGTTTATCATTTCTATATCAAAGACTTCTGTTATTTTAAAATGTCTGTCATATCCCGGCACCGGACATAGAAATTTTACTTTATCCAGCTTGCACCATGGCGTTGAACCGTTCACTCCTTTTACCATGGAACGCACAACTGTATCATACATAATATTCAGGCTGGAATTTCCGCATACAATCACATTATCTTTTTTTACGCCCAGCATACCGGCCATCATACGCCTGCATTCTCCGATACCGTCCCAGTCCCCATAATTTCTCGTATCATTTCCTAATACTGTGTTCATATCGGATTCGTCATTAATGACACTTAGCATAGGCATGGACAGCACCAGCTGAGAAACTCCCGGCTTGCCTCTTGCCATATTAAACGAATGGCCTTTTGCTTCTTCTGTTTTAAATTGCTCTTCTAATTCTGCCTTTATTGACAATAACTCTTCTCTGGTCATATCTGCATATGTTTTCATTTCGTATCATCTCCTTCTACATAATTATCAAATGTATTATATCATATCCTTTTCTTTTCCAAAAGCCTTGATCTTAACATTTTATAAGTCTTTTCATAATTTCCATCATCCTGTCACTTCGGCAAAACAGCACAAAATTTCCCACAACTGATAAACAGACGCAGCAGCACCCTGCCGCCAGAAAATGCCAAAGCCCTCCGGTACTATAAACCTCATTTATGATATTTAACTCTGTTATGATTTTCATTTCTATAGCGGCTAACAATAGATACTGCACCATCTGAAACAAATATTTCCCAAGTCCCTGTTTCACATAATACCGAAAAAAACACCACAAACGCAGTACCAACTGTATCAGATAAGAACAACCTGTCGCGGCGAGTACTCCGGCAATGCCAAATGGGTATACGAGACCAAAAGACAACATCAGGTTCAACGCTGCGCCTGTCATACAGATATTTCTCTCTTTTTCAAACAATCCGGACACATTCATAGCAATCGTAAGCGGCATTCCGATTGTCTGAATCAAACAGTTGAACGCACAGCAGACTACAACCGGATATTCAAGCAGCGATTGTTCATTCAGCCACAAATCACGGATAAACGGCTGCATCAGCGTAAGCAGCCCGATCGAACAAGTGACTGCTATATAATAAAAGACAAATGTCAGAAGGCACAATGCCTGATGATTCTTCTCCTGGTTTTTTTCAACGAACAAAGCTCCGATGCCTGGCTGCACCGCGTTGGATAATGCCGTTACAATATTGGTCACAGACTGGGTAATCAGGCTGTAGTTGGCGTACGCGCCTACTGTTCCTACGTCAATCGCCGTAGATATAATCAGACTGTCCGTACAGGTCAAAAGCTTCACAGACAGCCGCATCACAAATATATTTTTTACATCAGTAAAAATCTGACGAATGACCTCCTGCGGCAAAGGCTCTTTTTTCAGCCTTTTTAAAAATGGATATGCATGGTCTACATATAAAGATAACAGGATATTGCCTGCTGCTTCAATCACAGTATTTATCCCTAGCGCCAGCACATAGTCAGATGTCAGACTAACAATCAGTATCATAAGCAAATAATTTACAACACTCACTGTTGTCGTCACAATGCCGGCTAAATATTCTTTCTGGTCTGCAATCAAAAGGGATCTTTTATAAGACAGCAAATATGACAGCGCTGTACGCAGCAGCCACATCCCATAAATCAGGCGTATATAAGATAATGAAAAACGGTTATGTTTTAGAAATACAGGAACAAATGGTAAAACAATAAGTCCCAAAGCAGTAATGACTAATGCAAATATAGCATATGCCCTGCGATACAGATTCATCAGCGATGCAATTTCAAATTCATTCTTTCGTGCAAGTGCCTGATACAAATGAAAAACAACTGCTGTAGAAATCCCCAGCTCCGATACGGATAAAATCGCAAGGATGTTGGAAATAACGCTGTTCATCCCGACCAATTCCCGGCCTGCCTGCAGAAACAATACCCGTTGGCTGAAAAATCCGGCTACGATTAAAACAACCTGGAAAAACAGGCCAAAAACACTGTTTCGAATCATATTTTTTATTCGCATCGGGTCAAAAGCACCTCATTCCACTGCTGCAGCACTGTTTCCAGACGAAACTTTTCGATGCCAAATGCTGCATTTTCCATAAATGTATGACGCAGATTTGCGTGTTCCAATAGCTGTCCGATTTTCTCTGCCATTTTTACATCATCATATGCCGGAATCAGAAAACCATTCACACCGTCTGAAATGATTTCATCCGGCCCGGTCTCTATATCAAAACTGACACACGCCAAACCATGCGCTTTTGCTTCCAGCAAACACATCGGCAAGCCTTCTCTGCGTGATGTCAGTACAAAAATCTGTGCCTGTGCTAAATACGCATTTACATCTGCAACTTTCCCTTTCACAAGCAGATGTTTTTCCAGATGACGTTTCTGAATCTGTGTATTCAGCCACTCTTTCCGATCTCCGTCACCAAGCAGCAGCCATTGCCAATCGGGATATTTTTTAAGAACAATTTCCGCTGTGTGCAGCAGGTAATCGATTCCTTTTTCATAAACAAGCCTGCCCACCGTTATGATCCACTGCTTTTTATTCTGTACATTCTCAGACGGCGCTTTTTCCACCGGATTGTAAATGGATCGAATCGGCGGCAGACGCCGGATCCCATGTAAATAAGCCTGTCTGTCCTTTTCGGTCAATGTAATAATCCTGTTTGATTTCGTTGTTACATACCGTAATATAAAGTTCCGATAAAAAAATCTTTTGGATGTCTCATATCCGAAACTGAAATGTTCCCAGGAAATTACCTTTGTTCTGCTTTTATATGCCGCTGGAACCGCTAACGCATCAAGCACAATATCAATATCAATCATCCAGTCAATCTCGCGCTGCTTCATAAAGCGGCGCAGTTTTGGAATCAACGCCAAATATTTCGGTCCCGGCTGTATCCACTGCTGACCGAGCGCTTCATGAGAAATTTTGCTGTCCAAATAAAAAAAAGGTCTTTTCCTTGCTGCCTGCTCTACCAGACTCAGTACACAGACCTCGTAGTCCTTCTGTGCCGCCAGTCCATTGGCAATCATACAAGCTGCACGCTCTGTACCTCCGCTTCTTGTAATATCCCCGGAAAAAAAGCATACTTTCATCTTTCTCATGAGTTCCCTCCTCGGCCGGGCCGGCAGCTTCGCTTTTTCCGATATCTGAGTGTTGTAATTTGGTCATCTACATGCAGCCACAGCAGACATGCAATTCCAAATGTATACAGCCGATATCCATGGCAGCAAAACAATACAGACGCACACCGAATCATCATCTTCCAGTGCCACGCATGAATCTTTCGCACATACTTACCAGCTGCCAGCTGCTTCATACACGTTTGCACAAATGGTCTGCTCGCGTATTTGCGCAATTGCACCACAGCTTTTCGAAACCCTGCCTTTTTAAGTTCTTGTTTTACAACATAAAAACTACCGAAAAAAATATGAAATGCGCTTAAATCCCCATAATCTTTCGCTATTCCACGCTCACAGCAAAATCGATCAAAATTTTGCGCAATTGCAGTCCATACTTGTATCATATCTTTTTTATAGCTAAAAGAAACGGATTGTTCATTGATACGGTACAAACAGACGCTTTCATCCAAAAATGCATAAACCGGTTCATAAACACAGCATTCCATATTATATGCCTTGTCCTGGGTAAACGGATATGATTTGCTGCGTAATCCGAATTTCTTTAAATATTGTACTCGATACAGTTTGCCCCACTGATAGGCCAAATGTCCATACCTGTAAAACCCTTCAAATCGAAAATCCACTGTTTGTACATCTTTTCTGCCACGCAAATGTGTTATATTTACAGCACTGACTTCTCGCCCATGAAAACGGCGATAGCTCCCAACTACGATATCCGCCCTTGTTTTCACTGCACAAACCGCCATCTTCCGAATTGCTGCCGGCCCATCCAGCTTATCATCCGAATCTAGAAAAAACAAATATTCTCCGTTTGCCACTTCCATCCCAGCATTACGAGCCTTACCAAGTCCGCCGTTTTTTTGATGGATCACCCGGATTCTGGAATCACTGCTGCTGTATGCATCACACATACCGGGACACGCATCCGGTGAACCATCATCTACCAGAATGATTTCCAGCTTTGGATAATCCTGCGTCAGCACGCTTTCCATGCATTCCTGCAAATACTCCTGCGTGCGATATACCGGAATAATAATACTAACAAGCGCAAGATTGTCTTTCTTCATTTTTGTTACCCCCTGCTGATACATCACCGGATCTTCCCTCTAATTCTCTGCAGCGCATTATCTACTGCTTTTGGCGTCTTTCCCATATGTTCTGCAATCTGATGATAATTCATCCCTTCTAAATACAAAGCTAACACCTGACGTTCCATCGGGCTTAACCGCTCATTTGCCTGCTTTAACAATAGCCTGACCGTTTCCTGGCTAATGAATAAAGTCTCAGGATTTAATGTTTGGGGATGATTTCCGCTTTCCAAATATGCGCTCTCTTTCTCCTGCCCGGCATCTAAAGACACATACGTATTCAATGGCGTATGTTTTTTCCGCTGTGAAGCTTCTACCGCTGTATACATCTGTCGATTCACACACAGCTCTGCAAAATGATAAAAAGATACCTCTTTATCTGATCGGTAATCCTGAACGGCCTTAAACAGTCCAATCATCCCTTCCTGAATCAAATCTTCTGTTTCCCCGCCGATTAAATAGAGCGCATTCGCCCGTTTGCGTACCAGGTTTTTGTATTTTTCCATCAGATAGTCCATAACCTTTGTCTGTCCGCCCCGCAGCTGTTCAATCAGCTGTTCGTCTGTTACATCCTTGTATATATCCTGTTCCATATATCTCCTGTTTCTAAATTACCTGTTACCCACAAAACATTCTCTGTCTGACAATTTCATAAGCAAAAACAGCTGTTGCTGCAGATGCATTTAACGAACCAATCGTACCTTTCATCGGAATAGAAGCGGTAAAATCGCACTGTTCTTTTACAAGCTTTCCGACTCCTTCTCCTTCATTTCCGATCACCAGGCCGATTGGCCCGGTTAAATTCTGCCGGTATATCAGCTCGCCATCCAGATCGGCGCAGACAAACCAGATTCCATGAGTTTTCAGCTCTTTGATCGTCTGGCTCAGATTTGTGACTTTTGCTACCGGCGTATCATTAATTGCTCCGGCGGATGCTTTTGCAACGGTCGCTGTCAACCCGCAGGCATGTCTTTTGGGAATGATAACCCCATGCGCTCCTGCCAGATTTGCAGTTCTTATAATGGCTCCTAGATTATGCGGATCTTCGATATGGTCTAAGACAATAACAAATGGTTGCTCTTGCTTTTCCTCTGCTTTTGCAAGAATATCATCTACCGACACATATGCATATGCCGATGCCACCGCAATGACTCCCTGATGCTTTTTTGTCTCAGACATTCGGTTGAGCCGTTCTTTGTCCACAAAATGAATCACGGTATCTGTTTTCTTTGCTTCCCGCAGGATCGTCTGTACAGGTCCATCCTTGCACCCATCCAATATAAACAGCCGGTCGATCGTTTTTTGGCTGCGAAATGCTTCCAAAACGGCATTTCTGCCTTCTATTTTTGACTGCTCATTTTGTTCATTTTGTTCGTTTAATCTTTGTTCGTTCGATCTTTGTTCGTTTAACGCATCTTTCTTTTTCTGCATTTTCTGCTCCTTTAAGCGATCATCTGCGACCGATCTGCTGATAATTTGTCTGTTTTATATTTCTCTGGCAAAAATTAACGATTTCGTGTTTCCGTTCCGGCAGGCTCTTTCGGCGTATAATCTGTCACCGCGGCCTTCACAAGCTCGGTCAGCCGTTCGATATTGCCATTTAGATACAAATAACCCATCAGCGCTTCAAATCCTGTCGCCCGCCGATAATCATTCACAGATGCATTTTTTGCTGTCGTATATGACTTTGCATTTCTCCCCCGCTTATAGATCTGTACCTCTTCCTCCGAAAGCAGCGGCAGCAGCGTTTCCATCATTTCAGACTGTGCCTGCGCCTTTACAAAACGGCTCGCCTGCTGATGCAGCTTGTTCACCTGCCTGTTTCCTTGTTCGACAACCATCGACCGGATCATCAACTCATAAATTCCGTCGCCGATATAGGCAAGCACCAGTGGCGAATATGTCCGAATATCGTGTTTATCCAAGGCGAACTGCTCTCTGATATATGCACTTAAATCGTACCCTGTCTGATGATTATGCACGTTTCCACGTAACTCCTTCTCTTGTATCTTTTAAAAGAATGCCCATTTGTGCCAGTTCATCGCGAATCTGGTCTGCTCTTGCAAAGTCCTTATTTTTTCTTGCCGCTTGGCGCTCTTGTATCAGCTTTTCAATATCCGCATCCAGCGCTTCTTCTTTTAACGCAAGCTGAATGCCAAGTACATCACACAAAATCTTTAATCGATCAAAAAGCTTCTGCAAATATGCGCTGGAATGGTCGCTGGAAACATTTGTGTTGATATATTTTACCAGCTCAAAAACAGCAGATACCGCATCCGCCGTATTGCAGTCATCTTCCATTGCAGCTTCAAATTTTTTCTGAAACTGTTCTGACACTTCATACAACGATTCTTCTTCGGCAGACATCCCTTTTTCACATGCAGCTTCCGTATCGGAAGCTTTTGCATCCGCCGCCTTTTGCAGCCTTTTTATATTTTCTGCCGCTGTATGGATACGCTCCAGTCCGCTTTTTGCCGCTTCCATCAGTTCTGCACTAAAATTCAAAGGACTTCTATAATGGGCGCTCAGCATAAAAAATCGAAGCACCTGCAAATCATACCTTTGTGCAATTTCACGCACAGTAAAAAAGTTCCCGAGCGATTTTGACATTTTCTGGTTGTCAATATTTAAAAAACCGTTATGCATCCAGTAATGTGCAAATTCTTTTCCGCTGGCTGCCTCAGACTGCGCAATCTCATTTTCATGATGTGGGAAAATCAGATCTTCTCCACCTGCATGAATATCAATCGTATCACCCAAATACTTTTTAGACATCACCGAACATTCAATATGCCATCCTGGGCGTCCTTCCCCCCATGGCGACTGCCATGCAGGCTCACCCTCTTTTTTAGGTTTCCATAATACAAAATCAAATGGATCCTCTTTCAAATCACCTGTCACTTTAATATCACGGTGCCCGGCCTGCAGATCTTCCAGATTTTTATGAGACAGCTTTCCATAAGAAGCAAATTTTCCAGTCCGGTAATAAACCGTTCCATCCGCCGCCGCATATGCATATCCCTTTTCGATCAAGGTGCGGATCATCTCGATCATGCCGTCGATCTCCTGTGTAGCCAGCGGATGCACCGTGGCAGGGCGGATATTCATATCTTCCATATCCTTTTTGCACTCTGCGATATAGCGGCTCGAAATCTCACTGGCATCTACCCCTTCCTCCTGCGCCTTTTTTATGATTTTATCATCTACGTCCGTAAAATTTGTTACATAATTGACTTCATAGCCTTTATATTCCATATATCTGCGAAAAGTATCGAATACGATCATTGGCCTTGCATTGCCAATATGAATCAGATTATAGACTGTCGGTCCGCACACATACATCCGTACTTTTCCTTCTTCGATGGGAGTAAATGTTTCTTTCTGTCTCGTTAATGTGTTATAAATTTTCATTGTTTTTCCTCTCCTAAAAATACATCCTGCGCCAGATCACACCAAACTACCTGTCAGGACATGTTTTGATGCTTGTGGCAGCCGCCGCAGCTGCCGCAGGCGTCACCGGACGCGGCCACTGCATAGCTTGCTTCATACATGGAAGAAACCATACATACAGCATATGCTGCAATTCCTTGTTTTGTACCGGTAAATCCTAAACCTTCTTCTGTCGTTGCTTTTATATTTACCTGATTCTTTTGAATATGAAGCGTATCTGCTACATTCTGTTCCATCTGCATGATATATGGCCGCAATTTGGGCTGCTGGGCCACAATCGTCACATCTATATTTTCAATGACGTATTGCTCTTTTGCCAGCAGTTCCCCTACTTGCTCCAATAGTCTCATACTGCTGATTCCCGCGTACGCTTCCTCTGTATCCGGAAAATGCTTTCCAATATCGCCAAGCGCTGTTGCTCCCAACAATGCATCCATCACGGCATGTACTGCCACATCTGCATCCGAGTGTCCCAGCAGTCCATATTCATACGGTATCTCTACACCGCCAAGTATCAGTCTGCGTTCTTTTGTCAGTTTGTGTACATCATATCCCATTCCAACACGCATATACGATTTTTGTCCTTTCTTAGCTTATTCACTTCATATATTTTGACACATTGCTGCTGTCTACTTCTTCAAACGGAACCCAGACATATTTGCCGTCTTCTGAAATTCCTTCCATTTCCTTCGCAGAAGCCCCCGATGCCAGCGCCGCAGCCGCTTCTACTGCTGCCTGTCCCTGCCCGGAACCCGGCTGATAAACGGTAAAAGCCATCTCGCCATTTTTTATCGCTTCACATCCGTCCGCAGTTGCATCCACACCAAGAATCAGCAAACTGCCCGGATCTCTGCCCGCCTTTTTGCACGCCTCTACCACTCCCAAAGCCATCGCATCATTGTTGCAGATCACACAATCCACTTCACGCCCTGTCCGCAGAAACACTTCAAACATCGTCTCTGCTTTTTCAGTTGACCAGTCCGCATGATCTTCAAATACATAATTGATTGTTTTTCCGCTTGCCGCAAACGTCTTTTTCACCCCTTTGGTGCGCCCTCCAGTAGCTGAATGCCCGTTTGGGCCTTTGATGAGGACAACATTGATCTCGTTTTGAGAAGATAGCTTATCGAGTACGTACTGTGCCTGAAATTCTCCTGCCATCGCATCATCAGAGCCTACATACATATAAGCATCTTTTTCCAGATTTTTATCATCCGGACAGCTGTTGACAAACACGATCGGCATATTACCCGCACTCGCCTTTAATTCCACCGCGGTATCTACATCGATCGCCCCGCACAAAACAGCATCATAGCCATCTGCGGCTGCTTTTTGAATCTGATCGACCTGATTTTCTATTACATTTTCAGCATCCAACACTTCCAGCTGAATTCCGGCATCTGCGGCTGCCTGCTGTGCTCCGCCGGCCAAGGTTAAGCGAAACGTATCCATCTGACTGATCGTCATTAGCATTTTCATTCCTTTGCCGGAATCTTTCGCAGAATTTCCGCAACCACAGGCAAGCGCGGCCGTACCAAGACTGAGAGCAAGTGCAGACGCAATTTTCTTTTTTTTATGATCCACTTTCATCTGATTTCCTTTTATCTGATTACCTTTCATCTGACACCCTCCTCAATCTTAAAGATTTCTACCTGATGTGCAAGTTCCATTGCTGAATCTGTCAGTTCTTTCGCGCCATTAGCCACCGACTCGCTGTTGCCTGTAATATGGTTTGCCTGTTCCACCATAGTATCCGAAGATGCCAATATCTCTTCCGAACTTGCCGCCTGTTCCTGTGAAATCGCAGCTACATTGCTGGCAACTCCGTCTACCTGTTCTACCTGATTAATCATTTCTTGTACCAGGCTGCTTACTTTGTCTATATTTTCAAAAATATGGTCAAATGTCTGCAGCGCTCCATTTACAAGCGTACTGCTGCTGTTAATGCTTTTCGCGCTGTCATCAGCCTGTGATACTGCATCTTTTACTAATCCGTTAATCTCGCTGATAAGCTTTTCGATATTATGGACAGAATCCGCGCTTGTCTGGGCGAGCTGTCCAATCTGTGTCGCAACGACTGCGAATCCGCGTCCTGCCTCTCCGGCTCTTGCCGCTTCTATCGAAGCATTCAAAGACAGCAGATTCGTCTCATCCGCAATATTCCCTATTACATTGGTAATATTCGTTATTTCTTCAGATGCCTGTCCTACTTTATCAATTGCTTCCTGCAGTTTCATAACGGAATCGTTGATATCCTGCATCGCACTGCTGACATTTTGCATATCCGCTTTTCCTTTTTGCGATACGTCTACCGTTTCCTGCATCTTATCATTTACCTGTACACTGTTTTCCCTTGTCTCTGCCACTACAAGCGCCAGTGTTGTAGCATTTTGCGCAATCTCATTGACCGATATAGACAGCTGTTCCACTGTTTCATTTAACTCACGCATGGACGCGCTCTGCATCTTAGACGCGTCATACATCTGACTGGATACATCGTTACTGCTGTCCGCCTGTGTCTGCAGCTTGCCGGATACTCCATGAATCGAAGCAATCATACTGCGCATCGTAGCTGCGTATTTTTCCATACAGCGTCCCATGACACCAATCTCATCCCGGCTGCGTGTTTTGATATGCACTGTAAAATCACCGTCTGTCATTGCCATAATCGCCTTTGTCAGTGTTTTGACCGGACGAATAACGACATAGACAACCCGTTCAATTAAAACTGCCAGCAGCAGCACGCTGATAACGCCGATAATTATCATTGACGTCCGAATATTATCTACATCCCGATAAATCACTTTTGCCGGAATATACGATACAAGAATCCAGTCTGTTCCCGCAACTTCTTCAAAAGCTGCCATATTTCCATCAATCTGTACCGTACTTAAATCATCTTCTCTCAGCCTTTGAGCAACATCCTGCAAAAACACATCCTTGGATTCATCCAGCTTTACAGATAACATACTGCTGTCCCTATGCGCCAAAACAGACATATCCGTACTGTTGACAAGAAACGCCTGCGCCTGTTCCATGCTGACGAGACTGCTGACAATAATACTGATTTTTTGCAACGACAGATCCGCAGAAATTACTTTCATTTTACCGCTGCGGTCGTTTAAAATCCCACACGCACTGATTACCGCATCACCATTCTCATTTGTATACGCGCCTGTAAAGCCCATATTGATTCTGGTCATGCCTTCCTGATACCAGACAGTTTGCGTCGGATCACTCTCCGATTTTTGAGATCCTGCCGCGGTCATCATCTTCCCATCTACATCCGCTACATAAAGTCCCTGTGGAAAATTATCATTGTATCCGTAATATCCGTCTAACAACACTTGAAGCTGTGCATCCGAAAGCCCCATCGTCTCAATGCTCTGTTTGACTGCTCCAAAAGCAGACAGGTTTTGCTCCAGCCACGCCTCAATCTCATTGACCTGATTTTCTACAGATGTATTAAGCAGGTTTTCGGACGCTTCTTCGATCGTCGTACGTGAAATAACATACGATATTCCTACCAAAACGACTACAATCACAATAACTACTGGCAGAATAATCCCAAGCAGCTTTGTCCGGATGGAAATAATTTTTTCCTGTTTCATCTTATGATCCCTCCCCCAAAATTCACAATGATAAAATTATTTTACCACATTTTGAAAAGAAAGAAAATATTTATATTTTTTCCTTTATCTTTTATTTTTTGGTTCATGTAAATCATTGTGGTATCATCAGAAATCTTTTATTCGTCATTTTGTTCAAAAGCCCGCACTTCTTTTGGCATTCTGACGAATTATTTTTTCCTCAGACAGGTTTTTCGTCAAATCCCCAGCCCTATCCCTCCTATCTTTAGAACTTCCCCCTATAGTCAATTCCATCTGATTCTGCTATAGTAGTTTTTGTAAACAGCAACCAATCATGGTTGCTGGATGAACGCCTAAAATTAATGAAAGAACATCATAAATAATTATTATTACAAAATAGGAGGATTTTATAATGTCAAGTGTATCAATGAAAAACATCTGCAAAAAATACCCAAACGGATTTGAAGCTGTAAAGGACTTCAATCTGGAAATCGCAGATCAGGAGTTTATTATTTTCGTAGGACCATCCGGCTGTGGTAAATCTACAACACTTCGTATGGTAGCTGGTTTGGAAGATATCTCTTCCGGTGATCTGGTTATTGATGGAAAACGTGTAAACGATGTAGAGCCAAAAGACAGAGATATTGCGATGGTATTCCAGAACTACGCTCTGTATCCGCATATGACTGTATATGATAACATTGCTTTTGGTCTGAAAATGAGAAAAGTTCCAAAAGATGAAATTGATAAAAAAGTAAAAGAAGCTGCTAAAATCCTTGATCTGGAGCAGTTGTTAGATCGTAAGCCAAAGGCTCTTTCCGGTGGTCAGAGACAGCGTGTTGCCATGGGTCGTGCAATTGTACGTAATCCTAAAGTATTCCTGATGGATGAGCCGTTATCCAACTTGGATGCAAAGCTCAGAGTTCAGATGAGAACTGAGATTTCTGCTCTTCATCACAAATTAAAAGCTACCATCATCTATGTAACACACGATCAGACAGAAGCTATGACACTTGGTACAAGAATCGTTGTATTAAAAGATGGTGTTGTACAGCAGGTAGATTCTCCACAGAAATTATATAATCAGCCAAACAATTTATTCGTAGCAGGATTTATCGGTTCTCCACAGATGAACTTTGTAAATGCTACTTGTAAAGTAAGTGGTTCTGATGTTACATTAAACTTTGATAAATTCTCGATTGCTCTGCCGCCTGCAAAAGCTAAAAAATTAGTTGACGGCGGATATAATGGAAAGACCGTTATTATGGGTATCCGTCCGGAAGATTTAGGTGATTCCGATTACGAAATGAGCAACTATGCTGCAAAGATCGATTCTAACGTAACCGGATATGAATTACTTGGTTCTGAAGTAATCCTTTACTTCCAGGTTGGCGGTGCAAACATGAGCGCAAAAGTAGAATCTTCTACAACTGCACGCCTTGGCGATCATGTAACACTTGCTTTGAATCCTGAAAAGATTCACGTATTCGATCATGATACAGAGCTGACAATTACAAACTAATCATAACAGTTATTTCGCATCACTACATAACAGTTCAGTTTATCTGGACTGTTATGTAGTTCCATCGATTATTTTTATACAGCAGAACTGTACAGCAAATTATTTTTATAATTTTTGCTTGCAGTTCTCAACAACATTTGTTATCATTGACAGAAATAGCGTATCGTCATTTTGTACGTACGTTATTTCCATATAGTAACTTTTATATTCATAATATTTTTATCGTTGCGCACAAGTCCTGTTTTCAGCAGGCAATTTGTATTAAAATACTATAGCTGATCTGTAACATCAGCTATATCATAGTACTTATATTAAGAAAGGAAGCATCATACCACCAACCCGGTATTGGCTTCTTTTCTTATTTGTGATATGATAAAGCAAACAATCCTTTAGCTTGCATTCACAAATACGCTCTGGAAACGGAGGAATTCTATATGAAAAAATTAGAGAAAATACTGGAAGAAGTAACAGAAATTTCACAGATTCCTATGATCTTATATGATCTGGATGGAAACTGCACCGCTTTTTATTTCAATCATTCAAATACTTCTGCAAATACGCCTGAATCATTAACAAACAGCGTTTTAGAATTCATTCATTCAAATGTGGACAGCCAATCATTGGGAACGTTCCATTATTTTAAGATTATAACCTCTGACACACTCTCTTATGTACTGCTCGTTTCCAATTTTGCTCCGGATTCGTTTACCATCGGCCGGCTAACCGTCTGCCAGCTAAAACATTTGCTGGAATCTCAGGAGGAATCTGTAACAAAATCCAGCTTTATTCGCAGTCTGGTAAATGGCTCACTGACTGCTTCCGAAATAAATCGTCAAATCAAAAAACTAAAGCTGAACGCGGCTTCCTGGGCTGCTTTCGTAGTCGAATGCCAGGATGGATTTGCCGACTCTTATGCGTATCAAACGCTTGAACATGCATTTGCAGGACATAAAATGGATCTTTGCTGTGAATTGGATGAAAACCACCTGCTTCTCATGAAGGATATTTCTAATATTTTAAAAGAATACAAGACTTCTGAAATAAAAACTACACGAAAGAAAAAAAATACGATGCTGCCGGATACCGAATATATTTCCTGCTGCCTGAAACGCTTTGCACAGACATTAGCCGACACGCTGCGTGCCGAAGCGCTTGTACAGACACATATCGGCTATAGTACAACAGCAGACAGCTTTTCACAGCTTGGCAGGCTATACCATGAAGCCTTAACCGCTCTAAACATCCGGCGTACTTTTTTTGCAGAACAAGACACCATTGCATACGACAGACTCGGCATCGGCCGTCTGATCGCCGAACTCCCGACAGATTTATGCAATACCTTTTTATATGAAGTATTTGGCACCCATCTGCCGGATGACTTAGATGAGGAAACGCAGCATACCATCCACATATTTTATGAAAACAATCTGAATATTTCTGAAACAGCCAGGCAATTGTACTTGCATCGGAATACGCTCGTATACCGGCTCGAACGGCTGGAAAAACGACTGGGACTTGATATCCGCAAATTTGAAGATGCGATGACATTTAAGCTGGCTTTGATGGTGCTGGCACATGTAAGAGAATAAAACCCTGCCTGCAAAAAGTAATGCAGGCAGGGTTTTATTCGGTTATAAACAACCTAAGACAAGTAAAATTTTCAGTTCCCCCAATCTCAGAAACATTGCTGATAAAACAATGATATCAACGATATACGCAGGAAAATATCTTAATTTTTCTATTAATTTTATGAAAAACAGGGTAATCGAGCAAATAATTGGTATGGTAAGATAATGAAAATATCCGTAAGGCCCTTCTTTATCAAACAAATAATATATAAAAAATTCGAGACCAAGGAAATTAATACTTAGTATCATAATGAAACCAATCGCCGACAATATTTTTTTGGCCAATCGATACATCTCCTTTTTTCATTTTTGCGATTCCCGCGGTTCTCAAAACAGACGCCGAAAAATAATAAACATTATAATTGCAGGAAACAGCATGCAAGAGATAATGATTACGGCATCTGTAATCAAAAATAAGCTTCCAAATCCGATCTGTCTGCGCAGACATAGGAAAATCTGTGCCGCAACAACAAATGTCAACGCCAGGATTCCATGCCATGCACCTTCTTTGATTACCTTAAAATACATTTCATCTTTCCGAATCCCTATTTTATGCATAACAAGAAAATCATTTCTCTGATTCAGAAGATTCGCGTATAATGTATTATAATGGGTGAATACACCAATACATGCAAGCAAAACGATAAAAAATATCTGAAGCATTTTCTGTCTGTGATCTGAATCCACATACCCCTGCATCTGCTCTTTCGCACTATGAAATGACAGTGAATCATACTCTGCCATACGCTTAATATTTGCTGATACAATTGCCTCTTTTCCCTCTTCTACCCATATATTCATGATTTGCGTAAACCATTTCCCGGAAAATAACTTAGCCGTTTCACTGTCTACAATCAGCAAATTACCTCCAAGATGATTTTCTGATAACACAATGTTCTGCGTATCCAATAGCTTTACCTCAACGCTCGTGCATCCCTTTTTTGAAGCGTTTTTGATTAGTGTCTCATCATATAAAGTAAAAACATCTCCTGGCTTTAAATTTAATGTATTCGCCAGCTCCCCTTCCATAATTGCCACATGTTCCTTTTTATCACCTTTATGATAAGATGGGACAATCGCCTGTATATGATCCGTTGTCACAAGCATAACTGTATATAAGCATTGTCTCTTTCCATCAATATCCTGCTCCATTTCTTCCATGCTGCTATAAAAACCGCCGTCTTTATTCAGCTTGCATTTTTCTTGACATAAAAATAAATCTTTTCCATAATTAATGTCATAATTCTGTGTCTGCACCACACCTGGGATTTCTTTTACAGAACGCATCGTCTGTTTTGATATTTCCGGTATGTTTTCTCCAAATATATTTTCAAATATACTTCCCGCCGTTAGCTGCAGATCGCCCGGTACATAATCTTTCACATACATAATACCGGCATCACTTTGATTATCTTGAACTCCCAAGATACTTATTAAGATCGACAACATAGAAACAATCATCATCGATATCAGTATTTTTTTATAATTTTTCCTTTTATTACGCATAATTTCTACCGGCGCAGCCGCTTTTAACTGAGCAGCCATTGTTGCTATGCTTGGAACTATTACAAGTAAAAGCATGCATGCAGCATTTCGTATACCGGATATGGAAAGCTCAATTGATAATCTCACCATCCTCCATGCGTATCATACGATCGACATCTTGAACAAGATTTTCATTATGTGTCACAAGAACTATGCTTGTCATATACTTGCGTACAAGCATTTTCAGCAAATCGATCACGATTCGTTCTGTTTTAGAGTCCAGGTTTCCGGTTGGTTCATCAGCCAAAAGTATTGGCGGATGGTTAATCAACGCTCTCGCAATCGCTACTCTCTGCTGCTGCCCTCCTGACATCTGATCCGGATAATATTTTGCATACTTTTCAATTTCCAGTGTATGCAAAAGCTCATAAACATACGTTTCATCCCGTGCCAGTTGTGGCAGTTTGATATTATCAATTGCTGTCAGCGAAGGAAGCAATTCATACGCCTGAAAGATAAATCCTATTTTTTCCCGCCTGACCATCGTTCTTTTTTTATCCGGCAACTGAAATATATTTACATGATCTACATAAACATCCCCATCTGATGGAGTATCCAATCCAGCCAGTATATTTAAAAGTGTTGATTTACCAGAACCGCTTCTTCCCAAAACTGCGACAAACTCTCCTTTGTGGACAGTTATATTAACCCGGTTTAATACACGCAGCATATTACTCTCCTGATACACTTTTGAAATATTGCTTGCTTTTAAAATTTCCATATTTAACTGCACCTTTCTATTTATTTAACCATTCATTACTGCCCTTCTTGAATTTTGCCATTTTTTAATATATTTAAATGTCCTTCTGACTCTATCAAATCTTTGTCATGAGTAATTAATATAACCGTCTTTTCCCCTAAATCATATATTAAGTTTTTTATTCTCATTTTATTTTCATAATCCAAACCGGATGTGGGTTCATCAAAAATTATAACCTCCGCTTTTTCTAAAAGAACCCTCGTAATAGCAATTCTTTGTTTTTGTCCTCTCCATTCTACACAGCCATAGAATATCACCGCTCTACATGCTTGTCAATATATCTTTCTAATATTTTGTAGAATATCCGTATTGACCCTTTGCATTTTTTCTTATAAAATATAATTATCATATTACGAAGGGGAATGTAAAATATGAATTCTTATTATGGATTATCTGAAATCGAATACGAATTGATGCAGCTTTTTTGGCAAAGCGACAAAGAATTGTTTTTTGCAGAAATCGTCCGCTACTGCAACGAACAAAAGGGGCATGACTGGGCGCAAACAACCATTCACACTTACCTGAGCCGATTGATTCAAAAAAATGTACTTACTTCCAGCCGAAAAGGTTATAAGCGATCTTATAAAGCAAAAGTTTCGGAAGAAGAGTTGTCAGGTATCTGGGCAAATAAATTTATTGAAACTTCTTATGGAAATTCTGTTACGAAGTTCCTTGTATCTTTTACAAAAAAAACAAAGCTTTCCAAAGAAGAAATTGATCATCTACATCAATTTCTTGATGAACAGCTTCCAAATGATGATTCATCAATTTAAATGCAGGAGAAAATTTATGCCATTACTCACAGCAGTATCATAGCCGGCATTCTATCCAATCGGAAATAATGCCGGCCATATGCTTTACACTCCTTAAGTTGAACCAAAACCTGGTTATCAGACGCAATTTATCTCATAAAAAATCCCAAACACAAAGAAAACACCAACGATGCCATTGCCAAAAACACCAGCAGCAGAAAAGAAATTACAAACATGGCAGGATTTATTTTTTTTCTGAACTTAACCACGCACACACTTCCTATCAATGCCAAAATAAATATCAGTAACGATATCGAGAAAAATATTATCATTCCACTACTCCAAAATTTTAATATCAATCGTAATACAAGGCTGCAGATATCTTTTTTTATACCTAATAATCTTTCCTTCCGTTCTGTGTAAATTAATTATTATGAATTCATTCTACATATTTATAGAATAACATTGAACTACCTATTTGTCAATATCTATTATTTTTCGTATTTATGTATTGACATTTATCATTTTTCTTAGTAATATGTGAATATAGTACTACGAACAGAATGCAAAAGATGAATTTTTATAACGAACTTTATAATAAACTGAAATTGAACATTTCTATTAATTTCTTAACAGACAGCTTCCAAATAATAATTCATCTGTTTAAATGCAGGAGGAAACCTATGCCATTACTCATATCATTGTTAACTACTATGACAACTTGTGGAACAATACCTTTTCTTATTTATTTTGTGCTGACAAGATTATTTGATTCGTCCATTTGTGCTGCATTAAGGTATCGTATTCTCAAGCTATGCTTAATCTTTTACCTGATTCCTTTTCCGCTTTTTAAGCATCTGATACTTCGGTTAACTTCACCAAATGCACCGGACAACCTGCCTGCAGATGGCACTCCCATTTATTTGGACCAAACCATCGTTCAGGATGGAAATCATTTTTTTATAGCCTCTATACCTGATGCACACAAGGCATTGCTTGCTGTATGGATGATCCTCGTATCATCTTTGATGATACACCAGTTATACCTGTATTTCCGATTTCGTAAACAAATGAATTTAACATGTACTCCATATACAAAGTATCATGCACTTATGAAAGAACTTTGCAGCAATCTACATATTAGCAGAAAAATTTCTATCCTATTTTCGGATTCAGAGGCTTCCCCTTATACCTGCGGATTTTTTCGTCCGGTCATTGTTCTGACACACGCAGTCCCAAAGTCCGGCATAAAAATTGTCTTGCTGCATGAACTGCATCATATAAAATCACATGATTTTTTCATACGTCTGCTTGGCATGACTGCTGTACTGGTGCATGTTTATAATCCATTCATTTTTTTATTTTGGAAGGAATTAAAAAATATTCAGGAACTAAATTGTGACGAATCTCTGATAAAAAGCCTTCCTCCAAAAACACAAAACCTATATGGGCATATGCTGATTGATATGACAGCCATCCCCATCCGTTCTGCACAACCGGCCATTTATTTTTTTAAGTACAACAAACGATTTCTAAACAACAGAATCATAAAAATAAAAACACCAATAAAAAACAGACGATGGCTGGCCCCAGCATTTTTTTGCCTAATGCTGGTTGCTTCCAGTATTCCGGCTGCCGCCTATTCACCACCTACCATTCATCTGAAAAACTGGAGCTCTTTTCACAAAAAACTGGCACAATCCGACTGGATTTCTATTGCATACAAAGATACTGCCGGATCTGACATACCAGATATACCAATAGATGAATTTGCTTTCCAATATACAGATGATTATCTTATGTTGGAAGACAACACCATACTGCCACATACACAAAAGCATATGATGCCTGACCGGATTGCGAAAGACTGTCATCACCATTATGCAACTGGCCTGGAAAAAAGACATTCGAAATGCAATGGCACAAGCTGCATCGTTTCTTTTTATACCGTCAAATATTGTAAACAGTGTCATACGATTGTATCGAAAGTCCTGACCAACGAAGTTACCTGTAAACCCTGTCGACATGAACCCGCCTCCGCAACTTTCTAAACTATCCAGTTAAATAGTTTATGTATTTCAAAAATAAAGGTACATTTTATAAATTTTCTATTATCATAAATCATGGCCGGCTGGAACATCCTCTGAAAGGACGTCAAAGGGGCATGCTATTAGCAATTCGTTCACCGCAGTGTTGCCCCAGTCCACTCAGAAGTTGTTCGAGCCGGCAAAACCATTCCGCCAGGTGCAGAGTCGTTCGGAAATTCGTTAAATTAATGACATTGTCTGTGAAAAGTAACCTTTACTGGTAACAGTTCAGACAGGGTGTTACATTTATGGCTATCCGGACGCTGGATGAGAGAACCGGCCCTGTATCATCCAGCTGGTTTTCGTAGGCGTTACACATAGCTGTTAGCGGTTGTTTTTGGATATCCTGTATCTGTATCAATTTATACGTAAAATTTGTCAATTCGCAGGTTTCGAGAGGAAGGATACGTAAAGCCAGAGAAAACCAGCCGGATGAGGATAGCTGCCTGGTCTTATTGTGACTTTGGAGGAAGGTTAGAAGCCCTTAGTATTCTGCTCGATAACCAGGCGGCGAAGCCGAAGCGGCACCTTTAGCTGCTGGCGTTAAGCCAGGGCGAACCAGGTGTCGCGTCCGTCCGGTGTCACAGTGTAAGCGCAGAATGCTTAGGGATTCTTACATTCTGGAAACCGGAACAATAAGACCAGGCAGCTATCCTCATTCGGCGTCCGAAAGGCCAATATGTAACACCCTATCTGAACTGTTACCTTTACTGCTCTTCAATCAGGATGGGGAAGTGAATGCCCCTTTACACTGCTGTACGTATACGTTATAATGACTGTATCTGTAAATATCTGAATTACTTAAAATTATATGAATCAACAAAGGCGGTGGAAATATGGAGGTAATGGACAAGACGGAAAAAGAACAAATGCAAAAAAACGTAGAAGAATTTGCAAGATTGCAAAATTATATGATATTAGCTGAAAAAGATTCTGCAACCTATAAAGCCATGAAAGGACGTTACATCGAATTAAAAGTAATATTAACCGCATCCGGTATTAACCTAACTGAATTAGATATCATCAAAGAGTAGACATTACAACTGCGAAACCAGAATGAAAGCCGGTTGAACGGCCGGCATTGTTTCCAATCGAACCAACACCGGCCATCCATTTTACACTCCATTATAATTCATATTTTTTAAAATATCAAAACAATCAAACGTTGCAAAGTAATCCTTCGGCGTCTGTGCCCTTCGAATTAGCTGCGTAGTCCCGTCCTCTTTTAGCAGCACTTCCGCCGACCAAAGTCTGCCATTGTAATTATACCCCATTGCAAAACCATGTGCCCCCGTATCATGGATCACTAATAAATCCCCTGTTTCTATTTCCGGCAGCATACGGTCGACCGCAAATTTATCATTGTTCTCACATAACGAGCCTACAATATCATATTTATGATCGCAAGGTGCATGTTCTTTCCCCATGACCGTAATATGATGATATGCGCCATACATTGCCGGACGCATCAGATTCGCTGCACATGCGTCAACGCCGATATACTCTTTATACGTATGCTTCTCATGTATTGCTTTTGTAACGAGACAGCCATACGGACCTGTCATAAATCGCCCCATCTCCGTATAAATAGCAGTATCACCAAGCCCTGCCGGAACTAATACTTCATCAAATACTTTGTGTACCCCTTCTCCGATCACACGGATATCATTTGGCTGCTCTTGCGGCTTGTAAGCAACGCCTACCCCACCGGACAAATTAATAAAACTTATTGTAATCCCAAGTTTTTCCTTAATCTCCACCGCAAGCTCAAACAGCGTCTTTGCCAATGTCGGATAATAATCATTTGTTACCGTATTGCTAACAAGAAAAGAATGAAGCCCAAAACGTTTTGCACCTTTTTGTTTTAAGAGTTTATATCCTTCAAACAGCTGTTCTTTCGTAAAACCGTATTTTGCGTCCTGCGGATTATCCATAATACCGTTGCTGACTTCATATACACCACCCGGATTGTAACGGCAGCTGATCGTTTCCGGTATTTTTCCAATTGTCTGTTCCAAAAAATCAATATGTGTAATATCATCCAGATTAATAATTGCACCCAATTTATCTGCAAACTGAAATTCCTCCGGCGGTGTTTCATTCGAAGAAAACATAATATCCTCCCCTCGAATTCCAAGTGCATCCGATAACATCAGTTCTGTCATCGAAGAACAGTCACAGCCGCAGCCATATTCTTTTAATATATTCATAATAAACGGATTTGGCTCTGCCTTTACAGCAAAATATTCCCGATACCCTTGATTCCAGGAAAATGCCTCTTTTACTGCCTGTGCATTTTCACGGATTCCTTTTTCATCATACAAATGAAACGGTGTTGGAAACTGCTCTACAATCTCCTTAAGCTGATCGTATGTTACAAACGGTTCTTTGTTCATGTGCATCCTCTCCTTTTATCCTAAACATTGCTTACTTATTCTTTTTATCAAACGATCTGTTTTAACAAAAATACTCTACAACAGAGCCTTGGAAAAATCAAGTGCTTTCTTACATGAAAGTGAAAGATTTTTACTATTTATTCGATCATGCAGCCTGACGATTACCAAATTATAAATTACTCAAAAAGATGTATAGTTTTAGAAACATGCGGGCAAACTCCTTTTAAACGCCAGAATGTTTCTCACATAGAATCTGAAATACAGAAAAGAGGTGCTCACATTGAAAATTACATTAAACGAAGTATTGGACAGAAAAGGTATCTCACAAAATCAAATGGCAAAAGATACCGGTATTTCCACATCTACACTGCGTAATTTAAATCATAACCGAACCACGCGGATTAGTTTTGATGTTTTAGAAAAAATCTGTATGTATTTGGACTGTAATATTGAAGACATTCTATGTCTTGAAAAAGAACCGGCCTGATATTTCCACGCAAAAACATTGACAAAAAGCACAAAACGTAATAATATTAGGAACGGAAGCACATCCAAATCAAAGTAAAGAGAGGAACAGATTTATGAAAATGAGAAACAAATTTCTGGCATTATTTTTAGCAGTTTCTATGTCATTCACCGCAAGCGCCTGTGGCAGCGCTGATTCAAACAAGCAGAGTGAAGGTAAACCTGATACAGAAAACACTGCTGCGGACAAAGATGAGGAAAAAGAATCTGACGTAGACGTTTATGCTGCTGCAGTTGAAAAAATGAAAGATATCTCCAGCCTGAATGGAAAAATGCTTGTAGAAATGGATATGAAAATTGAAGCAAACGGAGAATCCCAGTCAATGTCGACAACTACTGCTATGGATATGTCCTGTACATATAATCCGACACGTCTGAAAGCAGATGCAACCATAGATGCCGGTGACGGAAACCAGTTAAAAACAACGGTTTATGCTGAAGCAGCCGAAGACGGCACATTCACCATGTATACGAATAACGGTTCGGCATGGCAGTCACAGTCCATAGATGCTGCTGATATCGCACAATACGATGCAGCCAGCAATATGACAGGTTATATGCAGGACAGCTACAATTTTCAGGATGCAGGAACCGAGCAGGTCGATGGAAAAAACGCCCGGAAATATACAGGAGTTATCACAGGCGACGATATGCGCAAGACCATGATGTCTACCGGTGCACTCAATTCTTTAAGCAACCTTGGAATGGATGAAAGCCAGGTTGAAACTATGATAAAAGATCTTGGCGAACTCCCGATCACATTGTGGATTGACGAAACAGAAATGTATCCGATCAAATACGAGATGGATATGACATCTATGATGAACTCCTTAATGTCCGGTATTATTGAATCGATGGGAGATGAGGCTGCAGGATTAACTTTTGAATACACAAAGGTTAAGATGGAAATGACCTGCTCAGATTTCAATGCCGTTGATGAAATTACCATTCCGGAAGAAGCAAAGACCGCTGCATCTGCAGCATAAAGCACTATAAAAGCAAAGACATTCTCACAAATTTGTTTTCAAATATCAAATTCTTTGTGAGGATGTCTTTTTCTATTACATCATTCTATTTCTAACCGTTTGAAAATACACACCTGATTCTAAAATCAAATACAGAAAGTTACCATTTTAACAATAATTTCGTATTATAATCTGCACTTTTTCCCTCCCCAAATACGTATTCACAGAAGGATCATAAGTAACAGAAAAACGGATTTGCTGCGACGCGCCATGCAGCAGCGCATCTACCTGCTGTATGGATGATTTTTCCCGCAAAAATTCCAAAAACGCTTCGATATCTCCAAAATAAACGGCATCCATGCATCCTCCGACTCCATCCTCCACTACCATCTTGAGCACATTTTTGTTTTTTCCAACGATATCTGCATGGATCGGATGTATGTCCCGAACAGCAAATACCGGCTTTTCGTTGCCTTTTCCAAAAGGTTCCAGACATTCAAATTCCCGAATAAGCTCTGTACGAATATAATACAATGGCATCGGTACGTCAATATGCACTTTCTCAATAAAATCTTCCTCTGTCAGATTCGAATATGCGTTTAAGTCTGTCCGAAACCTGTCTACATTTTCTTTCTCCATAGAGAGCCCGGCAGCCATCGGATGACCGCCAAACTTCGTCATAAGCCCGCTGCATTTTGTCATTTCCTCATACATAGAATATGCCTCGATGGAACGTCCTGAACCTTTTACACCTCCATCCTGCGCATTCGTCAATACAAAGACAGGCTTATGGTACATCTCTCGGATCCTTCCTGCGATTATACCAGCAAGGCTCTCATGACATTGCGGTAAATAGATAACCATTACCTTATCTTCTGCGATGCTTTTCTCTTCTATGTAACGCTTCGCCTCTTCCACTCCTTGCTGGGTAAGGTTTTTGCGTCTGTCATTTAACTCTACAAGCTCTCTGGCGAGTAAAGACGCTTTTTCAGGCGAAGACTCTAGCAAAAGCTCCAAAGAACGTTTCGCCGTATCCAGCCTGCCGCCGGCATTGATACATGGTCCTAATACAAAACCAAAATGCCAGGAACGAATCTGCTCTCTTTCCAGATGATTTTGCTGTATTAATGCAAGCAGACCCGGATGATCCGTCTTATGAACCGCCTGTAAGCCAAGCTTTACAATCGTCCGGTTCTCTCCGGTGAGCTCCATAACGTCTCCTACCGTAGCAAAAGCCGCGTGTACAATCATCTCAAAACTACGCTCTATCGGAATTCCCATCCGCTCATATAGCACCTGTATAAATTTCCAGGCTACTGCTGCACCGCACAATCCAGAATATGGATAAGTACAATCTGCCTGCTTTGGATTAATTACCGCATCCGCTGCAGGTATCCGGTACTGTTTTTGCTGATTTCCATTTACCGAAACGATCGAAAACGGAACTTCATGATGGTCTGTAATAATGACCGTAAGACCGGACTGCTTTGCAAATGCAACTTCCTCTGCCGCAGAAATACCATTATCACATGTAATCATCGTATCTACGCCATCTTCAAGCGCCCTTGTAACCATTCCACAGTTCATCCCATATCCATCATGCACCCGGTCAGGAATCACATGATCGACCTGCGCTCCGCATATACGAAGCGCCGTGATTAAAATATAAGACGCATTTACTCCGTCAATATCATAGTCTCCAATCACGCGTATTTTCTTCCCTTCGTGGATCTTCTTTGCTAAAATTTCTGCTCCATCATCTGCATCTTTCAGTAAATGAGGATTGTGCAGCTGACGCGTCGAACAATCCAAATAATCAGCAATTGCATCATTGCCAACGATATCCCGATTCCTGATAATTCTGGCTGTAACCGGATCTATACCAAATCTGGCGCCAATTGCCTGAAAGTCTGCCTTTTTTGCTGTTACAAACCACTTTTGCTTCACAATCATTTTCTCCCTTTAATATACAATCCTGTCTCTGCCGTTTTCTTTTCCATTATAAAGCAACTGATCCGCTTCCCTGATACTCTCATCCAAAGAACGTGCCCGGTCAATCTCCACAAGTCCAAACGTCATCGTTACTTTTAATCGCAAATCTCCATATTCTACTTCCAGACTTTTTATCTCATCCCGAAGCCCGTTCAAGATCATATATGCTTCATCTCCGTTACTTTCTGAAAATAAAAACAAAAATTCTTCGCCTCCCCATCTCGCAACAGCTCCATAAGGATGCATCACCTTTTGAAACAGCTCAGCCAATGTCTTTAGTACCGCATCTCCGCACTCGTGGCCATAGGTATCGTTAAACATTTTAAAATGGTCAATATCCCCAATCGCCACAGATATCCCTTTCTGACTGTCGCACCGTATCATCTGTTCTGATGCATATTCGATCATACGCAGCCTGTTCATCAGCTGCGTAAGCGGATCTGTCCCTGCCTGATGGCGAAGTTTTTTATTGGTTTCGATCAGCTTTTTCTCCATCGCTAAAAAATTGCTGCTGATCAGACAGCCATAAATACTAATTCCGGCAAAAATGCTGACCGTATTGACAACCTGATAATATCCGATGATCCCTGCCGCAATTTCTGTTAACGGCTCATAAAATCTACAGTAAAAAAATAAAACGATCCGCAGCATACACATAACAACAACGTAAAAGAGCTTTATTTTCAGACTCCAGTAAGGCAGAAAAAAATCAACCAGAATCAATACAAATAAAAAATGCTGTACGCCCAGATTCCAACCCATATAATAAATACTCACTACAATGTAAAAAACTGTTAAAATATTCAGCCCATATGCCGCCATTTTCACCTGTCCATAGTATGTCAGCCCAAATATGGCACTATACAGCAGCAGGTATGGCGCTGTAAATAGGAGCATATTTGAATCTCTGCTCCAAAGCCCGCCGGCTGCCATCAACAGAAAATACCCAAGCATTCCAAGCACCATCAGCCTGATCTCAATCGCCGGTTTGCTGCTTTCATTCTCATCGCGTATATCCTGAAATATCAAATTTTTTACTGCTGACATTTATATCCGTACTCCTTTTCTTTTGCGTCTTATCCTTCTTCTTTTCAGATGTATTTTTTGTTCAAAGATACGAGCCTTCACCAAAGAACTCTCAGATTTTTACATCTTATCATATTTTTATAATATTTGTAAAGGCAGAGTGGAACTGCCAGCTCTGACGATGACAAATTTTCTGAATAAAGTCTTCTGTTTTAGAGCTGTATTAGTTGATTTTTGTAAATTTATCATGTATAATTTATTTTGTAATATATTTTGGCTGCTGAAACTACACAAGTTTTATAACAATCTCTCACAAATGGGAGGTAAGAAAGGAGATTCTATGAAAAATACGAAAAAAAGGTTTATTGTATTTATTGGTGTTTTTATTATGATGATTACGTGCATGACAAATGCTACCGTATACGCTGGAACATCGCTTGATTCTCTTATGAATCAATATGTTGGAACCAGATGGGTGGACATGAATGGAGATTCTTTATATTATTATGGCTATGAGTGTAAAGGATTTGCAAATTATATATTTAAAGAACTATGGGACGTTAAACATATTGGGGCCTATGACAGCAGCAAGTATTACATACCAAATCCATCTGGGGCTTATGAAATCGGAAGACTGGATTTTAATTCTATGAGCCTTGATAATGCTAAAAATCTACTTTCACAGGGACTTCCAGGGGATTTCATACAAGTGCGTCGAAGAGGAAAAGATTATGGACATAGTATGATTTTAGTCAGTACAAATACTGAAGGTATTACAGTATTTGACTGCAATTCAGACGGAAAATGCACAATAAAAAAATACAATATAAGCTGGTGGCAGTTTTATAATGCAAACAGCGCCATGTCATTGTATCGTGCAAACAATAATAAAGGAGAATCAGAAAGTCAAAATACTATTTTCAATGGAGTAGATTACAGCAGCGTTTATAATTTTGATTATTATACCCTTAAAAATCCGGATGTCAAAAAAACGTTTGGAAATGATCAGAAAGCAGTATTTGAACATTTTCTTGCAAGAGGCATGCTGGAAGGAAGAAGGGGAAGCGTGGAGTTTGATGTAAACTATTACCGCAGTCAAAATCCAGATCTTCAAAGAGCTTACGGAAATGATTTGAAATCTTACTATTTGCACTATATCACACAAGGAAGACTTGAAAACAGAAAAGGTGTTGAAACAAATGTAAATGGAGTAGATTATAGTTTTGTTTACAGTTTCGATTATTACACTTCCAATCATCCAGATGTGAAGCAAAAATACGGAAATGATAGGGACGCCACTTTTCAACATTTTCTTGGCAGAGGTATGTTGGAAGGAAGAAGGGCGAGTGCGGAATTTGATGTAAACTATTATCGCAGCCAAAATCCAGATCTTCAGAAAGCTTACGGAAGTGATTTGAAATCTTACTATTTTCACTATATCACACAAGGAAGACTTGAAAACAGAAAAGGAGCTGCATAATTATTCCTGCTTAATCTTTTGCTAGTATAACCCAATTTAAATAAGCACACGTTTGGCTGTCCTAAATTCCCGAGAGTGCATGACAAAAATCCTCAATGTACGCCCGGTACACCTCCGGTTTTTGCCATGTACTCTCGAAAATTTATTCTCAGCCAAACGTATACTTATTTAAATTAGGTTATACTAGAAAATGCATTTTTCAAACACGCTGGGAACGTCAGATTTTCCATGTAAACTTTTTCATAAAACCCTTAAATCGGGCATTTTCCCTGCATCCAACGGATCGTTCCCCGTATTCCCGTCTCAAAATCCACCGCCGGAACAAATCCTGTATCCTCTGTCAGCGAGCGGATATCCGCACACAGATACATCACCTGATGAGCGCTGTAAGGGATCTCCCCAAATTTTACCAAAGCCTGGCAGCCTGTCAGTTCTTTCATTATTAAAATATATTCCCGCAGCGGCCGCACCTGGCCGCTGCCCAGACAGTACACCCGGCCATGCACCGGATGCTGTCCGATCCGAAACAATGCATCAGCCGCATCCGCACTGTATAAAAAATCCCACAACTGTTCTCCCGGCGTATATCGAGTCTCTTTCTGACACAGCATCTTTCGCAAACTGGCGCAGACCATCGTCTGCTCCCGGTCATAAGGGCCATAAATGCTGAACAGACGTACCCAGATATGATGCATTCCAAACTGCTCACAGGCGATTCGGCTCATTTGCCCGGCGCACAGCTTGGCCATTCCATATCCACTCTCAGGAAATACAGGCGTATCCGGACGCAGGATCTCCTTTGTCCGGCCGTACTCTGCCTGGGAACCCGCTCCTACAAACGTCCTGCATCCCAGACGCTTTGCCAGCCTGACCGCTCCCAATGTTCCTTCGATATTATGCACCTGCATCTGCAGATCGTTCCTGTCCTCTCCAAAGGTTCCGCTCCAGGCCAGATGATAAAACGTCTCACAGGGCTTATCATCCGGCAGTATCACCAGATCCAGTTCACTCAGGTCTGTTTCCAAAACCGTAATCCCAGGGCTAGACGGAATCCGGCTGTTTCTTGTTGATCCCCTGCGGCAAATAGCCAGTACTTCATAGCCTTCCCGGATGCATTTTTCCAATAAAGCCATCCCTACGGCACCTGTAACCCCTGTAATTGCAGCTCTTTTGTTCATTTGTCTGGCTTCCTCCCTACTGTCTCACATCCTTACGACATAAATCTGGTCATTGCGAATCCGCGCCGTATTCCGGTACGGACCTGCCGAAGATTCAAACAATACATACAGTCCCTCCGGCGTCATCAAAATCTGCTCCGCACCTTCCGGCAGCAGCCAGGATTCCAACGGCTCATAATACGCCGCCGTGTCTTGTTCATACACGAAGCGCATCAGACACGCATCTTCCATCTGATAGCCCTGGCTAAACAACATATACCGCTGTCCGGCTGCCACATCCTCCCAAAAAGTCACACCCTGAATCCGCTGTGGTATCTCTGCCGTAGAACGCAGAACCGGGCTGTCAACATCCTCCAGCCCATACCGGTTTAGTTGTCCGGCCGCTCCATCCACATAAGAACCTACATAAAGCTCTCCGCGGTACAAAGTCAGAAACGAGGCTACCTTTGCCCCATTGTGATTCGTCAGTCCGGCATCAAAGCTCACCTGTATCCCGCCTTGATATGTACCATTTAAAATCTCCGTCCAGGAAATGCCAAACACTTTTCCCTCCGGCCCCGTCACCCAAAGCAAATCATGCTCTTCATCATACGCAATCCCGCCTGTATGCGCCAAAAACCCAAGATCAATGATATCGAGCAGGTTTCCATGCAAATCCATAATCCACAAAATACTGTTAACCGTCCCAGAAAAACTATACGCTGACACCACAAGTCTGTCCGCCGTTTTGGTGAATCCCTGCACCACCATGTCCTCATACTTTTCCAATCCCTGCCCATATAGTCCTGGCATTGTTACAGACCGTTCAAACCGGTCAGCCAAAAACGTATACTCTGGATGCACTAAAACCTTCGCAAGCCCCGGTACATTCG
The DNA here is from genome assembly GCA_910584345.1 of uncultured Eubacterium sp. Taxonomy (GTDB): domain Bacteria; phylum Bacillota; class Clostridia; order Lachnospirales; family Lachnospiraceae; genus Eubacterium_J. The sequence continues at coordinate 7,978 of CAJTZX010000026.1, read as the reverse complement.
TCACAATCCCATCTGCCCCCATAGCCTGCACATTCTTTATCTGCGAGGGGGTATCAACGGTCCATACAAATACCTACCCAGCCTGTGCATGTATGGCCTCGATCACCTGAGCATTTGCTGTCTCTGCCGACAGTCCATAAAAATCAGCCGGAAACTCCTGCGGCAGACCGACTTTCCCGGAAATGACATTATAAAGTACGAAGCACTCCGGATCCATCTCCTTCAACTGCATCAAATATTCGTAACGAAACGAAGCAAATACACACCTTTCCGTCATACCCGCTTCCTTTGCCACCCTGTACACAGCCTCCACAAAACCATCCACATCGCCAATATCCTTAAGCTCCAGATAAATCTTCACATCAAAATCCCGCGCCATTTCCAATAACTGCTGCAACTTTGGAATGCGCTCTCCTGCAAAATCATCCGAAAACCACTTCCCCACATCCATCGCAGACAATTCTTCATAGGTATAATCCGCAACCGTCCCTTCACAGCCCGTCACCCGCTTTAATTCATCATCATGAAAGATCACAATCCTGCCGTCTTTTGTCATCTGTACATCTGTCTCGATATAATCCACACCAAGATCCAGCGCCCCTGCAAAAGCTGCCATCGTATTCTCTGGAAAAACGGAAGAATATCCCCTGTGGGCAGCGACCCGCAAAATTTTTCTGTCTGTTTTACCGTTCATCTCTTGCATCTGTTCATTTTCAACCTGCATCATCTGCGTCTGTTCATTTTGAATCTGCATCATCTGTGTCTGTTCGCTGCTTCCGTCTACATTATTTTGCACCTGCAGCATACCTACCGCTGAAAACGCCAGCAACACGCACAAAAAGATTCCCAGCAGCCCCGCCCCGACCTTCTGATATTGTCGCCCTCCCGGATTGTGCGCAGCCTCAAGTCTGCTGAACAAATACGGATAACCCGCCATCACGAAAAAGGCAAACAAAAACATAGAAAAAAATCCCGCATATTTTCCTTCCATTTTAAGTCCGAGTACCGATCTTGACACTTCCAATAAAAACAACGCTAACCCGCTGCCTGCCAGGAAGCGCACACACCTGCGCACAAAAGAACCATCTGTCTCAAACCGAACCAGACGCCGTTCTATCAGCCATCCCAACAGCAGTCCCATCCCAGCTCCCGCATTCGGCATACATCCAACACGCAGCATCGGCAGAAAACACAACAAGCAGCCTGCCCCACAGGCTATGACATCTGCATTCGGATACATCGTAACCCAGTCCAACAGCTTCTCAATACAAAAAAACCATGCCAGCCCCAAAAGCAATGCTGCAATCACATCCTGCGGCGTATGCACCCCCAGATAATTTCTGGAGAACAAAATCAGCGCTGTCAAAATCCATAGGAGGGCACCTGCATATTTCTGATCCTGCTTTCCTTTCCTCCATGCGCAACTGCCGGCCACACCCCAGGAAGCTACCGCTCGAGCTGTATGCCCGCTCGGAAACGAATAGCCCGACGCCGCCGGAACGGCCGCCTCCACCGGATGGATCCGCCCATCCCGTACCCACGGACGGTCTATTTTGCATACCGCCTTCAAAAACTGGCTCCATGTACAAGCCAACGCCGTATTCCACCCCATACACTGACCCATACGCTTATCAACACACCAATAAATGCCAGCTAAAAATAAAAATGTCGGAAGCGTTTCCGCAAACGATGTAATCTTTAGCATATAAGAATCAAATACCCCGCCAAAGGCTTCTCTTATTGTTTGCAATAGCAGCAGATAGTTTAAATCCATACCATCCATGGCGCCCTCCCCTGTGCAATCATCTCCTCCAGCTTCTCCTTCTCCCGTTTTGTATCCATACACTGCCAGAACCCTTCATGCTGATACGCACACAGTTCCCCGTCCGCCACCAACTGCTGGATCGTCTCACGTTCAAACACCGTCTGGTCGTCTTTAAGATAATCAAATATCTTTGGCTCTAACACCATATACCCCGCATTGATCTGCGACCCATCCACATGTGACTTCTCCCGAAACGCACGTACTATCCGATCCTTTCGTGTAATTTCCAACACTCCAAAACGCTGCTCCAGATAGACCGCTGTCAGCGTAGCCGTCTTCCCATGCTCTTTATGGAACTTTACCAGCTGCGCAATATCCACATCACAGACGCCGTCACCATAAGTCATTAAAAACGTCTCGTCTCCAAGATACTCATGCACCCTGCGGATCCTCCCGCCCGTCATCGTATCCAGTCCGGTATCAATGATTGTCACCTTCCACGGCTCCGCAGCATTATTATGTACCGTTGTTTCCCCACCCCTGCCAAAATCAATCGTAATGTCACTGTTATACAAATAATAATCCGCAAACCATTCTTTAATCAAATGCTGCTTATATCCGGCACAGATAATAAATTCGTGAAAACCATAAAAAGAATATTCCTTCATGATATGCCACAAAATCGGCCGACCGCCGATTTCGATCATAGGCTTTGGTTTTAAATGGCTCTCCTCGCTAATGCGGGTACCATAGCCGCCGGCTAATATTACTACTTTCATCTTGTACTTCCTGTTCCTTTCCAATTCATATTTCATCTTTTTAACCAGTTTACATCTGCCACCAGCTGTGTTATACTCTTTTTACTTACAGAACAATCCTGTTTTCAATTTTTTGCTTTAGCATTTCGCCCATATTTGTTTTTGCAGCCTACATTTCATTCGTAATATCAATTTTAACTATCTTATCTGTGTCTGCCATACTCTGACCATTCTCTCTTACATACGAAAGGAATTTTGCTTATGCAATTCAACCATACATCTGCTGTTTTCCCAACTGCCGGCAAAGAATTTCAAAACGCATCCGGCCCTATTGATTATCAAATGACAAACGACTACATGTTCCACGCTGTCCTGCAAAAAAACCAAAAAGTTCTAAAAAGTCTGCTCTGCTCCCTCTTAAACCTGCATCCGAAAACGATCCTCTCCATTCAAATTCTAAATCCCATTACTCTTGGCGAATCCATAGATGATAAAACATTTATTCTGGACATCAGCATTTTTCTTAATAACAATACAGTCATCAGCCTGGAAATGCAGGTCAAAAACCTCTCCAACTGGAAAGACCGTTCCCTAAGCTACCTCTGCCGTTCCTTCGACCAGATCTTAAAAGGCAGTGACTATGATACTGCCATGTCCACAGTCCATATCGGCATTTTAAATTTCACCCCGTTTCCTGATATTCCAGAATTCTATGCCTCCTACAAGCTGCTTAATGAAAAAACTCATCACATATATAGTGACAAATTCAGTCTGCATATGTTAGACTTAACTTGTATCCATCTTGCCACTCCACACGACAAAGCCTGTCATCTGGATGACTGGGCAAGACTTTTCAAAGCTACAACATGGGAGGAGATTAAAATGATTGCAAAAAACAATACTGACCTGACTGAAGCTTCTGAAACCCTCTATACATTAAATGCTGACTATATGATACGCAAACAGTGCGAAGCACGCGCCTCACAGAAAAGCCGCAGCAATACCACCACCAGCAAAATAAGACAGAGCGCAGAAAAATTCATCACCGTACGTGAAGGTTCTAACAGGATACACACTGCAAAACATACCATCAAACATACGGCCATAGCTCTGCTGTCTTTGATTCCCGCTGTCATCAGCAAAGGCCACGCTACCGCCAGTATGTAAGCACAAAGCAGTGCAAATGCCCAGCTCCAGCGGTTTGTCGTATACGAAAATCCATTCATGGCCCATCCAAAAACCGGAAACAGAAACATCAATATTCCGCTCAAAAACAATGCCTTTAAAAATCCATACCTTTTCCTGCAAAACAGCAGCGCTACCGCAGGGAATACAGGAGCCGCATATCCCATACATGTCCAGTATTCATTGCCCTGCGAAAAGAGCGCTGACGGAAGCCTGCAGTAATAATAAAACGGATAAAATAAATGCATTGCTGGACTGCTGGAAAAACGTGCATCATGCAGCACCATATAACAGGAAGGCAGCAATATAACCGCTGCCAGCCCAACCCCCACTACAGACGCAAAAACAATACGTAAAAACAAACGAAGCCCTTCTTTTCTTAATGCCGGCGTTTTTCTGTAAAAAACAGCCAAACGCAGCGCCGTATAGATCACCGTAACCATCACGAGCATATAAAAAAAGTATAAATTACTGACCGCAGACAAAAATACGGCTGCAATCATAAAATATAATCTCCTTCCCCTGAAAATCCTCTCAACTCCAATCAAAAGCATCGGCAGATAAACCATCGGATTCAGAAAAAACGGATGTCTCGCCGTATTAAACACCGCCCAGAAACAAAATACATAAGACAGAGAACCGGCCAAAACCCCATACCTGCTCCTGCAGCCACTTTCAAAGCAAAGGATAGAGAACATCACTCCGGCCAGAAACAGGCGCAGCAGAATCATCCCGTCATAATACAAATGCATGAAACGCACCGGCACCAGTACCGAAAAAAATGCAAACGGATCGCCAATCACATAATAATGAAACGTCTGCAGTATATCGCTCCCTTCCCCGATACAAAAATCCCATTCCGGTATGACCAGCCTATGGCTGCTTACCAGCTCCAGAATGATTGCACGCAGATACCTTGCGTAATAAACAAGCGCCTTAAAATGCTGCACCCAGCCGTCTCCATTCCAGATAAATGTCCGTCCAGCAGCAAAATACCAGCAGTACACAATCATTGCCGCAACCGCAAACACAAGCGAATAGCTTAAATAATACTGCCTTTTCCCCTTCTTTGTATCAATTGGAGCATATGTTATTTTGATACTTCCCATATGCATATTACATCAACTGCCTTTCTGACGATCACTGTCATTATTCTCTGTCATAGCGCCATGCTGCCTCTTCTCTCCTATATTACTTTTTGCAATAATATAATGCGGCCTCTTTTTTACTTCCATATATATTTTCGAAATATACTGACCCATAATACCCATACAAAATAATTGAATTCCTCCGACCAACGTCATAATACAGACAATCGATGCCCATCCGGCTACCGGATCTCCCCAGATCATCCTGCGCAGTGCAATCACTGCCACCACAGCAAAAGAGATGACCGTCATCAATATCCCAAACCAGGACGCCACACTCAGCGGCACCTGTGAAAAATTGATCACACCATCCACCGCATACCGGAACAGTTTCCAGAAATTCCATTTCGTTTCACCCGCAACGCGGCTAATATTTTCATACGAAAGCCAATAAGTGCGAAAGCCAATCCATCCAAAAATCCCTTTGGAAAAACGGTTGTATTCTCCCATCCCAACAATCGTATCTACCATCTCCCTCTTCATCAGCCTGAAATCTCTGGCCCCATCCACAATATCCGCATCCGAAATCCGATTAATGATCCGGTAAAACCGCTTAGCAAACCAGCTTCGTATCATCGGCTCGCCATTACGCGTCGTCCTGCGGGCAGCCACACTGTCGTATTCTCCGGTCTGGATAATCTCTAACATCTGCGGAAGCATAGCCGGAGGATCCTGCAGATCGACATCCATCACCACTGCATAATCTCCCTGTACATTACAAAACCCAGCATACATCGCAGCTTCTTTCCCAAAATTTCTGGAAAAAGACAGGTAATAAACATGGCTGTCCTTCCGGCTAAGCTCCTGCAGGATTTTTAAAGTATCATCTTTAGAACCATCATTAATAAATAACAATTCATAATCCACCGGCATATCTTCCAGCACCTTCCTGGCTTCTTTATAAAAAATCGGTATTGCATCCTGTTCATTATAGCAAGGAACAATTAATGACAGCAGCATAAGCTTTTCCTCCTCAGAACTCTGATCGCAGCACTGTCGTCTTACTGCATCAAAAATATTTGTGTATCAATTCGCACATATTCATCAACATCTATCATCTGATTTTTCTAACCGCAGCAGCAATACAAACAACGCAATTCCAACGATCGAAAACAAGATACCCGCCCCAAGATACGGAATACGATATTTCATTTCCACCACATTTTTCCCGTCCTGCAGCGGCACCGACATCATACATCCTTCAAACATCTCCGCCTGTACCGGCTTCCCATTCACTGTTACTTTCCATCCGTCATCATATGGGATGGACATATACAAATGTTCCATAGCTTTTGCATGGGAAACCTCAAACTTTGCATATCCATCCTCCACCTGTATCTTCTCCGCCGCTGTTTTTAGGATCTTTTGTGTTTCCTGAGCCAACCGTTCCAGATCAAGCGCATAAAACTGCGCATCCGACACGCTTAACGGCTGCGCCGCTGTCAGCCGCACCTGTGCCGCAGTATCCTCCCCGGATACTGGAATGTAAAACACGGATGGCGAAAGCCATTTCGCATAGCCTGTCTCATAAACGCCATTCACATTTAACACAGCATCCATATACTGCTCCCATGGCAGGTTGCCGTATACTGCGTAATTGCCTTTTGGAAGATCCAATTGATAGCAGACTTCAAATTCCGATACCGGTTCCGCATGATAAGGAATCGGACGGTAAAGCGGTATGTCTTCTCCTGTCAGCTGTTGATACAGGCCATTCTGATACTCAAACGGGTTCTTTTCACCCTCTCTCCCGATATCTGATTTCCTGTAGCGGAATGCAAATGGCAGACAAAACGGATTGCGGTACACATACTTTCCATTCCTCTCTGGCAGCTCTCCGACCGGCTCCATGCCATTTACCGGAAACGGCGAAAGCACATATTTTACCCCAAGCAAGGCGTCTGCCGCCAGCACAGATGTATTTACGATATTCATGCTTGCATTCACCGCATAACCCATCCTGCCCAAAAATTCGATCTGTTTGTCATCCGGATCCGACGTATATCCAGAAATTGACCGGTATCCGTATGCCAGCGCTTCATTATAATTGGCGGTCAGATGGTCACTTTGTTCACTTCTTGTCTTCGTCTGAGAAATCCGGTAAGCCCCATGATCCATACTCAAAATTTCATGGATCTGCCGCTGTTCATTCGATACATAATTACGGTAATCCGAAACATTGTCCGCATGATAAGCTTTCATCAATAATGCCGTATTTCCCGCTAATTCCGTAAGCACAGCTGCCGCAAGCAACAACGGTATGACTTTTGTTTTTTTACCCTGGCACGAATGCAGTGCTATCAATAATGCCAAGATAAGCGCGAAGGCTGCAGTCACATATGTAAGACCTGTATCCTGCAAAGGATGGACATAATGCAGCATTACCAGCAGCAGGCTGAACACCCCTGATGCCCGTAGTACTGCCCTTGCCCGCTCCTTCCCATGGCATTTTGAAAAAAAGAACGCGGCAAGAAACAATAATACAGCAATCCCCAAATAAGAATAACGATAGTAATAGCTTTCTGCACGCCGAAACAGAGAAAAAACAAAAAAACACGGCTTCCAGTAAAACATCAGCATTACACCTGCAAGCAGCAATGCCACAGCTTTTTTTCTTTTTTTGAGATACGCTCTGTAAAAAAACATCCAATACATGCCACTGCCGGGATGCTGCCGCAAAACAGCGATGCCCGTCCATAAGCGCTTGTACCGCCTAATACATATGCCTGCACAATACTAGGAAATTCCCCGGTAATGCCCAATGTAAACGCTTCCCACTCAATTTTACCTTTGCCACCCCGCAGCGCCGCCAGTGTTGGAAGAAAAAGAACCATGCTTAACAGGATCCCCGCCGCCATTGCAGCAAAATATTTTAAAAGAATCCTTACAAAATATCTGCGCCTTTCCGAAACCGCTTCGATCTGAGGCTTATTTAGAAACAAAACAATGCCGCCCTCTATGCAAAGCCACACTGCTGTAAAAAGACAGTTAATAACTCCCGTATACCAGTTAAACAGCATAGAAGCCGCTGTTGACAACGCCAGCATACTGCTGCCTTTTCCATTCACATATCTGGTATTTAAAATATATCGGTTTTTGTATGCTTAACGTACCAAAATAAG
>CAJTZX010000025.1 GCA_910584345.1 uncultured Eubacterium sp. | reverse complement strand
CATGAGAAAGTGTCTTGTGCGTTATTTTATTTTTCAAAAAGTTGTAAAGTGGTGTCAGATAGATAAAAGAAACAAATTGAATAAAGGAGCAGAATAGTATGTTATTTTTTCATCATTTATCTGGTGAAGCGAAGCTTTTATAGCTGATTATGGTGATAGCATAAAATTACTTGAATAATGATGAAAAGAAATGATAGATATAGTAAGATGAATAGCTGCGTATTCACAATAAAAGATATTGTGAGACTGGTTAAGCCTATTAATAGCCTGACATCATTAGAGTGTTATTCCAAAATAGATATGAGCTTAGAGAAAATTATAGATGTAAATTCAGAAAAGGAATGAGATGATCTTATGATACCAATAAAAATAGAGACTCTGCTGGAAGGGCGTAAGGTAGAACAGAGCCGCATTGAGTATAAAGAAGGTTTCAACCCATCGGATATTATACATACAATATGTGCTTATGCCAATGATATCGCAGGAGTAGATGGCGGATACCTTGTAATTGGCGTGAAGGCAGAAAATGGGATTCCCGTTTTACCGCCTTTAGGTTTACAGAATGAACAGCTTGATGACATCCAGCTGAAAATTTTCCAATACTGCAATAAAATTGAACCGCGATATATCCCCAAAATTGACGTGGTTGAGTATGAAGGAGTGTATCTGATCTGTTTGAAATGTGCGGCAGGAGATGCCGGGCCGTACCAGGCACCTGTTGATGTTTATTCCAAAAAGGAAGCCGGGAAAGAGCAGAAGCGAACTATGAAATACTGGATCCGTCCGGCATCGCTGACAACAGAAGCAAAGCAGAGTGAATTAGCCGGACTGTTCGAAAAGTTTACATCAATACCTTTTGTGGACAGAATTAACAGCAGGGCATCCATGGAGCATATACGCAGAGGATATTTGGAGGATTTTATCAGGGAAAGCAACAGTTCGCTGATAGAAGAACTGAATGTCCGCACACTGGAAGATTTGCTGATATCCGAGGAAGTGGCAGAAGAAAAAGATGAGGGAATTACGATTAAGAATATTGGGCTGCTTATGTTTGGAGAAAGGCCGGACAAACTGATTGCAGGGACCAAAATTGAGTTAGTGCGGTTTTATGACCAGGAGGCGGAGGCGTCTGATTTTACAGAAAAGACTTTTTATGGACCGATATGGAAACAGGTAAAGGATACTTTAGACTATATTGAAACAAATGTGATAGAGGAAAAAGTGGTAAAAATTGATGGCAGGGCAGAAGCAGAACGTTTTTTCAATTATCCTTATAATGCGCTGGAGGAAATGCTTGTCAACGCAGTTTTACACAAGAATTATAAGGAAGATGTCCCGGTAGAGGTACGGATATATTTAGACCAGATACAGATCATCAATTTTCCGGGACCGGAGCATTATATTGATATGGAGAAGTTTGCGGCCGGGAAAGTCCGTGCAAGAAGGTACCGTAATCCTAAAATTGGGGAGTTTTTCAAAGAGATTGATCTGTCGGAAAAGAAATCAACCGGTATTTCAAAAATTCTGCGTGAGTTAAAAAGAAATGGCTCGCCGCCGCCGGATTTTGAAACAGATGCGGACAGAACTTATATGATTGCCACTATAAAGATTCATGAAAAATTTATGAATTCAGACTTCAGTCAAAAAAATGAGCGTAGTTTAAGCGAAGTTTTGAGCGAAGTATTAACAAAAAAAGATTATGACAAAGTAAGCGCTATTGTTTCCTATATAGAGGAACATGGAAGCATTACGCCTAGAGAGGCTGAAAAAATTACAAAGAAGTCTGCTGCTACGGTGCGCAGATATTTTAAAATACTTGTGGGAACGAAATATGTAGCAGCAGAGGGAAACACAAATAATATAATTTATCATGTGTCCGAGAACTTTATTTAATTGGAGGCGTTGAGGTATGTTCATATCTAAAATACATATAGAGAACTTTAGGAGCTTTGAAAATATAGAAGTGGAGCTTCATGAAGGAATAAATGTTATAACAGGCCATAATAATTGTGGAAAATCTAACCTGCTTATAGCAATGGCTTTGATTTTTGATAATACAATTAGCAGGCAATTAGAAGTAGATGACTTTTATAATGGATTAAGTGTTGAAAAGTTAAAAGAGTCTGCTCCTAAAATAAAAATAACGGTAACTATAATGCAATCCAAAGATGAAAATTTAATGAGCGATGAATTAGTCACAGTCAGTAATTGGCTGGTTTTGTTAGAAACTCCATATCAGGCACAGATTCAGTATGAATATTTTCTGTCGTCAGGGGAAGAAGAAAATTATAAAAAGCGTGTCAGTGGAAAAGAAAGTGCAAAAGAGATTTGGAAAATAATTAAAAGTGAATATATACGTCTTTATACTTATAAAATATGGGCAGGAAACCCAGATAATCGGGTAGTGGCAGATGGCGACAGCCTGAGGAAATTCGATTATCAGTTTTTGAATGCAATTAGAGATGTAGAAAGGGATATGTTCAGTGGGAGAAATTCACTTTTAAAAAGGGTAATTGACTTTTTTATGGATTATGAAATTAAGTCGGATAAAAATCTGGATGAAATTCAAAAATCTGAAAAAATAAAAGAGAGGAAAGAGGAATTTGCTGAAAATGCAGATGAAATCATTAAAAAGCTGCATATGCGTTTAGAGGCGGGAAATCAAGAAATATTATCATATGCGAAAGATATTGGAGCTTCATTTGATAAGTCAGAACCTGGGTTTGAAGGTGAACTGACGGAAAGCGAATTGTATTCTGTATTAAAGTTGATCATAAAACAAGAAACAGGAATGACGCTTCCTATAGACAAAAATGGGCTGGGATATAACAATTTGATATTTATGTCGCTGTTATTGTCAAAGATGCAGGCAGATTCTAATGGCAAATATATGGGGAGTAATGCAAAGGTATTCCCTATGCTGGTCATTGAAGAACCGGAAGCGCATTTGCATCCAACAATGCAGGATAAATTTATAAAATTTCTTAATAAAAATATAGAACAGAAGAAGGTAAAACAAGTCTTTATCACAACGCATTCAACATTTATTACCGCAGCGGTTCAATTGGACGATTTGATTTGTCTTTACAGGGATGGAAACAAAGCCCGCATAGCTTATCCGGGAAGGACTTTTTGGGACGATATAGAAGGAAAACAGATAAATGAAACCAGTAAAAAATATGTGCAAAGATTTCTGGATGCAACTAAATCAAATATGCTATTTGCTGAAAAGATAATAATGGTTGAGGGGATAGCAGAACAATTATTGATACCTGTTTTAGCTGAGTATACGGGGACATCACTAGCGGATAATCATGTCGCTGTCCTGCAGGTTGGAGGACGGTATTTTGAACATTTCCTGCGGCTGTTTGATCAAAAGAACCCTACTGCAATTAATAGAAAGATTGCCTGTATTACGGATATAGACCCTATTAGAAAAAAGAAAAATGTTAAAGGGGCATCTTTTGAAAAATGCTACCCATTTGAGTGGGGGATTGAAGAAACAGTGTATGAATATAAGCTTAATACTGCATTGGCAGAAAAATATCCCGAACAGCCAGAAAGTAATATTAGAGTTTTTTCTCAAGATAAGGAGTTTGGGAAAACATTGGAATACCAGATGGCATGGGATAATCCGTCAAATGATCTGCTTCTTACAGAAAGCATATCCAATGCGGAAGAATTGAGAGATTTAATGGGCATGGTAAAGGAAAAAAGTATTGATGATATGATAGAAAGAATGCATGGAAGCGAAGAAAAACAACGGATTGTGTCAGCGGTAAAAATATCTACGTGGGAAGATTCTTTAAAGAAAAAAGCGATAGTCTCATCCAGATACTTAAATTCGGTTGGCAAAGGGGAGAATGCATTAGAGCTTGCATCTGCATTGAAAGACAATTTGTTGTCAAAAGGAACTAAAAATTTTGTGGAAATTATTGTTCCGGAATATATTACAAAGGCAATAAAGTGGGTGTGTGAATGAAAGAGATAACGGCAAATACAGATTTAGACATAGAAAAAGAATTTAGAATTGAAGCTGGGCCGGGAGCAGGGAAAACACGTTTTTTGATCCATCATATTAATAATGTAATTAAAGAGTCCCATAGGCTGTATTCAGCCAGAAAAGTTGCATGTATAACATTTACCAATACTGCTGTAGATACGATCCGGCAGCGGTTGGGAAATGGGGCAATCGAAAAAGTTGAGGTATCTACGATTCATAGTTTTTTGTATAATAATATTGTTAAGCCATATGGAAGATGTTTATTAGAAGAATATGGATTAAGGATAGAAAAAGTTGATGGTCATGATGAAGCAGCCGTAAATAGGAAATTTTTGAATCAATGGCTTAAAATGGATGTCCTTGCCGGATTGAAGAAACCAAATTCTCAGAAACAGTTAGAAAAGCGGCCGGATTTAACGGCTGCATTAAAAAAATGGTTGCTTTCTGAAAAGTGTATTATTCAGAAGGGAAATATTGAGTGGGATTTTAATAATGACAGAGCAGTAACATATACTTCTAATGGAAGAATCGCGCTGAATAGAAATAGTTTTAAGATATTGAAAAGTGGGTTTATGGAATATAAAAAGCTGTATTGGGAGAAAGGGATAGTTGACCATGAGGATGTATTATTCTTTTCAGGAATCCTTATTCAAAAATCTCCTTTTATCCTTACCGTTTTAAGGGCAAAATACCCATATATTTTTGTGGATGAATTTCAGGATACAAATCCTATTCAAACATACATTCTTTCAGAAATAAAAAAGGAAGAAAGTGTTGTAGGGGTTATCGGCGATGCTGCACAGGCAATATATGGATTCCAGGGTGCGGACATTCAACTGTTTAAGAAGTATAGGGTAAAAAAAGAAAATAACTATTCTCTTAACGAAAATCACAGAAGCGATAAATGCATTGTTGAATTTCTGAATGTTCTTCGTAAGAATTTTGAACAAATACCCTGCGAGGAGTATCAAAATTCATCTATTAGTCTTTATGTTGGAGATAGAATTAAGGCGTTCCAAAAAGCTAAAAGCGTGTGCGGAATGGAAGAACTGGTATCCCTTTCGAGGGATAATGTAACATCGAACGCAATGAAAAATTTATTGGAAAATACATCTTATGATAAAAAGATAATGAAAAAATATGAGGAAACAGAAAGCAATCCAGAAAGAAGAAAACATGTTAGCGCATATATAAATGCGATAGAATTGGCAAGAAATAGCAAATTCAAAGAAGCAATGAAAAAAACAGAATGGTTATATAAGGAACAGCCTAAAGCAAAAAAGGAGGCTCTTAAGATGTTGTCGCTAATGCTGAAAGGTTATTCTGATTATAGGGATATGCCATTGATGGAGTTCTATTTGCTATTAAGGAAATTAGAAAAAAATGTCCAACTACCAAGTTTCAGGACTGGTTCTATTAAGTCGTTTTACGAAAATACATCATATTTGGATTTGGCATTATGTGTAAATATCGTTGAGGATATTAGCAGCCATATTACGATACATAAAGCGAAAGGGGCTGAGTATGAGAATGTTTTTGTTGTGGGTAATGAGAGCCTTTTGCAATTTTTTCTGAACCCCAACATTGAAGAAAATGAGGAACATAGGGTTTTTTATGTTGCATTAAGCAGAGCAAAAAAACGGTTGTTTTTATATCTGGATAAGTTGAGCTTCACTGATGAAAACTTTATCAGAGAAAAGTATGCTATTAAAATTGAGAGAATGGGTTAATGATACGATTAGTAAAGTTCTGTTACGCCTTTTCTGACATGAAACATATTTTTAGATTTTACCTGACAAAGCAGATTCTTTTTGATTAGGTTGAAGAAAATCAAATAATAGAAATAGTGAAGAAACAATGGACAAAAACATAGTAAAGAATATGCTGTCTTCTGCTATCAAATGCGGTCTGAGCATATTGCATGAAAAAGCAAAAAGGGATTTTTGAAACAGAATGCAATTAAAATTATGATTTAGAAAACTGAAGATTAGACATGGTACGACAAGTTTAAATAAAATTTATACTTTATTTACAAAATATTTTTAGTCCGTGCTTGACAGAATCTGACGAAGGCATAACCGGCTGTAACACGAAAAAGCGCGACGGCTTCAACAAAATGGTGGAGGACGCGCTTTCCGGCGCCATCGACCTCATCATCACCAAGAGCGTCTCCCGCTTCGCAAGGAACACGGTGGACCTTGACGGGGGTTTGGCGAACACCTCGCCCCCATCAAAAGATATGCTGCTATAATCCTGTTCCATATCTTTTTGAACACTGTAATAAACTTCAAAATGGTCATCATAAATAAATACCTGACTGATAAAGCTATTAATAATCCAGCGCTTATATTCTTGCCAATCTTCTTTTTGCTCAAGAAATTGAGTAAGGAAAAAATAGATTTCCTTTTCAGACTTTCCTAAGCTAAGCGTTTTCTGATAAGAAAGTTCGCCTTCAATAGCAACTTTTTCCGATTCTAAATTATCAAGCCTTGTTAACAAAGTTTCGGTTGCATGGCCTTTTTCTATGGCAGCTAAAATATTTTCAATGGCCCGGTTATTCTCGCGGAGCCTTTTTTCATAATGGGCTATGTCCTGGTCTCTTGTATCATTTTCAATTTGTAACTGCCAGAGTTTATGTGCCAGATCGTGTAAAATTTCAGGCTGTAATACATATTCTGCCGTTTTTTGAACAACTAAGTCCTCAATATAATCTCTTTGCACTGTCTTTTTATTGCATCCGGCTTTTGCACGTACTGTGGGGCATTGATAATAATAAAATTTTTTGCCGCTTCTGCTTGTGCCGCTTCGACCCGACATTGCCTTTTTGCAGTATCCACAAAATAATTTGCCGGTTAGCATATATTCAGCGGCGGCAGATCGTTTCTTTTTAGACACTCTTCGTCGCTCCTTTTCTTTTTGCGCAAGATAAAAAGTTTCCTTTGAAATCAGGGCAGGCACGCCGTCTTCAATTCTTATGCCTGCTGACTGATATACGCCAATATACATTTCATTTTGAATAACTCTTGAAATAGTTTTGCCATTAAATAAGTTGCCATAGACTGTTTTATAGCCTAAGCTGGTTAGACGTCTGCATATATCCTCAAGGGGCTGCTGGTCAATATACATATCAAACATGATCTGTACGGCCTTGGCTGAGTCGGGGTCTATCTCGTAAGTATGCTCTTTAGAAATTCTATAGCCTGGCGGGGCTTTACCGCCCAGTGCCCGGCATTTTAACGCACTATCATGCATTCCGCGCTTGATTTTTTGGGCGAGCTCAGCAGAATAGTATTCTGCTAAGCCCTCCATAAGTGATTCCAATATAATGCCTTCTGGGCCTTCTGGGATAGCCTCAGCCGCATAAAATATCTGGACCCCATTTGTACGTAGCTGTCTTTTATAAATGGCGCTGTCATATTTATTGCGTGCAAAACGATCTGTCTTGTAAACAACAACGCCTTCAAATTTCTGTTCTTTGCTGTCGGCAATAAGACGCTGAAACTCAGGGCGGTCGTCGGTTTTGCCGGATATATGCCGGTCGGCATATATTTCAACAATGGTAAAGCCTTTTTGCTTGCAATAATCTGTGCATACGCGGACCTGCCCTTCTATGCTTTGGTCAGTCTGTCTTGAGCCGGCGCTGTATCTGGCATATAGCGCAACCCGCATAGTCTCACCTCCTGAATATTTCATCATTATGGTATTCCAGGCATTCGGCTGACGGCATGAAGTTCCTTGGAAGTATAATCTTCTGGCCTTCAAGGTCGGCCAGGCAGGATTTAGTAAATTCATCATTTGCATAATCCTTTATTTTCTGGGATACCCGTATTGTATAATCTTTGGTTACTGTAATAAGCCCTTGGTCAAACGCTTTATCATGCAGGGTATTAAGCAGGAGCCCGTTGTGCGGGTCTGTCCGATCTGACGATGTGCGGCATTTGCTGTATGGCTTGATATGGCTTGCAACAAGCAGGGTTGGAATGGTAAGCCCGGTAATGCAGCATTTATTTTCATATGACGCAAATACACTCGCCCTGAAAAAATGTCGTTCCCGGTTAACTTGATTGCGGTTAGTCAGGGAAGATATTGGCTTTGCGCCTTTATCCGGTGTACCGTCAAAAAGCGCAAGGCCCACAATTTCTTCTGCCTGGGCTCCTAAGTCGCCCCAGTTATGCTGAAATTCCTCAAATATTTGCTTGTCCATTTTTGCTACATGGCTCATGCCTTTTTTGCCCTCGCCTGTTACTTCGGGGTCTATGTACTGAAAGTTTCTCATGCGGAGCACTAAAGAGCCAATTGGCAGCTCTAAGATTTCCGCCACCTGGCGGATAATTTTGTTGCTGGGGTTTATTTTCTTTAAGGGGGTAACGCAGTATAAAGCGTAGGCTACAAGTATATCCTGCCAGCGCCAGCGCCGTCCCCCTCCCCCCCTAATATTGTTCCTCCTCAAGTTCTATGGCTGTTTGAAGCAGTTTCATACGTCTTTTTACATCTAAAGCACCATAGATTCTTAAAAGTTCTAATTCTTCTTTAGAGAGGGCACGTTCTGAATTGTTTACGGTAACCAGGCCTGAATTTTGCCCGATCACGCCATTATTAGTCTGAACGGTTGTAGCATTATCAGTCCAGCCCATTAGGTAGCCAGGCTCAACGCCAAGCGCTTCTGCAATATGTTCGATTGTAGGGCGCTTCATGTTTAAGACTACACCAGTTTCATACTTATTTATAGTAGCCTTAGTTACGCCTACCTTTTTGCCGAGTTCTTCTTGTGTCATGCCAGCATTTTTTCGGCTTGCCTTTATCCGCAGGCCTATGTCATCTTCTGTCATGAGGGCACCTCCTTTTTCTTTGACTTCTTAATTATAACGTGTTTTGCAACAAAAATAAACAAAAAGTTTAAAAAAATTTCAAAAAGGGGGTTTACAAATAAAAAGTTTCACGCTATTATAAGTATCGTAACAAGCTACTTCATACCTGCGCAGGTAAACAGGCTGATAAGGAGGTTTCAAAATGAATAAAACACTTCTTGCCAGTATTATGTTACGTAATAATGATACACAGTCTACACTGGCAAAGGCAATGAACCTTAGTTTATCAAGGTTTAATGCAAAAATTAATGAACGTAAAGGCGCCGCTTTTACGCAGCCGGAAATGGCATTTATTATCAGGCGGTACAGGCTGACGAATGATGAGGCAGTAGAAATTTTTTTTGCTAAAAAAGTAGCGCAAAAAGCTACAATGAGGTAAATAATATGAAACAAGAAAAGAAGCTAAGTATCAGCCTTGAAATTGAGAAACGTGCATTACAAAGCCTGCTGCACAAAGTAAATGAATTTTATGATAATCCAGCAAACAGACAGGCTTTTGAAGCTTGGGAAAAATCAGAGGAGGGAAAAAAGTATGCAACAACTTACGGTAACATTTGATCTTACAGCAGAAAATTTAGAAAAACTGAAAGCTTTTTGTCAGGAGGCAGGAGTAGAGATGGTTTCAAAGAAATCCGCTGCAAAAGATAAGAAAGAAGAGCCAAAAACAAAGGCGTCAAAACAGGCTGCTGCAAAAGAAGCAAAAACAGAAACGCCAAAGCAGGAGGCGTCAAAGCAGGAAGAGATAGAGCAAAAAGTATCAGAGAGTGCCGCAGCAAAGGCTATTACAAAAACGGATGTACGCGCCGTTGCTTTAAAGCTGTCTAAAGCGGGAATGTCTGACACATTAAAGAGTATTTTTGCGAAGTTTGATGCTTCTAAGCTTTCAGAAGTGCCAGAAGAATGTTACGCCGATCTGATGGATGAACTTATGGCCGCGGAGGTGAATAAGAATGCCTGATGTACATGCTTTATTGTCGGCAAGCGGCGCGGCTAGGTGGCTAAGCTGTACGCCAAGTGCAAGACTGGAAGAAAAATTTCAAAATGAATCAAGCGAGTATGCCAGAGAGGGAACAGTAGCGCATTCATTGGCGGAACTTACAACTCACTGGGTTTTAGGAGAAAATTCTACAGAGCAGTTTAAAATTTTAAAAGGCCAGCTTTTAGACACAAAAGACGGCGCAAAATTTTACAGTGAAGATATGCAGGAGCATGCTACAGATTATGCGTGCTTTATTAATGACAAATTGCAGGAAGCAAAACAGCGTAGCAGCGATGCATTTGCGGAGCTTGAAGTACGAGTAGATTTTTCAAAATGGGTGCCAGAAGGTTTTGGCACAGCAGATTGTATTATTGTGGCCGATGATTGGCTGGAAGTAATTGACTTAAAGTATGGCAAAGGCCACCGGGTAGAAGCCGCGGGCAATCCGCAGATGCGCCTGTATGCGTTAGGTGCTTTGGAATATTATGCACAGCTTTATGATATTGAAAATATACGAATGACAATTTTTCAGCCAAGACTTTCCGGAACACAAAGTTCTGATGAAATTACGATTGACGCGCTTTTGAAATGGGCAGAAAAGACGGTAAAGCCAAAAGCAAAACAGGCATTTAATGGAAAAGGTAAGTTTGCGCCGTCAGAAGAAACTTGTAAATTCTGCAGGGCAAAAGAGCAGTGCAAAGCCCGGTATGAAAAAAATCTCAAGTTATTTGATGAAGCGGAAGACCCGCTTTTGATTACGCCAGAAGACGCTGGTGCAGTATTGGAAAAAGCCGCAGATATTAAAGCGTGGCTGGCTGATCTTGAAGATTTAGTGCAGTCAACACTTCTTTCAGGTAAGCCGGTATCTGGCTGGAAGATTGTAGAAGGCCGCAGTAATCGGAAATTTGCAGATGAAGAAAAAGTAGCTGCAGCTATGAAGGCCGCTGGGCATGACGAATCTGAGTTATATGAGATGAAGTTAATTACTCTGACTGCTATGGAAAAAGCATTCGGTAAAAAAGCAGTTGCAAAAGTTCTTGGTAATTTGATTATTAAGCCTGCTGGAAAGCCGACGCTTGCACTTGAATCTGATAAACGGCCAGCATATCAGCCTAAGGATGCGGTGCTTGCGGCTTTTGATGAATAAGAACAAGCTGAAACAATTATATCAATTAAAAAAAATAAAGGAGATTAAACATTATGAGTACACAAATTACAACCGGAAAAGTGAGATTCAGCTATTGCAGCCTTTTTGAGCCAAAGGCGACTGCGGACGGCAGCCAGGAAAAATACAGTGTTACGTTGCTGATCGATAAAGGAGACAAATTTACCATTCAGAAGATTAAATCAGCGATTGCCGAAGCAAAACAGAATTATTTGCAGAAAAATTCTGGAAAGAGATTGCCGAGCGACTTAAAAACTACACTCCATGATGGAGACGGGGAACGCCCGAATGGCGGTGATTTTGGGCCTGAGTGCGAGGGTTGCTACGTAATGACAGTAAGCTCCAAAAACAAGCCGGTATTAGTAGATAAAAATAAAACTCCGATTATTGACCCGCAAGAATTATATTCAGGATGTTACGGCCGGGCAATTATAAATTTTTATGTCTATGATACCAATGGCAATAAAGGCGTATCCGCAGGCTTAAATGGAATTATGAAGCTGCATGATGGGGAACCGTTGAGCGGCGGTGTTGTCACGGATTCCGATTGGGATGACGGCTGGGAAGATGATACTGAAGACTTTATGAATGCTGGAGACGATGATCTTCTGGGCTGATAGGAGCGTATAAATATGACTACCTTAGCAATCGACATTGAGACATACAGCTCTGTGGATTTGCAGAAATGCGGTGTATATGCTTATGTGGCCAGTCCTGATTTTGAAATATTACTTTTTGGGTACGCATTTGATGATGGTCCGGTGGATGTGATTGATTTAACAGCTGAAAAATTACCTAAAGACCTGATAGATGCGATTTATGACCCGGAAATTGTAAAAACAGCATTTAATGCCAGCTTTGAAAGAACATGTCTGTCTGCGTATTTCAGAGAAATCACGCCACCCGAACAATGGAGCGATACCGCAGTTGTGGCGAGGGAACTTGGACTGCCAAATTCTTTGGAGCAGGTCGGTATTGTGCTTGGGCTGCCTGATGACAAGAAAAAAGCTAAGACGGGACGTGCACTGATACGGTATTTTTCTGTACCGTGTAAGCCAACTAAAGTAAACGGCGGCCGTACAAGAAATCTGCCAGAGCATGACCTAAATAAATGGCATACATATATTGAGTATAACAGGCAGGACGTAGAGGCGGAACGCGCGATCAGAAAAAAGCTGTCGCATTTTCAAATGACGGAAGAAGAACAAGCCTTATGGGTACATGACCAGCATATTAACGACCGAGGTGTCGGCGTTGATTTGGAATTTGCTTCACATGCAGTTAAAATTGACCAGATCATAAAGGACCGGCTTTTACAGGATGCAAAAGAGCTGACAGGTCTGGAAAATCCCAAAAGCACAGCACAGTTAAAAAACTGGATAGCCAATACTGCGGGCCTTGATGAAATAGACAGCCTAAATAAAAAGAACATTGATTCAGTGCGGGCAAAAGCTAATAACCGTGCTGTCGATGCAATGCTTGACATACGGGTCGGACTTTCTAAAACGTCAACAGAGAAATACCACGCAATGTTGAGAACCGCCGGAAAAGATAACAGAATCCGCGGTCTGACCCAGTTTTATGGAGCGTCCAGAACTGGGCGCTGGGCTGGCCGGCTGGTCCAAATGCAAAATCTGCCGCAAAATAAAATGCCAGACCGTGACCTTGATATAGCCAGACAGCTTGTGAAAACAGGCGATCTTAGTACATTGGAAATTTGTTTTGATGATGTTGCAGGTACACTGTCGCAGTTAATCAGGACGGCATTTATACCGAAACAAGGCTGCCGGTTTATTGTTGCAGATTTTTCTGCGATTGAAGCAAGAGTGATTGCTTGGCTTGCCGGTGAAAGCTGGCGCATGGATGTATTTCATACACATGGAAAAATTTACGAAGCATCAGCGGAACAGATGTTTCATTTGCCGCCAGGTAGCGTAAAAAAGGGAGACCCTATGAGACAAAAAGGCAAAATAGCAGAGTTGGCTCTTGGATATGGTGGAAGCGTTGGAGCTTTAAAATCTATGGGCGCATTGGAAATGGGGCTTGCAGAAGAAGAGTTAAAACCATTAGTAAATAGCTGGCGCGCTGCGAATCCTGCTATTACAAAATTCTGGTGGGATACAGATGCCGCAGCCAGAAGAACAATACAAACAAAAGAGCCAACAAAATTGCCTTATGGAATGGGTTTTTACAAAAAAGGCCCTTTGTTGAAGCTGGTTCTTCCAAATGGCCGAGAGCTTAGTTATGTAAAACCTGCGATCGTAGACGACAGTATTACCTATGAGGGTACACTTCAAAGCTCAGGTACGTGGGGACGGATTGAATCATACGGGCCAAAGATTGTAGAGAATATTGTGCAGGCTACAGCAAGAGATTGTCTTGCCGTAGCGATAAGCCGGCTGGAAGACGCCGGCTTTCCGGTAGTGTTTCATGTGCATGATGAAGTAATCTGCGAAGTGCCGGAAGGTATAAGTTCTGCAGAAGAGATAGGAGCGATTATGTCGGAGCCTATTTCTTGGGCGCCTGATTTGCCGCTTCGGGCGGATGCTTATGAATGCTTGTACTATCGTAAAGCATAGGGGGTTAACTATGACAATCGAAGAAATAAATAATATTGATACCAAAGAAGCCATTGGCATTCGTGAAGAATCAAAGGAAGCTGCCCGTCAATTTTTTAGCCGCAGTCTTAGCGGGCGCAATATTTATGATGAATTTGATGCTAGGGATTATATAGCATTTTTATTTGACGGCAGTAATGATGACATAGATGATTTTGGTGATTTTTAAATAAAAGATTGGAGAAAAGTAATATGACTACAGACCAATTTAACAATGTTGTATCTGTACAAATGGAATTATGCGCAGATACCTTAGTGGCAAAAGGCACAGAATATACGCCAGAGACAAATTCAAATGATCGGCTTGCACATTTTAAGAAAGCTGCAGTAATTATGAATACAACGCCGAAAGCTGCGTTGCTTGGTATGCTTTCAAAACACATTGTTTCTGTATCAGATATGTGCATGGCTAATGAGGGCCAGCCGATAGAAAGATGGAATGAAAAGATCACGGACAGCATTAATTATCTGTTGATATTGCGTGCTTTAGTAGAGGAGGAACAAAATGGACAAAATTGAAGTACATATTATGAACCCATACGTGATAAAACAGGCCACAGATATGATGGTATGTGCAGCCAGGCTGACACAAAGAGGACATAAGATTAGCAGCATGAATGATTTTATTAAGCTTTATGCCAGAGGCTATACAAGTGAAACAGCTCAAAGCCTTGCAGCGCTTCCGCATACAACACTTCAAAAATTTGCAGTTATTAATGTAGCTGTTGTTGGAGCGTCCAGGCGTTTTTTAAAGCAGATTACACGCCATCAGAATGAAGTGAAGTTTATGTCTGCAAGTTTACAATATAGCGATTATTCAGGGCAGGCTAGCTGTGTAGTTCCTTATGAAATACTTGGTACCGTTTTTGAGGATGCATATATTAAAAACTGTACTGCTGCAATGGAAGAATACAAGCAGATGATTGACCATGGGCTGGATAATGATAGCGCCGGTTATATTACGCCGCAAGCACTGCGTAATATACTGGTTATCAGCGCAACGCCATATCAATGGAAATATATGATAGGTCAGAGGGTTTGCAGAAGGAATACCTCAGAAACAAGATATATTATGCTTAAAATATGGGAGCAGCTACAAAGATATGGGCATACGCTTTTTTCTGGATGTGGCCCGTTTTGTATGCAGGGTGGCTGCCAAGAAGGCAAGATGTCTTGTAAGAATCCGTTAAATGCTGATATGTCAGCAGAAGATATTTTGAAGAAAGATTTTCCAAAGATATGCGGTTAAAATGGTACATCATAAAAGACCACCCTAATTATGAGATTAACCGTCTCGGGCAAGTACGCAACCGCCGAACAGGTAAAATCCTAAAGCCCTTTGACGACAGCCGGGGCTATCTGAGAGTTACCCTTGACGGCGTAAATGTAAAGCTGCATATTCTTGTGGCGGCTATGTTTGTGGTAAACCCTGACCCTGAGCATAAGACCATAGTTAATCACAAGAAAGGAAATAAGCATGACCCCAGAGCTTCACAACTTGAATGGGTAACGCCTTCCGAGAATGTGAAACATGCCTGGGATACCGGACTTAGAAAGAGGTCCTGATTCGACCATATTCGAGTTTTTGCCCTTTGGGCTTATAAATTACTAGCCAGCTCGTTAAAACGCGACCATGAGCTCCACAGGAGCCCAGAAGGCCGTCCTGGCTGAAAGGAGTAGATAAATGAAAGTAAAAATAGTTGATTTTGGTGGTAAAATCCCAACACGCGCCCATTATAATGACGCTGGCGCTGATGTTTATAGCCTTAAAGATTATGTATTGTGGCCTGGGCAGAATATTACGGTTCCTTTGGGATTCGGCCTTGAACTTCCTGATGGATGGGGTGGCTTCGTATTTCCCAGAACCAGCCTCAGCTCAAAAGGAATTACCTGTGATTTGCCGCCGATTGATTCCGGCTATACCGGAGAGGTACACGCTTTTATGCGTAATACCAGTTCTGAGACTTATCATATTAAAGCTGGTGATAAAATCGGGCAGCTTGTAATTCTGCCGGTTTTAATAGCTGACTTTGTTACAGACTTAGGAGCCGAACGGGAAATCGGTGCTTTCGGTTCTTCCGGGAGGTAAGTTTTATGTTGATAGACTGTGTTGCTGAAATGCTGAACCGCGCCTATGGCTGTCCTTGTAATTATGGGCAGGATAAAGGCCCTGACCTTTCAGAGATTTTAATTACAACACATTCCACACAATGGTTTGAAGAACATTGCGCGCCTGAACTTAATGACAGCGCAGAAACTTGCTGGAAGGAGATTCTTTTAAATATGGCAAAACGAATTGATAAAGATACCTATTACCTGAATATTGCAAAAGCCGTTGCCCAGAGGTCTACCTGTCTTCACAGGCAATATGGCGCAGTAATAGTCAATCATGATGAAATCATAGCAGCTGGCTATAATGGTTCGCCAAGAGGCGAAATAAACTGTTGTGATACCGGTGTTTGCTATAAAGACAGCCATAACAAGCCAATAGACCCAAAGGCCAGCGTCCATGGAGATCAATACGGTTCTTGTGTGGCTGTACATGCGGAGCAAAATGCAATTATCAGCGCAGCAAGAAAGGATATGCAAGGCGCTGCCCTTTACCTTACAAGCCTTGATCGTTCCATAAAGCCCGCGCCGTGTAATTTTTGTGACCAAATGATTAAAAACGCTGGAATTGCACGGGTAGTGACCGGTTGAGCAATTTGAAATACGACGGGCCGATTACTATTGCGACGGGCAGCTCAAGAAAATCGGTAAATTGGATAAATGAGGAAATCCTGTGGAGCGCATTTGCAAAAAGACTGGAAGAGGTTACCAGAACTCAGGAGACACTTGCAGAGTATAAGGCTTTTGCAAAAGCGCGCAGGGATGAAATAAAAGACGTAGGGGGCTTTGTAGGCGGCACGTTAAAAGGCGGCCGCCGCAAGGCAGATGCGGTGATACAAAGAAGGCTTATTACACTTGACCTGGATTATGTAACGCCTTCTGATGCTCCGTGGGAAACCGTAGAGCTTATATTGGGATGCGCTGCGGTTTTATATAGTACGCACTCTTCAACATCTAAAGCCCCAAGGCTGCGGCTTGTGATACCACTAACAAGACCGGTGGACCCGGATGAATATACGGCTGTTGCAAGAAGAATTGCCGGAGATATTGGAATTGATTTATGCGATGATACTACATATGAGCCGCACAGGCTAATGTATTGGCCGAGTGTATCAAGGGACGCTGACTTTTGTTACCGGGCATCTGACGGCCCATGGCTTGACCCAGATGAACAGTTACACAGGTATCATGACTGGCATGACCCGAATGAATGGCCGGTATCCAGCCGCAAACAAGACATTATGAAACGGCTGGCAAAAAAGCAGGGCGACCCTACAGAGAAAAAGAATATTGTTGGTGCTTTTTGCCGTGTTTATTCCATTGAGGACGCGATTGAAACGTTTTTACCGGAAGTCTATATAAAATGCGGCGAGGGTCGTTATACATACGCCGGCGGCTCTACCTCCAGCGGTCTTGTATTATATGAAAACGGGAAATTCGCATATTCACACCACGGCACGGACCCGGTCAGTGGAAAGCTGTGTAATGCATTTGACCTGGTAAGGCTTCATATGTTTGGCGATAAAGACGATGAAGCAGCGCCGGGAACACCGGTAAGCAGACTACCAAGTTACGCGGCAATGTCTGATATAGCAATTAATGATGAAGCTGTCAGGCAGGACCTTGCAATGGCAAGGATAAAAGAGCTTTCAGACAAATGGGACGATATTTCGGACGATGACACGGAATGGCTGAAAGAATTAACGATCACGCCAAAAGGAACGTTTGAAGCAACAATAGATAACGCAAGGCTGGTGCTTCTGCATGACCCAGAATTAAAAAACAGTTATTACTATGACGAATTCAGAGAACGGCCCGTTATATCTGGCGACCTTCCATGGGAAAGCGTGGAAAAGCGGACTTCTGACTGCTGGTGCGATTCTGATGACTCAGGGCTAAGGCTGCATCTGGAAAGGCATTATGGGATAGACCATGCAGCAAAGATACGTGACGCGGTAGAACTCGCCATGCTTTCCAGAAAAAGACATCCGGTCAAAGAATATTTAAACGGGCTTGCATGGGACGGAGTAAACCGTATGGATACGCTTTTTATAGATTATCTGGGCGCAGATGATAATGAATATACAAGAGAGGTGACGAGAAAATCCCTGATCGGGGCAGTAGCCAGAATTATGAAACCCGGCTGTAAACATGACCATACACTTGTTCTGGTTGGACCACAAGGATGCCGCAAGTCTACCACTCTTGCCAAACTTGGAAAACAGTGGTTTTCAGATTCGCTTTATACCGTATCTGGAAAAGACGCTTATGAACAGTTACAGGGGTATTGGATTATAGAAATGGGAGAAATGGCTGCAACTAGGAAAGCAGAACTAGAACAGATTAAACAGTTTATGTCAAAACAGACCGACAGCTACAGGGCCGCTTATGCCAGACGCACACAGGAGCATCCGAGACAGTGCGCTTTTTTCGGAACTACAAATGATGATGAGTTTTTAAGGGATAATACTGGCGGGCGGCGTTTCTGGCCAGTGACTGTAACAGATAAAGGCAGAGAGCGCGGCGGACTTTTAACAGAAGAAATTGTAGACCAGATATGGGCGGAGGCCGTTGTCAGATATGAAGCCGGCGAGCAATGGTTTTTGAGCGAGCAGGTAGAAGCCATGGCAAAAAAGGTTCAGGAAGAGCATACAGAAATGAACGGCAAGCAAGGCCTGATAGAAAAGTTCTTGGATACTCTGCTGCCTGAAAACTGGGATACTATGGACCTTGAAAAAAGGCTGTTGTTTTTAAACGGCGGGTTCGGAGAACGGGAAGAAGGCAAGGAGCAACGGAGCCGTGTATGCGCGATAGAAATATGGCAGGAGCTTTTCAGGGGAGACCCAAAGACATTTACTCAGGCGCAGGCAAGGGAGATTAACGGAATATTGCGGAGGCTGTCAAATTGGAAAAGCCGGAGTGCATTGAACTGCGGCATTTACGGCAGGCAGCGTGGGTTTGTAAGAGATACATTGCAAGAAGCAGCAGTTGCAGCAGAATCTTTGGAAGACCTTTTAAATTAAGAATTTAAGTAACGTATAGGACAAAACGAGCAGCAGCGGGCAGCAGTTGACACACTGAAAACTGCTGCATTAAGAAAAATAGTATAGCAAAAAAGCTGAAATTAAGAAATTTGCTTAAAATTAAGAAATTTCCTTAGTTAAGAATCAGGGCTTTATGCAATATTGTTTAAAGATCAGCGAAACTGCTTGCAAAACGCAGCAGAAACGCAGCGGTTTGCAGCGCTTGCAGCACTTTAAAATGAAGTGCTGCTCTGACTGCTGCTGACCGCAGGCCTTGATTTTACTGACTATTTTTAATATAGCAGCAGTTACAGCACTTATTTAATAATAAAATATATAAAAGTAAGAATTAAATAATAAAAGGTAATAGCAATAATGTTAGGCACTTCTTAAATTATATAAGCTAATTAAGAAATTAGTGCTGCAACTGCTATCTGCTGCAAAAAGAAAGGTGGTTTAAAAATGTTAGAAAGCACTTTAGAGCAGGCCGTCCGCAAGTATATCCGCTCTATTGGAGGCCGGTGCTTTAAGTGGGTATGCCCAGGCGAGAATGGCGTGCCAGATAGAATCTGCATACTGCCCGGCGGCAAAATTATTTTTATAGAGTTAAAACGGCCTGGAAGAAAAGACGGCCTAAGTCCCAGGCAGAAAAAAATATTCCGGGTATTAAATGCGCTGGGCTGTACTGTATGGCGTGTTGATAATCTGGAAGAACTAAAAGAGAGGTTGGCGAATGACATTTGAAGCAAAATATTATCAAAGCTATTGCATTCATAAAGTAATTGAATGCCCAGAGATTGGCCTGCTTTTGGACATGGGCATGGGTAAAAGCATTATATCGCTTACGGCCGTCGAAGAACTGATATATGATTATTTTTTGGTTCAAAAGGTTTTAGTCATAGCTCCGCTCCGGCCTGCATTAGAAACATGGCCAGCTGAAATCATGAAATGGAACCATACAAAACATATGTCTTATTCTATAGCCATAGGCTCAAAAGCAGAGCGGATAGCCGCGCTTTTAAAAGATGCGGATATTTATATTATTAACCGGGAAAATGTATGCTGGCTGGTTGAGCATTACAAAAAGAAGTGGCCTTTTGATATGGTAATCATTGACGAGCTTTCAAGTTTTAAGTCCAGCAAGGCCCAGAGGTTCCGGGCTTTAAAAAAAGTCCGGCCGTATATTAAAAGAATTGTCGGGCTTACGGGCACGCCTTCACCGAATGGACTTTTAGACCTTTGGCCTGAAATGTATTTGCTTGATAGAGGCAGGACGCTTGGCAGGACGCTGACCGGCTATAGGGAACAATATTTTCTTCCAGATAAAAGAAATGCACAGACGATTTTTTCCTGGAAGCCAAAGCCGGATGCAGAAGAAGAGATTTATAAAAAACTGGAGCCCTTATGTATCAGCATGAAGACCGCAGATTACTTGCAGCTTCCTGAACGGCTGGACATACGGCATGAAATAAAAACGTCAGAAAAAACGCTGGCTTTATACCGCAGGCTGGAAAAGGATATGCTGCTGCCATATGACGACGGAGATATAGACGCGGGTTCTGCGGCAATTTTGGTAAATAAACTGCTGCAGGCCGCAGGCGGCGCAGCTTACAATGAAAATAATGAAGTAAAAATACTGCATGAGGAAAAGCTGGACGCTTTGGACTGCCTTCTTGAAGAAGCAAACGGCCAGCCTGTACTTTTGTTTTATGCATATAAGCATGAAAGAGACCGCATTTTGGCGCGGCACCCGGAAGCGGTTGACGTAAAAGAACGGAATGCTGTAAAAGAATGGAACGCCGGGCATATACCGATTTTGCTGGCGCATCCTGCGAGTGCGGGCCATGGTCTGAATTTGCAGTTTGGAGGCCATATTGTAATATGGTATGGCCTGCCATTAAGTTTGGAATTGTATCAGCAGGCAAACAAGCGTGTGCACCGGATGGGCCAGAAGGAAACTGTGTTGGTTCATCACTTACTTATGAAAGATACAGCTGATATATGGGTGCTTGACCAGGTGCTTGCATTAAAAACAGAACGGCAGAATGCATTGCTTGAGGCTTTAAAAGCAAGAATAGGGGAGGTATCGGCATGACAGAACAGCAGCGGGCGGTACTGGCAGAGAAGCCGGGAGAATTTCTAAAGAGCTGCCTTTATCATGAGCCGCGGATTCAAGAAAAGCTGAAACAAATTA
The DNA here is from genome assembly GCA_910584345.1 of uncultured Eubacterium sp. Taxonomy (GTDB): domain Bacteria; phylum Bacillota; class Clostridia; order Lachnospirales; family Lachnospiraceae; genus Eubacterium_J. The sequence goes on along the minus strand of CAJTZX010000025.1, from coordinate 36,186 downwards.
ACAGTTATAAAGAAATCGTAAACGAAATTAATAAAACGGCAAAAAACGTTTCTATGTTTGGCCTGGAGAATTCTGGAAAAATGGAGAAATGCGCGGCTAAGGTCATACAGTTGCAAAATGATATAGAAGCAGAAGTTTTGGAACTCCAGGCAGATGTGGAGCTTGTAAAAGAAGCGATCGCATTGCTGGATGATGACTGTCAGAAGCTTCTTATGGAAGCGCGGTATCTCCGGCATATGAAGTGGGAAGAAATAGCAATGCTGATCGCCTGTTCCTATCGGTGGACCCTGCGGCTGCATGGGATAGCTCTGCAAAAAATTACTAAAGAAGCCATTTTAATTCACATATGACTCGCGTTATAATGCAAAGCGTGAGCGATGAAATGTATAGTTGAATAGAAATAGGATTGATTCCTCCTGTACTGCGGGCGCTCAAAACCAGGGTGCCCGTAATTTTTATGTAAAGAAAGGCGGTGATTTTATGGGAAAGCCTGGGAGGCCAAGAAAATTTAAGACGGCAAAACAGTTGGAAGATAAATGGGAAGAATATAAAGCTTATTGCGATAATCAGGAGGTTCTGACTCATGAATTCAGCGCTAAGAATTCAGAGTTTGTAAGCAAGAAGCTGAAACGCAGCATTACATACACGATTGAAGGGTTTTGCGTATTTGCCAAGATTGCGAGAAATGATTTTTATGCGACTTATGTTAATGACGAAAATCCGAAAATTTGTGGCGTTGTAACGCGAATGAGAGAAGAATGCGAAGCCGATGCGAGGAAAAAATTTGAGCTGCAGGTAATTCCTTCGCAGCTTGCAGCTTTGTGGATGTCAAAGTACGGGTATTCTACTAAGAATGAATCTAATGTGACGGGTTCGGTTCCTGTTGTGATTTCGGGAGACGATAAGCTTGAGGACTGATTGCCGGAATATATACCTTCCTGATATAGTCGGCAAAGGCTACGGCACTTACTGGAAATGGCGTGGCCGCTACCGGGTATGCAAAGGCAGCAGGGCAAGCAAGAAGTCAAAAACAACGGCCTTGTGGTTTATCGTGAATATGATGAAATACAAGGACGCAAATACTCTTGTAGTGAGGAAGGTATTCAGGACTTTAAAGGATAGCTGTTTTACTGAATTAAAATGGGCGATACACAGGCTTGGCGTTGATGAATTTTGGGAAATAAAAGAAAGCCCGTTGGAGCTGACTTATAAACCGACTGGCCAGAAGATTTATTTCAGGGGGCTGGATGACCCTTTAAAAGTAACCAGTATTACGGTTGAGTCCGGGTATTTGAGTTGGATGTGGATAGAAGAAGCCTATGAGATCAGTAATGAAGCTGATTTTGATATGCTGGATGAATCCATACGAGGTGCCATACCGGAGGATACAGGGCTTTTTAAGCAGGTCACGCTTACTTTTAATCCATGGAATGAACACCACTGGATTAAAAAGCGGTTTTTTGATAAGCCGGGTAATCAGACGCTTGCCATGACCACTAATTATATGTGTAATGAGTGGCTGGACAAATCAGACTTGGAAAAGTTTGAAGACATGAAAGTAAGAAATCCAAGGCGCTATAAAGTAGCAGGCCTTGGAGACTGGGGTATTGTTGACGGCCTTGTATATGAGAACTGGGAAGAAAAAGCATTTGATATTGATATGGTGCGCAGCCTGCAAAGCGTAAGATCAGGATTTGGCCTGGATTTCGGGTATACAAATGACCCATCTGCCTTATTCTGCGGTTTGATTGATGAACCGGCAAAAACCATATGGGTATTTGATGAAATGTATAAAAAGGGTATGAGTAATGAGGCGATTGCCCTTGAAATTACAGATATGGGATATGCCAAAGAAAAGATTAGGGCAGATTCTGCAGAGCCGAAAAGCATTGCCAGGCTGAAAGAGCTTGGCCTGCCGCATATCTGTAAAGCCAGGAAGGGGAAAGACAGCGTAAATAACGGCATTGATTATTTGCAGGATTTTCATATGATTATTCATCCAAGATGCGTAAACTTCCAGACAGAGATTTCTAATTATACTTGGATGACCGACCCAAAGACTGGCAAGAAAATCAATATACCGATTGATGACTTTAATCATTTGATGGATGCAATGCGGTATGGTTTTGAAGATATGCAGAGAAAAGCACGGGTATCATTTTTAGAGTAAGGAGCTTACTGGTATGGAATTGGAAGTGATGAAAAAGCTGATTAGGCGGTATCAGAGGGCGCATAGGAAGCTTGTGCGCGATTCGCAGAGGGCAGAACGGTATTATAGGAAGAAAAACGATATACTAAAAATCGGCGCAAGGCCCGCGGGTTCTGAAAATCCAATGCATTCGGCTGATAACCGGATACCGAGTAATTTTTACAATATCCTTGTAAACCAGAAGGCCTCTTACCTGTTTACGTCTCCGCCTATCTTTGATACAGGCAGTGCTGATTTGAATAAAGCCGTCGCAGACTGCCTGGGGGATGATTTTGCAAAAGCCTGCAAAAATTTATGCATTAATGCTTCTAACTGTATAACTGCCTGGCTGCATTACTGGGTGAATGAAAACGGTGAGTTCCGGTATGCGGTTATTGACTCAAAGCAGTGCATACCGATTTGGACAAATGACCTTGAGAAAGAGCTGTCCGGTTTTTTGCGAATGTATGACCAGACGAATGAAGATGGCAAAGTATATAACATTTACGAATATTGGGATAAAACAACCTGCTATTCTTTTTGCAAAGAAAACCGGTCTGCTTTGGATACGCTGCAGTTTTATAGTACATATGAATTAAGGCCATATGATTTAACAGATAATTTTGATGGTTCAGCGGTATACACACACGATTTTGAAGAAGTGCCTTTTATCCCGTTTTTCAATAACGCCGAGGGCGGAAATGACCTGGATGATATAAAAGAACTGATCGACACGTATGACAAGGTTTACAGCGGTTATCTGAATGATATAGAAGACATTCAGGAAGTGATTTTTGTATTGTCTGGTTATGAGGGTGAAAGCCTTGCGGAATTTCTGCATAAGCTGAAAAAGTATAAGACGATTAAAATTGACGGGGATGATACTGGAAAAGGCGGCCTTGATACGCTGACAATCGATATTCCGGTTGAGGCAAGGGAGAAAATGCTGGCTATGACGAGAAAAGCCATATTTGAGCAAGGCATGGGTATTGACCCGGACCCGCAGAATTTTGGCAATAGTTCAGGCGTGGCGCTTTCTTATTTGTATTCTTTATTGGAATTAAAAGCCGGGCTTATGGAGACAGAGTTTCGAAGTGGGTTTAGCCGTTTGGTTAGGGCAATATGCAGGTATATGAATGCAGGGCCTGAAATGGTCCGCCAGACATGGACCAGAACATCTGTAAGAAATGACTCGGAATTGTCTGCGATAGCTAATCAGAGCGTTGGAGTTACATCTAAACACACAATTCTTTCTCATCATCCATGGGTTGATGACGTTGAAAAAGAATTAGAGCAGATCAGGCAGGAAGAAGAGGAAGAAGCTGCTGCAGGCCAATATGACCCATTTCAACAGCAGTCTGGTGCAGAAGATAAAAACCAGGAGGGTGATAGCTAAAATGTGGGTATCAAAGAAAAAATGGAAGCAGTTAGAAAGTAAAGTAGCTGGCCTTGAGAAAGAAATTCAAAGCCAGCCAGATAAAATAACAGAAAAGTTGGTTCAATTATACATACAGTATAGTCAAAAGCAGGCAGAACAAATGAGAAAGTCTAATCAGATTAGGCGTCAGAATTAGTGAAGCCTATGCGACGAGCAGGCCTGGATTTATCTTCTTTTTCTACAGAAGTGATTAAAAAATTGAGTTGACTGACATGTTGTATGAGTTGTGCGTCTTTACCGTTTACAAAGCCAAAGAAATAAAGTATATCGGGGTTTTGATAGCCGATAGATGTAACAAGCATTGTAGTAGAAGAACCAAACGAAGCGAGCTTCAATGCGATTTCATGTTCATCGTCAAGGCCTTTTTCAAATGCGGCGATTTCTTCCATGATTTTTTCATATTTCCAATCGGCGTATTGATAATTACGAGGTGTTGTAACAGCTAAAGTTTTGTCCAATAGTTCCATGATAGCTAAGCTCCTTTCTTTTGTTAGCAGACTGGTAATACGAGTATAGCAGATATTAAAAAGCTTGTATAGTATAAAGCGGGGATATTATGAAACATAAAGATTACTGGCGGAAACGCTTCAAACAGCTTGAAGAATCACAAAATAAAAAAGGGCAGCAGTGTTACGCAGAGATTGAAAAACAGTACCGCAGAGCACAGAAAGAAATAGAAGGCAAGATTGCAGCATGGTATCAGCGACTTGCGGTTAACAATGACATATCATTGCAAGAAGCAAGAAAGCTTTTGCGCGGCCGAGAATTGGCAGAGTTTAAGTGGGATGTAAATGATTATATCCGGTATGGCGAAGAAAATGCAATGACACAGCAATGGATGAAAGAATTGGAAAACGCATCTGCCAGGTATCATATAAGCCGCTTAGAAGCGATAAAGCTTCATATACAGCAGAGCCTTGAAGTTTTATTTGGCAATCAGCTTGACGCTCTTGATTCTGTTATGAGAAGCGTTTACACAGACGGCTATTATCATACAGCTTATGAGATTCACAAAGGACTTGGGGTTGGGTGGGAATTTGCGGCAATAGATGAAAAGACGATCAGTAAAGTTATAAAAAAGCCGTGGGCCGCTGATGGAAAGAATTTCAGCGAGAGGGTATGGGGCAACCGCAAGAAGCTTGTGAACGAATTAAACCAAGCGCTGGTACAGAATATGATTCTGGGTCAGAATCCGCAGAAAGCCATAGATACGATAGCCAGAAAGATGAAAGTTTCAAAACAGAATGCCGGAAAGCTTGTTATGACAGAAGAAGCGTTTTTTAGTTCGGCAGCCCAGAGAGACTGTTTTCATGAACTTGGTGTAGAACAATTTGAAATCGTTGCAACTTTGGACTCTAAGACATCGCCGTTATGCAGACAGATGGATGGCCAGCGTTTTCCTATGTCACAGTATGAAGCCGGAGTAACAGCCCCGCCGTTTCATGTTTATTGCCGTACAACAACAGTACCGTCCTTTGATGATAGCTTGGATACAGCCGGAGAGCGTATTGCCCGCGGCCAGGACGGTAAAATATATTATGTTCCGGCTAGTATGACATATAAGCAGTGGGAAAATGCTTTTGTAAATGGGGATATGTCTGGTTTACAAGAAGCTGAACTTGGCAAAGCTGATAATAAGTAATATATGTAAAAGCCATTCAAAATTAAGAAGCAATAAAACGCTCATATTTGAGTTTTAAGCCTGAGCCTTATAAAATGATAAGCCTATGAATTAAAACTCAAATATGGGCGTTCTAAAGGCCTTATAAAACGACAAATATCATTTAAGTACAATAGGAGGGAGAGATTAGAAATGAAGAAAGCAGAATTTATGGCTCTTGGCATTAGTGAAGAGCTGGCTGCAAAAGCAGAGGAAGCATCAGAAAAAGAGCTTGAAGGCTATGTGGAAAAATCCAAACTGGATGAAGCCAAGAAAGAAAACCAAACATTGCAGCAGTCAGTAAAAAATCGGGATAAACAGCTTGAGGACTTAAAGAAGGCAAGCGGCGATAATGAAGAATTAAAAAAACAGATCGAAACCTTACAGGGCGAAAACAAAGCAGCGAAAGAAAAATATGACGCTGAAATGAAAGAGCTGAAACTTACAACGGCCATTAAGCTTGCAGTTGCCGGCAAAGTCCATGATGAAGATATTGCAGCGGGCTTGTTTGACCGGTCCAAGCTGATCTTATCGGAAGATGGAAAAGTGGCTGGCTTGGAGGAACAGCTCAAAACAATGCAGAAAGAAAAAGCTTTTTTGTTTAAAGACACACAGCCAGCAGGAGGCGGAACTGGAAAGCCGAAGCCACCGTATAAACCACAAAATGGCGAAACACATAATGAGGGTTATGCGGCACAGTACGCAGCACAAAAAAATGAAGCTGAAAAAGCAAAAGCGTCTAACAGTCTTTGGGACGCAGAGTAGGAGGAAAAATGTATTATAAAACAGGGATTCAGAGAACATCTGAAAAAGAATTTCTCGCATCTGAACATGTGATTTCTTTTACGCATACAGTTGTTCCTGAAGGAATTGAGCCGGATGATCAGGGCCGTAAGATCGTTCATAAGGGCAGCCTGATTGCAGAATCAGGAAAAATGGTGACAGCGGCGGCAGGAGGTACATTTTCGGAGCCACCTGTCGGTATTCTTATGGATGCGCTGGATGTGACATATGGGCCGCAGCCGGCGGGTTTAGCTGTTGAAGCTTATGTAATCGGCGCAAGATTGAATCTTGGCGTGGATTATACCGCAGAAATTGGCAAGGCTATTCATGAGGCGCTGCCTGAGATTAAATTTAGAAATGACGAACCAGAAAATGGGGGTACAGAAAGCGAGGGGACAGAGTAATGGCAGCATTAGAAGAGGTATTGAGCTACAAAGAACTGATCGATTACACAAAAACCAGAACGCCGCAGGCGAAAATCTTGGAAGAGCTGTACCCGTCAAGAAAAACGGAGGCCCTTGAAATTAAGATGATTCGCGGTGCAAATAATCTTCCGGTATCTGCATCTATTCACGCTTTCGACACAGAAGCAGAAATCGATCAGAGGGAAACGGCAGGCTATGATGTTGCAGAGCTTGCGCTGATTAAGCGTAAAAGAAAGCTTTCTGAAAAAGAAATTATTCATTTAGAGCAGCCGAGAAATGACGCAGAAGAAAAAGAAGCTGTAGATAAAATCTATAATGATGTGGATACTTTGCAGGACTCCGTGCAGACCCGTGTAGAAGCTATGCGCGGCGAAGCATTGGCTACCGGAAAGCTTGTAATTAATGAAAATGGCTATAAAGCCACAATTGATTATGGTGTTCCGGCGGCTCATAAAAAAGCTTTCTCATGGTCATCCGGTACGCCGGATATTTTAGACGACTTAGATACGGCGGTTGATAAGATTGTAGATGACACGGGATTTACGCCTACAAGGATTTTGACCTCTAAGAAAAACCTGAATATTATGTTGAAAAATGAAAAGATCAGAAAAGCAGTTTTCGGCGTAAACAGTGACAGGCTGTTGTCTAAGCAGGAGCTGAATACATTTTTAAAAGCGTTCGGCCTGCCGCAGATTGCAAACTATGATGCTAAATTCCGGGTACTAACTCCGAAGGGGACTTATATTACAAAACGGTATTTCCCGGAGAATGCATTTGTATTTATGCCCGATGGACAGCTTGGAGAAACTTTGTTTGGACTGACTGCCGAAGAGTTAGAGCTTAGGAAAAAGCCGGATGTAGATATTACGGAGATCGGCAATGTCATTATTGAGCAGTACGCGACAAATGACCCGGTTGCAAAATGGATTAAGGCAGTAGCCACGGCGCTTGTAACATTTCCGTGCGCAGATCAGGTATTTATGGCGACAATCGAGTAAAAGGGCGGTGGTTTATGGTGCATACTAACGAGCCATGTTTCATACAAGAGCTTAAGGTTGCAAGGGTGCTCCTTGAAAATATAGGGTATACAGCTACAGCAGCAGATGAGTCTGTGCTGCGCTTTTGCATAGAGTCTGTACATAGTACAGTGAAAAATACAATTCACTGCAAATATGTTCCAAAAGAATTAGAACACATTGTAATGCGCCGGGTGATTGGCGAATTCCTGAAATCGAAAAAGGCTTTTGCACCGGGCGATCTTACGATGTTAGACCTTGACTGCGCAGTAAAGCAGATACAGGAAGGCGACACGAATATTACTTTTGCGGTTGGCTCTGGCAGCCTTACACCGGAGCAGCGCCTAGATAATTTCATCAACGGCCTTTTGAATACAGGGCAGGATGAAATTATGCATTACAGGAGATTAAAATGGTAAATGCTTTAGAGAAAGCAAGGGCTAGGGCAAAAACCTGTTTAGAGTCTGCCTATGAGGGTTTATGCACAGTCATAGAATGCCAGTATATAAGGGATTCGGTAACTAAAATAAAGCAGCAGAAAGAAGTAGTGGTTTTGGAAAATCAGCCCTGCAGGCTGTCTTTTGAGAACATAGCCGCTACAGCGCAGACTGAAACAGCCGCAACTGTATCTCAGGGCATAAAGCTGTTTATGTCGCCGGAAATATCAATACAGCCAGGTTCAAAAATCCTTGTAAGGCAGAACGGCATGTGCGGCGTATATAAAGCAAGCGGTGCGCCTGCTATATACCGGACACATCAGGAAATTATGCTGGAGCTGTTTAAAGGGTGGGCATGATATGGGCAGAATGGGTCATTTTGATTTGCGGGAATTGCGAAAATTACAAGAGCGGCTGAACAGAGTAAGCGAACAGGAAATCAATGCTTTCCTTGAGGCCTGCACAAAAGAACTCGCGGCAAGGCTTTTAGCCAAAGTCATAAAACGAACCCCCGTCGGGCAGTACCCGGCCAGTTCAGGCAAGACAGGAGGTACATTGAGACGTGGCTGGACGTCTGCTGGGACTGCCAACAGTAATGCAAAGCAATATGCAGAAAGCCTGACCGTACATCAGTACGGCGGGTATCTGGTAATTGAAATCATCAATCCAGTAGAATATGCATCTTATGTGGAATTTGGCCACAGGACGGCAGACCATACAGGCTGGGTGCCGGGCCGTTTTATGATGACTATATCAGAGCAGGAAATACAAAATATTGCACCTGCTGTGCTTGAAAAAAAGATCAATAAATTTATAAGGGGGCATATGCAGTGATAAATTTAATCATTGAGGCAGTCAGTGCTGCTTTGGATACTGAATTCGGGGACGGCTACAGTATATATGCCGAAGAGGTACCGCAGAATCTGGAAAGGCCATGTTTTTTCATATCAAGTATGCTTGCAGATAGCACACGGTATCCGTCAAAACGGTATAAGCGTCAGAACCAGTTTGCGGTCCAGTATTTTCCATTGTCAGATATGAGCCCAAAACAGGAATGCCTGGCTGTAGCAGAGCGTCTGCTTTTGTGCTTGGAAATGGTTACTATAGCAGACGGCACAGGTTTTATTGAATATGATACACATTATGAAATAACAGACGGCATACTCCATTATTTTACAAATTACAACTTCTTTACCAGAAAGCGTAAAGACTTAGACCGAATGGAAAGTATGCGGCACTCATTCAGACAGAAAGGATAGGTGGCCGGCATGGCAGCAGAAAAGAAAACAGAAAATAAGTCAGAAATCAAAACGGAAAATACTTACACCAAAGACCAGATTCTTATGTCAGAGAAATATGCAAAACGACGCGATCTGGTAAACGCGCTGCTTGAGGATGACAAGGAATATACAATTATGGAAGTAGATGCAATGATGGAAAAATTTCTGAAAGGTAAGGTGACAGGCTAATGGCATTTGGCGGCGGCGAATTTATCGCTCAAAATAAAGTCCTTCCAGGTACATATATCAATTTTGTATCTGTGGCAAGGGCAACCGCTACCCTGTCTGACAGGGGGTATGTGACAATGCCCCTTGCGCTTGACTGGGGGCCGGATGACGAGGTTTTTACGGTATACAATGAAGATTTTCAGAAGAGCGCACAAAAAGTATTTGGTTATCCATATACGCATGATGGCATGAAAGGGCTGCGTGATTTGTTTATGAATGCCAAAGTGCTTTATGCATACCGATTAAACAGTGGCGGCGAAAAAGCCGGGAACGAATATGCAACTGCAAAATATTCAGGTGTACGCGGCAATGACCTTAAGATCACAATTAAAACGAATGTAGATGACGACACACAGTGGGATGTTATTACGTATTTTGGCATTGATAAAGTGGACTCACAGACAGTGGCTGCGGTAAAAGAGCTTGATGACAATGATTATGTGAAGTTCAAAAAGTTTGAGCTTGCACCGGTATCCGGGGCGTCTTTAACCGACGGTACAAATGGCGAAATTACCGGCACATCCTATCAGAATTATCTGGATAAGATTGAAAGCTATGCCTATAATACCATGGGCGTTGTGACGACAGATGAAATTATCAAACGGCTTTATGTTTCATTTAATAAACGGCTCAGGGACGAAATGGGTATCAAATTTCAATTGGTTGTTTACAATTACCCGAAAGCTGATTATCTCGGAGTTATCAGCATCAAAAATAAATGCCTTGACGGTGTTTATAAGGATGATAACGGCAAGAAAGTGTATCCTGATGAAGCTGCTGCGGTTTACTGGACGACTGGTGCAGAAGGCGGATGCAAGGTAAATGCTTCGGTACAGAACCGAGCTTATGACGGTGAGTATACCGTTGAAGCCGAATACACACAGGCAGAATTAATCGCGGCGATTAAAGCTGGTGAGTTTGTATTTCATTCTGTAAATGATGATATTCGGGTGCTTGATGACATTAATACGATGGTATCAACAACGGATACGTTTGGCGATGTATTCAAAGATAACCAGGCTATCCGCGTATGCGACCAGATCGCAAATGACGACGCTTTGGTATTTGCAAACAAATATATTGGCCGGGTTCCAAATGATAAACCAGGGCGTAATGCTTTGTGGATGGATTTGGTCAAAATTAACCAGGAATTGCAGAAGCTTCGGGCAATCGAAGACTTTCAGGATACAGACGTTGTTGTGTACCAGGGCGATACGAAAAAATCAGTTGTGGTTGAAATGGCGGTCACGCCTGTTAATGCAATGTCAAAGCTGTATATGACAGTAACAATCTATTAATGGGAGGTGACAGAAATTGCCAGAAAAGAAAAATGCGATCATGCATGGCAAAGACACCCTTTACGCAGGGCTTGCAGAGTGCTATGCAACGATTGAAGGCCGTCGGTACAATCTCATGCAGGCAATTAACCTGGAAGCAAAATTCACGAAGAAAAAGACAAAGGTTCCAATACTTGGAAAGACTGGCAAAGGCAATAAAGCCAACGGCTGGGAAGGTACCGGCAAAGCTACCTTCCATTATAACACATCCGTTTTCCGTGAGCTGATGCTGAGGTATAAAGATACCGGCGAGGACATTTATTTTGATATGCAGATCATTAATGACGACCCTACCAGCGACGCAGGCAGGCAGGAGATAGACCTGGTTGACTGCAACTTTGATGATGGCATTCTTGCAAAGTTTGATGCAAATGCTGAATATCTCGACGAAGAAATGAACTTCACATTTGAAGATTTCTTAATTCCGGAGACTTTTACGGAGCTTCCAGGCTTCCTTATGAGTGAGTAAAACAAAATACCTATAAAACCTATACAGGGGCCGCAAAGGCTTCTGTATGGGCCAATAAAGCATGTTAGAAAGGATGATATTGTATGTCTAATTTAAGCAGATTTTTAAAACAGAATAAAACGGTTAAACCGAATGCAAAATACGCGCCAACCGTGTCCCTGACAGATGAAAACGGGAAGCCGCTGGAATGGGAATTTAAGCATATTACGTCTAAAGAAAATGAGGAATTGCGGGATAACTGCACGATGGATGTGCCGATTACTGGAAAGCCGAACTTATTCCGCCAGAAATTTAAAACCAGGGAATACCTTGCCAGGCTGGTTGCAGCGTCGGTCGCAGAGCCGGATTTATACAACGCAGAACTGCAGGATTCTTATGGCGTAAAAACTCCAACCGATCTGCTTTATGCAATGGTGGACAGCCCCGGCGAATACCAGGACCTTTGCGCGTGGGTACAGAGCTTTCAGGGTTTTAATGAAACACTTGAAGACAAGGCGGAAGAAGCAAAAAACTCATAGAGTGTGGGGACGGAGACGCAAATTATGCGTACTATGCTCTTCACAAGCTTCACATACGGCCTTTGGAATGGGTGACCATGGATGAGAATGAAAAAGCCTTTATTATTGCAGCAATTCAAGTCCGTGTGGAAACAGAAAAGAAAAAACAGCGTGAACTGGAAAATAAAAAGTAAAAGATAGGTGTGTATATGAGTTCTATACAGACAGGTATACAGTTGCAGGATAATTTCACAAATGTTATTCTTGGCATTATTAATTCGGTAAATCTTGCTGTGTCCGCCATGGATGATATGAATGCTGCCATGAACAGCGATGTTGATACTACGGCTATTCAGGCGGCAAGAAATGAAATCCGCCAGGCTGCCGCTGCGGCAAATCAGCTCAACGCGGCACTGGATAATATATCGCCGCGAACACACAGCCCCGTAGAACCGGCGCCTGTACCGGCTCCTGACCCTGTTACGGTTCCTATTGTATGGCAAAGCAGTGGTTTAGAAGTATTTACAAATACCGGCGCAGAGCGTTTTCAGCAGGAAATACAAAGCACCAATAACATGGTGCAGCAATTAAGCAATACCCAAAATACGATTGCCAGGCAGGCACTTGGCACAAACATTCTGCCGCCAGGAGCCGCCCAAGACCTTAGTACCCTTGCTTCAAGGGTTGACATGATACGAAGCCGAATCCAGCAGATCGAAAACAATCCGGTGAATATCGGCACAGATACTGCAAATGCAGAACTGGAACGCCTGCGCGGAATGCTTCATCAGACACTGACAGCGCAGGAGGCTTTAAACAATGCTATGCACGGCATGGACGTTGGAGCTATTAACGAATCCTATTTACAGCTTTCTCAGACCGTTGGAAACACAGAGCGCTATATACGGGATAACGTGGATGAACAGGGCCGTTTTAACAGGGCTGTACAGGATTTGCATGGCCCGGTTGCAAGCGCGGAAACTGGTTTTAAAGGCTGGCAGAAAGCAATTATTGTAGCAAACCAGGGGATAAGCCTGATACGCAGCACGCTTGGCAGGCTTGGCGTTACGGATATGAGCGGAGCATTTAACAGGATTGATACAATGAATCGTTTCCAGAAAACCATAACGACTATGACCGGCGACGCAAATATGGCAAATGCTGCGCTGGAGCAGTTAAAAAGCACGACACTTGGAACAGCCTACGGGCTGGATGTTGCAGCAAAATCAACGCAGGGCTTTTTAACAAGAGGGATGTCGCTTGGCACTGCGGCTGACCAGGTGCGCATCTGGATGGACGCAGTAAGCTTCTATGGGCAGGGAACAAATGAGCAGCTTGAAAATGTTATAGATGCAGTTGGCAAAATATACTCGAAAGGTACCGTTGAAGCAGTTCAGCTTGATAGACTTTTTGATGCCGGCATTGGAGCAGCAGAAATGTATGCACAGGCTGTTGGGCGGTCGGTTAGTGAGGTAAAAGACGACCTGACCAACCGAAAAATAAGTTCTGCTGAATTTCTGGACACAGTAACAAAAGCCTTGGATACAGGAGTATCCGCAAATGCGGCAAAAAATGCTGGTGATTCCTGGGCGGTTACGTTTGCGAATATGCGGGCGGCGGTTACAAGGGGCTGGATAAGCGTAATAGAAAACCTTGACGCAGCGCTGGCTTCGCAAGGTCTGCCAAGTTCTATGGAAATGGTAGCTATGTTCGGACAAAAGATGGAATCTGTTTTGAATACTGTTGGAGACGCTATGTTTCTGGTAGTCAGCATAGCTGCCAATGTTGGTGAAGCGCTTGGCGCTGTCGGTTCTTTTATCGCTGATAACTGGTCAATTATTGGCCCCGTTGTATATGGTGTAGCGGCAGCTTTGGCTGTTTATTACGGCTGGCAGATGGCTGCAAATGGCGTAAGCCTGGTCAGTAAAGGAATTCATACGGCTATGGCCATAGCGCAAATGATGCACGCCGCAGCTACCGGAGGCCTTACAGCGGCAACAGCGGCAGAGATCGCAGCTCAAAACGGTTTAAATGCCTCCATGTTTGCATGTCCCATTACATGGATAATTATGCTTGTCATTGCGCTGATCGCTATATTTTATGCTGCGGTTGCGGCTGTAAATAAATTCGCCGGAACTACTTTTTCAGCTACAGGGGCTATATGTGGAGCCTTTGCTGTAGCAGGGGCATTTATTTTAAATCAAGTGATAGGTTTGGCAAATTCGGTTATAGGAATTGGTATAGAGGTTTATAACCTGATAGCGTCATTTGCAAATTTTTTTGCAAATGTGTTTAATGACCCGGTTGGTGCGATTATAAGGCTATTTGCAGATTTATTTGATTTTATCGCGGGAATTGTCCAGTCAGCGGCAAAGCTGATCGATACGGTGCTTGGCTCCGATTTATCAGGCGCCGTTGCAGGCTTTCGTGAGGATTTTGCTGGTGCTGTAAATGATTTGATTGGTGAGCAGACAGTAGTCTTAGAAAAGAAGAATGCCGCAGATTATCAGTTGGACCGTATCGCTTATGGAGACGCATGGGATGCCGGTTATTCATTCGGCGAAGGCATTGAAGATAAAATATCTAATTTTAGTATGGATGATTTGATTGGCTCCGCAGATATACCGGCGGCACAGGATTATTCTGGATTGCTGGGGGACGCTAACGGCCTGGCAGGCCAGACCGCAGATAATACAGATGACGCTGCAAAACAAGCGAAGCGCGCTGCGGATTCTGTCGCAATATCAAGTGAAGACCTGAAATACCTGCGTGACATTGCAGAGCGGGAAACAATCAACCGTTTTACAACTGCCGAGATTACAGTACACCAGACAAACAATAACTCAATTAATAACAGTATGGACCTGGACGGCGTTACAGAGCACTTGAGGACAACAATGGAAGAACAGATGGCCGCGGCTGCGGAAGGAGCGCATTAATATGTACCGAATGTATATTCAGAAAATTTTATTCCCGGTTACGCCGGGAAAACTATCAGTCAAGATTAACGGAAAAAATAAAACTCTCACCCTTATTAATGAGGGCGAGGTAAATTTAATAAAAACAACCGGGCTGACAGATATTACGATTGACGAATTATTATTGCCAGCATTCCAGAAATATCCATTTGCTTTAAAGGAAGTAAAGGCAGAAGCAAAGAAAAACTCAGCCAAAACAAAGAAAACGGAAAAGTTCCGCGGTGCAGAATACTATTTGGAAAAACTGGAAGCCTGGAAAAAGAAAAAGAAGCCGATTCAATTCAAGCTTGTAAGGAGTTCGCCGGATGGCAGAAATCTTTTATGGGACACCAATTTCAGTTGTACCATTGAAGATTATGAAATCATTGAAGATGCAGATAAATACGGCATGGACGTCTGTGTAAAGCTGAAAATGAAAGAATACCGGCCATGGGGCACCAAAAAGATTGTTAAGAAGAAAAAGAAGAAAAGCACAGGCAAATCTTCGGCAAAGAAAAAAGAAGTTGTTACCGTAAAAAAGACAAGGCCGGCAAAAGAGAAAGCAAAGTCTTATGTTGTAAAGAGCGGCGACTGTTTGATTAATATTGCGAAAAGACAACTGAATGACGGCTCAAAATGGTCAAAAATTTATGAGCTGAATAAAGCAACGATAGAGGCAGAAGCCAAAAAGCGCGGCCGGAAATCTTCAAGTAACGGCCACTGGATTTATCCTGGCACGACTTTGAAGCTTCCTTCATAAAGGCAGGTACAGGTATGGCGAGAGATATTATAGATATAGCTGCGGCAGAAATCGGCTACCGGGAAACCGGAAATAATCAGACAAAATACGGTGCCTGGTTTGGCATGAATGGCGCGGCCTGGTGCCATATGTTTGCCTCCTGGTGTGCAGACCAAGCAGGCGCCGCCGGCCTGGTACCAAAAACAGCGTCTACTACAGACGGCATGAACTGGTTTATACAAAAAGGCCAGTTTAAATATAAAGGCAGCTATACACCAAAGCGCGGGGATTTTATTTACTTTAAGACCGGCCGGTCTCATGTTGGGCTGGTAGAAAGCTGCAGCGGCGGTACGGTTTATACGATAGAGGGTAACAGTTCGGACCAGGTAAAGCGCCGGAGTTATCCGTTATCAGAGGGGACGATCACAGGTTACGGCGTGCCAAATTATGACAATCTAAATACTGGCAGTAGTAAGGGCGGAAACCAGTCTGGCAAAAATGGAAAAACAAAGTCCCAAAAGAAAGCATCAGAGACAGAGCTGAAATATTTAAAAAGGATTTTGGCAAAAAAAGAACCTGCCGTATCGAAACCTGTATCTTTTGATGTTGATGAGACGGAAAGCCTGCCCGCTGGGATTGTTACGGTTACGATTAATAACGGAAAAAATAAATTTGAGGTTCCGGTACTGGATGACCTTCGAGTTGTATGGGAACGAAAGGGAACGCCTGGAAAGCTGACCTTTAAGGCAAAATATGATAAGAAATATAAGACTGCCGAAGGGAACGCTGTACTTGTAACGGTGGACAAAACAAAATTCTTTTACGGATTTATCTTTACCAGGTCTATGTCTAAAGACGGAATTATGTCTTACACCGTATACGACCAACTCCGGTACTTAAAAAATAAAGATACTGTTATTTATAAGAAAAAGAGCGCCGACCAGGTTATTACAATGATAGCCGGAAAATTCGGGTTACAGTGTGGGAGCCTGGAAAGCACTGGTTACGTAATACCAAAAAAGGTTGAAGAAAACGTGACACTTTTTGACATGATACAAAATGCACTTGACGAAACTATGATGGTTAAGAATAAGGTCTATACACTGTACGATAAAGTCGGCAAGCTGCAGTTATCCGGGATTAACAGCATGAAAGTAAATACCTGCCTGGTAGATAAGGAAACCGGCCAGGATTTTGAGTATAAAACGTCGATAGATACAGATGTTTATAACCAGATCAAGCTGATTTACAAAAATAATGAAAAAGGAACTTTTGACCTGTATATGGCAAAAGACTCAAAGAATATTAACAAATGGGGAACACTGCAATATACGGATACCATCGACGACCCCGACATAGGAAAGTTAAAAGCCCAGGCCCTGTTAAAGCTTTATGATACTATCTGCCGGACACTTACTATTAAGGGCGTGATTGGAAATAAAAAAGTGCGGGCCGGTTCGCTGGTTCCGGTTACCCTGAACCTTCAGGATATAAAAGTTTCTAACTATATGCTTGTAGAAAAGGTGACGCATATATTCAAAAACCGTGAGTATACAATGGACCTGGTTTTGTCAGGGGGTGGTTTTAGTGGCTAGTTCAAATCTGATACAGCTTATTCAGCAGATAGCTGTAAATGCAGTAAAAGCAATGAAGCCATGTGATTATATTGTCGGTACTGTTGTTTCAGAAAAACCCCTAAAAATTAAAGTTTCGCAGGCACTTACTCTGGAAGAAGAGTTTCTTCACCTGACAAGGAATGTGACAGATTTTGAGACGGAATTTACGCTTGACCAGATAGGCATATACCATGTCGTGCATATAGACCCGCCAACAGATACATGGGCCGACAAGCAAAAAGTCACGATACATAATGCGCTCAAAACCGGTGAAAAGGTACTGATGATACAGAAAAGCGGCGGCCAGGATTTTATCGTAATTGACAGGGTGGTGACATAATGATTCCAGCAAATGAAAATTACGACGGTTTATGGGAAGATGACCTGGACCCGGATTTTGAAGTTGAAACAGAGCCGTCTCTGACATACGCAATGAAGATAAGCCAGGAAATCAGCGAAGACAGTATTTTTGTAGGCCGTGTGGATGACGTAAAAGCCATAGAGCAGGCAATTATAAAGATCATTCATACAGAGCGGTATGAGTATGAAATTTATTCCTGGGATTATGGCATTGAGTTAAAAGACTTATTCGGCGAGCAGATTCCATATGTTATGAGCGAAGTAAAACAGCGTATTACAGATGCGGTTCTTGCGGATGACCGGATTGAGGCTGTCGAAGATTTTGAAGTGGAAAGGACAGGAAAACACGGGGTGCATTGTATGTTTACAGCTATAACAGTCCAGGGAGATGAAATAAATATAGAAACGGAGGTTGAAGTGTAATGTTTGAGCAGCAGGATTTTAACACGATACTTGACAGAATGATGTCAAACGTAAGCGATACACTGGATAAGCGCGAAGGTTCAGTTATTTATGACGCATTAGCCCCGGCAGCTTTGGAGCTTGCAAACTATTATTCTGCGCTTGACATGGTAATGACAGAAGTTTTTGCCGACACTGCATCTTATCATTACCTGATAAAGAGAGCAGCAGAGCGTCACATTTATCCAAGGGAAGAAACGCCGGCCGTGTGCCGTATGGAGGTTGTGCCAGAAGACACAAAAATCTCAGTCGGCGACCGGTTTAATCTGAATGACCTAAACTATATGGTTACGGCCGTTATGGATGATAAGCCAGGTTCCTATCAGCTTACATGTGAAACCGCAGGTATAGTTGGAAACCAGCAGCTAGGAATATTATTGCCGGTTGAGACAGAAAATGAACTAAACCGGATGGAATACGCCGCAATCACAGAAATACTTATTCCTGGCGAAGATGAAGAAGATGTAGAGACATTTCGGGAAAGATATTTTGCTTCATTTCATAACCAGGCCTATGGCGGAAATAAAGCGGATTACATAGAAAAGGTAAACGATATACCTGGCGTTGGCGGGTGCAAAGTAAAACGTGCCTGGCTTGGGGGTTATAAGCCGTCTGGATTCATACCGACTGATGTAATCAGAAACTGGTTTGAGTCTTTAACAGAAGACAGCTTTGGCCCGGCTATATACGGCTGGCTGTCAGCAGTTTATCATGCTGCGGCTGATAAACTGCTGACAGTTGGCGGAACAGTGAAAGTGCATATCATCTCATCGGAATTTAAGGCTCCGTCTGCAACACTTGTTAAAAATGTGCAGGATGCGCTTGACCCGACAGTATCAGCTGGCGAGGGAGACGGGCTGGCCCCGATCGGGCATGTAGTCAATGTGGACGGCGTGAAAGAAGTTCCTATTCATGTAGGGCTGAATATTGAATACAAAGAAGGTTATTCTTTTGCGGCTCTAAAGGAACCGATTGAAAACGCAATAGAAGATTATTTTTCAAGGCTGCGCCAGTCATGGGCTTCAAATGACAATACGATTGTAAGAATAAGCCAGATTGAGTACCGGCTGCTGGAGCTGGACGGCATTTTTGATCTGAAAGACACAACGCTAAACGGCCAGGAAGTAAATATAATTATTGACCGGGAAAGCATACCGGTAAGGGGTGAGATCATTGCCTGATGAAGTAATGACAAGGAAAAGACTAATCGATTATCTGCCGCCATTTATGCAGGATTTTGCAGAGATCAAAGCAATTATGCGCACAGAACAGCCGGAACTTGACCGGGCTTGGTTGGATATTCAAATACCACTGGCAGACGCATTTATTATGGACTGCGACGAATACGGCATAAAAAAATATGAAGCTCTTGTAGGCGTTATCCCAGGGCCGGGAGATACGCTTAACGAAAGAAAAGCAAGAGTGCTGATCTGGTGGAATAATTTTATACCTTATACTTATCGTGTTCTTGTGCGCCGGCTGAATGCCTTATGTGGTGCTGGCAATTATGAAATATCTGGAAGCCTGGAAAACTATGAACTGCTTTTAAAAACAAATCTTATGCTTGGCGGGCAGATGCAGAGCCTGGAACATTTAATAATCCAAATGGTTCCGATGAATATGAATTGCGGCGCTGAAAATGAGCTGATCTGTGATGCTGATGGTTTTATGGGCTGTACTGGCGGCGTATGCACAATAGAAAAAGTCGTGATTACCTCTGACTTTCAAGATCAGTGGGAAATTGGCGGCGCCGAACATGCAAGAGGTGTCGCAGATTATACAGCAGCCTTGCAGGTGTCAAACGATTGGCAGGATTCAGCGGAAACAATAGGAGAAGAAAGAACTGCGGCACTTGCAGTTTACGCAACAGAAAACCTGAAAGAGCCGGTATCTGGAGAAGTATCTGTAAAAATTGTTGAATCAACTTAAAGAAGGGAGGTGAAAAAGTATGGTTGAGTTCTCAAGGCTTATTACAACACGAAAAGGTCAGGCGCTAAATGCAAAAATGATTGCTGGAACAGGCCAGGTAAATTTTACCAAAGTCTGCACGTCTGATGCAGCCTATGAATTAAATGAGCTGGAAAACCTTACAGCTCTTGACGGTATCCGCCAAACCAGCATTCCGTCAAGAATCACAAGGACAAATGAAATCGGTGTCAAAGTAGAAACGGTTTTTTCCAATTACGATTTAAAAACTGGGTATTACATGCGGACGCTTGGATTATATGCTTCTGACCCAGACGAGGAAGAAATTTTATATGCCGTAGCAATATCTGTGTCAGATCAGTGCTATATGCCGCCAAATAACGGCATTACTACAAGCGCTGCATACATTAATTTGATTTATGCGGTAGGCAATTCGGATAATGTTTCTCTAAATGTTGACCCTGGCTGTTTTGCAACAATAGGCGATCTGATAGAAATTAGAAAGCAGTTAAATGATAATTCAAATTATATTTGCTGGCTGCTAAATTTATTGTGTACACATACATATGATGCTGATACTGAAACGGTATCCTGCATAATGCCGTATGATTACGCCAATGAAACACTTATGCTTCCTGCTGGAACCCCGGTACAGGTAAGCTATGATGAAAAAAGCGAAACTTTAAAAATTATGCCGGCTATCCCGGCACAAATAACGGAAGGAGAGATGAACATTGAGTGACATTAAAACATTGGATTTCGGAGGTACGCCGAGAGATATTAAAGACGCCCTGGCAAGAGAACAGATTGCCGCTATGCAGCAAAAACTTTCTGGGGACAGCCTGTATTTACATAAGCTTCTTGCAAAATACAATGGAAAAAATCTTGGAGATACTTATACACCGGCAGCATTCCAGGCAAAATTGATAAATGGGGATTTCACAGGACTTGAGCTTGGCGACTATTTTGATATAACACTGACAACTGGCGAGAAAATGCGGTATGCAATTTCAGGATTCAATACCTATCTGAATTTTGGCGATACAGAAATTCTGACTGCGAATCATGCGATCATGACACCAGTAGACTGTATGGCCGCAACTGCAAAGATGAATGAAACCGATACGAATACTGGAGGTTACGCGGGTTCGCTTATGCCAGCCTATTTGGAAGGCGTGCTTGCGACATTCCCTGCAGAATGGCGCGCTGTTATGCGGCCAATCAGACGGCTGGAAAACAATAAAGGCACATGGACGTGGGCCACAAGAACTTTGTTCCTTTTATCTGAAATTGAAGTACACGGACATATTGTTTGGGCTGATCAGCATGACGGCGGTACGAGGCCATTGCCATTATACCAGTTTTCTTCAAGGTATAGAGTGAAAGGTCTTGGCTACGGGTCAAGTGCAAAAGGCGGCAGGGCCAACTGGTGGCTGGCATCTCCGAATGAGGCGAATACCACAGGCTTTTGCAGCGTCGGCGACTGCGGCGAATCCGGCCACTGGGGCGCCTCTAATTCCTTTGGTGTTGTGCCCGGCTTCTGCGTTTAATATTTTAACATATTTGCTAAAGGTGAACTTATGAGTGTATTAAAAATAAACCGTAGTTTGTCGGAACTGGAGTATTATCATAATGCAACTGTACTTTATAACGATATGGTAAAACTGCTGCTTAGGAATTTTGGCGTTAAAGCAAACAAAAAGAAAGAGCTGGTTATTTCAGCCATAGAAAAAGCAGCAGTTGTTACAGCATTTCCGTATATGGAAACCGCATTCCTCAGAATGGAACAGCTTGAAGCTGCGGCTACTCTGCGGGAATATTCCGGCTGGCTGATTAACCACTATAGAGACCAGGTTATCCGGCAGCTTGAAGAACTTATGGATAATATTTCAGATGCATATACCGCAGAAACCTCAAAAGCCAAAGAATCTCATAAGAAAAAGGCTTTGGATAATTGTGAAAAGCTGATACAGGTCATGCAGCGTATTATGGCTGTTCTGCCTGTTGATGTAAATAAGCTGATTCCTTACGTTGACAGAATAGATCAGGAAATAAGTTATCTGAACAACTGGGAATAAAAGCTATAGGGCTGTCTCTGCAAATGGGCCAACTGGTGGCTGGCATCTCCGAATGAGGCGAATACCACTAACTTTTGCAACGTCAACAACAACGGCGAATCCAACAACTGGGGCGCCTCTAATTCCAATGGTGTTGTGCCCGGATTCTGTGTAAGTGTAAGGCTTTGCTGACACACTTCCAGGCAGAAGGAGAGACAGTCCTTCCTAAAAGGGTAAATGAGAATCTTGACGCCGGCGCATTCGTGCGGCCCGGCTATCAGCAGGAGGATTTATGACGACAATACATAATGTTGCCGATGCTAACGCTTTATATGAAGCTTTCCGGCTGTCTATGAAAGGCGTTGCCTGGAAAGCCAGCGTGCAGCGATACGAAATAAACACTTTAAGAAATATCAGGGATACAAAGAAACTACTTGAGACCGGAGCCAGCCCTGTACTTGGTTTTCATGAATTTACCATATGCGAACGCGGCAAAACCAGACATGTAAAAAGTGTACATATCAAAGAACGTGTTGTGCAAAGGGCTCTTTGTGACATGGCTCTGGTTCCGGCACTACAAAAAGGCCTGGAGTATGATAACAGCGCAGGCCAGAAAGGAAAAGGGATACATTTTACATTAAAACGCCTGGATACCCATTTGCACAGGTATTACCGCCGCCACGGGAACAATGCCGGCTATATTCTGCTGATAGATTTCAAAGGCTATTATGACAATATCAGGCATGACAAAATATATGAAAGGCTGGATAAAAAAGTTGACGACGAAGGTATACGGCATTTATCCAGGCAGTTAATTGAGCCGTTTGGAGATGGGAAATCTCTTGGCATAGGAAGCCAGATTTCACAAATTATAGCAATCGACTATCCGGCTGAAATAGACCATTTCATTAAACATGATCTTCATATCAAAGAATACGCAAGGTATATGGATGATTCCTATTTAATGCATCAGGACAAAGAGTATTTGCAGTATTGCCTGGAAAAGATCAGAAGTAAATGCACAGAGCTTGGCATTGTTATTAATGAACGCAAAACGCAGATCGTAAAACTGCGAAAAACATTTACTTTTTTAAAAGTAAGATGGACACTGACAAATACCGGTAAAGTTATATCCAGGTTGAATAAAGATACCGTTGCAAGAGAACGGCGGAAATTGAAAAAATTTAAAACATTACTGGACCAGGGGCGCGTCACTATGGATGTGATCGAAAGTCAGTACAAATCATGGAAAGGCGATAAATGTGGGCTGTCCGGGCCTAAGAAAAAGAAAAGGATACGCTTTTATAGCTATTATACGATCAGGCAGTTAGACCGGCTCTATAATGAGCTGTTTATAAAAAGATTTATACAGAATGACCAGCTTTATAATGAGCTTGTCAATAAATAATCAAATTAAAAGGAGGCCGTATTTTATGGGTGACAAACCAAAATACATGATCGAGAGTGAAATTGTAGTAAAGAAACAAATGCTTGCAGGGACAGATTACCAGGCGCTTAAGTTTGCAGAGGGCGCATTGACCGAAGAAGAATACGCAGAAACAAAAGAAAAGCGTGAACTCTGGCGGGCAGAGGTTAATGAGCTTGAAGCAGAGCTTGCAAAATTCCCGGAAGAAACAAGAATGATGTAAGAAAGGAGACGGTTTGCCATGGACGGACAAAGACCGCTTACAAAAGCAGAGCATGACGCATTCTGCCAATTAATGAACAGCGAAAACCAGCGTCTTTCAGACGAAGATAAACGCCAAAACCACCGCATTGATGAACTGGAGCAAAACGTACATCAGATCGGGGAGCTTACAACTGCTATTAAAACCCTTGCCGTTAATATGGAAAGCATGGTAAAGGAGCAGGAGCAGCAGGGCCATAGGCTGGAAGTCCTGGAAAGCCGGGACGGTGAAATGTGGCGGAAAGTGACAGGCTATTTTATAACTGCCGTTATCGGTATTATGGTCGGCTTTATTTTTACACAAATTGGAATGTAAAGGGGTGATTGATGTATGACGCAAGTACCAGTAGATATAAAAATTAAGGCAAAATATCTTGATGCTTTACCAGTCATATTTGAAAAATTAACAGAACTTAAAAAGGCCAATCCCGATAATGCAATAAAACTTATTATAGAAATTGACCTTGATGATTAAGATTCTTGCTTTAAAATGTCAATGCGTATTAGCTCGGAATCAGAAATGGAAACAACGCCATTTGTAGTATATAAGCACATTGAGCGAATAGGGATAAAAGCTGTAAGAATTTTATCTTCTGTTATTGTTGTAAAACTGGAAGAGGACTTAACCGCTATGTAATTAACATTTTTAACATCATAGCTGTTTCCGTCTGAATAAACAAAATGAAATTGAAACATAAAAATCTCCTTTGCTGAATGTATTTGGTACGGCAATACCTATAAATACATTATAGCAGAGGAAAATAAAAATACAAGTATAGGAAGGAAAATATCATATGTTTAAAAATAATGTTTTTAAGGATTCTACAGATACAGTAAAATGGGCAAAGGCCGCAGGTATCAGAGCCATTAAGACAACAGCCCAGGCAGCAGTAGCTTTACTGCCGGCGGCTGCAACGATTTCTCAGGTGGATTGGGGAACAGTTGCAGGCACAGCCCTGCTTGCCGGTGTAATCTCTATGCTGACTTCGGTTGCCGGCATACCAGAGACAAATAATGAAGTATAAAGGAGGCATAAAATGGGAGCGATAAGAAAGACAGCGCTTGCACATAACAGTAATGTTGGCAAGCAAAGGCCAGTTTCAGATATTAAGTATATTGTGCTGCACTATACGGCAAACGACGGCGATTCAGACGAAGCGAACGCAAAATATTTCCAGTCCCCAGACCGTCATGCGTCAGCGCATTATTTTGTAGACGATGACAGCATTACAAGGTCTGTCCTGGACAATTATATAGCCTGGTCTGTTGGCGGAAGCAAGTATACAGACTGTGGTTCGACTGGCGGCGGAAAGTTATACGGCATTGTGACCAATGCCAACAGTATCAGTATTGAAATGTGCGATACAAAACGGGACGGCAAATACCAGGCGACAGAAAAAACAATGGCAAACGCTGCTGAGATATGCAAAGAGCTGATGAAAAAATATAATATTGATATTAGCCATGTAGTACGCCATTTCGACGTAAACGGGAAACACTGTCCGGTTTATTTTATGGACAATGCTGTCTGGGAAAAATTCAAAAACCGGCTACATAAATTTACTTTTGAAGAAAATGCACGATATATTGTTACGCAGGCCGGGTATTTACGGACAAGTGCAGGAACTGGAAAAAATACTGTTAAATTCAAAGACCTGTCTGATGCCGTACGTAAAAAGAGCAGAAACAAGTTCGGCGCTGCTGTATTTAAAAAAGGCCAGGCCTTCCGGCTGAAAAAGGTTCAATATATTGGCGAAGACGCCTGGGGGAAAATGCAGTCTGGTTACTGGGTGCCTTTGGCGTATAAAGGCAAGGTCCGTGTAAAACAGTAAAGAAGCCATAAAACGCCCATATTTGAGTTTTAAGGCCTTAGGCTTATAAACTAAGCAGACTGTTAAAATTCAAATATGGAGACCGTGCGCAATCTGGGAGGTGTTTAAGATATTTGTAGATGGTTATAAGGCGCGTCTCTTAAAAGAATGGGATGAAATTTGTCTGCGTGTTAAGGAAGGGCTAAAAAGACTGGGCCATGACATTCAGATTGTATCAAATTGCGGTTCAGGTAAAACAGAGTAAACTTATTAAATAGGCGGCTTTGGCCGTCTATTTTCTTTTCGCCTTAGATTTGATATTCTGGACTAACCAAGAAGCTCCATATTCGCATTTTAGGGCTTTAGGCTGATAATGACCAGGCTTAACCTTAAAATGCGAATATGGGCGAATTAAGAGCTACTGAACAAATTTTGTAAGAGCACAAAAATAAATTAAAATTGCTGATTATTAAATGCATTTTTCTCTTGTTCTACAAAATTGTAGTAGCATTGCTCCATCTGAGGTCTGTTATATAAATCTAAATGATAAAATATTGTAGAGTACGCTAAAATGTCATAATTAAGAAAGCACTCTTTCTTTAAGGAATTACATTCCATATGACGCCAATATAAAGCGTTGCTTAAGTTGTTGATGTAGTTTGGCTTGTCGCAAATATGCTCAGAAGGAAATTCCATTACAAAATAAGATTGTATGTAAGTCAAAAACCTTTCATACTGTGTATATGGTTCTATTTTTTCTAAAAAATCATATTGCATATATTGCTTTATTGTATGAAGGCCAACGTATAATGCAAGGCGTTCGTTTACTGTTTCTGAAATTTTAACATGGCCGACGCCAAGCAAAGGCTTAGCGTCAGCAACGGCCCCGCATATACAAGCTGCTAATTTATGCCGGTCTAATCGTTTGCCTTCCATAAAATTTAGAGCCTGTTTTTTATAATTCTCAAATTTGCTACAAATTTCATATTGCACTACTGGAGATTTTAGGCACAAATTGATATTTGCATCAAGTATTTCCTTAAAAAGTACATCGATAATACTGTAATATAATTCTTGAAAGGTATCTGATGGCTTTTTATTGTTCATTTGTGTCCAGCTCCTTTAGTCGTCAAATGAAAAGGCCCGCTCTTGGCCATCTGCGTATCTTAACATATGCCCACGTGTTTTAGGTTCGCCAATTCGGCATGTACGTAAGACTTCGCCAAAATCATGGTCATCATTTTTATTAAGTACGTCAGTTTCTGTTTGTGTAAAACCTTTTAAATCTGTTTCTGTTAATAGCATAATTCATTTTTTCTCCTTTCGATAAGTTTTGTATATAATATTCTACTATAAATGTGTAAAAAATGATATACCTTTTTTTTAAAATATTTCGTAATATAGCAGTATCAATAAAAACTGTATAAAAAGATTGCCGGTTTTCCGTTAGTTACGTCGGCATACGGAATTTAGCAGACACGCTATAATAAATATATCAGATGAAACAAATCTGATAAAAATAGGACCGGCTGCCCATCAGCCGGCCCGGAAAGGAGAAAGAGCCTGTGCTCAATAACCTTCCTATATCAAAGGTTATTGTAGCGCAAAACTCAGAAAAAGTAAATGGCTAAAACAAAAGATTTGAAACAATCTTGTGCGGTCGAGATTGAACGGCGGATGCTGAGAACTTTATTAGACAAAATGAATGAGTTTTATGAAGACCCGGCAAACCGCAAAGCCTATGAAGAATGGGCCAGATCGCAAAAAGGCATAGCTTGCAGCGCCAGATGTAAGGGCTAAAGTAAAGGGCCAGAAAGCCTGCCAGTAAAATGGCAGGCTTTCTGCTTAAAACAGACCGTCTAAGCTGCATGTAGCACTTGTAGTAGATTAGCACTGTTTCTATAAACTTTTATATTTAAGAATTAAGAGGTAAGGGGTATATGTATTATCCTTATATTCTTATTTTAATATATTATTAAAGAATATAAGTGCTACAAGTGCTACATTTTGCTTGAAAGCCAGTAATGCCAAGGCTTAAAGGGTGCAGCACTTAGAGCAGCACTTCATTTTAAAGTGCTGCATCTGCTACCTGGCCTTAGTTATTTAGCAGAATCGCATAGTAAAACTGCCGCAAGTCTGGCGGGTATGCCGGCATACGAGATTCAGCAAACACGCTATAATTGATATATCAAATGAAACACAAATTAAATGCCCGGAGGTTAAAAATATGCTGACATTAAGAAATATTAGAGGGAAAAAAGCAAATAAGATAAGATGGGACGCTTTAAAATTATTAGACTGGGAAAAAGACGCTAAAGAAATTGAGCAGATTGCGCAGGTATCAAACCCAACATTTTTTAGCTGCCGAACACCAGAGGCTGTTGTAGAAGAAGTGCGAAAGAAAATAGAGTTAGAAAAACGTTTTAAACAATATGATGAAAAAGTTTCAAATGAAACATAAATTTAAGGAGGCGCAAAGCATGAAGCAGTATTTTGTCAATGGCCAGCAGATTATAAAGTATACTAGCCGGAAAGAAGCTGCTAAGCAGATCGATGAAATAAAAGAAAACTGTGTCTGGCTTGATAATATGGTAATGCTGGAAATTAAAAACGGGATGGACAGCGAGGTAACAGTAGAAAAATATGCATAGCAAATCTGCTGAAATCCTGTGCGCTTTGTCAGCATACGGATTTCAGCAAACACGCTATAATAAATATAACAAATAAAACAAAAATACGAATCAGTTGTTACCAGCAACCGATTCAGAAAGGAGACAAGCTCCTGATAAGAATTATATCATGAGCCAAAAAGAAAATCAATGACTAAAGTAAAAGAACTTATCCCGGAATTGATGATCGACGGCATGAATACTTCCGATATTACTGAGCTGGTTGAAAACCTGGAAGCTGATGGATTTAATGAAGAAGATATTATTGAAATCCTCTATGCAATCGAAGATGGCGAATCTGTTGATTCAGCAATGCAGAATGCCGCAGGATATTAAAAAGCTGGTGCCCTTCGGGGCGCTAAGCAAAACCAGTAAAGCCGCATAGCAAAATCACTAAAATCCTGTTAGTTATGTCGGCATACGGAATTCAGCAAACACGTTAAAATTAATATATCAAATGAAAAAAAAATAAGTTCGGAGGTAAATAAAAATGAGAAATACAATGTATACAATTAACGGTACTGTGGTAAAGGTAATACACAAAACCCCAGCAAAAGTAACTTATGTAAGAGTTTGTGACGGTGAACGCTTTATTATTGGTGCAAAATGGTTTAGCGCTAATGCAAAGGCAATTTAAGGGGGCTTTGAATATGGCTGCGTTTACAATTTTTCGTAATACCGCAACTGGCAAGTACGTTGCAGTATATGATTCACAGCTTCCAACTCAGACGGGTATTGGCGAAAAAGAAGAGTGGGTGCCTGTTCATCATGGACAGGCCGATGGCTTTCTTGATAAAGTACGGCAGCGTAAAGAGTTTGAAGAAAGGAGTAAAAGGTATGAAACTAAGTGATTTGCCAACAGAGGAAGTAAGCATAAGTGACATACCATTTTACCATAAGCACGGAGCTGAAAACGGTAATATTTATGTGCGCTTCGGAAAAGTAAAAAGGGGTGGTAATGAGCCGTATTGCTATGCAGAAGAAAAGCAATGCCAGGGGCATATCTGCCGGGTTCTTATACCAGACGCTGTAATTGATAAAGCTATGGTAATTCGGGATGATGGAACCGTTTGGAATATATGGTTTTCTAATTTTCAGGAGGTTTATTTGCTTAAGATCAGGAGGTGACAGCGTGAAACATGTTTATATTGTTGTGGTACATACAGAGTACGCTCCGCCGAGGGTTAGCCAGATTGGTTATGATTCTTTGGTGAAGGCGCAGACTTTTATTGAGTCAAGGGCAGATCGGCCGGTAAAGGAATCGGACTTTTTATATAAAGGCTGGCGGCATACCTATTGCATACACGAATTAAGCGTTAGGTAATACCGCATAGCAGAATTACTAAAATCCTGGCGGTTATGTCAGCATACGGATTTTAGTGATTACGTTAAAATTATTATTGTCAAGTAAAAATACTTGATAATAATAATCAGGAGGAAAAAGCTTTGAAGGAAAAAAGAATTGTAGGCGTCTTAGTAGACGTAGAAAAGGAGATGTTCGGGCTGGTTGAAATTCCCAATGATCTGGATGCATTTTACAAAGTGCTTAATTGCGGCTGCATTGATATAGTTACCCGCCGTATTGGGGACAGCAAAAAGGCCTATGACATTGTGTGTGATGATGAAGGACTTCTGAAAGAACCGCATAAAATTTCGGCTGTTGATTCAGCCGGAAATGCACAGTTAGTAGGCAATATTTTTATTACGGGTACGGCAGACAAAGAAGGAAATTTAACAAGCCTGCCTATGGATGATGCCAATTATATTTTTGATAAGGTTCGCCTGGCAAGAGCTGAAAAATTTGAAAACCCGTATCCGATATTGACACAGTGCGAGTACGCATAAAGGAGGAATTGAATATGACTACATTAACTCAGACAGTAACTAAGGAAATTACATGGAAAGCTATTGCTTCTTTCTGTGAGCGCGGAAAAGCTGCCGACCTTCTGGCGGTTGGCGATATTATTTCAATCGTGCTTAAAAATGACGAGAAAATGAGAATCGCCGTTGCGGGAATTAATACATATAAACCAAATGAAGTTGTATTTACATTTAAGGATATTCTTAGTAAGGAAGCTCCTATGAATAAGGAGAATACAAATGAAGGCGGCTATGATGCATCTAATATGGCAAAATATCTTGATACAGAAATTTTTGCATTGTTGCCGAATGACTTGCAGGAGGTTATTAAAGAACGCCGCGGGCATAAGCTTTGGCTGTTTTCACGTCGTGAAGTATTTGGCTCTGATGGATACTATATTTGTCCAGAAGATGATCTGCATTTGCCATATTATGAAAAGGCAGAAAATCGTATTAAATTACGCGATGGTGAGCCAGATTGGTGGTGGCTGGCCTCTCCGTTTGAGGCGAATGCCGCTAACTTTTGCTTCGTCGACGGCAGCGGCGTATCCGGCTTCTGGGGCGCCTCTAATTCCTGTGGTGTTGTGCCCGGCTTCTGCGTTTAATAAATATAAATTTTGAAAAAGAGGTAAAATTTATGGGATTAAAAGAAAAGCGGCTAGAAAAAGGAATGACATTAAAAGAGCTTGCTGCTGCATCTGGCGTTCATTATATGAAAATATATCAGATCGAAACAGGCAAGATTAAGCCGGAAAATATAACGCTGCGGAATGCCCTTAAATTGGCGAAAGCATTAGGCTGCACGCCTGACGAGCTTCTGTAAAAAGTGCATAGCAGAGATGCTAAAACTCCGTGCGTTCCGTCGGCATACGGATTTAAGCAAACACGTTAAAATTGATTTATCAAATGAAACATAAATCAAACGCACGGAGGTAAATAAAATGAAAGTTTGGAACTGTGGGAAATTCGAGAATATTGAGATCGGTCAGAAAGTTTTTGTAGGTCACTGTGGTTCAGGCCATAGCTGTTTCGGCGAGTACGCAACTTTGGAAAGAACAACGACAAAGCACCTGGTATTCAAAACAGAATCCGGTGCAACTATCAAAACGGATATTGAAAACATTCACAAGGTTATCGGCAAAGCCGGAAAACAGGGAAATTTCGTCAGCTTGGTTACAGAGCGCGATTTTATCCACAGTCCTTTAATGGTTTATTAGAAGCGGGCTCCTGTTTAGGAGCCTATGCTTTGGCCCTCAAACAAGCAATATTGTTAAAATCACACAGAAAACTGATGCCGATTCTGTTAGTTCCGTCGGCATACGAATTTAGGCAATAGCGTTAATATAAATATAACAAATAAAACACAAGCAGATATTAAGGAGGCAAATATAATGACAAAATATGAAAGCAAGAAAAATCCTGGAACATTTTTAACAACAGATGGCGCTGTAGATGAAAAAACAAAAACAATGGCGGTTACGATGGATGACGGCAAAGAAAAGAGAATCAGCGTTTCAACATTAAAAAGATGGTGGAAAAAAGTTGAAGAGCTTGAAACAGATCAGGAAGAAGAAGCAAAGGCTGAGGAAGAACAAGCGGGAAATGCAGATCAACCAGAAGTAGTAAAGCCGGAAGAGTCAGAAACAGAACAGGCGGAAACAGAAGAGCCGAGAGCAGAACAGGCGGAAACAGAAGAGCCCGGAGCAGAACAGGCGGAAACAGAAGAGCCCGGAGCAGAACAGGCGGAAACAAAAGAGACAGAAACAGAACAGGTGGAAACAAAAGAGCCGAGAGCAGAACAGGTGGAAACAAAAGAGTCAGAAACAGAACAGGCGGAAACAGAAGAGCCGGAAGTAGTGCCAGAACAGAAAACAGAGCTGGAAACAGAAGAAGTTACACAGATCACAAAAGATGGCGTTACAGAATGTCACAAGGCAGCTAAAATGTTGGAAGATATTTTTAATACTATTAATTATATTTATTTTGAAGATAGTTTGCCAAAGTCAGCGATTCTTGTGCAGAATACGCCAAGAGAATATGCCCGACACACTATGCAAAAGATTGATAAAACTGCGGATAATAGCGAATTTACTTATGAAATCAGCATCGGCGCGAAATTTATGGATAAACCGGTAGAAGGCTTAGCAGCTTTACTTTTTCACGAAATGACACATATTTATTGCGCAGAAAATACTATTACGGATACTTGCCAGAACGGCCGGTATCATAATGGCAAATTTAAGAAACAGTGCGAAGACCGCGGGCTTTTGGTTGAATATGATCTTGCAAATGGGTATGCCTATGTTTTGCCGTCAGAGGATTTTGTAAAGGCTTTAAAGGATTCAGGAATTGATATGGCAACGAAATTTCCGCATATCGAATTGACAAAGAAGAGCCGAGGCAGAGCTGGAAGGAAAATGTTTGTTTATGAATGCCCACACTGCGGCCAGCATTTTAAAGCAGCGGAAGAGCTGAATATCAAGTGTGGGAAATGCAATGTAATAATGGAGTGCTCTTAAGCGCTCCTAAGAAATCAAGAAGGAAGGTGCTGTTTTATGGGAGCGTTACAAGACACAAGGCCAGATCAGGCAGCTTTTTATATTAATCTTTTTAATAAAGCCAAAGCGGCCTATACAAGAGATGATTATGTTTCGGTATGCAGTGAAGAACATATGCATGATTCATACCAGAATATGTGCGATCATATGGACATTGAGATGGTTCGTCTGGGCTTTGAATTTGGAAGAATGTATGAACGGCTTGGCGTAATTGTATAAAAGCTGTAGCAATGGTATTGGCAGAATGGACAAGCCTATATTGCCTATTCTGCCAATAAGAAAGGAATACATTATGAACTTAGTTGATTTTTGTGTGACAAAAATAATTAGTGAGAAGCGAGGACTTGCATATGAACTTTATGGTATGACTGAGGAACGGGCAAAAGCAGAAGAACAGGCCCATACTTCTTGGAAAGGCAGGTTATTTCTTCCCGCAGTAAAACAGACTTATGAATATAACTGCTATGGCAGAATTACCGTAGATACAAAGATATTTCTTGTGGATGAGCCGCCGTATTATATCGGCTATAAAGGAGTGTGCTAAATATGAGCTATTTTGATGAATGCTGTGGCACTTGTAAATGGCATGAGCATGACCTCTGGGATGAAGAATGGACGTGTAACAATACTTCTTCTGATTGCTATGGCTGTGTTACTGAATACCAGGACGCGTGTGCTAATTATGAAGAACGGCTTTAAAGGGAGGGGTAAAATGGGACGTGCAGAATTACGGCGGCAAAAAAGAGCCGTAGAGAAAAAGCAAAAGACGTTTACGCTTACACAGGCACAGATTGATGATCTGAAATCTGATGCCGCAAATAAAGCGGTCAACCAGGCTTTGGCGCTTTTGTTTACAATACCGCTTGAAGTATTGATAACAGATTATTGGCCCAAGACTGCGCATAAGCGCGGTAAGGAATTTACGGAAAAGCTGTTGGCACTTTACCATAAATGGGAGGACGGAGAAGTGTCAATGGCTGACTTAAAAGCTGATCTATGGGAATATGGCGGAATAATGTTTCAATACGCAGAAACAGAACAGTCATAGCTGTAAACCTGGGATGCTTCTCTTGGGCTTTACGAAGCCCATATTTGAATTTTGCGGTCCTGGGCAGTGATTTATAAGGGCTTAAGCCTGAAATAAGAATATGGATGTATTAATATATGGCTTTACAGAAAAAAGCCCTGGTAATGTGCAGGCAAAACGGAATTCCTAGATAAGAACAAATTATGTACATAGTTTTTGGAAGGGAGAATTCTGGTACGGGATTATTATAGGGAAAAAAGAACTTAACCAGAAAGTTCGCCATAGCAAAATTAATATGAGCCATACAGATTACAAACAGCAAGTTAAATCTGTTAACATTATGAACTCTACAGTAGGAAGGAATTAATCAAATGGTAAATCAGGAAAAAATGAAAGGGCTTGATTCTCACTGGAAAGAGGTCATGGACCTTGCGATAAAATATGGCTTTATCTGTCAGGCCTATGGCGGTACTGCCGTATTAGCTACTCACCAGAATCAGCTCAAAGAATGGGGCGAGGAAAAGTATTTGCACATGCAAAAGGAAATGCACCGAAATGATATGGCTAGTATTGACTCTTAGCAAAAGTGCCTAGCTAAAACACTAAAACTCCGTGTATTATGTCGGCATACAAATCTTGGCAATGGCGTTAAAATTGATTTATCAAATGAAACACCAAATCAAACGCACGGAGGATTTTAATTATGGAAAATAGAGAAAAAATTTTAAAGAAGATCGAAAACCTTTTAGCACTTGCAGGAAATAACCCAAGCGAGAATGAAGCAATATCCGCAGCTCTTAAAGCTCAGGAGCTCATGGCAAAATACAATATTGAGCTTACGGACCTTGAAGGCAAAAGCCTTGAACAGAATATTGTCGAGGAAACTTATGCGCCAAAGCCAAACTGCCATTATGTACGTAAATGGCGCTATACGTTATCGCAGATTATCGCAAAGAATTTTTGTTGCAAGACCTATTCTATCAATCGGGATGCAATCGCTTTTTACGGATATGAGAAAGATGCCAAAATTGCTGTTGAGGTTTTCAAGTTTTTATTTGAGACGGGTAACAAACTTGCCAACCGGTATTACCTGAAATGTAAAAAAGAAGGGAAAAATACCAAAGGTGTTTTGAATACATATCTTGTGGGATTTTGTGACGGTATTAAAGAGGTTCTTGACAAGCAATGCACTGCGCTTATGATTGTTGTACCAAAAGAAGTTGAAGAAGCATATGCCGAGCATTCTAAGAATTTTAAAACTTTTCAAAATTCTTTAATTACGTCAAGTGACGGCAGAGCCTACAGCGAAGGTAAAACAGACGGCAAAGCAACTGCGACAGCAAGAGCGCTTGAAGGTTAAGAATAGCCCGCCCCGGAGGTCACGAGGGCAGAAAGGAAAGGCTATGGAGTATTCTGCTTATACATTAAAAGAAATTAAGCAACATATTGATCTGGCAATTCATCTTACTATGCTGCATAAAGACGAAGGATGCTGGCAAGCCCTGTTAGAAGCACAGGGCCGGTTGTATGAAGAATTTGGGTTGGATGATTAGCAGAAAGGAGAAAATTATGCAGGGAATGAAATCTTTATCAAAACAGGATTTGATTGACATGATTAATGAAAATTTTGCAGACAGTAAAGAGCAGGATATAATAGCGACTTTTTGTTATAGCTCTAACGGGCATCGTGAGCCACAACAGCAGTGTATTTTGTTTAGAAAAGAAATTTACAATCCATAAGGATTACAGGATACAGAGAACGTTTAGCAAAAGTGCATAACTGAATAAGTAAAACTCCGTATGTTTTGTCGGCATACAAATTTTAACAATAGCGTTAATATTAATATATCAAATGAAATACACGGAGGTAATGAAAAATGAAAGTATACGCGGCAATCGGACATTTTAGAGATAGTAAAAATATGGTTTGTGTAGCAATGACACAGAATACTAAGAAAGCATTTATGCAGGACTGCTATGGCAATGAATTTGTCCCTTATGCAGTTATTACAGAGTCTATGCTTGATAAACTACTTGCCTGCGATAACTGTATGGATATTTTTGAACAGGTAAAAAAGATGACATCTAATTATCGAGTATGGAATGATGTTGCCGATTATATCGAGCAGTGCAGCGATATAATTTTAGATAAAATGGAAACGGCAAAGAAAGTGGAGATTTTATGATTAAGTGCCTGAAAAAATACATATGGCTCAGCCCTCTTTTCTCAGATTCTCTTTCGGGTTTCTATATAAACGGGGGTCACAGTCCTTCCGCCGAGGTCTACCTGCCTACCATCTTGGCAACGCTTAAAAGCAGCCTTTTATAATATGTCGAAAGATACAATGCATATTTTTATATAGCCGCAAGCCCAGAGTACTATTCTGGGCTTGCCTGGTCTCCATATT
This sequence comes from uncultured Eubacterium sp., assembly GCA_910584345.1. Classification (GTDB taxonomy): domain Bacteria; phylum Bacillota; class Clostridia; order Lachnospirales; family Lachnospiraceae; genus Eubacterium_J. Next base: position 291 of record CAJTZX010000025.1, on the reverse strand, counting down.
TGAGTTTTAATATAGCAGGCTATTATGATATAAGCTTGTGGCTTTAAAATACGAATATGGTCAAGTCTGGAACTTACAAATAAGCACTATGCAATAATGCATAACGAGCACTACGGCATCAGGTGTTCGCCTAGCGACCCTTAAGGTGGACAGCCTCACGACCATCCGGAAGCTGAAGGAGAACAGGGTGGAGTGCTACTTCGAGAAAGAGAACATCTGGACGTTTGACGGCAAGGGCGAGCTGCTCCTTACCATCATGTCCTCGCTGGCGCAGGAGGAGAGCCGGAGCAT
>CAJTZX010000024.1 GCA_910584345.1 uncultured Eubacterium sp. | reverse complement strand
TGTTCATTTTTGTATAATTTTCAATCCACTATTCAAGAGTTTCCGAGAGTACTCGAAAAATTTAATAGCCACTCCGCATAAGACAGAATAGCTATGTATGGGTTTTGGGGAAATAAAAAAAGCCGACTGATTCTCGTTTAAAAAATCAATCGGCTATGTATCTATTTTTCTAATTCACAAATGTTCTATTCTTTATCAGAAGGTTTCCATCCTTCTTTATAATGTGCTGAAAGTATCCAGTTATGCTTTCCGGGTATAAAATATAGTTCTCCATCTCTTTCAATATAAAATCTATCTCCATTAGTAATCTCTTCTATTTCTTGTTTTGTTAATTGTATCTCAGGTGGAAATTCACATTTATAGTCAATAAAATTTAAGTTTCCCAATCCAAATTGCTTTTCGATACGATACTTTGTTAGAATCTGTTCGGCATCATATATCACTAATTTATAGTCACAATCATATAATAAAAACAACGTATTTATCGGTCTTACTTCTTTTGTTTTTACGTTATAAAAGCATAGATTATCATTAAATCCGATAGATATCTGATAGAGTCCTGTCTGAAAATCTTTAAAAATATTTAGTGCAATATGATGTCTCATTTCTTCTGATTCCACATCTAAAATTTGTCCTTTCGCCACATTATGCCTTGATGGTAAAAATTCCAAATTACATATACGACAATCAAAAGCATTATTATTCATATGGTCTACAACCCAACCTCTTTGTGTCATTTCTTCTAAGACTTCTTTTCCATACCATTTTTCCATCATAAATCTATGCAATAAGCCTAATTTACCATTTTTTATATACCCATTGCTTTCTGTCCATGTGACACTTTTTAATTCATCATAATAATCTTCTCTATAAGTAACCTCCACTACTTGTTTCCACTCAGCTCTTGATATATGAATATTTCCATTCACAATTTCAAATTTATTTTTACTTGCCATCTCAACCCCTATCATTTAAAAACCGCTTCTGCACTTTTTAAATTTCCTATCAAATAATCTATCTGCATTTTTTTAATTTTATCAAAATCCTTCGTATCCATCGTTTGAATCTTTTCCTTTAATTCTTGTATAAATTCTTTATCTCGTTCTAATCCATCTCCTATTATTCCTCTTACATATAACGTAATAATACAGCTTCTAAAAGCATTGATATCCTTTGATTTTGATTTATTTATCTTTTCACATAATTTATGAATATTCATTTGTCTCAAAAATCCACTTGATTGGTATATCTCTGTTTTATTATTGTATACATATTTCTCCAGTTTCTCTCCCCACTCATCCTCTGAATTTAAATAATCTTCTAAAGTATTTGAAATATGTTCCCTAAAGTGTTGATCTATATCCTTTTGAAGCTGTTCTGTAATTTCTTTATATCTTTGTTTGTTTTCTCCCTGTTGAAGCATACCATACCCATTATCAATATTTATATGCTGCTTTAGGTCAAGAATATTGCTCTTCATTCTTTCTATTACAATATCAGTATTTTCTTTTGAAAAACCAACTTGCTCTAATTTAATGAAACGACTTATGATTCTCGGATATTCTTTGACATCATATATATTATTTCCCAAATCTTCAAAAACTTGTTGTATTTTCTGTTGAATCTCATTATCCTCTAATATATACCACTGAGAATCCAGTTCCCTGAAAGCATCACTTTTTTTGAAATATTCATCTTCAAATATTCTAAGCATACTGTTTATTCTTTTGTTATCAAGTACGCTTTTGATTATAAAATCATCAACAAATCTAAAAGCTAATCGATTCCCAAATATATCTCTTTCCCCTATACTTTTGAAAGAATATTCTTCATTCCTTTCCCATGAATATTCTAACGAACCATTTTTATATGCAATACATACTTTAAAACAATACTGCATGATATATTTAAAAAAAGCTTCTTGCCCTTCACTCTCAATTTTACTTATCGCTTTATATAAATCATTTATTTTTGATAAGAAGAACTGAAATGTCCTTAAATTAAGATGTTCTTCACCAATCATATATTCTTCAAAAAAATCTATCTTCTCATTTAAATATCCTTGTAAGGTATCATCAAGATTATCATTCTTAATAAGTTTCATAAAAACTTTCTGCAAATCAGGTTGATAATATATTGTAATCCCGACTAGCTTTTCCTTAACTCTTTCATACATTATATCCTGTCCAAATAATCTGTTTATTCTATTTTCTATTATGCCAATGCCTACAGGTTCTTCTTTCGGAGTTTTCTGTTGTTCATTTCTTTGCATATACATATCTAAAATATTTTGATTTTCGGACTTAGGCTCGAAATCAATATTTTGATTTGCTGCAACTAAATATTTCAATTCCAGATTTTTTAAATATGATCCTTTTCCAACCTCCTTCTGATTGGCCACCAAAATAACCTTAAGTTCCTCATGTTCTACAAAGCCATTGATATAGCCCAATATTTCATTAACCGGACAATCACATCGTTCTAAATCATCAAAAATAAAGATACTGTTCTTAATTGACAAAAAGGTATTTACTGCCCCTGAAACTTTGTCAGCATCTGCTTCAATACCAATAAAAGATTTCATAACGTCAAAAGCTACGGGCAATAATGTCCCCACAACTTCTGTTCCTTTTCTCAAAATTCCTTTTGCCTTACCCGCTTTTGCCAGATACGATTCCATGAAAACCTGTTTAGATACTTCATCTACTGATTTAACACCATATAATGATATATAAACAATTCTTTTAATATTATAATCTTCATCTTTCTTTTTCTTTTCTGTTTCATTCTGTTCTATTTTATCAATTAAGTATTCTTTAACAAAATAAGTTTTTCCACATCCCCAATCTCCATCAATCATAACTGCATAGTTATACAAATTTTCATCTATATATTTAATCACAATACTTACAATGTCATCATCATTTAGTATCTTTTTACCAGCCATATTTATCATAAATATCCTACCCTTCTTCCCTTATCTTATAAAATAGAAAATCTAAAATCCTGACATTTAATCAAGTCATATTTTTTTATCATTACTGCTTCCGTAACTTCTTCGAAATGCCTTTTTTCTTCATCATTGTAATATGTAAAATCGACTTGATTTAATATCCCCAAATCTTGCATACCCTTTATTCTCATCAATACATGTTCATCTATAATCGCTCCAAAAGCGGCTTTATTATACTTTGGATATGCCGTTCTCAAATCTTCCGTAAATCCTGATTTTTTAAATCCCATTCCATAAATCAACATTTTATCCATACTTATACAATTATCAAAAAAGAAATCAAAATCAAAAATGTTTTTATAATCGCCAAATTTCATTACCTGTTGTATATTATTTAATTTTCCAATTCCATTATGTCCCCAAATATACTTAAAATAATAATTCGCTCCATTGTTTATCATTTTATATACAACATCTTCGTATGTTCTTATTTTAGGAAGAAAGCGGCCATGAATATGCTCTGGCTCTATTGATTCAGCAAACAAATCAAAATTTGTTGTCCAGATATATTGCGGATTTCCGGTAACCCGTATGACAGATTGATAATACCCTATAATCTTCGATTTCAAATCAAGATATTTCAGATAATCACTTAAAATTATATACCAAATATTATATATTGCCGGAAAAAACAATATTATCTCTTTATATTCCGATTCTTTAAACAATAATGCTCCCAATGTATATTCTATATCTGCATCATATGTTTCATAGTATAATGCCACTTTATCTTTCAATAACTCAAAGAATTTCCATTTATCCTTCTTATTTCCATAAAGAGACGTATAAAATATCTTTTCCTCTCTCTGCGATATTTTACCTTTTATCCAAAATTTCAAGAAATCATTTATATCCAACAAATATTGTTTATCTTTAGGCACTAAACTTTTTAACTGCTGTAATAAATTCAATGACATTCCGTTACCAAATATTACACCATCATAATTCATTAAGCTCATCTCTTTTCAATAATTTTTGATATATCTATTTAGTGTTATCTAATCCATTACACGAATCCAGGTCACAAACTCCACACATCCGCCTAGTGTTATTTCGTCCATATTCCCCTATTTCATCCACAAAATACGGTACAATCAGCACCAAATAACACACTAAATAATGCGGTTTTCATCCTGTCCCCAAATTAGGACACAAAATACTCTATCGAGTATTCATTTTACCCTTCCTACATTATAAATTATTTCATATTTTTCATCAATCCATATTTTCCATATGATAACTTATAATAATTTAAGGGAAGATACACCATTTTACATTCAAATTTGGAGGATAGTGCTATCCCCCAAAAAGAAACACCAAGCAAACTTCTCCCCTTTTCCCAAAAGAAACAGGCAAACTTTCACACACCATTTGGGGGATACCCCTTCCCCCAACTCTTCCCCCAAAAATCCCCCAAATTGGCACTCAAAATACGGTAATTTATGATAAATTATGAACCTCTCCTTAGAACGCAAAAAACCCCTGAAAATGCCCATTCTATGGGATTTTCAGGGGTTCGTGAATCAATTTCATTCAGAAGTTTACTGATTCATCTGCGCCGCAACCTCAGCCGCAAAGTCTTCACTCTTCTTTTCAATACCTTCACCAGTTTCAAACCGGATAAACTTCTTAATCGACACTTCACTGCCAACTTCTTTGGATACTTGTTCCAAATATTTGCCTACTGTCTGTTTGCCGTCTTCTGCCTTTACGTAAACCTGATCTACCAGACAGATTTCTTTTAACTCTTTATTTACACGGCCTTCAATCATGCCATTGATTACTTTTTCCGGTTTCTGCGATTCTTTTGGATCATTCATAATTTGCGCACGAAGAATTTCTTTTTCATGTGCAATATAATCTTCGCTGATTTCGACTCTGCTGACATATTTTGGATTCAAAGCTGCAATCTGCATACAAAGGTTTTTCACAGCTTCTTTTACTGTATCGTTCACTACGTCAGACTGAGCAACTGCTACAACACCTATACGTCCGCCGCCGTGAATATAATCTACAACACAGCCCTGATCGGCTTCTGCTTTTTCAAATCTGCGGATTTTTAAATTTTCACCGATTACCGCAATCTGCTCTACTAAAGAATCTTTTACTGTCTTGCTGCTGTCTTCCAGCCATGCTTCTTCCATAAATGCATCCATATCAGCTGCATTTGAAGCAAGCGCCTGTTTTGCTACCTTTTCCACATAAGTCTGGAATTTTTCATTTTTGGCAACGAAATCTGTCTCAGAATTTACTTCTACGATAGCTGCACGCTTGTCATCTTCTACTACAACCTTTACGATACCTTCTGCTGCGATACGGGATGCTTTTTTCTCAGCTTTTGCCTGTCCGTTTTTTCTTAAATATTCAACGGCAGCTTCCATGTCTCCGTTTGTTTCACCTAATGCTTTTTTACAATCCATCATGCCTGCGCCTGTCATTTCACGCAGTTCTTTCACCATTCCTGCTGTAATAGCCATTTTATTTTCCTCCAAAATCAATCATCTTTGCTGCTCTTATGCTTCCGCAGATACCTCTTCCATTTGAGCTTCGGCTTCTGCTACTTCTTCGGCTTCACCCTGTTTTGCTTCTACAACTGCGTCCGCCATTTTAGAGACAATCAGTTTTACGGCGCGAATGGCGTCGTCATTGCCCGGAATTACAAAATCCAATTCTTCAGGATCACAGTTCGTATCTGCGATACCGATTAGTGGAATACCTAAAGTATGAGCTTCCTGTACACAGATTCTTTCTTTCTTTGGATCTACAATAAAGATTGCATCTGGAATGCGTTTCATTTCCTTAATGCCGCCCAGGTTTTTCTCTAATTTTTCCTGCAGTTTCTTTAATGCAAGCACTTCTTTTTTCGGAAGAACGTCAAATGTTCCGTCTTCTTCCATCTTTTCAATGCTCTTCAATTTTGCAATACGGCTCTGAATGGTCTTAAAGTTTGTCAGCATACCGCCGAGCCATCTTTCATTTACGTAGTACATACCGCAGCGTTCAGCCTCTGTACGGATTGCATCCTGTGCCTGTTTCTTTGTACCTACGAAAAGAATGGTACCGCCATTTGCTACGATATCTGCTACTGCATTGTAGGCTTCATCCACTTTGCCTACAGACTTCTGCAGGTCGATAATATAGATGCCGTTGCGCTCTGTATAAATATACGGAGCCATTTTCGGATTCCATCTTCTTGTCTGATGTCCAAAATGAACACCGGCTTCCAGTAATTGTTTCATTGAAATAACACTCATTCTTTTTTCCTCCATTTGGTTTTTACTGCCATATGCTTCCAAATGCAACACAACCAAAATACATCTGGCACCTGTATTGCTCCACATATGTGATTTTTTGCCTTAATTACTATAGCATAAGCGCTAAAGCGTTGCAAGCATTTTTTTACAATTATTTTTCCGTTTTACTGTCTGGTCAATATCTGCGCAATCTGGCGGAAACTCGACCCCTTTTTTATTTTATAGGTTCCGGGTTGCAGTTGATTATCATAATCATGTGATCCAAGATAAGAGTTAAATTCATCTGCGTCCTCTACAAGACCTGCTTTAAAAACCTTTGCAGAAACCATTCTGGATACATCACCGGATTCAATGACAATTTCCACCTCATCAGATGGTGTCTTTGGTTCATCTTTAGAAGGATTCTTTTTGGCAGGTTCTTTATCGTTTTCATCCGCAGAAGAAAGATCTGATTTATTGTCTGATGATTGTTCCGATGACGGATCTTTTGCAGATTCATTCTCATCTGGTAGATCATGGGTACCCGTATTGTCATTTGGATCTGCCTGATCCTTTGGATCATCTGTCTGATTTTGATTCGCGTTCTGGTCATCCGTATTTGAATCATTTACACTTGATTCCGCCAAAGGATCTTTATCTGTTCTTGCATTATCCTCCTTATCAGCGCCGGTTTCCAAATCTACCGACGAAGCGTCTCCCTGCGGCATATCTGCGAGAGTGCCTGGTGTATTTTCCTGCATAACCATGCCAAGCTTCATCGCACGACGAATCACTTCTTCATCAGAGATATTATCATGAAATAAAAATGCGATAGAAAGAACCAGCGTTGCCACAATAACGCCGATTCCTGCTCCCCGTAAATAATATTTGAATCTCATCCGGTTTAATCTCCTTTGTAAAGCCCCAGGATAAGCCGTACTTCTCCAACTCCAAGGCCAAGCTTTTTTGCGATCGCGACGGAATCTCTTCCTTCTTCATACAGACGGAGAATCTCATCTTTCACATTTACCTCTTCTTCAGCTTGCACATTCGTATCTGCTTCCGACTGGACTGTGGCATTATCGGACTGTTCTGCCGGTACAGCTTCCTCAGAAACAGTCGTTTCACTCTGTATTTCCTGGAATGATGTTTTTACGGTAGTTTTCGCGGCCGGCTGTTCGACAGGCTTTGGAGCTTGCGGCATCTGTGTTTTCATCTGGCTTAGATAATAGTTTGTCATTTCTTCTTCCTGTGACTTCAAATCCTGCAGCTGTTGCGTCAGTCCCGAGGTGAAATCTGTAAGCTCCGTATGCTTATCATTGAGCATACTGTACAAAAACATAATCTCATTATGCGTTTTGTTAATTTTTTCGATCACAGTATCCGAAAATTCATTGATTGCCATAATTTTTTCATTGGTCTGTTTCTCCAATGCACGCTCTGTACGATCTTTGCTGTCATCAATCGTATTTTCTACAATATCTACCACTCTCTGCTTTGACTTTTCCAGCTCATGCTCCAGCATGACGCCCATTTCTTCCTTGCTCAATTCTGAAATATGTCTGAGTTCTTCAGGAGATAATTTCTCAGTCACCCAAAAGCTTGCCAGAATAAATATCATCCCCACAATCAATAATATGATCTCTATGACTGTCATTCATGTACCCTCTGCATCTTTATCATATTTTAATGTCAAATCCACCGGACATTGTCTGTTTGATCTTTACGCTGCCATCCGGCAAATTTTCCTTTTTTTCTTTCTTTTTTTTCTTCTGATGATGGATATATTCGTTTGAACCTTTTTCTTTTGCATCGTACTTTTTTTGTTCTTTGTCCGCATTGTCTTTCTTATTAACTTCCTGTGCCTTACTCTGTTCTTTTTGTTCTTCGCGGATCTGGATATGCTGCTGCTCCACAGCTGGCCTTTGATTTTCCTGATGCCGGATCGCACTGACATCCTGTGTATTTTGTATCATACCATTTAAATGAACCGGTCGTACTGTCATACTCTCACCTTCTCTTTATTTCTTTGCCAGGATTTCCATATATGCTCCCATCGTCTTTTGCATTTTGGACAATGCCTTCGTATGAAGCTGAGAAATCCTGGACTCAGAAACTTCCAACACTTTGCTGATTTCTTTTAACGTAAGATCCTCGTAATAATACAATAAAATAACTTTTTTTTCTTTTTCTGTCAGCTGCTCCATAGCTTCCTGAAGCTTTTCTTTCAGTTCGGTTTCCTGCACCTGCTCTTCCGGTTGGATAAAATGGGAATTATGTCTGGCATCCATCACAGGCTCTGAACCTTGTTCAATAAATTCATTTAAGGACACCACATTTGTTACTTTTAACTGCGACTGCCATTCTATCAGTTCTTCCCCGGATACTCCAAGCTCTTTTGCTACCTCTTCATCCAGCGCCGTTTTTCCGGTTTTCATTTCTACACGCTTAATTGCTTCATCGATCTTTTTTTGCTTCTGACGGACAGTACGGGGAATCCAGTCCATTTTTCGTATCTGATCTAAAATTGCTCCCCGTATTCTAAGACTGGCATAAGTCTCGAACTTTACTTCTTTATCCATATCAAATTTATCGATTGCATCAATAAGCCCGAATATTCCATAACTGACAAGATCGTCATATTCCACGTTGTAGCCCAGATACATACTCAATCTGCCTGCCACAACCTTTACAAGTGGTGCATATTCAAGAATAATCTGTTCCCGCAGCTCTGGTGTCCGCTTCGTCTGATACATTTCCCAAAGTTTTTCTTTCGAAACCTTATTCATGTTTAACCTCCAGGCAGTCTCTTTTTATTACTCAGCTTTCCTGTTCATCTTCGATAAATTCCACATCTTCTATTATTTCACCGTCTGCAAAGCCAAGATCCTCTGCAGAAACAAACTCTTCGTCTAATTGCGACACACTCATATCCAATACGATTTTAATAATCATGCCTAAAACAAAAAATCCGACCAGCACAAAAAACATTGCCCGGATAAAAAAAGAAAGACTATAATCATTTACATAAGAAATAATACACATAGCAAAAGCGGCAAACAACGTTACGAAAGCAGGAATTTGTTTCGTCTTCATAAAATTCCCCCAATACAATCAAATAATTTTCAGTGGTTTTCCCACTGATTTTATGTAATATTCTCCGGTATCACAATGCAGCTCTACAGTTCGCCCGTAATTGAGCCCAGTATCTTCAGCAATCAGCCGTATTCCAAGCTCTTTTAGCTTTTTTTTCGATGCCAAAGCATTTTTATCCCCAATACTGCCGATAGAATCTGTTCCGGTAACTTCAAACATTTTCGCCCCGCCAGCTATTTTCGCTACCAGGCGTGTTCTGTTTGCACCTGCCCGCACCATCCGGTTCACAAGCTCAACAATGCCTGTATCCGCAAACTTGGCAATATTGGAATTGTTTCGTATTTTTGTACTATCCGGCAGCATGATATGTGCCAGACCGCCGATCTTTGTGACCGGATCATAAAGTGCAATCCCAATACAGGAACCAAGCCCAAGTGTTGTGATTGCGTCCGGATTTTTGCAAATATTTAAGTCCGCCATTCCAACTTTTATCATCTGACTCATCTTTTTAACTCCCACCCTACATATACTTTTATTTAAAGCATGATTCCAAGTGACGTTAAGATCTTGTCATAAGAATCCAACTCAGGCAAAAGGATAAAATACCCTTCGAGCATTGTATCCCCTCCAAATGTTGTCTCAATCAGCAACGCATTATCTCCATACTGCCCAAATTGAATAGCCGGAATGCTTAAGATTGCCCCTGCCATATCAATGGCAATATAAGGAACTGTTGGTGAAATATTCAAATTTGTCATTGCAGACAGTGCAGATAAATAAGCGCCTGCAATAATATTTCCAATCTCCATCATCGCAGATAAATCCATCTCATCGAACGGTTCCTTATAATCTGCACCTCTTCCGAGCAGATGGTTTACCAGACTGTGTGCATCATCCATTTTCAGCAGAAACATCAAACTGCCTTCAATATCATTTTGCACACCTAAATAAATCCCTACAATTTCCTCTTCCTCCGAACCGATCGCAGTATTTAAATCCTGCACAGCCATAAGCTTCACATTCGGCACTTCCATATTTAATTTTATGTTCAGCAAGGTCGCAATTGCAGTCGTCGCATTACCTGCTCCGATATTACCAATCTCTCTCAACACGTCAAAATACATACTATTTATTTCGTCAAATGTAAATTTGCCCATATATTTCTCCCTGTATCTATTGATTCTCACTTCACATTTCTGGTTATATAACGAACTGTATGGAAAAAACTTCCGCTGACCGTCAAAGATCATACAGAGGATTTCCATACAGTTCCAAGAACGTATAAAAACACCTACGTTCTAATCATACTGTCTCACATTTTACAAACATGCTCAAGCGCTTAAACCGTTTCGTGCTCATCAATAATGGCATTAATATCAAATAAGGAAACAAGTTCATCTCCATTTTTGCCGATACCATTAATAAACATTTCTTTTGCTTCCCTTGAGCTGTGAGAAAGCTTGTCAATCTCATCTGAGCCAAGATTGATAACCTCTTTCACCTCGTCTACCACAATTCCAAGTGCGTCCTTTTGCTCAAACTTTAATATAATAATACGGGATGCGCCTGTATATACATCATCTTCCAGTCCCATTTTTCTACGGATACTCATAACCGGAATGACTTCGCCACGCAAGTTAATCACACCTTTAAAATAAAACTGTGAGGTCGGCACCCTTGTAATTTTTTGCATCCTTACAATATTGTCAATATAACTAATATCAATTCCATACTGTTCGCTGCCAATTTTTACAACAATGTACTGTTTTTTTGCTTCTTCTGTTGTTCCAATATAATCCAATTTTGGCACCTCCCTTACATTAAAGTATTTACATCCAAAATCAAAGCAATTTCACCGTCGCCTAAAATCGTCGCCCCGCTGATAATCTTACTGTTGCTAATAAACTTGCCTAAAGATTTAATAACAATTTCCTGCTGTCCAAGCAAATTATCTACAACAAGTCCCGCTTGCTTTTCACCTTTGTTAACAATAACGACTGTCAGGCTTTCCGGCGCCACCTCCGGCTCCTCAATATCCAAAATCTGATTCAGACGGATCAAAGGAATGACATTGCCGCGCAAATTAATGACTTCTTCTGCCTGCACATACTTAATCTCAGAAACAGGAACATCCTCAATCGTAATAATAGAACCAAGCGCTATCGCAAACAGCTCAGTATGCACTTCTACAAGAAGGGCCTGAATAATTGCAAGCGTCAGCGGCAGACGCACAATAAACGTAGAACCTTCTCCCAGCTTGCTCTTAACTTCCACATCGCCGCCCAGCGTCTCAATATTGGATTTTACTACATCTAACCCAACGCCTCTGCCGGATACGTCGGTAATCTTTTTCGCCATAGAAAAGCTTGGCATAAACAAAAAATCAATAATTTCTTTTTGACTTAAATTCTCTGCCTGCTCTGGTGTAACAATTCCACGCTCAATCGCTTTGCGTTTTACGCTTTCTGTATCAATACCGTTACCATCATCTCCTACTTCGATGACAACGTTATTTCCTTCCTGATAGGCTTTTAAGTTGATCGAGCCTACCTCTGGCTTTCCTCTTTCCTTACGAAGCTCGGCGCTTTCCAATCCATGATCTGCAGAATTACGCAGCAAATGCTGCAACGGATCCCCAATCTGGTCGACAACCGTACGATCCAGCTCCGTATCCTCACCAGACATATAAAGTTCCATCTTCTTATCCAGTTTACGCGATAAGTCGCGAATCATACGCGGGAATTTCGCAACGACACTCTCAATCGGAACCATTCTTGCTTTCATGACAGATTCATGCAAGCTCGTTGTAATACGTTCCAAATATTCGATCTGATCGCGGAAAGACTGGCTTTGCGTTCCGTCACCGGAATCACTGGAGCTAATAGATACAAGGGAGTTCTTTGCAATAATCAGCTCACTCACCTGGTTCATAAGCGCATCCAGTTTTTCAATATCCACACGCACAGTACGATTCGCTACCGGCTTATTCACGGGCTTTCCTTTGGCGGCAGCATTACTTGCTTTTGGCGGTTCTTCTTTTGCAGCAATTGTTGACACTGGCGCAGGTGAACTCTGCTCCGCAGCCGCTGGCTTCTCTTCTTCAGGTTCTTTTGCTTTCTTTTCAGCTTCTATAAGCATTTCGTATTTAATTTGTTCTCCCGCAACATCTTCTATTTCGGATACCGCCTTTGTTGCGGTAAGGAATTTTTCAACTCCCTCTTCATCAGCGCATACAAGAAAACTGAAATCCAGCTCAAACTTCTCATCTTCAATATCCTGCGCACTCGGAGAATACACTAAGATCTCCCCAAATTCTTCCACTGCTTTAAATACAAGAAACGCTCTCGCAGCTTTTAACAAACATTCCTTCTGTACATATACGGTAAATCCAAATAATACTTTTCCACTGTCCTCAGCGTTTTTCAGCGTTTCAAGATCATTTTCCGAAAGATGCAAAGAAAGGTATTTTTTTCCATGGTCTCCGTCTCCGGAAGCAGGAGCCGCTTCCGCCTGCTTATCTTCTTTTGGAACCGGAGCCGTATCTCCATTTAAAATCGAATTTAAAGCCGCAATAATACCTTCATTGTCGTTTGTTCCTTCATCTGAGGTTTCTTTGATAATATTCAAATAACCTTCAATCGCATCCAGACATTGAAACAATATATCAATAATATCGCCGTTTACTTTAATTTTATCATTACGCACTTCCTGAAATACATTTTCCATATCGTGCGTCAAATGCTGCATACGCTTAAAGCCCATCGTACCAGCCATACCTTTTAGAGAATGGGCTGCACGGAAGATTTCGTTAATCACATCATGATCTTCCGGCTCATTTTCCAAAGCCATAATATTATCACTTAAACTTTGGATATGTTCTGCTGTTTCATCAATAAAAATTTCCAGATATTGACTTACATCCATCTTATTTTACCCCCACTTGATTAATTATTCTTTTGGGAATATTCGTAAGCGGTACTACCTCATCGGTAAGTCCTGCCTCTGCAATTGCTTTCGGCATGCCGTACACTACACAAGTAGGTTCATCCTGAGCAATGACATAAATTGGCTTTGAGCGGTTCAAATCTTGAATTCCCTCAGTACCATCCGCACCCATGCCCGTTAACACCACGCAAACAATCTCATCGTATTTTGTTCTCTTTAGCGACTTATACATCACATTTGCACAAGGACGCAGCCCGCCAATTGCCGGTGCATCTGATAAATGAATCTTGTGTGTGCCGTCCTTAGCTGCAACCACTTCCAGATGTGCACCACCAGGAGCAACATAAACCCATCCTTTTTTTAAGATGTCATTCTCTTCGGCTTCTTTCACCTGAACCTTGCTTAGTTCATTCAAACGCTCTGCCATAGATTTTGTAAATCCCATCGGCATATGCTGTACAAGCACCATTGGTGCATCCATATTTTTATCTAAATATGGAATTACACTCTGTAAAGATTTCGGACCTCCCGTGGAACAGGCAAGTGCTATTAGCTTCTGCCCTCCGGCCGGAGCCGTTTTCCGAGGTACCGTCCGGTTCCCTGCTGTCCCCGTAGCCGGTGCAGCGGCAGCTCCTGCAGCATTGTTTGCCGTATTTGCAGCAGATACAGGCTTTGCCGCTGTCTGGCCACCTGTGGCCGGCGTTTTGGCTCCTGCGGCTGCTGTACGGGCTGCTGTAGATAAAGATGCCCTTGCAGCAGAAGCAGTTGCTACTGCGGAAGATGCAGCAGCCGCCGCGGCGGATACCGATGCAGATGATTTTCCAGCAGAAGCCGGAACCGCCTGTTTTGCAGCTAAGACGGTCTGAGGCTTCGTTCGCATTTGAGGCAATACAGAATTCAAAAGTCGTGTCAGATCTTCTCGAAACTGCATTCCCTTTGCCTCGACAATATTTTCCGGTTTTGTAATAAAATCAACCGCACCATACTCCATCGCCTGAATCGTAATTTTTGCATCCTCTTTTGCCAGAGAGCTCACAACAACTACCGTGGCACGAATATTCTCTTTTTGCAACTTTTGCAGAAGCTCCAGTCCATTCATTCTTGGCATATTAATATCTAAAAGTACGGCATCATAGCTGTTCTTCTTTATTTTATCATATGCTTCCAGTCCATCTCTGCATGTATCTGTCGCTTCATACTCATTACTTGAATTGATTATATCACAAATAGCCCTTCTCATGAGTGCAGAGTCATCTACAACTAAAATATTTTTTTTCATAGCGCATCAGAACTTCTTTCTCTCTCTTTATTTCGAATTTTACGTTCTTCGTCAAAAATATACCGGATAATTTCTTCCCGGATGACGCGGTCTCTAATAATAAATTCCGCTCTGTTTTCAAATCGTTCTTTATTTGCCTGCGTTACCGAAGAAGATAAAATATGTGCCGGAATCAGATACGTTTTCGCATAATCTTCACTTCTAAGCTGTACTTCTATCATAACGTAAGAATCTGTCTGATTCTGAATATCTGTTACAAAACGAGCGCCGCCACCACTGATATCCACGATAGAAGCATCTTTGCGCGTCATTCCAATCTCCGGCAAATCTACAAACATTTGAAAACGCTCCACCGGAAGATTCAAAGCATGCTGCATGGTAATATCATAATAATGCATTGGAATCACACACGGCATCCTGTAATACTCCCGCCTTTGATATTTATGCAGCTGACTCTTAAGCGTCACACGCAGCATATGCATATTATTTGTCTTATAACGTTCCTTTATGATTCCCAGGCCACGGTAAAGACCGCTGCTGCCATAAAAAACCAGTTCAAACCGGATTCCAATCGGAAGCATAACCAGTTTTCCTGCCTCAGACGGCATAGACAGCTCCAATTCATCATTCCCAAAAATATCCGTCACCTGACTTTTATAAATATGTGCACTCAACCCGGTTTTTCTTTCCTGTTCAATCTGCTGAGACATACATAGCTCTACTTTATTGCCTGGCTGTATCACATTTGAAATCATACTCCTCCTTCGTCTACTGAAACTGATTAGTTAAAAAAGTTATAAAACAATTCCCTGATACCCTGACGATCCGGTTCGATATTCGGCTCTCCGTCAATCAAGCTCTGGGCCAGTCTCTCAAAAGCTCTGGCTGATCTTGCATTCGGAGCAGTCATGGAAACAATCTTTTGTGCCCGCACCGACTTTTCCAATAATCCGTCTTGCGGGATTGTTCCAAAAAAATGTACCTCACCTTGAAGAAACTTGGATATCACGGAACTAAGCTTTTCATATACAATTTGGCCATCATCCATCGATACGGTACGATTAACCACAACTTCGATATTCGTACTATGTCTGGCAAATCCGGGATTACCGTACAATGCTTTAATCAGAGAATAAGAATCTGTCAAAGAACTTGGTTCCGGCGTCAGTACAAGCAGGACTTCCGGACTTGCAGATACAAACTCCATCACGTTATTCGCGATGCCTGCCCCTGTATCAATCAAAATAAAATCTGTCAGTTCATCCAGCTCATTTAAATTATTCACCAGCCTGGAAAGCTGGTTTTTTGTCAGGTTGTTCATTCCTGTAATCCCATTTCCTCCGGAAATAAAACCAATCTCCATAGGACCTTCTGTTATGATCTCCTTTAGTTTCTTGCCATGGTATATCATATCACTTAGATTATATTTCGGTATAGCCCCAAACATAACCTCAACATTTGCAAGACCCATATCCGCGTCAAAAATAATCACTTTTTTTCCAAGCTTACGCAATTGGACTGCAAGGTTTACAGCAATATTCGACTTTCCTACCCCGCCTTTACCACTCGTTATTGTGATAACTCTTGCTTTGGATACAGAACGGGCTTGTTTTGATTTTACCACGTTTCTCAGTTGTTCTGCCTGATCCATACTCAATCCCCTCCAAGTAATTTCTTCACAATCTTTTGCGTGTCAAACACCTCAATATCATCGGGTACATTCTGTCCATAAGTCGCATAAGACAAATCCGCTCCCGAATACAAATGGATATTCAACAAGTTGCCATAACATGAGGTTTCATCCAGCTTGGTAAAGATCAGCCTGTAATCTGCAAAAGTGCGGTAAATGTTACACATATCCTGCAGATCACGATATTTGGTAGTTGCACTTAAGACCAGATATACCTCAGTCTTATTACCAGCAGAAAGTCCGCCGATGAGTTTCTTTACATCTTCACACTGTGCAGCATTTTTATGCGAAAATCCTGCAGTATCTACAAGTATCAGATCATATTCTGATAAGTTACGGACTGCATCCTGGATCTCTTCAGATGAATATACGATCGTCAAAGGCATATCCAGAATGTTTGCATAAGTCCGCAGCTGCTCAGTTGCCGCAATACGGTAAGTGTCGGCCGTCAGGAATGCTACCTTCTTCCCTTCATCTACTTTATAACGGGATGCAACTTTTGCAATGGTCGTCGTCTTACCAACCCCTGTGGGCCCGATAAAAAAAGCAACTGTTGGTTTAGAACCCTGAAATTCGATCGGTTTAGGCTGACCAAATTTTAACACAAGTTTTTGGTAAATATGTGATAATATATAATCAATATTGCTGCCTTTATTAGAAATTTTTTCCAGCTCATCCAAAATCTGGTTGGCATACTTTTCATCCACCTCATTATCGAGCAATGTCTGATAGAGCATTTTTACAAAGGAAAAACCTTCCTGTGCATGATCGTTCGCTGCTCCTATGCCATCCTCCTGATTTTTCTTTTCTGCTGAAATACGGTCTTCTAAAAGACTCTGCAGGCTATCCAGGCGCTCTTCAATAGCGCTGGATGATGTCTGCTGCTGCATTTGTACATGATCGGTTGTATCTTCCTGTTGCCTGAGTTGTTTTAACACCCGCCCTGCCCTTTCGTCCAAGCTGTTTGCCGCGACAGCCGGAA
Source organism: uncultured Eubacterium sp. (assembly GCA_910584345.1). Taxonomy (GTDB): domain Bacteria; phylum Bacillota; class Clostridia; order Lachnospirales; family Lachnospiraceae; genus Eubacterium_J. The sequence goes on along the minus strand of CAJTZX010000024.1, from coordinate 40,517 downwards.
TACGTATATTTTCATCCGCTGCCAGATTAATGCTTTCCGGCTTTTTCATCTGCTGCATCGACAACACAGCTTCTGTCTGTACAGGCGGATGGACTTTATCTGCTTCGTTTTCTTCAAGCGCAGCTGTCACTTCATACAAAATTCCTTTTAAAGCGCGAAAAACACCTTTGGGCTTCACTGTCTTCACACTCATGATTACGACATCCGGCCCCATTTCTTTCTTTGCTTTTTCGATCGCCTCGCTCTCAGTCTTCCCCTGAAATTTATTTATTGTCATTTATGCTGTCACCATCCCTACTGACTGTAATTCAACATTCGAATCTATCTCATTGTAAGACACAACAATCAGATCTTTAAAATATTCTTCTGTCATCTTCTTAAAATACATACGCACAATCGGCGATGTGACAATAATCGGATTCTTGCCGAGATTTTCCAGCTTCGCTATTTCTGTCTCTACAGATTCCATAATCAGCTTTGTCCGTTCTGGATCGATCGTTAAATATGCACCCTGCTCTGTCTGTTTTACCGATGACATAATTTCCTGTTCCACATTTGGATCTAGTGTGACTACGCTGGTAGCTTCATTCGGCATAAAATAGCGGTTTGAGATTGCTCTCTTTAGCGCCTGCCTAGTATACTCGGTCAATACATCCGTATCTCTGGATGTCACTGCATGATCCGCCAATGTTTCAAAAATTGTAAGCAAATCGCGAATCGAAATCCCTTCTGCAAGCAGGTTTTGCAAAACTTTCTGGATTTCGCCAATGCCAAGCAGCTTTGGAACAAGATCCTCGACAAGTACTGGATTGGTTTCTTTTACGTTGTCGATTAAGTTCTGTACATCCTGTCTGGTCAAAAGTTCCGCGATATGGCTGCGAATAATTTCCGTTAAATGCGTTGCAATAATAGATGGCGGGTCTACCACGGTATAGCCAAGACTCTCCGCTCGTTCCCTCTGACTCTCCGTAATCCAAATCGCTGGCAGATGAAAGGAAGGCTCAAAGGTTGGAATACCAGTAATCTCTTCTTCCACATAACCGGGATTCATCGCCATATAATGGTCAAACAAAATCTCTCCTTCAGTAATCTGGATTCCTTTGATCTTTATAATATACTGGTTTGGATTCAACTGAATATTATCACGCAGACGGATGATCGGAACAACTGTACCAAGTTCCAGGGCAATCTGCCGCCTTATCATAACTACACGATCTAATAAATCGCCGCCCTGGTTCACATCAGCCAGCGGAATAATACCATAACCAAATTCCAGCTCGATCGGATCTACCTGCAGCAGCGAAACGACGTTTTCCGGTTTGCGGATTTCTTCTGCTTCTTCCTCCGCCTGTGTAGACTCTTCTTCAATCGCTCCCACAGCCATACTCCGATCCATGACTCTTCCAACAATAATATAAACAAGTCCAAAAGCAATAAAAAGTACTGTATTTAACGGAGTCGTAATTCCTAAAAACCCTAAAGTCATCCCAACCAAATACAATACTTTTGGTATTCCAAACAGCTGAGACACAAGTATATCGCTAAAATCAGCCTCTTTGGAAGCTTTTGTAACCAAAATACCAGTTGCCAGCGATATCATCAAAGACGGCATCTGGGAAGCCAGACCGTCACCAATCGTTAAAACGCCGTATTTTTGCAGTGCATCCAACACTTCCAGCCCTTCACGGGTAACCCCCATAATCGTTCCTCCGATCAGGTTGACTCCCGTTATCAAAAGTCCTGCAGATGCATCTCCTTTTACATACTTTGTAGCGCCGTCCATGGAACCGAAAAACGCAGATTCCATCTGTATTTTATCACGGCGGTTTCTTGCCTCCCTGTCATCAATGGCTCCAGTATTTAAATCCGCGTCAATCGCCATCTGTTTTCCGGGCATAGCATCCAATGTGAAACGTGCAGTTACCTCAGATACACGTTCCGAACCTTTATTAATAACTATAAACTGGATAATTACTAAAATAATAAAGACAATCGTACCAATAATAATATCGTCGCCGCCGACAAAAGCGCCAAACGTCGCAACGACATTTCCCGGATCTCCGGTACCAAGAATCAATCTGGTAGAAGAAACGTTCAGAGAAATTCGAAAAATCGTTGTAAACAACAGGAGCGTTGGAAAAAACGACATATCCAAAACTTCCTGTACAAACAAACAGTTAAACAGCACCACCAGCGCTATTGAGATGTTAAGTGCAAGCATAACATCCAGCAATTGACTCGGGATTGGTACAATAAAGAATATAATCGCTGCCAATAAATAAAGCGCAACGCCAACATCTGCTTTCTTCATTTCTGACCATCCCACCTTTCCTTCGTATTTTTTCTACCTCGATTATCACTGTTTTCAGTTCTTATCTGTTCTCTCATTTTACTACTTCTCTTTATATGCATACAATCACTGTTACAAAAATACTATATACTCTGTCATCAGACAACTTATTATCTATACGCGATAAAACGATTTCGTATTTTTCTGCTTTCTAAATCTGAGCAGCTTCTTTTTATTTGTTATATGTATTTCGTCCGAAAGTATTTCGTTACTTTCATTTTCCAAAAGTTTCGCTTTCAGCTTTTTCTTTTCATGCTTATCTGAAAATATATTTAATATATAAATATAATAATTTTCTTTCTCTTTCATCTATCTGCCGCAGCGCTCTGCTACAGCCTGTTTTTTAAGCGGTATACCGTAGCAAGTATCTCAGCTACCGTCTGATACAATTCTGGAGGAATTTCTTCCCCGATTTCTACATTTGCATATAACATACGTGCCAACGGTTTATTTTCTACAATTTCCACATCCGCTTCTTTCGCTTTTTCTTTAATCTGAAGAGCCAGATAATCTGTTCCTTTGGCAAGTACGACCGGCGCCTCCGCTTCCTGCGCATCATATTTTAACGCTACCGCATAATGCGTCGGATTCGTAATAACAACGTCTGCCCGCGGCACATCCTGCATCATACGCCTTTGAGACGCTTCCCTCATCTTGGCCTTCTGTTTGCCTTTGACCTGCGGATCACCTTCTGAATTCTTATACTCGTCTTTGACCTCCTGCTTGGTCATCTTCATATCTTCTTTAAACTTCCACTTTTGATAAATATAATCAGCAATACCTATGATACAGTATGCGATTGAAATTTTCATTCCTGCATTAATGATAACGGAACCGACAAACATAACTGCCTGAATCAATGACATATCATATAGCAGCAATAAATTTCTGGAATCATCCACTACAGCCGAATAAGCAACCCATACGATAATAATAATTTTTAAAAATGCTTTCAGCAACTCTACCAAAGAATCTTTGGAAAAAAACCGTTTAAATCCGTTAATCGGATTAAACTTTTTAAAATCTGCTTTTAATGGCTTTGTCGTAACCTTCCATTTTACCTGAAGGACATTTACGATAAACATTACAATACATCCTGCAGCAAAAAACGGCATAACCATTCCAAAAGCATCCATCAATGCCTGACGTACAATTTTTGATACAAATACCGTTGACACTTCCCTGCTGCTCTCGCCCAAAAACTCTGGAATCCGATTGTAAAACGTATCAAAAAGGCCAAGCATACCTCCGCCCAGATTTGACATCGTAACCTGAAGCAATATAAATAACAGCAATAAACCTACTGCATTATCCAATTCTTTGCTTTTTGCAACCTTGCCGTCATTTCTGGCATCTGACAACCTCTTAGCAGTCGGCTGCTCTGTCTTTTCTCCGCCTTCCCCATCTTTTGCAAACCATTGGAGATTTAACGGCATTTGAAACTCATTATTATTCACTGACATACATCCCTTTTATCATATAAACTACCAATCGCTTCATTTCCTGCGCAATATTATCTGTCACAGATCCAATCAGCATAAACGCCAAAAACAGGACCGTTAGTCCGACGAAAACTTTTAACTGCATACCGACGGAAAACATATTCATCTGCGGTGATACCTTTGCCAAAATGCCAAGTACACAGTTTACAAGCATCATACACGCAAATACCGGCAAGGTAATCCGAAATCCCAAAATAAGCAGTGCGGACATATAACTGCTGATCCCCTCTAATAAATAATCCCATTGAAACACCTGTTGATTAATGGGAAGCACCTGGTAAGAATCACAAACCGCACGAATAACATAATGATACATATCTGTCGCCAACAACATCAGCATTACCATATAATTATATAAATTACCTGTAATACTCTCATTCATCATTGTCATCGGATTAAATTCCTGCGCCATCGAAAGTCCTATCTGCATATCAATCAGCGAACCCGCAAACAAAACAATAGAATTACAGATACTAGCTGAATAACCTATCAGCAAGCCCGTAATTCCTTCCTTGATTACAATAACTCCATATTCCATTATACCTGTGTAAGCAAGGTTCTGCTCTGGCAAAACACCTGTCAGCATAATTGCAATACCGCCTGCCATTCCTATTTTCGTCTTTGTCGGAATCCCTCTTGTGTTAAAAAAAGGCGCTGCAAAAATACATGTCGCAATCCGGACTAATACTAAAAGGAAATATTCAAATGTCTGTAATGAGAACGTCGCATTGAACATGATACATTCCTATCCTAATTATACATACAAGCTAAAATCAGACCATAACTGAACCATAAAACTAGACATATTGTTGAGCATCCATGCTCCCACCAAAAGCATAACTGCAAATACAGCCAAAACTTTTGGAACAAATGTTAGCGTCTGTTCCTGAATAGACGTTACTGTCTGAAAAATACTGATAATCAGACCAACTACAAGCGATGTAAGCAGCAGCGGCGCCGCTGTCAGTATAATCGTATAAATGGCTTCTCTGGAAATATCCATAACCTGCCCTTCAGTAAGCATAGATCCGTCCTCCTTACACTATGAAAATGTTATAAACAGATTTTTAATAACCAGATTCCAGCCGTCTGCCAATACAAACAATAATATTTTAAACGGCATAGAAATTGTCGTTGGCGGCAGCATCATCATACCCATTGACATTAATACGGACGATACAACCATATCAATTACGATAAATGGAATATAAATGATGAATCCGATAATAAATGCCCGACGCAATTCACTAATAATAAAGCTAGGGATCAGCACAGTCAATGGAATATCTTCAACTGTTTCATACGTAATATCCGCTATTTCACAAAACATATTGACATCCGTTTCCTGTGTCTTTGGATACATAAACGCGCGAAATGGTTCTTCTGCCCGTTCCAACGCCGTCTCAAGCGTAATCTCACCTCTGTCCAAAGGCTTTAACGCCTGTTCGTTAACCTCTGAAAATGTAGGTGCCATAATAAAAGCAGTTAAAAAAAGCGCTAATCCAGTCATAACCTGATTGGGCGGAGTTGATTGTGTACCCAATGCTGTTCTTACAAAATGAAGCACAACTATAATTCGGGTATACGAGGTCAACATAATCAGTATAGACGGAGCCAAAGATAAAACAGTGATAACAATCAGCATCCGAATTGGAGCCGATATGCCGCCTTCTTCATTTGGCCAGCTAATCCAAAGGCCATCGTTATAATCTGGTGTTGGTTCTTCCGCAGTTACTGCGGAATCAAAATTATCAATATTGTCTCTTGATGATGCATATACCTGCCCGCGAGCACAAAACACCAGACAAATGGTAAGCGCCACTATGGCCAGCATAAATGACGCCATGCAATATATTTTCTTTCCTGTACTCATTCTTACAATCTGCCTTATTTTTTTGGAAGATGATGTTTTACTTTGTCAAGAATGTCATGGAAACTTTCAACCATGTCTATCTTCTGCCCTGTCGTATCTACAGTATCGGCTGCAAGCTGATCTGGAGTAATTTCTGCCAGCTTTTCAATATGATCCTTACTTACCGAGATGACAAGGTATACATCTCCTGCTCTGATAATCTGTATGTATCCATTTGGTGATACTTTTAACGTCTCAATAATCTTAAGATTCTGGTTATGCAGTTGTCCCTGCTGATACTTTGCAATCCAGCGTGTTGTCAGCAAAGTAAGCAGCAATACAAGAACAAACAACACCAAAACCCAGATCAACTGTCCCAGATTGCGAAGCATGGAGACAGTCGAAGCTGTCATTAGCATCTTAACCAACTACTTTTTTTACAGCTTCCAATACACGCTCTGCCTGGAATGGTTTTACAATAAAATCCTTTGCACCGGACTGAATCGCTTCAATAACCATTGCCTGCTGTCCCATAGCAGAACACATAATCACACACGCACCCGCATCTAACTCTTTAATTGCTTTCAATGCCTGGATACCATCCATTTCCGGCATGGTAATGTCCATCAATACGAGATCAGGCTTCGTTTCATTATATTTTTCAACAGCCTTCACACCATTTTCAGCTTCGCCGGCAATTTCATAGCCATTCTTGGATAAAATGTCCTTAATCATCATTCTCATAAATGCTGCGTCATCACAAATTAAAACTTTCTTTGCCATAATTATACGTTCTCCCTTATTTTTCTAATATGATTGTTTTATCTCTTTGCAGAGATTCTTTTTTTATTATAACATAAAACAATAAGTATTAGCAATTATTTTATAATTTCTGTAATCCTTACACCAAAACTTTCCTCAATGACTACAACCTCGCCTTTTGCAACATATTTTCCATTTACAAGAATGTCAATTGGCTCGCCTGCAATCTTATCCAATTCAATAATCGTACCAGGTGCAAAATCCAAGATTTCCTGAATGGACTTCGTTGTACGCCCCAGTTCTACAGTAACCTCCAACGGTACGTCCATAATCAAATCAATATTTTCTTTTTGGAAAATCTCCGAATTAAAATCTCCAGAAAAGCTCTGAAACTGTGCCTGCTGTACATTCACCGGCTGCATCATCGGCTGCTGGTACATTGGCTGCTGCATCATCGGCATTGGCTGACCCTGCATCATCGGCTGCTGCATCATTGGCTGGCCCTGCATCGGCTGCTGCATCATCGGCATTGGCTGACCCTGCATTGGCTGCTGCGGTTGTGCCGGCTGTGGCTGCGCTGGAGTAGCCTCTTCTAAATCTTTTGACATATTCGATTTGATACTCTCACACATTTCTTTCGCAAATGAAATTGGATATAATTGCATAATCGTACTATCTACAAGATCTCCGATTTCCATTTTAAACGAAATCTTAATAAAATCTCCGGTTAAAAATTCATCAATTTCTTTTTCATCCAGGCTGTCTGTCAAATCAATCAAATTTGCTTCTGGTGGACTGATATCTATTGTCTTGTCCAGCATAGAAGAAAGTGATGTCGCAGCGGAACCCATCATCTGATTCATCGCTTCACTAATCGCACTTAAATGAAGCTCTCCAAGCTCGACCTCCGTATTGGTTCCATCTCCGCCCATCATCAAATCCGTGATGACTTTCACATCCTGCTCTTTTAATACTAAAAGATTGCTGCCGTCAAGACCTACCGTATAGGCAATCCGAATAAATACACATGGCCTTTCATACTGACTTACAATATCATCCCATTTTGCCATTGATACGACTGGGGTGGATATGTCTACCTTATGATTTACGAGCGAAAACAATGTTGTTGCCGCTGTACCCATACTGATATTTGCAATCTCACCAATCGTATCACATTCATCAGCAGAGATCTGTTCTCCTCCCGAAGCAGCTGTTCCAGCGCCTGGTACATCACCGCCATTTTGAAGAAGTGCTGTGATCTCTTCCTGTGACAATACTCCATCCATAATCTACTCTATTCCTCTCTTATAATTGACGTTACTCTGACTGCATAATTATCACCCGATACACCAGGCAATGCCGTAAACTTTCTCATGCTTCCGACGTAAATGCTTAGCTCATCTTCCACTTTTGTATCCAGCCGGATAATATCGCCTACCCGCAACCCTGTAAAATCACTAATGGAAAAAGAACTGTTGCCCAAAACCGCTTTGACAGGTATCGGCGCTTTTTCTAACAGATTTTCTACCATATTACTATAGGAAATCTCTTCTTTCTCCTGTTGGCTCGAATACCAGAACTTCGTATTCAGCTTATCCATGACTAAATCCAGTGTTATATAAGGAAGACAAACATTCATAAGTCCTTCTACTTCCCCAATCTTAATATTGATAGTCACAATCGCAATCATCTCACTTGGTGATATAATCTGTGCAAACTGTGAATTGGTCTCAATACGCTCTAAACGAGGACTTAATTCCACAACATTTTTCCATGGCTCCCGCAGCAGATTGACACAGACCGTCAGCAACCTTTCTATAATCAAAAGCTCGATCTCTGAAAACTCTCTTGCCTTTGCCAAAGGTTCTCCAAGCCCTCCCAACATTCTGTCCACCATAGCATAGCCGATATTCGTCGCCATTTCCAGCAGAATATTTCCTTTTAACGGTGAAAAATTAATTACCCCAAGGAGCATTGGATTCGAAAGCGAATTTGCAAATTCTGAATACGTTACCGCTTCCGAATTGACTACCTCTACCTGTATGTTTTTTCTTAAATACACGGGCAGATTGGTAGACAGAAGACGTCCGTAATGTTCAAAAATAATTTCCAGCGTACGAAGATGCTCTTTTGAAAATTTCGAAGGTCTTGCAAAATCATAATTCTTGACTGGTTTTTCTTCAACATCTTTCATTTCATCTACATCGACCTCGCCGTTGCTGAGTGCCTTTAGTAGATTGTCTATCTCGCTTTGAGACAAAACATCAGCCATGAATCTCACCACCTGTCATTTGTTTTATTCTAATCATTGCTTACTGATAATTTGTCTCTGATAAGTTAATTGCAACAATAAAATCAGAATCAAAAAGTTCTTGTATTTGTTCTAATATATCACTGCGAATCTCTTCCTGCCCTTCATCCGTACGAATTTCATCATATGTATATTTCAGAAACGTATTAATCGCAATTTCCTGCAGCAAAGACTCGCGCCCTGCAATCAGCTCTTTCTTTGTTTCATAATCTGTATCCAGCTTATTTAATACCGCAGATACTTTTGTGACTACATAATGGTCTTCATTATCCGCTCCTCTTTTTAAAGTAAATGTTTGAACATCATCACCGGATATTACAACCACATCCGTTTGTTCAACCGGAATGGTATTCGCATTATATACCTTGCCGCTTTCAAGCTCCAGCTTGATTGCCGTACATACTTCCGTAATCAGTTTGTTAGACTGTTTCGCAGTCGGTACAAGCGTTATCATAATTACCGCAGAAAGCACCACATTCACAAATACAAGTGCCATAATCAATACAGACATTAAATTCTTTTTCATCTGTTCTCCCATCCTTTACCTTTATTCAATATGATCCGAATTATACGAATTAAATACTTTGATCTCAACCCTGCGGTTCTGCGCACGCCCTTCGGGCGTCCCGTTGTCCGCAACCGGTATATAATCTCCGCGTCCGGAAGACTTGATATTTGCCGGGTTCAAATGCGTGGATGCACGCAAATAATCCGCCACGGATAACGCCCGGTACATAGAAAGTACATTATTATCTGCAAATCTTGCATTGTGAACCGGAACATTATCTGTATGTCCTTCAATCTCAATCGTGTGGCTGTTGAATTTTTGCAATATCTTTCCTATTTTATCGATTAAAGGCTTTGCGTCCTCCGCCAGATCTGAAGAACCGGAAGCAAATAAAATTGCACCATTTAATGTCATCGCCACATATTGTCCATTAAAATCTACTTGTACCATATCCTGAATCCCATATTTTTTCAGCATACGATCTACTTTGTCTGCCATCTGTTCAGACTCTTTTATCTCTGCTTCTTCAATCAGATCTTTTGCCGCCGCTTCAGTCAGGTCAGAGTCCTGCGCGCCCGCCACCATTTCTGCGCTTTGGTCACGCTCTGCCTCAAGCCCTTCTTTCTGTCCCTCTGAAGTCGCATACCCTTCGGATGGATTATGGTTTGCACCATCATCATCTGCCAGCGTATGTAAAATATCTTTTTTCTCAGCATCCGACTTTCCGTCTCCAGAAGATGTATTTTTCGGATTAAAATACACATCGTATTTCTGCATCTGGTTAATACCAGCCGAAACCATTTTCCCATCACCGACAGAAGAACCGCCGCCCTTCAAAATACTGTACTGACTCTGTAAGGATGCAATCAAAGCTTCAAACTTTTCCTCGTCCACCGAAGACATCGAAAACAAAAGTACAAAGAAGCACAACAGCAGATTCATCAGATCACTAAACGTAGCCATCCATGCCGGCGAGCCTTTTGGTGGTTCTTCCTGTTTTTGTTTCGCCATTCTTATTCACCGCCTCCGCCGCCCGGGCCTCCGCCGCTTAGTTCTTCACGTGCTGACGGAGCCAGGAATGATTTTAATTTTTCTTCAATAACACGCGGGTTTTCACCTGCCTGTATGGATAACAAACCTTCCACTGTAATTTCCTTAACCATCATTTCCAGATCGTTGTTTACCTTTAGCTTGGATGCAGTCGGATCACATAACCAGTTCGCAATTACGGAACCATAGAAAGTTGTCAGCAATGCGACCGCCATATTTGGTCCGATGGAGGAAGGATCACTTAAGTCTTTTAACATCTTAATCAAACCGATCAACGTACCAATCATACCCCAGGCAGGCCCTAACGCCCCCCATTTTTCATAAAAGGCAATGACTGTCTTGTGACGCGTTTCGATACAAGTTAAGTCTGTCTCTAAGATACCTCTTACTAATTCGGGATCCGTACCGTCGACAACGAGCATAATTCCTTTTTTCAAAAACTCATCTTCCACACCGTTGGCTGCTTCTTCCAGTGCAAGCAGACCTTCTTTTCTGGCGATATTCGACATACTGATAATATTTCGGATTGCTTCCGCGGCATCTGCTTTCGGCTGCTTAAACGTCAGCGCAAATGCCTTAAATGAATTGATGGTATCCGGCAGTTTATTACAGCCGATAACGCCGCAAAGAGAACCGCCGAGTGTAATAAGTACTGATGGGATATCAATAAATGATTCTGTAATGACGTTAAATTGGAATGTCCCGAGATCCGTATTAAACGTCATACCAAAGATCATCATAAGGATACCAATTACCAGTCCAAACAAAGTTGCTATATCCAATTTTTTTCACCTGCCAATAAATTTTTCTCTTGTATAACACTCCTATGTATGGCTAGACTTCCTCTGCCCGATTCTGGAATATTAGACAATCATTTAATATTTTTCTTCTATATAATATTACTAGATTTTGTATCTCTTGTCTACTTTCTTTTACAATAATTTTTTTGCCGGATAAAAATGAAATAACGGTATCCGGAGTTTCTTCTACAAATTCGATCTGATCGCAATTAATTAACAGTTTTGTATCGTTGAGTCTTGTTACCTCTATCATTATGGGTCTCCTTTTTAGGGCCGCTGTATCCTGCGGAGCAGTTCTGCCGGGTAGTCTTTTGCCTTCTCATCGAAAAACCGTTCCGCAGGATACAGCGGCTGGTTTCTGGCCGGCTTTTGATAAAACCGGCTGCCAGCCGTTATCTGCCATTCCTGTTTTTATTGATTCAAACTGTTAGATCCTATTATCTCTTAAGATTTACAAGTTCTTCCAGAATACCATCAGAGGTAGAAATCACTCTGGAATTCGCCTGATAACCACGCTGTGTCGTAATCATCTGTGTAAATTCAGTTGCAAGATCTACGTTGGACATTTCCAATGTACCGCTGTCGATGGTTGAACCATCGGAATCCATCTCCACACCAATGCCGTCAAACTCACCAGAGTTCATCGTTGTACGATAACAGTTTTCGCCAATACTTTCCAGACCGGAAGCATTTGCAAATCTGGCTACCGCAATCTGTCCGAGCAATGCCGTATTGCCGTTGCTGTAGGATCCGTAGATTTTACCGCTTTGATCTACCGAAAGCCCGATCAGGGAACCGACACGCTTGCCTTCTCCTTCACCGGCGCTGTTCCCGTTTGACATCGCTGCCGTAGATGATGCACCGTTGGAAAGATTTTTCAACGTGGAAAAATCAATCTCAATATCAGAAAATGGATTGCCTTCATCCATAAAATTGGATAAACGTAGCGTCTGTGTAGTTTTCCCTTCGGAACCAATGTATGTCAGCGAACCGTCTGCTGTTGAAAACTGCGCTTTATAACCATCTGTTCCCGGAGTTGTAATTTCATAAGACCATGCTCCGTTTTCACCGAATTTATAGCGGACTTCCGCATCTTTTGGAAGATCTGTTGTAAAAATGCCTGCATTATTTACATCTGCAGTATTTAGTACAAGATATCCGTCTCCTAAATGTTTTTCAAGCGTATCATTATAATTTCCACCGTACAAAGACGTAGCCCAGGCTGCAAGCGGACTGGTTGTTGCAGTTCCTTCCGGCGCCTGAATACCAGTTACATTGCCGTTGGCGTCAACCGCAACCCACAAATCGCCTGAAACATAATTCTGAACTGTTGGATTTGCAGGATCGTCTGCATTTTTTGTATATTCTTCATATAATTCTCTGGCTTTGGCAGAATCCAGAACATAAAAAGTATTACCCTGCGAATCTTTGACTTCTTTCAGATTACCTTTCGCATATTCATCTTCCAAATCTGCTTTTACCGTATGTGCTTTTGACGGGCTTACCGTAGAGGTCTGCATCCATGTCGGCAATGTTCCCGTATATTCAGCGCCGTTACTTTCATAAATCTTCCACTCTTTAAATGTATACGTACTATTTGTCGTATCATATGTAACCTGAGCTTCTACCCGAAGTCCCGCTTCCAATGCATCCGCCTTATTCGGTGCGAACAATTCATTTAAATATTCAGATGTAAAATTATAAGGTATCCCGTTAGTAGCCTGTGCTCTTACGATATCGTTTGCAAGCTTTGTCATCGTATTTCCCATACCGCTTGCCACTTTATAATTATCTGTAATATAAACGCCGCTGCCTTGTCCGCCGCCCCACAGATCGCCAAGTCCTGCTTTTCCGTCGGCTGTCAGAATAGACTTTCCGTTGCTGTCCAAAATATCGGTCAGGTTGATTGTATATTCCCCTTTGTCTCCTGTCTTTTGTGCAGCAAATCTTGCCGTATATGCATAACCCAGATTATCATAGATTTTCAGGTTCATTGCGTAACCTTCATCTGAGTTTACATTAGTACTGTTGTCATCCAAAATACCGGAGCAAACACCTTGTGTCGTATATTCTGGATTGGACGTCTGATTGTCGTTCGACATAATCTTTAACGGAGAAACCGTATCTTTACGGATATTTCCATTTTCATCTACCTGCCAGCCCATAACCATATATCCGGTAGATTCCATACAAAGATTACCAGCGCCATCCACATAGAAAGCTCCTGCTCTTGTAAATACATTTTCAGTTCCGGTATTTACGATGTAAAAACTGGTGGAGTTTTTATCCGACAGCTTCAAGTCAAAAGCCTTTCCGGTAGATTCTGATGCGCCGCCTGTATCGATATCAATCCCGGTAGATGCGAAAGTAGTACCAAGACCAATCTGTTTTGCGTTTACACCACCCTTGCCCGTCTGTGCGTTTGCACCGGATGCAAAAGATGTTGTCTGGTACATCATGGTACTGAACGTTGTACGTGAGGATTTAAATCCAACTGTGTTTACGTTTGCAATATTGTTACCAATTACGTCCATTTTCGTCTGGTGGGTCTTTAGACCTGCTACCGACGAATATAATGCTCTCATCATAGTAAAATGACCTCCTAAATTCTCATTGCTTTCTAAGGCGCTGTGCGGTTTCCTCAGTCAGTCAGAAACCGCAGCCTCCTGACAGGTCCGGCCTATATAATCACAGCGCCGTCAATATTGGTAAAGATATTTTCATCTGCTTCACTTTTATCTAATGCAGTAACTACCGTTTTATTCGGTACGTTTACGATAAATGCCAGTGAATCTACAATAACAAGGGAATCATGAATCCCTTTTTCGCCTGCTTTTCTGACGCCGGATTCCAGGCGTTCATTCTGTTCTCTGGAAAGACTGATGTTGCGGTCTTCTAAGCGCATCGAAGCATGCTTGGAAAACTTTAGTGGCCTGATGCTGCCCGGTTCATCCTGTGTCTGTCCGGATCGTGCTGTCTTTCTTAACACTTCCTCAAAAGATACACGTGAGCCCGCATCCGCCGCGACATCGCTTTTCTGCGTCAGATACTGATCCGTCATCTGTTGTATGGAAGTGAACTGTTTTTCGATTCCTTTCATTTTTTCAACTCCATCCTTATGCCTGATACACAAAGCCTCCCTGCGATGCCTATCCTGCAAAGATTACGGCTTTAATTGCTGGTTGTATTATTTTTATTCTGTGCCTGCAGTTCTTCTAAAATTTTCTGCAGCAAAGCGGATACATCTGCTGAAGAGCTATCGGAGCCTCCTGAACCGTCCCCGTCTGGCTTTATATTGAGCTTGTCGGAAGCTGTTTTCAGCGCATCCTTAATTACTCCATACTGCTTGATCGTCTGTTCCGCCACTTTCTGACGCTGTGAATCTGTCAATCCTTCATACAGCTTTGTTGTATCTGCAAACTGTGCGTTATATTTCATCAATGTATCTGCATCCGCTGCTTCGATTTCACCAACAGTTGGAAGACCATTTACAGATCCCGTAAACTCCGTAGCTTTGAGTGCGTTCATCTTCTCTTCTAACGCTTTTAATTTATCCAGATCTTCTTTTTGTACAAACTGTTTTTGTGTTTCCGTCAGCTTATCATATTCCTCACGTGCAGATTTTACAAGTCCTGCATCCGATACGGTCAGATTATTTTCGCTTGGCAACAGCTGTATCATCTTGTGCAAATCATTCGCAAGCACGGCACCCTGGAAATATTCTTCATCTGATACGGTATCGAGCTGATCCAAATCATAAAGTTTATCGCCTACCGAAAGCTTGGTCTTACCATCCTGTTTTGTGATAAAATCAACTTTTCCTTTGACATATCCGTTGTCGCCATCATTAATAAATACGTATTTGCCTACAAGTGAATTCGCAGATTGTTTGTCAAATGCGGTCTGCATATTGTTCAATGACTCTACCATAGAAAATGTTGCCATCTGCGCAACCCATTCTGTATTGCTTGTTGGCTCCAGCGGATCCTGATACTGCATCTGTGCTACCAAAAGCTGGAGGAACTGGTCCTGGCCCATTGTATTATCTACATTCTTTTTCTTGCTGCCTTTACCGGTAGAAGAAGATTCAGACGCATCTTCTACAAATCTTCCGTCTTTGACTTCCTGTATAATAGCCATATCTATTCTCCTTTCTATATGATATTAAGCTTTATAATCGACATTATTGCCATTGTCGCGCATGATCTGTGCCACAAGCGTTTCTTCTTCAGACATCATTCCCGACAGTCCATCCAGATTATTGAAATCATTCAGATTAATACTTCTTCTGGAGCGTCGCATACTCTGCTCTTCCTGCTGTCTCGTCTGCTCTTCCTGACTATGCGCATCACGCTCTAAGCTGCTTTCAAACTCATGCGTACCTGCTGAAACTTCAACCGCGTCGATCTTAATTCCCTGCTGATTCAGGTTTTCCTTCAAAATCGCTGCCTGCTGAACGAGCGCTTCTTTCATATTTTCGTTTTGTGCGGTCAGCTGTGCGGTTACAGTTCCCTGTTTTTCAGAAACGTGAATGTATACTTTTCCAAGGTTTTCCGGATTCAGCTGCATCTCAATGGACTTCACATTTTCCGAAAGATGGACTCTTGTATGCTGTACGATCTGATCTATCACTTCCTGCATATTTACTTGTGGCAGCGGTGATTGTGCAACAGGATTTTGCGGCGTCTGCACTTGAGCAGAAGGTTCCTGTGCATGAATATTCGCCTGAAAATCAAAGCGAGTGTTCTCCTGCACTTCTTTGCCTTCGGATAACATCTCCGTCGGATTTTGCGGCGTATTTGTCTCCTGTCCGTTTTGAGTTTCTTCCTGCTGCGGCTGGGTTTCTGTTACCTGTTTTGTTTCCTGTGGCTGTTCTTCCTGAACAAAAACTGCTTCCTGCGGCTGCTGTGCGGTCTCTTTTTGCGGCTGCACCTGAACCGTCTGAACGGTTTCCATCTCAGGCTGCATAGTCTGAACAGTTTCCTGTGGTGTGTCCTGTACCTGAACCTGTTCCGTCATCTGCATGGTCTGAGCTGTCTGCTGCGTTGCTGTTTCTGCATCCTGCTGTGGCAGCATCGTCTCGATTGGCTGTTTTGTATCCTGAAGCATCGTATGTATCTGATTCATCAAATCGTCCATTGTCATTCCAAGCTCTTGCAGCAAATCTTTTGTAATTACTGCCGTCTCCTGCATGACAAGCTGGAAATTTTCCTGAAAAAGCATGCTTCCCGCATCCTCACTGCCAGTCAGCTCTACCGCTAAAGCAACTAGCTGCTGCGGATCCAATAAATCTGCCTGCGTCAGTCCAAGAAGCTCCATTGCAGCTTCTATCTGCTCATCATCCACACCAAGATTTTCTTTTATTACCTCTTTGATGTTCTCTACAGCCTCTTCCACTGTTTCCTGCACCACGTCTGCTTCCGCCTGACTGCCGTCTGTGCTGTTTGTTACTTTTTCTGCCGAGACGGTCGATTTACTCTGGTACTGTTCATACTGCTGTTTTACGGCTGTATCGCTGCCTGTCTGCTTTGTCTGGGGCATTACGTTTTGACTCTTTGCCGTCTGCGCAGTATTGGAAGGATTTTGCCGCATATAATTCGAAAACGTGCTCTGCAGTCCATCCACCTTTTGCGGCTTCTTTCCTACCGTCTCTGTCGCCGTTACCGGTTCTGTACCGGAAACTGTCATAAGTTGTATTGCCGGCATCCTCTGCCTCCTTTCATAAATTTATAATGTTTTTATATAAACTGTATCCGAAATCTGTGAAAAAAAGATCTCAAACACAGGATATATCTAACGTTTCGATGGTTCAAGCATCTCTGTAAGCTTTGCTGCGGTGTCCTGATTCATTGCCGCCAAAATATTGGCACGGTTTGCGGATGACATTTTTTCCAAGATTCTTCTTACAAGTGACAAATTATCTGTCATCGTATCAAAGATTGCAGCTGC
Source organism: uncultured Eubacterium sp. (assembly GCA_910584345.1). Lineage (GTDB taxonomy): Bacteria > Bacillota > Clostridia > Lachnospirales > Lachnospiraceae > Eubacterium_J. Next base: position 23,433 of record CAJTZX010000024.1, on the reverse strand, counting down.
TTCCTTCGGCTTCATGGAAGAATATGTTTTTACATAATCATCAACTTTACTGTCATATTCTGTCTGTTCCACTACTTCTTTATATAAAACCTCAGCATTATCTGGATTAATTGCTTCATAAAATTTCTGATATTCGGAAATATCCGGCGCATCTTCTCCAAATACAATTTCCTCATAAAACTCTTGCCGCAAAGTTTCAAATTCCGCTTCGTTATCCCGATATTTCTTTAACTTGCGCACTTGTGACTGCAGATCTTCTATTTTTGCAGAACTGTCTTTATCTGTCTGCAAAGCTGTCTCCAGCTCTCCTTCCAGCTCTTTGATACGTGCAATCGCCTCGTCCAATGTCTGAAACGGATAGTCTTCCTCTGCTTTCGTATCCACCTGAACTTCCGGCAGAATCTTATTTACATATGGCACATCCTTTAATAATGGATGCAATACAGTAGAGCCAAAACCACCAACATCCAAACGGACCAGCAATGCTAAAATGCCAAGCCATATAGCAATAATAACAAGCGTCGCAAACGCTACAATCAGCTTGCCACCGACAGTTTCTTGCTCTTCTGCCATTTCCTGGTCCTGTCTTGCAGCCTTTTTCTCCTGCTTTTTCTTCTTTTTTTCTTCTTTTTTTCTAGCCTTTTCCTGTTTTTTGGCATCTGCCTGTGATTCCATTGCTTCTTCCGGCATTTAGATACCCTCCTTATGTACTTTCACCATGATACGTATAGCTGACAAGCTCATTTACAGCCTGATTTTCTTCATAGGCAACTTCCTGTTTAAACTCTTCAAACGCCTTTTCCCGCAGTTTTTCAAAGGTCTTACGTTCGATCATAATCTCATTTAATTTTGCTCTTGCTGCCTCTACCTGCTTTTCTGCCGCATGCACGACCATCATCTGTGCACGGATTTTTGTTTTCATAATCTCGATGGATTGCTTATTTTCCCTGATATCTCGTACACTAAGCGCTCCTTTTACCAGATCTACCGCACGCTTTTCGTACATAGAACGCTGTGTAATCAACATCTGTAATGCGGCTTCTTCTCTGCGCAGCTTCGCATTTGCCTGCCCATATGCTATTTTTGCCTGGCTTTCCAGCTTAAGCTTAATATCTAAAATGCTTTGCAGCTTGAATATAAACTTCGCCATATGTTGGGCCCCTTTGAACGAAATGAATTCTATTTATTTTATTCTATATCTTCCTGTCTGTATCTAATCTTTAAAAATTTCTTCCAGACGTTGCGTAATCTCCTCAAATGTAAACTTTTCTGCTGTTCCCTGCATTAAAAACTGATTAACCGCGTTGATTTTTTGAATCGCATAATCGATCGCCACATTCGAGCCGCTTTTATAAGCCCCGATATTAATCAAATCTTCCGCTTCGTCATAAGTGCCAAGTACATTGCGGAGCTTTCCAGCAGCGCTTTTATGCTCGTCTGAGGCAATGGCACTCATACATCTGGAAATACTGGCAAGCACATCAATCGCAGGATAATGGTTTTTCTGCCCGAGTCTTCTTGATAATACAATATGCCCATCCAGGATACTTCGTGCCGTGTCCGTAATCGGTTCATTAAAATCGTCTCCATCTACAAGTACCGTATATAAACCTGTAATAGATCCTTTATCTGAATTGCCCGCACGTTCCAAAAGCTTAGGCATCTCTGAATAAATGCTTGGCGGATATCCTCTTGTTACCGGAGGTTCGCCGGACGCCAGCCCAATTTCACGCTGTGCCATGCAAAAACGTGTCAGAGAATCCATCATCAGCAAAACGTCTTTCCCCTGGTCTCTAAAATATTCTGCAATCGCGGTTGCGGTTTTTGCCGCTTTATTACGAATTAACGCAGGTTTATCTGAAGTAGCAACAATAACGACAGACCGCTTCATACCTTCCTCGCCCATATCGTTTTCAATAAATTCACGTACCTCACGTCCGCGCTCGCCAATCAGTGCGATTACATTAATATCTGCTCGTGTATTACGTGCAAACATCCCCATCAGAGTACTTTTTCCAACACCGGAACCTGCAAAGATACCGATACGCTGTCCCTTGCCAACAGTAATCAGTCCATCTACCGCCTTCACGCCAAGCGGAAGCACATCCCGAATAATTACCCGGGACATTGGATCTGGCGGCATAGCTTCTACCGGATATTCCTTCTTTAGCTCCAGCTCCTCAACGTCCGTCGGCCTTCCAAGTCCGTCTAATGTATGTCCCAGTATGTTGTCATCCACGGTAACGGATAATGGGTGTCCCGTATTTTCAACAATGCATCCAACACCAATTCCTTCTACATTTTCAAAAGGCATCAGCAAAATATGCTTATCACGGAACCCAACAACCTCTGCCATTACAGATATATCATTTTCTCTGTCAATTAAGATCCGGCACAGATCATTTAATTTTGCATCCGGCCCGAGCGATTCAATCGTCAGACCGACAACTTTTGCTACTTTTCCGTATCTGTTAAAATACGTTTTATCAATTAAATTAATATATTTGTGATATTGCTTTTTTATAACTCCATTCACAATGATTTCCTCAGTCTGTCTAAGACAAAGACAACGCTTTTAGATCTTTTAACAAATTCGAAAGCTGTATGTTTAATCCACACTCAAACAATCCTTCATCTGTATCAATCGTACATTGTCCGGGCTGCATCGATTCATCCATAATAATATCCAGCGTCACTTCACCGCCGATCTTTTCTATAATTTCTTCTTTCTTTGCAGATATCTCCGCATAATCGTCAGCGCTGACAAAAATTCGAAATTCCCGGCTGTTTTTAATATGGCGGACAGTCCGACGGATCAAATACAGCAAAATCTCACGATGATTAACAAAATCTGTATGCAACACCTGGTCAAACACTTCTATCACAGCATCCATAAGCTCTGGCTCCATCGTATATAAGCGGTCTGCATATGCCTGCTCCTGTTCTTCCTTAAGACGCTGCAGCTCTTCCCGCATCTGAGCTTCCTGCATCTGCACGCGTTCCATTCCTTTGGCATATCCCTGTTCTTCTGCTTCCTGCCTCGTACGTTCTTTGAGATTTTCCGCTTCCTGCACCGCTTTTTTCAAAATCGTCTCAGCATCCGCTGTCGCTTTGGATACAATCTGATTTGCCTCTTCCTTCGCACGCTCCACATAATCGATCTGCATCTCCGGCAACGCTTCCAGATTCAAATCCATAAATCCATCCGTTGTCTCCGCTTGCTGTGCTTCTTCTCCTGATACGCCTTCTCCCTGCTGCCGTCTGCGTTCTTCCACCTGCTGTCTGCGCAGCTGTGCCTGCCGTTCAAAAGAGAGCGCACTCAGCTTTTGTTCCAGCAGTTCATTATAATCAATCACGCGGGTATAAACTTCCCCTTTGTTCCTGTTTACATCTGCTTTATATAAATTAGACAACGATCTCGTCACCTCCGCCTCTGGAAATAACAATTTCAGCGGAATCTTCTAACTTACGTATCACAGCAACAATCTTTTGCTGTGCTTCTTCTACATCTTTCATTCTTACCGGACCCATGAACTCCATATCTTCCTCTATCATAGCAGCAAGACGTTTGGAAAGATTCTTAAGAATCGCACCTTTTACTTCTTCATTTGCACCCTTAAGCGCAATTGCCAGATCGCTGTTTTCCACATCACGCAGCACACGCTGGATGGCACGATCGTCCAACAGAAGAATATCTTCGAATACGAACATCTTTTTGCGGATCTCGTCTGCCAGTTCCGGTTCTTCCACTTCGAGTGTTTCCATAATATGTTTTTCTGTACTCCGGTCTACCGTATTCAAAATGTTTACAATTGCATCGACACCGCCGACAATCGTGTAATCCTGATTGGCCAGGGATGCCAGCTTTCGCTCCAATACGCTTTCCACTTCTTTAATTACATCCGGTGATGTCCGATCCATCATAGCGATACGTCTTGCAACATCTGCCTGTTTTTCCGGATCCAGCGAGCCAATAATCATGGACGCCTGATTTGGAGACAGATATGACAGAATCATAGCGATCGTCTGCGGATGTTCATCCTGGATAAAGTTTAATACCTGGCTCGCATCCGTCTTACGTACAAACTCAAATGGACGTACCTGAAGGGATGCTGTCAATTTTGTAATAACCTGCTGTGCACGTTCTTCACCAAGCGCTTTGTCCAGAAGATCTTTTGCATAACCGATACCGCCTTCTGATATGTATTGCTGTGCCAGACACACCTGATAAAATTCATTGATGATATCATCTTTTAGCTGTGGTGCGATACTTCTCGTATTCGCAATTTCCAATGTCAGCTCCTCAATCTCATCTTCTTTTAAATATCTGAATATACTTGCCGATTTTTCCGGTCCCAGCGCGATCAGAAGAACTGCCGCTTTTTGAAGACCACTCATCTTATCTGCCATGTCTCTCCCTCAATTTTATCTTATTCCCAGTCTTCATTGAGCCAATTGCGGAGCAATGACGCAACAGCCTCTGGTTTCTCTTCTACGAACTTTTCAATCAGTATCCTGGCCTCGGATTTTTCTTTAAAGCCAATATCCTCCAGGCTTTCCTCTTCATTTTCTTTTGTTGTTTGTAATAATGTCTCAACCGACAATTCTGGCTCCAGTTCTGGAGCTTTCTCTTTTCGTGTGCTCATAAACACTACAAATCCTAATAATGCAAAGATCAATACTGCTAAAACGATTTCCAGATAGTCAGAAAATGTTCTTCCGCTTCCTTCTGATGGAATAAACAACGGTTCCTGATATGCGATTACAGAAATTCGTTCCGCATCAATACCGCTCGCCTTTGCAATAGAATCAATCGTATCTGCATCTACTTGCTGTCTTTGTGCTCCCTGACTTTCTATCTGCGCACGATATTCTTCAAAAGTTGTACCTTCCAGATCTCCATTTGCCCTTAGTGTATCTTCATCATATTTTATGTAAGTTTTTAATGTAACAGCTAATGATGCATCCTCATACAGAATATTTCCGATTCCGGCTTCAATATTTTCAATTGTTTCATTTAATGCATAGTCTCTGGAAGAATCTGAAATCGTCTGCTCCGTCTGATCTCCATCTGTAATCATATAATTGCCATCTTCGCCATTCGCATCTGTACCAGGTACATTTGCCCCTCCAGAAGTTGTAGACTCATCGTATGTCCTGTCGCTTTTATAAGGCCCCTGCTCCCGTCCTTCGCCCGGATCGTACGTCTTCGAGCTGGTCGTTTTCTTGTCAAAGTTCAAAGGCAGGTTCACACCCACTTCAACATTTTGATATTGTCCGGTTCCAAGCAAAACGTCTTTTACATTTCCTTTTACTTTGTTTTCCACTTTTTGCTGAAAAGAAAGCTGTGAAGCAGTCATGCCTGAGGCTGTCGTCAGATCGCCCATACCGCCGGAATACAGCATATTTAAATTACTGTCCATAATCGAAATATTATCTGTCGTCTTATTTCCAAGCCCGGTTGCAATCATCCGCGCCAATCCAAGCGCCTGCTCTTCTGACATTTCACCATCCAGTGTCAGAAATACTTCTGCAAAAGATTCCTGTTTACTAGCAATCAACGTACCGTCATCATTTGGAATATCCAGCATTACGCTTGCTTTTTCTACGTTTTCCAAAGTTTCCAGTACTTGCGCAATATGTTTTTCCTTATATTCTTTTTCCAGCTTTGTTTTATCTGATTCTGTCGTACTCAGACTGCCGTCTAAAATTGCTTTTAACCCTTCATCTTCGGTTCGAATGGCATTCGATCCAAGCAAAATATTTGCTGCCGCCGAATCCTTTTGCTGGATCGAAAACGTCAGCCCGGTATCTGAGACTTCATGATAAATACCTGCATCTGTCAACAGCTGCTGTACCGTAGATGCTTCTTTTGCATTATCACAAATTTTAATAATCGTCATTTTGGGCCTTGTCAGCACAAACGCCAAAATTGCGACTGCAATGATAACAATCAGTGTCGAGCTTACAAGAATCATCTGTTGCTTTTTTGTAAACTTCTTCCACCATTCAACAATATTATTTAGTATTTCTCTTATCTTATCCGGCATTTTTTACCCACTCTCCGTATTCCAATCTCCTAATCTTTATTGTTTCCACACTCAAGCCGCCTGCCGCCTAGCTGTCTTTTCTATATTAGGATTATTTTAAATCTGCATCTGCATGATTTCACGATAAGCTTCTTGAAGCTTATCTTTTACCGCCACTGTATACTGTAGCGCAATATTCGCTTTCGACTGTGCAATGAGCAAATCATGCGTATTTTCCGACTGTCCCATAGCAAACTGAATCATTGCTGACTCCGCGTCGTTATGAAGATCGTTCGTCTCTTCCACCATTCCAAGTGCAGATTGGAAAACTGTCTCAAAATCTTCCGTATTTTCCTGCGCAGAGATTTCAAACTGCTTCTGTGCTGATAGAAACGCTGCTTCTGCTTGCGAAGCTCCTGTAATATTTGATACGTCCATTTCCCTTCAACTCCTGATTTTATCTGATCTTATCTTACTTTCCAATCGACAGTCCGGCCTGTGCCATAGATTTGCTCGCTTCGAATGCAGTAATGTTTGCTTCATATGCGCGGCTGGCATCGATTAAATTTGTCATTTCTGTTACAATATTCACATTCGGATAAGATACATATCCATTCTCATCCGCATCTGGATGATCCGGGTCGTACTCCATAATAAAATCCGAAGTCGTATCTTCCCTGACTTCCACAACTTTTACACCATTTCCGATATGGCTGCCGCGTTTTCTGCCCTCTGTCAGATAGCGGTCAAACCGGTCCACACCTTTTTCCTGAAAAGCGACGACCTTACGGCGATAAGTATTGCCGTCTTCTGTTCTTGTCGTATTTACATTCGCAAGATTTTCCGCGATAATATCTGCGCGAAACTGCTGTGCAGTCATACCTGACGCACTGATACCAAATGATTGAAATAATGACATAGCCTCTCATTCCTTTCCCAAAATTGCTGTATGCCTATGCTGCTGCCGGTTATTTGCCGATGGCTGTACGCATACGTGTGAATTCCTGTGTAATGCTGTCTGTTAGCCCTTTGTAGCGAATCTGCTCAGAAGCCAGCTCAACATTTTCCGTATGCATATCTACATTATTTTCATCCAAACGATAAGAATAAGATTCTGCCGCCATATCAATCTGTGAAGTTGCCGTTAAATGATCCAAATTTACATTATGTATCTTCTTATCCAAATTCCGATTAAATTTTGAATCCATCAGCTCCCGTTCCAATAAAGACTGAAAATCCACATCATACCGCTTATACTCCGGTGTTGTTGCATTTGCAATGTTATTTGCAAGTGTAGTTTCTCGAAGCCAGCTTGCATCGGCTGCTTTATCTAATACGTTAATATAATCAAACGCAGATGACTGAAACATATATTTTCCTCCTGACTTTGTTTTATCTTTTTGTTTGCTTTTTGTTTTTTATTTGCTTTTTGTTTTTTATTTGCTTTTTGTTTTTTATTTGCTTTTTGTTTTTATGCTTTTGTTTGCTTTTCTCTGATGTTTCTTATTTTATTTCTTAATCTGATTTATGATTTCCGTTCTTTCCTAGTCTTTATCTTGTTCTCTTTATCTTGTCCCTTCATATATACTATTGTCTTCTATCTTGTTTCTTCACCATTTGACTCTACTCTTTTTGTACTTTGCTAATTGTTTTCCATTCAGCAACTTATCATGACTTCTTACATGATCTTTTACACTTTCGTTCCTTAGTTCTAAATTAAATTTTCTGCTTAGATAACCTTATTTAGTTTTTTGATCATATTCTGCCTGTATATTCTTTTTGTTTCTACTCTATAATACATTATAATTAATCACAAAATTTTTACAAGAGTATTTTTTCCCGATATTGTATTTTTTTTGTCGATTAACTACCATATTTGGCCATAACAAGCAAAAAAAGGAACCTTTTTTGCAAGTAACTGCTCAGATTCCCTTCTGATTTTTCTTTTTCAGCGCTTCCAACTCAGAAAATACGACATCATTTACAACTTTAATATAAGTTCCCTTCATACCTGATGAGCGGGATTCAATAACACCTGCACTTTCAAATTTACGCAGTGCATTTACGATAACAGAACGTGTAATACCAACACGATCCGCTATCTTGCTTGCAACAAGAATCCCTTCTGTACCATTTAATTCATCAAAAATATGAATGATTGCTTCTAACTCGGAAAAAGATAACGTATTGATCGCGGAACGAACAATCTGGATCTTTCTTGTCTCCTCCTCGCTTTCCTCATTTACAGAACGCATCATTTCCAGTCCTACTACCGTAGTTCCATACTCGCACAAAATGATATCATCAATATCATATGGATCATCACTGCGATATACGAACAATGTACCAAGACGCTCACCTGCAATATCAATCGGTGTAATAATTGCTGCATATTTATGAATATTATGTATAAATCCAAGCGTTTCTAAATTAACATTTTCTTTTGTAGACAAAATACCAAGCAAACGTTCATTTAACATCACATCAATATGTTCACCGACTTCATCCACGATTAATTCAGAAATCTCCGGTATTCCGCTGCACCGGCTTGTTCCTAGTATTTTTCCTTTTTTACTAATGACAAGGATATTTGACGTTAAAATATCTGTCATGACTTCACAGATGTCGTTAAATATGACCTTGGATGAAATGTTATTATGGAGCAGTTTATTTATCTTTCTCGTCTTATCAAGCAGTTGAACACTCATCCTTTGACTGCACCTCCTTTTGTCGGCATAATTATGGGCGTTGTTTACCTTTTTTGCCCTATATAGAAGTATAATAACATTTCCTGTCTGATAATTCAACTGATTTTACAAGATTTCCTGTAATATTTTCTGAATTGTTTGGAACAGTGCATATTTGTGCATTTCCTGCGCCGACCGTAGGAAATGGCCTCCCATATCCTGAGAGACCATTTTGATCGGAAACTGCTTCCTGTTATTTTATGGTTCTTTGTTCACATCACTTTTACGCTCACATACGTATCCGCACTGTGCGTCTGCACAAACAATCTTGCTTCCTTTTTCTACCATATAACCGCCGCATTTCGGACATTTTTCCGGATATGGTTTTTGCCATGACATAAAATCACAATCATCTGGCCCTGCTTCACATCCATAAAAACGTCTGCCTTTTTTTGTCTTTCGCACAACGATATCTTTGCCGCATTTCGGACAGGCTACTCCTATCTTTTCCAGATAAGGCTTTGTATTCCTGCAGTCTGGAAATCCCGGACATGCCAAAAATTTCCCATGCGGACCATATTTAATGACCATATTACGGCCACACTCCTCACAAATGATATCAGTGACCTCATCCGCAATCTGTACTTTTTCCAGTGTTTTTTCTGCTTTTTCTACTGCTTCCTCTAAATCTGGATAAAAATTGCTTATAATCGTCTTCCAGCTGATGTCTCCTTCTTCCACTTTATCAAGAAGCATTTCCATATTTGCAGTAAATTCTTCGTCCACAATCGTAGCAAATGCCTCTTTCATAATCGTATTTACAGCCTCTCCAAGCTCTGTCAGATGCAGATTTTTATTTTCTTTTAATACATAGCGACGCGCAAGCAATGTCGTAATTGTCGGAGCATACGTACTTGGCCTTCCGATACCATGTTCTTCCAGAGCTTTTACAAGGGCAGCTTCCGTATAATGAGCCGGAGGCTGGGTAAAATGCTGGGTACATTCCAATTCGGCAAGTGTAAGCTTGGAAGATGCATCGATCGATTTCAGCAATACGTTATGATCCCCTTTTTCATCCTCATCACTCATATATACAGACATAAAACCATCAAACGCTACTCTGGATGCAGATACGGTCAGCCGATAATCACCTGCACCGATTTTAATGCTTGTCGTTTCATATTTTGCAGCGCTCATACGGCTGGCAGCAAATCGTTTCCAGATAAGCTGATATAAGCGAAACTGATCTCTGGAAAGCGATTCCTTAACTTCTGCCGGAGTTCTTAAAATATCTGTCGGACGGATCGCTTCATGTGCATCCTGTATCTTGCCGGATTTTTTCTTTTCTGCTGATGCAGCCGCAATATATGCTTCTCCGTAATTTTTCCCAATATAATCTCTGGCTTGTGCGTCAGCCTCTTCGGATATACGCACAGAATCTGTTCTCAAATAGGTAATCAAACCTATCACACCGGCTCCTTTGATCTCCACGCCTTCATACAACTGCTGCGCCAGACGCATCGTCTTTAGTGTGGAAAAATTTAAAACCTTGGATGCTTCCTGCTGAAGCGTGCTTGTTGTAAACGGAAACGGAGCTTTTTTCGTGCGCTCACCCTTTTTTACCTCCAACACCTGATAGGCCGCTTTTGAGAGCTCCTGCCGAATTTTTTCAGCCTGCTCTTTGTTTTCAATTTTTATGCGTCCATGAGCGGTGCCATAAAATTTTGCATCCAGTTTCTTTTTTTCTCCGGCAACACTTAACTGTGCGCCAATCGTCCAGTACTCTTCTGGTATAAATTCATTAATCTCATTCTCCCGATCAGCAATAATACGTAATGCCACGGATTGTACACGCCCTGCGCTTAGACCACGTTTTACTTTTTCCCAAAGCAGTGGACTAATCTTATATCCTACCATGCGATCCAAAATACGCCTGGCTTGTTGCGCATTCACCAGATCCATGTCAATCTCTCTTGGTTGTTTCAGTGATGCCTTCACTGCATTTTTTGTAATTTCATTAAAACTAATACGATATACTTCTTTTTTTTCATCCAAATTTAAAGCTTTTGACAAATGCCACGAAATGGCCTCTCCTTCTCGATCAGGGTCCGTTGCCAGATACACACGGTCTGCTTTTTTTGCTTCCTTGCGCAATTTTGCAAGAATATCTCCTTTTCCCCGGATGGTAATATATTTTGGTTCAAAATTGTGTTCGAAATCAATTCCCATCTTACTTTTTGGCAGATCTCTGACATGTCCGTTCGATGCGGTAACTTCATAGTTTTTCCCCAAAAATTTTTTGATTGTTTTTACCTTTGCCGGAGATTCCACAATTACCAGATATTTTGCCATGACTACTCCTCACCTTATTCATTCCGTAATTATTTTATAGTGATTTTTATACACTTCTTCAATATGGTGCTTCTGCATCAGGGCTGCCAATATCTGACTAAGTGCCTGTATGTCTAATCCTGTTTTTTCTAGTAAAGTTTCAAAGCCCGTTGGCAAAAGACCAAGACAACCATACACCAACCGCTCATCTTTTTCAAGAGAAAATTTCTGTAAATTGTCAAAAATTTCACAATTTCCCGTTTTCAAGGCGCTTTTACAAACAATTTCTTTTTTACGGACTGCCTGCATAGACAGCTCGGCCAGACAGTCTTCCACTGATAAAATAATACCTGCTCCCTGTGCGATCAATCGGTTGCAGCCATAACTCAACATATCTGTAACACGACCGGGAAGCGCATAAACATCTCTGCCCTGCTCCAAAGCAAAATCAGCCGTAATCAAGGAACCGCTCTTTTCTCTTGCTTCTATAATAAGTACCACATCTGATAATATGCTAATCAAACGGTTTCGCTGCGGAAAAAAAGCCGGCAGCGGCTTCGTCCCAGGCAAATATTCACTCAGCAGCCCGCCATGCCGTTCAATCTCATCATACAACTGCCTGTGATAATTTGGATAGCAGATATCCACACCACATCCAAACAACGCATAAGTATTCCCGCCGCTGTCCAAAGCGCCCCTGTGCCCTGCCGCATCAATTCCCCTTGCCATCCCGCTGACTACTGCTGCATCCTGCAAAGCCAGTTCCCTTGCAATCTCTCTTGCCAACGTCCTGCCATATTCCGAACACATTCTGGCACCTGCTATCGCCACCCGAAATTCTCCCGGTACTGGCAGCCTGCCTCGGTAAAAAATCCCATAAGGTGCATCTGCAAGTTCCAAAAGCTGTTGCGGATAGTCCTCCTGCTCACAACTTACAAACCTGATACCTGACTGCACAAGGTCCTGCCACTTTTTATCAATGTCCCATGTTTTTTTTGATTCTATGATGCGCAGAACATCCTTATGCATGAGTCCTGGAATTTTCTCCAGTTCTTTGTTGCTTAACCGATATACCTCCTGCGCATTTGCACAAAAAGAAAAAAGCAGTTTCCTTACTCTAGGAGTACACCCTTTCATGCTCGTTAGCCAATAAGCATACTTCATCGTCTGCTCACCGCCTTTCCCAATACTTTCGATCCAGGCTGCGGTAGCAGAATGCTTCGGCAAGATGATTGATATCTACCTGATTGCTATTGGAAAGGTCAGCAATGGTTCTTGCCACACGTAAAATTTTGTGGTAAGAGCGTGCTGTCAAATTGGACTGCTGATACATATTTTTTAAGTACTTCTCTTCCTTTTCCGTAAGCATACAAATTTCTTTCAATCTGTCTGCGGGAATCTGGCTGTTAAAATAAATCCCGCTGTGTGCATACCGCTCCTTTTGCAGCTCCCATGCTCTGCACACTCTGGCACGTATGCACGCAGAACTTTCGTTTTTAGAAACAGATGTAAGCTCTGCGAATGTAAGCTGTGAAGTCTCCACGCATAGATCTATCCGGTCAAGCAATGGCTGACTGATTCTGCCAAGATAACGGTCTATTGCATTTTGTGTACATCGACACCGGTTCATATCTGGATACGCACCACAGGGACATGGATTTGTCGCTGCTACAAGCATAAAATCTGCCGGATAGCTGCAGCTTCCGTGCAATCTTACTATTTGTATTTTTTTATCTTCCAACGGCTGGCGAAGCAGCTCTAAGGTAGATTTTTGAAACTCTGCAAGCTCGTCCAAAAACAATACTCCCTTATGCGCGAGCGATACTTCTCCCGGCTTTGGCACAGCGCCGCCTCCTACAAGTCCCTGGGGTGTAATCGTATGGTGTGGACTGCGAAACGGCCGTCTGCATATTCTATCGTCATCATGCAGCAGCATACCACTAACACTGTAAATTCTAGCCAATTCCAGCTGTTCTTCCAGGCACATCGGCGGCAAAATGGTCGGTATTCTCTGGGCAATCATCGTCTTTCCAGCTCCCGGAGGACCGATCATCAAAAGATTGTGCATCCCTGCCGCAGCTACTTCACTGGCACGCCGAACAAGGCGCTGTCCATGAATCTGGGAAAAGTCCAGTTCTTTTTTCTCGCCTGTTTCTTCGATTTTTTGTTTATTTTTTTCTTTCTGCGCTGACGGTTTTATATTCTCAGGCACACACTCTTTTCCATTCAAAATATCTATCATTTCTGTAATGCTTTTTACCGGAATAATCGGCATGTCCTGAATAAAAGATGCTTCCTTGCGGTTTTCATACGGCACCATACATTGTGTAAATCCATGTCCTTTCGCCTCTGCCACAATCGGAAGAATTCCTTCCACCGGCTGTACTTTGCCATTTAAACCAATTTCACCTACAATTAAAAGCGATGCAAGACGCTCTGATGGTAAAATACCGAGCGCTGCTAATATCGCTGCCGCTACTGGAAGATCAAAGGCCGAACCCGTTTTTTTAATGTTAGCCGGCGATAAATTAACCGTAATCCGTTTCGCCGGAAGGTAGTATCCACTGTTGCGCAAGGCTGCGCGCACACGCTCCCTGGCTTCTTTTACTTCTGATGCCAAAAAACCTACCATTTCAAACATTGGCATGCCGTCGCTGACATCTGCTTCTACCTGCACAGGCAGACTGTTAATCCCGCGGATAATCGCAGTTGATACAATACTATACAATCCATTCCTCCTGTTTTATATAATCATACTGGGAATTTTTAAGAATTGACTCGCCTGGGAACCGGCGAGTCTTTTGGAACTGTCACAAAAAAGATAAGTTTATTCTACCATAGATTTTCAAGATTGGGAAGGGAAATTTTTCAAGCCGGTTTGTATATTTTCCATCCCTGCCCGCAGTTTTCCAAGAGCCCGTTTTTCAATCCTGCTGACATAGGATCGTGAGATTCCAAGACGGTTTGCAATTTGCTTTTGTGTCACTGGTTTATCATCCATCAGGCCATACCGCAGCACAATAATTTCTTGTTCCCGTTCTGTCAGTATTTTTGGCAAAATCTTCTTAAGATACCGGATTTTACTGTTTTTATCCATAATTTCTACTACATCCGGTTCATCACTTTCAATAATGTCCATAAAATTGATTTGATTTCCCTCTTTATCTGTCCCGATTGGCTCATAAATAGATACTTCTCTTGATACTTTCCTAAGATTCCGTAAATGCATCAGCAATTCATTGTCAATGCACCTTGCTGCATAGGTTGACAATCTAGAACCTTTTTCCGGCTGAAAGGTCAGGACTGCCTTAATCAATCCAATCGTACCAATGGAAATCATTTCTTCCATATCTTCATCTGCATTCTGATACTTTTTCACAATGTGCGCTACCAGCCTCATATTGCGGACAATTAGTGTATTTCGGGCCTCAAGGCTTCCTCCCTGCATTTCTTCTAAAACTTTTCTCTCCTCCTGTATACCCAAAGGCGGCAAAAAAGTCTTCAAAACCCACACCTCAAAGCCACTTTCTTATATTCTATGAAAGCAGCGTCTTCTTCGTGCCTTTCCAATTTTCAAATTTTGTTGTATAATCAGTTTTATGAAGAGAATATTAACTTACCCGATACAAAAAGATGCTGCCGGATGGAGTATTTTAAGATTTTTAAAAGAAAAACATTATTCACGTTCTGTCATGATCCAACTGAAAAAGACAAAAAACGGGATACAGATTAATCACGAATGGGCTTATGTTAACCACATACTAAAAGAAGGAGAGATATTGACCATTGAGCTTATAGAGCCGGAGGCTGCACAAAAAATATCTCCAACAGCTCTTCCCATCTGCGTTGTATACGAAGACGAAGATCTGCTGGTGATTAATAAACCTGCAAATATGCCCATTCACCCTTCGATCGGACATGATAAAAATACACTGGCTAATGCTGTATTGTACCATGCCATCCAAAAACAAGAATCCTATCCATACCGATGTATCAACCGTCTGGACAAAGATACGAGCGGATTAACGATCATTGCCAAAAATACCTATAGCAGCTGTCTCTTATATGAACAAATGCGAAAACGAACTATTCAACGAACTTACTATGCAATTGTACAAGGCATAACACCCGAAACAGGTACGATCTGCGCACCGATTGCCCGGCAAAAAGATACCATCATCGCCCGCACGGTTTCCGCTGACGGCGAACCAGCTGTTACACATTTTCAAACACTTGCAACAAAAGATGACCTGTCTTTTGTAAAGCTTTGGCTGGATACGGGACGCACTCACCAAATTCGTGTGCATATGTGCCATATCGGCCATCCGCTCATTGGAGATTTTCTTTACAATCCAAAAGATTCCCGGATGAAAAGGCAGGCTCTTCATGCCGGAAATCTTAATTTTATACATCCTATTACAGGGCAGACACTAACGTTGCTGGCGCCGCTTCCCGAAGATATGCTGCAATTTTTCCAAATGGTTATTTCTTAAAATATGCTGGCGAATATATCGGAAGGTCTTCTCCTCGCCTTCCTTTGCCAGCATATGCAAAAGGATTTCGAGCTGCTTTCTCGTATCCTCATGCACAACCATATAATGCTTGCGTTTTTCATAATATTCCAGCGGATCCGAATCCCTGTACTTTTCTTTCCGATAGTTTTTCGAAGCGCTGACACGGTCTACAAACATCTCAACCACATATTTGACCGGCATTCTCATTCCAGTCACATGTCTGTCCGAAGGATTTTTATCTGCTGTATAGTCAATCCAATATTCCGCATGATGCTTATTGCGTCCTTTGTGATGCAGCCAGGCCGTAGAGTAGCCATACTTCTCCCGCTCTCCGTTGTGCGGACTCTGGTCATCTCTATAATAACGGATGCCGATGCGCAGCTCCGGCCAGGTGTATTTGGACAAATCATGCGTAAACCCCTGCCAGTACAGTCCAAGTCGAAAGCAGGCTTCCATAACCAGCTTTTTGTGATGATTGATCGTTCGAATATGCTGTAAACCATTGTGTATAAGTTTCATAATGATAGATGCTCCTATTTTAAATATCTCATAAATTTTTATTCATTATTTTCCAACCAGTATGACGATTGACTGCGGCGGAACTTCGATCTGGTGTTTTTTCTCCACTGGCTGAGGAGGATCACAAAACGGCATGTCTTTGTTCGCCGTATTGACAGCCAAATTCCATCGCATTCTGCGCGGCAGCTTTGGCAGCGCCAAACACTGGGGTTCCATATAAAAATTCAGGCCTATATAAATAAAATCATCTTCTGATCCATCCTCCCGCAAAGCATAGGCGCCATAATATAACATCCCGACCGCATCTGGATATACATTGGAAAGCATCCATGCATTTTCCCCATGATACGACAAATCCGGATAACCTTTGGATGCATAATCACACATCTGCATCGGTTTGCTGCTGCTTAGAACTGGATGCTGCCTGCGAAACGCGATCATCTGCCTTACAAACTGTGCATATGGCGCGCACCGTTTCAGAGCGCTCCAGTTTACCCATCCGGTCTTATTATCTTGACAATAGCAATTATTATTTCCCTGTTGGGAATTGCCAAATTCATCGCCTGCCATAAGTAACGGCACTCCCTGACCAATCATCACAAGCGTAACCGCATTACGCATCTGTTTTCTGCGAAACTCCAAAATTGTACGTTTGCGTGTCATACCTTCCACGCCGCCGTTGCAGCTGAAATTCCATACCAGTCCGTCTTGATTGTCCTCACCATTTGCTTCGTTATGTTTTTGCACATAACAAAACAAATCGGCCAGCGTATATCCATTATTTCCCGCAATAAAATTTACAAAGCCAAAAACCGGATGCTGCCGCTTTAACTGTCCCAGCAATTCCGGCATATTTCCATGATTCCTGCTCAGCATTTTTCTGGATGCATATAAAAAATCGTCGTTGTACACAAACAAATGCGGATAAGATGTTTTCTCCTGAAACAGATGTCTGCTGAATCCCTCCGCAAACAGCTTTGTCCTGCGTAAAATCAAATCCTGTGCCATTGCATCTACAGATAATGCTGCTCCAAGCAAATGGAATCCATCTACATGATATTCCATCACCCAGTAACGTAAAATCTCTACTGCAATATTCTGATTCATTTTCTCATCAAAATACATTTCCAAAATGCATTCCATATGATTTTTATGCAACTCACGTATGAGTGTTTTTAACTCCAAAGATGGCTCTCCTGTCGCAGAATAGGATGCTTTTGGCGCATAGTAATCACCAGACACATACCCCCAGCAGTTAATCTTATAAGATGGCGGCTGACTGTCTTCCAGCAAAAACCCCTCTTTTGCATTTTCACTCCAACCGTCCAAATTTTGTTTTTTACCTTCTTCTGCAATCAGTTCTTCAAATTCATAGACTGGCATAAGCTCCAAAGATGTAACCCCAAGCTCTTTTAAGTATGGAATCTTTTCCATCACACCTGCAAAGGTTCCTTTTTTCTTTCCACTGAATCCGGCATCCATGGTAAATGCCCGGACATTCAGCTTATACATAACCATCTGCTCTCTTGGAATCTCCGGAAAACGATCCCCATCCCATGCAAAGCCTGCAAAATCAAAACCTGCACGTACCGGATGGTTTTGATTTAGACGTCCGGTATCGGCCCATTTTTCCCGCCCGATCACCTTACGGGCATGTTGATCGAATAACAGCTTTCCGTCAATTTCATAATTATAGTTCATCTTTTTCCATTTCAGCCCGCGGATGCCCACAGACCGAAGCGCTCCGATGCAGTATTCATCCGGAACCGGGATTCGAATTTCATTATCATTTACAGTATAAAGTAAAATCGCGCATTTCTGCTCTTTTTCGCCTTCAAATGTAAAATATACGGTATCTGCCACTTTGGATACACCGATTTTTGCATAATTTCCTTCAATGATTGTATATTCCATATCTTTTCCGCCTTCTCTTATCTGCCTGTTCACTGGAACCGATTCCTGTATCTACTGTATCCTTTTATTTTAGAAACGGTTTACCGTTCCTTCGCGTTTACATTTTTATCCCTGTTTCTTATTATAGCATTAAGTTTCAGCGTTTGTATATCATTTTCTTAAATTTCTGACAAAAAACAAGACGGATTTGCCTTTTTATTTCTTATCGTTTCTACATATGACAAAAACAGTTTCTTTTTCGTACGTGTCATGCCCACATACATCATCCTTCGCTCTTCTTCCAGCTCTTCTTCTAATACCGCCTTCTTATAAGGAATCATTCCTTCATTGACATCCGGTATGATAACAATATCATATTCCAGCCCTTTTGATGCATGAAGCGTTAGAATAGAAATACTGTCCGTATCCTGCGGTTTTTGCTGTTCCTGCTTTAATTTCTCGGTATATTCTTCCGTAAACTGTATCCATTCGCCAAGCTTTTGATACTCTTTTGTGCTTTCCTGTATTTCATCCAGCGTTTCCATCAGCTCATTTGCCGGTATCTGACGGCTAAGCGCATACTCCGTCAAATATTCATCGTAACCAACCGCTTTTCGGATATAATTAACTGCTGCATATGGCGTAATCCTCGTCAATGCCTTAAGATCACATTGGAGCTGTTCAATCCGTTCCGCAATCCAAGATTGCTCCCGATAAAAATCCTGCCATCTTTCAAAGGATATTTCCTGCGTTAAAAGACTTTCTCTGCTGATATATCGTTTCGGACGGTTCATAATGCGCAAAAAATCCTTGCGCTGCCTGCTCCCAAGCGCCAGTCTGAAATAAGCTTTCATATCCTGTGCAATCCAGTGCTCATACAAATTAGGAATCCGCTCTTTTGTCCGAAATGGCAGATTGTATTCCATCAGCTTGGCAATCAACGGCCCCGGCTGTGTATTGGTGCGGTAAAGCACTGCAATCTGGCTATACCGGAATCCCTGGGAAAGCTGGATACGAATCAGCTCTATGATCGCCTTATTTTCTTCCTGCACTGTTTCAAACTTTGAAACCCTAAAAGCCGTACCATCTGCCCCAGCGCTTGTCATCTGCTTGTCAAAACGGTTTTTATTACGACAAATCAAATTCCCGGCCTTTTGAACAACTTCTTTTGGGCAACGATAATTCACAGAAAGATAGATCACCTGCGCCTTTGGAAAATCCTTTGGAAAATTTAACATGAACTCCGGCTTGGAGCCTCGAAAACGGTAGATAGACTGGTCATCATCTCCTACAATAAATAAATTGGCCTCCTTCCCACATAAAAGGCGAATGGTCTGATACTGCAATCTGTTAATATCCTGAAATTCATCCACCATAATATATCTAAATTTTTGCTGCCATGCCGCGCGGATATCTTTGCGCTGTTCCAATAATTCCTTTGTATAGACTAAAATATCGTCAAAATCAATGAGCCTGTGATCTTTCATATATCTGCTGTATTCTGTGCAGATTTGCAAAAAAACATCTTTTCCACAATGAACCGGATAATAATTTTGCATTTCCACACCGCTGTTTTTTAATACGCTAATTTCACTTAACATATGGCTGGCAAACTCAGATTCATCTTCACAGGCAATTCTATTTTTCGCTATAATTTCACGCATAAACTGATATTTGACTTCTTCGCCTGCAATATTGGAAGCTGTATAATGATAAGCATGTTTAAGAATCGTGAAAAAAACCGCATGAAAAGTACCAAAGCTGACACCAGGATATTTTTTAGACGTCATCTGTTCAAAGCGGGTACGCATTTCGTAAGCAGCCGCTTTCGTAAATGTGACAACTAAAATGTGATAAGGAGAAATCTGACGCCGGGTAATCAGATACTCGGTGCGTTTTGTAATGACCGCCGTTTTCCCACTACCCGGACCGGCCAAAACAAGACACGGTCCTGTCGCGTGGGTAACTGCTTTTATTTGAGAAGCATTGAAATTCATATATGTACCTTTTTATGATGCGACAAAACACTCACTATCCAAACGGGTAGTGAGTGCAGCCATAATTCTATTGATTTATGCACGATGCATGGAGAACTTATCCATATCGTAATTTCCAAGATTTCCATGTACACCACGATCATCTGCCTGCGACAGCAATGTGTCTCTGTTCTTCTTGGATTTTATTTGATCCTGGAATGCACTTGGCCCGCCTACGCAGCCACCGTTACATGCCATTCCTTCAATAAAGTCTTCCGGCAGTTTGCCGACTTTCATAAGCAGCAAGGCTTTCTTACATTCAGCTGCGCCATTTGCTTTGCATACTTTGGCATCCATTACCTGATCTGTCTCTTTCAGACATTGAAGCACTGCTTCTGTTACGCCGCCAGAATTTCCAAAACGTTTGCCAAAAATACTGGATTCCTGATATTCATTTTCAGCAGGCTCCAGGGTAATATTTTTTACCTTCATAATCGTGCGGATTTCACTGTACGTTAGTACTGCATCTGCATTTCCTTCGATCTTTTGATCTTTGACCTCAGATTTTTTTGCAATGCATGGTCCTATAAATACAGTATACGCTTCCGGATCTGCAGCTTTTATCATACGGGAAACGCCGCACATCGGAGATACGGTTGTAGACACATGATCTTTCAGCTCTGGATAATGTTTGTAAACCATGTTTACAAACGCCGGACAGCAGGAAGTTGTCATCTTTTTGCCTTCTTTATAAGCCTCTGCCCACTCATCTGCTTCACTTGCAGCAGTCATATCACCGCCAAGGCCAACTTCAATTGTATCTTCAAACCCTAACTTCTTTAACGCATTTTTCCAGCTCTGCATTGTAATATCCGTACCAAACTGGCCTTCTGTAGCAGGCGCCACCATCGCATACACTTTTTTACCGGATTTGATCGCTTCAATCACATCAATGATAAATGTCTGGGAACCGATTGCTCCAAATGGACAATTGTGAATACACTGTCCGCAGCGGATACATTTTTCTTTGTCAATTACAGAAACGTTGTACTCATCATAAGTAATGGCGTCTACCGGACAGGCAACCTTACATGGACGCTTCACGCCAACAATGGCATTGTATGGGCATGCCTTTGCACACTGCCCACACTCTTTACACTTGGACGGATCAATATAAGAACGGTCACGTCCCATCGTAATCGCACCAAATTTGCAGGCATTCATACACGCCTTGCCAAGACAGTTCTGACAGTTATCCGTTACCGTATAGCTGGAAATCGGACAGCCTTCACATGCAGAACCGATGACCTGAATCACATTATCTGACTGACCTCTTAAATTCTTACCCTCTGCCAGACGGACTCTTTGACGGATAATCTCTCTTTCCTTATAAATACAGCAGCGGAATTGCGGCTGCGGACCTGGTATTAACTTTTCCGGAATCTCATCCCGTTTTTCTTCCAATGTGCCGTCGAACGCCAGCTTCGCTACTTCATACAAGACGTCATGTTTGATTTTGATTACGTTCTCATCATTGTACATACAATTTCCCCCATATATTTATTTTTACCAGCTGCATTCTGAAAGCTGTATTGTGACCCGGGCGATATCCTCCCGCCAAACATCAGCAAAATGTGAACCTGTCCTTTCAAAATACGCTGGCAGATTTTCCATCACTGTATGCTATTATAATATAAAATTCAATGAAAATCTACATTTTCTGCATTTTTTCCGGTCTTGTACTAAAAAAAAAACTTATTTTTTAAAATCTTTGTTCTAACTTATGCACCAGTCTTTGGATTTATGCATATTTTATAGTAAAACAAAGCAGGAGTTTTCTATGTGTAACTGTTATCAGTCTAACAACCGCGGCGCAATGCCATATACCATGCAGCCCGGCGGATATTCAAATGCTGTGGACTGCACCTGTTTCCTGGCGATGGCTACCGTTCCTTGGCAGCAATTTACAAGCTCTTACGAACCGGAACAGGCTTTTTCGGTCGGCACGATATTCCCGGAACTTGACAAACCATTTCTTGGAAGGAGCGTGAGAAGATTATGAACCAAGCCAGAAACAGACAAGAGTTGTTATCTTGGATTAACAAAGTAAGCTTTATGGCCTACGATATGGCGCTCTATCTCGATACGCATCCAGATGACCAGCAAGCTCTGGAATTTTTCCAAAAATACAGCCAGATGCGCCGCCAGGCTCTTTCAAACTATGCGGCCCAATTCGGACCATTGACAATGGATTGTATCAATACCGACGACCACTGGCAGTGGGCAGACCAGCCGTGGCCATGGGAAGGAGGGTACTGTTAAATGTGGAATTATGAAAAAAGACTGGAATATCCGGTAAACATCTCTACGCCAAATCCAAAAATCGCACAGGTAATACTGACACAGTTCGGCGGCCCGGACGGTGAATTATCCGCTTCCATGCGCTATCTGGCGCAGCGGTATACGATGCCTTACCGAAATGTGGCGGGATTACTGACCGATATAGGTAGTGAAGCCTCTGAAATGTTCCGCCGTGCTTGCAGGGCGTTTTCAGAGGCTAACGCTTTTTTTAGCTGTCTGTCCTTTAGACAGTTTATGCTGCCCGCAACCGTATAGCTCCATTTAAGGGGAAGTAAATTCAGATATACATCTATGTTCTCTCTGTCGTTAATCACCATCTTGTCAAGTA
Organism: uncultured Eubacterium sp.; assembly: GCA_910584345.1. Taxonomy (GTDB): domain Bacteria; phylum Bacillota; class Clostridia; order Lachnospirales; family Lachnospiraceae; genus Eubacterium_J. The sequence continues at coordinate 795 of CAJTZX010000024.1, read as the reverse complement.
ACTGTGTGTAAAATTCATCCTCGTACTCAATGCCGCCGATAAGCTCATCCACGGCGTTTTTAATGTCCTCCATCAGCTCCTTTTGCTTTGCAATTACAATCTGCTGTTTTTCCATGCTTTCCATCATGGATTTCAAGCTGTTGATTTCGGCATCGTATTTTGCCCTAAGAGCCGTAAATTCGTCACGGTCAATATCGCCGCTTGTGTAAAGGTCAATCAAATCAGTACGTTTTTTCTGCGCCGCTTCAATTTTATCTTCCAGAGTATTTGTATCTGCACCAGTCATATCCAGTGAAATCACCTTTTGAATCGTTTTAATCAAGTTATCCGCTATTTTCTGGCGGTCAATGGTGAGCTGCTTGCAGACAAGATACATAATGTGGATGGCTTCTTCGTTGCGGATGCTTGTTCCAGAGCAGCCCACTTGGTTTCCTGCTTTGTCGATGTGGGGGCTTCCATGCTTTGCGCCCTCAAAGCAACGCCATGCCTTATACTGGCTTCCATCCTTTCGGGTTTTGTATCGAGCAACATAGCTTGCCCCGCATCTGCCGCATTTGATTTTTCCAGAGAACGGATAGCGGTTGCTGTGTTTTGCCTTGCCCTCCTGCGAAAGCGATTTTGCATCTAAAATGCGGTTTGCCTTGTCGAAAAGCTCACGGGAGATAATCGGCTCGTGGTGGTCTTTAAGGATGACAAATTCCTCCTGTCCTCGGTTGTATTTCTTTTCATGGGATAGGAAATCTGGCGTATAGGTTTTCTTCTGAACTAAGTCGCCGCAGTATTTTTCATTGCGTA
>CAJTZX010000023.1 GCA_910584345.1 uncultured Eubacterium sp. | reverse complement strand
GAGCTTCTAAACATTCTTCCAACGTCACAAACAGACAGGCCAACGCCTCCCATCCAGCTGGCTTTCAAAAGCTTTACACACATTATATTGAAACATTATGTAGAAATTAATACATAATTGTTCCGTAATCTGATGCAGAGCCTGTGGAAACCAGCTGGGAGAGGAAATCTGCCCCGTCTGTTGTGGCTTCGGAAGAATGTTAGAAGCCCTTGGTATTCTGCCCGATACACAGGCGGCGAAGCCGAAGCGGCGCCTTTAGCTGCTGGCGGCAGCCAGGGCGAACTAGGCGTCGCGTCCGTCCGGTTCCACAGCCTGGATGCAGAATGCTTAGGGCTTCTTGCATTCTGGAGCGGACACAGCAGACGGGGCAGATTTTCTCTCACAGCGTCCGAGTAGCCAGAATGTAACACTTTTTGTAAATTGTTGTATTTTCTCTTAAGTTCGCGCTTATGGGGATGCACACTCGCACGAACATGTAGATGCCGCAAAGCGGCCGTACTCGGCGCAGATGGCGATCATTTATCGCCATCTATATCAATAAGGAACTGTAACTAAAAGAACGTACGGCGTCTCACAATTATGTGATACGCCGTACGTTCATGAAATATGATATCTATGTATGACTTTCTTTTATATATTTTAAGTGTACACAGCAGCATCGGCTATGTCTTTCCAGGTGGCAGCCTTTTAATAAATCCCTTTCATCTCAGATACATACAGCTCATCCACGCTGACTTTTCCATCCGCGAACAGCTGCATGCCCTGTGATTCATATCCGCTATATGAGCGCATACTTATCGATTTCTCGTCATTAAAGAATGCTTCTATCAGAGAACGGTCAATATAGATCTCTGCCGCCAGTTTTCCATGATCCAGTGCAAGCGCGCCTGAAACATGATTCGTAGAAGCAGCGCTCCCTTTATTTTTTGTATCTGCACAGATTGTTTCATCTTCCATACGGTAAGTATACCACGATCTGTCTCTAGTTTCTCCGGTTTTCAGCTCAATGCCAAACTCTTTTCCCTGCTGCGGTGTGAAAATGACTCTGACATACAAAAGGTCGCCTTTCACAGAAGCAAGCTTTTCATTCGCCTGTTCCAGCGTAAGGTTTTTTCCTTCTGCCAGCACTTCCCCTTCCAGCTTATGCAGCGCTTTGGCCGGACGCATTTTCAGATCCGTACCTTCATCATTTAGCCAAATATTACGCGTAAGCCCTACACAATGTGCCCAGCCGGCTCCGCCTTCTTCCGCTCCGCTTCTTTGATCCTGCATAATGCTGAACATGCAGACATCTCCGCTTTCAGGATCGACAAACGCACTCGACCCTGTAAACACGTTGCTTCCATAATCAAGCAGGGCCGGTTTATTGTCAAATCTTTCATCTGGAATAAATTTCCCCGTATCCGCATCAAAATCCCCAATAAAATAATATACTTTATTGTCTGCCATTCCAGCTGGTGCAGGTGAAATAAAAAATGCATATTTTGTAACTGTTCCTGCTTTATTAGAAACCGGAAGCAAGATCGGCAGTTCCCAGCTGGTACCGTAGGTAACCGGCTGATCCTTCATTTCGTAAACAGGCCCCTGATACTGCCAGTCCATATCCACCTCGCCGTCTTCTTTTACTTCCAATGTCTGTGTTTTATCCGACACGGGCAGACAAATGAAACCCCGGTCTTAGTTTTCCGTCAATCCCCCTTTCTACTGTCTCTTCATATTTTCTTGCATCACGCAAAATCTGGCTCAGCATAATAACTCCTCCTATCCGATCATTAAATCCATTTAAATCTCCGCTCCGCCTTCTTCTCACCGCAGCAAAATCCGGGATATAAAATACCGGGACAGACTTTCAACCGCAATCTGCCCCGGTATCCGACGCTCTTTCGTTCCCGTTATTCTGCTGTACTGTCTGCTGAGGCTTCGCTGTTCCCGCTTTCTGCTGCCGCATATCGGTCATAAGCATCCTGATATACTTTCAGCAGCTCATCCATTCCGCAGCTTTCCTTTAACGTTGTAACATAGCTTTCCCATTCTGCATCCGTAGGCCCGCCTTCCTTGAGCCACAGCCCTTCCTGCTCTGCCACGGTACTCTCGAAATCCGGTTTGTACATGTCAATCGTGTCCAACTCCTCTTTTGTATAAACACAGTCTACCGGATACACAGCAGTGCTTTCCACATACGGCATCCAGAATTCATTTAAGTCAGTCAGACGTTCTTTTGCACGTTCTTCCATCTCAAATGTCGTATTATAGTATTCACTAAGAATCAGTTTCGGTCCATATACCTCATATTCGCCTTTTAATTCGCCAGCCGTCTTTCCAAACTTCTCTTTTGCTTCCTGATCTGTAATACTCTTCCATATGCCGTTTTCATCCTGCTGTGTAAAATAAGTGCCAATCGGACCATACTGAAGCTGCATTACATTTTCCGGCTCGTTCCACTTGTCAAAGAATTTCAAAAGATTCGCAGGACTTTTGCATTCGCTTGTGATATTCAGGTTTCCGCTGTTTGTCACGCCACCGGTCCGCACTGTTACATTAAGAATTTATATGGTGCCAAAACTGATATATTAATTGTTTCATATTTGTTTCATGAACGATTTCACGTTTTTCACCATAAAATGAGAGTTCCTTACGAAATCCTATTATGATAAAAGGAGATATTTACGAATATGAAAAAGAATCACTCTGTCCCAACCATGAAAGATGTCGCACGCGAAGCAGGCGTTGCCCTTGGCACTGTATCCAAAGTAGTCAACGGCCTGCCTGTCGGCGAACCTTACCGCATCCGTGTAGAAGATGCCATCAAACGTCTGAATTATCAGGTCAACAGCTATGCGCAGGGCCTAAAGGCAAACAAAACTTATACCGTAGCCTTTCTCCTGCCAAATACACATGACCCGTATTTTGCATCGCTTACCTACCATATTAACCTTGCATTGCTGCGCAGAAAATACCGGATGCTCCTCTGTTGTACAGATTATGACTCGTCACTGGAACAAGAATACATTACAATGACACAGCAAAATAAGGTTGACGGAATTATCGGACTCACCTATAATCCAGACCTTATCATCGAAGAAAACACTCCATTCGTGTCCATTGACCGTTCCATGGGGCCTCGTATCCCATGCGTAGCAAGCGACAATTTTGCCGGAGGACAGCTTGCCGCTGAAAAACTGGCAGACTTCGGCTGCAAAAATGTGGCTTTCCTGCGTGTCGGCTCCGCATTAAACAACGAGCCGAATAAAAGAAAGGCCGGATTCGAAAACGGCTGTCTTGCACGCGGCCTTTGCTATGAAATGAAAATCTTAAATGACGAGGAGCCTTATGACGTGTTCCGCAAATTTCTGTCAGATCATATGCAGAACGGAAAATTGTCTTTTGAAGGAATTTTCTGCGTCACAGACGGACTTGCATATCTGGTCATGCAAATGCTGAAAGAACTTCATATAAAGGTGCCGCAGGATGTGCAGATTATTGGCTTTGACGGCGTAAAACTGTTTGGGCATGACCACTACATCTGTTCCACGATTGTTCAGGCAGTTCCCGAAATCGCAGAAATGTGTGTAGAACAGCTCCTTTCCGGCAGCATGGCATCCAAACCGCCGCTGATCTGCCTGCCGGTTTCCTACAGCTTTGGCGGCACAACGCTGGATGCTGATATCCGCACAGAACAGGAGCAGCGCATATGAAAAACTGGTGGTATTATTATAAATGGTATGTCGTCTGCGGCTCCGGCCTTGTTATACTAATCTTATATCTCGCAGGCAATGCGCTTGGGATTTTTGGCAGGACGCCTGATTATCAGATTGCCATATCGGAGAAACGGAACTGCCGCAGGATACCGTCGCAGCGCTGGAACAGGCGTTTACTTCAGCCAGCTGGGATTTTAACGGAGACGGAGAAGTGTATGTTAAAATACGTCAATATGTCAGCAATAATCAAAACCCAGAAGCAGTTTATTATGATTATGCTTCCGAAATCGGTCTTATCGGAGATATTACAGACTGCGAAAGTTATTTCTTTCTCATGGATAACCCGCAGGCATTCCAAAAAAGTTTCCATGTATTGGCCGCTCCTGACGGCAGCTGTCCGAATGAATCGGATTTTTCCACAGAGGACAAAGCCGTTGCCTGGAAAGACTGTCCCGCACTGGCTCATTTCGATCTCGGAACATACTCCGTCACTGTCTTAGGCCGGGAGGTAACCGGAAAAAACCAACAACTTATGTCCAAGCTGTATATTGGAAGGCGTTGTTTCTATACCAAAGATACGGCTGCTTACCAGGACCAGTGCAGCAGACTATGGGAGCTGCTTGTCAACAGAAAGGAGAATCACTCATGAACCGAAAAACTGTTTTTTTCAAATACCGAAACCTCTGTCTATGCTTCCTGTTCTGCTCCATGTATCTCCTGTCCGGCTGCGCTTCCAACGCCCCTCAGGAAGCCCTCGTACAAAAGGACGGCTCTGTCATCGTAGGTCATACACTGGAAATCAAAAACAATGATAAACGGCTTGTGCCGCTGGACAATAAAGACGCACTGGCTGCTGACGGACTTTATTATGCAGCATGGAGCTGTGGGAACGCAAAACCTTACGAAAACAAAGACGGCGACACTGTAGACCTTTATGACGCGCAACTCTATCTCCTGCTCGGCGAAGCAAAAAGCACAGAAAATGCACAGCATGACAAAAACACCTGGCTTGCTGCAGCGGAAGAAAATTATGACGTTCAGCAAAAAGAAGAAATCTCCTGCAATGGCTTTTTTTCAGTATCACACGCCAGCCGGAACCGGAAACCGATTAACCGGCATCCAGCGTTACAATGAACTGCTCGGACGGGACTTCAAACGTTTCCTTGCCGTAAACCTGCTTACATTACTTGGATTTCTTCCGTTTATACTCGGAACCTTGTATTCCATTTTATCTTCCAGCATACTTGTCCTTATTCCCGTCTGTATCATAGGAGGCGCTGTTGCCGGCCCGTTTTTGTCCTGTATGTACGATACGGTCTTTCGGAGCCTGCGTGACGCTCCTGGAAAATTTCTTGCAAACTACAAGCATGCTTTCAGGCAGAACTGGCGTCAATCAGTAATTCCCGGTATCATTTTCTGTCTGCTGCTTGGCTTTTACACATTTATGCTGATGATGTTCTTATGGGCTGCCAGATTTCCCGGATGGGGGACGATTGCCGTTTATGTATGCGGCATTGTAATCATTACAATGTTTTTCTCGCTGTATTGGCCCCAGCTTGTATTGTTTGAACAGACTAATATGCAAAGGTTTAAAAACTGCCTTCTGTTTTGCATCCGTTTTTTTTGGAAAACTTTCGGATGTGCTCTGCTGCAAATTACATATTGGGCTGTGATCGTACTGCTCCTTCCATGGTCCGTCATACTGCTTCCTGTTTTGGGTATATGGTTTATCCTGTTTACGGTTCATTTCCTGCTATATGAAACAATGAACGAAGCATTTCACCTGGAAGAAGAGATCGCCCGGGTTTTCCCGGAACAGGCAGCTTTTTATGAAGACGATGAAACCTGGCTGAAAAGAAAACAGTCCGAACATTAATTTCCTATAAAAACAAAACTGCCCTTACAGATGTTCAAAAAGACCTCTGTAAGGGCAGTTTTGTTTTTATCATGTATTATGCGCTAATTGGTGTATTGGCAGATATTTTTATCTCATGTTCTTTTCTGCAGCTGCCGACTTCCAAATACCATACGACCTGATGTTCATCAATATACGTATAATCTCTTTGTTCGCAGAATTTACGGCAGTCCTGTTCGTTTCCGTAATAAAGCGGCCTTTGGATACCGCTTGGGCTTGCCTTATATACACAGTATTCGTTCTTATTATTCGTCATAGATACCTCCATTTCCCCGCCAAAGGCGGTTTAGACAATAAGTATTTCACTGTTCTGGCATATTATTACACTTGCGAACAAAAACGTCAAATTTGACATCGCTTTCCAAATGCCCTGATTTTTCATAATTTTTCTGCTCCTTGCACAAAATCACAGTTTCCTTTCAAACGGTTCTGGTAAAATTGTCTGCCTGCGCCAAATGTTCCTATACAGATTTACCAATGATAAGTTCTGCCTGCACGTCTCTTTCATACAATATCTGCAAAAATTATGAAAAATAACGGCTGCAGCACATTCCAACAAGAAACACAACGCCCGCCACCAAAAGCTCCACATATGCAATTCCACTAAAACGATAGAGTGGATTGTTAAAATAAAGCGCATTTTCCATCAGCTTTGGACAAAAGATCGCCAAAAAAATTCCAAGCGGTACTACTCGCAGCATCATAATAATGTAATTACCGCTTTTATGTGACAGAAAAAACACAAGCCCCGCCGTACCAAAAGCAACTAGGTAGCCGATCATAAGAAGTATCAGACACCACACGCCATAGGTCCAATTCGGCCAGCTAAGCTGCATCATCGCAAACGAATACATTTTACATGGAAAAAACACAGCTGTGCCATTCTTTAAAAACAACCCAATAAATACTGTAAAATTCGCTGTCGTAACAAGAAACGCCGAAAGCATAACCGCCGCAAACTGGCTGTGATAAATATTCCTGCCTCGTCTGGAACTGTACTGCAATGCCCGCATCCGATTCATACGGTCGCATACAGGCAGCGGAGACAACAGGATACAGACCGACAGGCAAATCCAGATTAGCAAATACCCCATATAGTCGCTGGTCGTTTCTGGTACTTCCTGGGGCAATAGGTTCTGCCATTTCTTATCCTTTCCATAAAAAAATGATGCATGATCTCGTTCTTTCTGGTTGCTGCAATTTTCTAAATCCGCCCCCTGCTCTTTCCGCGCCTGGTAGATTTCTACAAACCAGGATGCAGCATACAGCCGTCCTTCTATATTATTTGTCTCATCACCCTGCAAATAATTATGCATACGCATGGCATCTGCATAATGCTCATTTTGATCGGCAGTCTCTCCATTTTGTGAAGCTTCTTCGGTGGCCTTACGACAAAAAGCATCATACTGTTTATAAGTGTGTAATCCGTATTTTTTCCCAAACTCACCTTCCCGTACATACTGATCCGCCTGCCTGCGCAGCTTTGGCAATCCTTGCTCAAATTCCTCCATTTCTGCTTCGGAGATACTCGTACCATATTTTTGTATCAGCTGTGCGCTTATCTCAACGACTCCGGTATTATATGGCCCGTTTGGAAAATGCTTGATATAAAACTCTAAAAACATCGTATAAAAAACAAGTCCTAAAATTACAAGCGAAAGCAGCATACCAGGACGCCATATTTTTTTCATCTCTTCCCGAATCATCTCATTCTCCTTATCCTGTTATCATAAACCCTTTCCTGTCAGATCAAGTAAGTTATCCTAAATCTTTCCTGCTAAAATAATGAAATCCATACACCAGCAGCAGCACAGCGGCGACCAGACAAAGCGTCCCGACCGCACACTCCTGCCACGGTATCACTGCCTGGATCCCCATATCGGAAAACCACAACGGCTGCGACCACCAGAAAAATACCGGTGTCCATAAGGCTGCTTCATAAAGGCCCCACCTGCCTGCATCCCCGGCCAGCATAATAAGCTCAAAATTAAGCGCAAATGCCGCAAACAATACAAGAAATGCCTTCAAACTGTTTTTTGTCAGCAATCCCGCTAAATAAGCAAGCAGATAAAACAATACTGCCACTCCAGCGCCAAGCATCACCACTGCCACTAAGTAGCCGCGCAGCGTAACATCCATCCACGGCACAAATGGAACTTCCATTCCGCTTGCGCTGATTGTATAAAACTGTGTAGACATATTTGTATTCCAAATATCTCCCAGCTGCCATACAAACGCAAACACCATATAGGAAACTTGTGCTGTCACACTATATACGGCCATTGTATAGAAAAAGCCGGCCAGAAGCTTTTCTCTATGAACCATGCGTCCCCGTCTTGTTGCATAAACGATCTGCCACGTCCGTTCTGTCTGTTCGCACCCGCTCATATACAACGCGGCAAATACCGCTGTCAGCATCCCCTCTGTAATGACTGCCCTGCACAGCTTCGCAAACAGGAACTCAAACAGCGTCTTTGTCATTCCCGCTGCCCCCAAATCCATAGAAGCGTCTGCCGCATCCAGTTCATGAATCCTCTGCTCCTGCTTTTGATACTTTCTTTCAAGCGCTTCTGCCGGCCATCCTTCCATACGATATGTGCCAATCAGCAGCTTAGCCGTCTTATTCGGATCATACGTTTCAAAAATGTCTGTAGCTTTCCCAGTCTCAGACAGCAGTCTTTCTTTTTCCACACAAGCAGACAGCTGCAAAGCCTTTCCTGAAAATTCGTCCCCCATCCTTCTACCCACCTTCTGTCCCACTTCTTTTACATACGATACGTAATCCTCTCCATATTGGTTTCCCAAAATAAGCAATCCATTAAACCCAATACACAACAGCACAAACACATACAGCATCCGCATCCCACATAATTTTTTCATTTCAAAAAATACAAGCTTCCCGCACATTTTTTCACATCCTATCTTTTTCATCGTAACCGTTTCGGTATATATACAAAAAAGCATCTTCCAAATTCGCTGCAGCCTTTCTTGCTCCTTGTACACTTTGTTCGATCTCTTTCCCGGCTTGTGACACAATCCGAAGCATTGGGCCAAATTCCCCCTGACATTCGCTCAATAGAAACTCTCCCTCTCTCAGCCTAGTCCCTGCAGGTACTTCATACACTTTACCACGCATCGTATCACAAATCTCCATTGGCGTCCCGCACCTTAAAATCCTGTGATCCCGTATCATTACAATCTGCCCTGCAATTGTCTCAATATCCGACACAATATGCGTTGACAAAATCACAATCCTTTCTTTGGAAACCTGGTGAATCAGATTCCGAAATCGTACTCTTTCCTTCGGATCCAAACCAGCTGTCGGCTCATCCAAAATCAAAAGCTTCGGATTATGAAGCATCGCCTGTGCAATCCCAACCCTCTGCAGCATCCCACCGGAAAACTGACGCATTTTCTTATTTTTCACCTCTGTCAGAGATACCCGTTCCAGCAATTCATCAATACGATGTCTGGCCGCTTTTCGCTCCATGCATTGTAAAGCGGCAATATAAGTCAAAAACTGCCTGGGTGAATAATTTTTATAATATCCAAACTCCTGCGGCAAATAGCCGAGCAGTCCACGGTAATCCCCTCCCATCGCCCAAATATCCTCTCCATTCCAACGGATTACTCCGCTCGTAGGCGCAAGCAGCGTCGCCAGCATTTTCATCAGCGTCGTCTTGCCTGCCCCGTTTGGCGCAAGCAGTCCATAGACGCCATTTTCAAATGTCAGATTCACATCTTCCAGTGCGGTAAACGTACCATATTTTTTTGTTACATGTTCTACTGATAACATCTTTTTCTCCTTATTGATCCCTGTTTTACAGTTCCTTACATCGTACACGGTTCAAAATAATATTGTTTTAAAGAGACAAAATAAATACTTGCGCAAAGAACAGCACACAAAAGCAATGCTGCCGTCGGAATCCGATCCAATATCTGCAATTCCCATCCACCAGATAATAACACGATTCCACATCCACCCCACATAGCAGGAGCCGCGCCATAAGCATACCGATTCTGCCACTTCCACTCCAGTAACAGCTGTATCCAGGCATAAAAAAACAAGGCAGATACAGACAAACTAAGCATCCGCAGTACCGACAAATTTTCCCCTGCTCCTGCTGCCCAGACATGTATACTGCTCAGAAAAATGACAGAAATGCCTCCAAATAATATGAGCCGCAGTACCGTCATCTGCCGCAAAGACATCTTACACACCATCAAGGTCTGATACATGCCAGCCATTCTCTCTTTCCATACAGTCAGAAGATGCAGCATTGCATACAGTACCGGAGACATAAGGAATAATAGCAGGCTGAGTAAATGCGGATTTTTGCCTGCCGTTTCATAGACTGCCGCCCACAAGATACCGTCCAGTAAAAACGCCAGCAGCATACAGTCCCACACTCCAAAACAAATCCCGCGAAAACCAACCGCGCTCCACAGACTCCACAATGCACTTCCAAGCCGCTGCGGCTCTCGGACACTTTGTTCAATAATCTGCGCGATACGCTCTTCCTTTTCTTCCGTACCTGGAACATCAACTTTCATCAAATAGTTTTTCTCCATTACGATACTCCTCTCTATCTATTTTATTTATGCTATTTATGCTATTTATGCTATCTATGCTATTTATGCTACTTATGCTATTTATACTATTTATGCTATTTACGCATCCTTAGGAACTGTGAATAAATAACTTTGCAATTTATTCATAGTTCCTTAACTTTTTTCTGACATTTCTTTCCTGAGTCTTGCCGACAAACGGTAATATTGTGCTTTAATTTTAGACTCCGGCTGTGCCAGAACTGCCGCTATCTCAGGAAAAGAATATTCTGCATATACCCGAAGCCGAAACACTTCCTGAATCTGCGGATCCATTGCACAAACAAGCTCTTCCACCTGCCGCAGCTGTTCATGATTTTGAATATCCTGTGTAAAATCTCTCTCGTCCACAAGTTCCTGCTCTTCAATAGGCAAATACTGTATCTTTCGCTTACGTCTTTGGTCTATCACCTTATGTGATGCAATATGGTACAACCAGGTTCGAAGCCCTGCCTTTTGGGGGTTATAAAAAGGCAGAGAGCGCAGTGCTGCCAGAAAACACTCCTGTGTTACGTCCAACGCATCTTCCCTGTTTCCAATTTGCCTAAATACAAACGCATAAATATCATCATAATATTCCCGCACAAGCTGATCCGCCGCCTTGCGCGAACCGCGCCGCACAATGTCACGTACCCATTTTAGCTCCCGCTCCAAGCCTTCACCTCCCAATCATTAGCGTGATTTGTACCGCTTTACCTATATATTCGTCAGAAAAACAAAAACGTTGCAGAAAAATAAAAATACCTGCCAAATAGTTTTTCACTACCTAGCAGGTATATTATATTACTCCTCTTCTAAGTCTTCTTTCCCAAGAATGATGTTTCGATTTATTTTTACTTTGCATTCTCCGTCTCTACAGATTCCGGCACTTCAAAGCTTCTTTGTTCATCCACAACGATACAATTATCTTCAGAAGCAGCATTGGACAACTCCGGCTCATATTCTTCCAGTTTCACAAGCTTTTCCTTATCTGCATGATATTCATAGGTTTTTCCGCTTTCAAGCTCGTTTACATTCACCTGTATATCTGAAGCGCCATGAAATGTTATCTGAACATTTTCTCCATCAGGCAAAGATTCTGTATCACCAACTTCTACCAGTATCGTTTCTCCTCCAATCTTTTTTATCTTCCCTTTCCCGCTTTTTTCAACGACCTCCTTTCCGTCTTCATCTTTCAGAATCGAATAACTGACGAATTTCCCATCTGCTCCTTCTTCACTTTCTATCAACGAATTGTTGGAAGACTTCTTATCTACTTTATCTTCTTTTTCTTTCGTCAAATAATTGGCAAATTTCTCCTCTGCATCTTTCGACTGTAGATCGGCACGATTCACCTCAATATTAGCGTCCTCTGTCTGTGTTTCCTGTTCATTCGTTGCAAACACAGAGGATGCCCCGGCCAAAAGCATAACCGCACATAATACACCAATTCCTGTTAATTTTTTATATTTCATAATAGCCACAATCCTTTCTTTTACTGGGTTTTCCAAAAACCCGCTGCAAAACAACGCTGTTCCCTTTTGATTCTTTGCGAGTGCTAAAAGTGTCTGCGCATATTCCTTCCTGCCCTGGCTGCCATATACTGACAGCACATGCTCGTCACAGGATAATTCCAAATCTCTTGCAAACAAAACATACATCAGCCATACCGCCGGATTAAACCAATGCACACAAACTGCAGCAGCAGATAACAACTTCCAAACATTGTCATGACGTCTGACGTGTACCATTTCATGCGTCAGGATACACTGCATCTGAGACTGTCCCAGAAAAAGCAGGCTTTTCGGAATTACAATATTTTGTCTAAGTATCCCAAATACAAGCGGTGATTTTATTCTGTCATGTATCAGTATCCGTACTCTTTTTTTCCGTATCTGCATTCCTGATAACCGCAAAGCAGTCTGGTATGCCTCTGACACTTGTATGCCAGCCGGTAATCGCACACTTTCCAACGGAAGCGCCTGTGACAGCAACCGATATTCCTTTCTATAAGAATATGCAAAATAAATACACATAACGGCCAGCCCTAGCAGCCAGAGCAGCAAGGCAGCCTGCATCAGACTGCTCTCCATATGCTCTGCGGCGCCCAAAGAAGCCGCTTTTGGCGCCGCACTTACGACATGCTCTCCTGCCTCCTTTGATATGCCTATATGCATACTGCATACCCGCTGCAGCAATCCAAGCACCGGAACTGCGATTCCCCTGCGCATCGGCAGACTGCCCGGCAGCAGCAGCCTGGCCAGTACAACCAACCATAGCAGCATAATTGTCCGTTTTGAAATACTTAAAAGTTTTCCTCCGCGTATAAGCGTCAGCAGCAAGATCAACACTCCTGCAGAAATACTCATCTCTAACAAACCCATACATCCATCCTCACTTATCAAGTCCGGAAACCATTTCCTTAAGCTGCGTAATTTCTTCCTCCGTCAGTTCCCCATCCGATAAGAAAGCTGCAAAAAACTTTTGTCTGGAGCCGTCAAACATCTTGTCAATCAACTCTTCTGTCTCAAAGCTCTGCACCTGCTTTCTCGTTATCAGCGCATGACACTGAAACTTTGGATCCCTGCGCTCCACTGCACCTTTGGCAATACACTTTTTAATCACCGTATACGTTGTATTGCGGTTCCAGCCAATCTCTTCGGACAAGATCTTTGCAATCTGCCCTGCCGGCAAGTCCCCGCCGGCTTTCCACAACGTATCCATAACCTTTAACTCAGAATCAAACAATTTTAGATCCATAACTTTACCTCCTCGGAAAATGACTATTGCAATAGTGTTTTCATTAGTATACTATCACGATAGTCATCGGTTGTCAAGAAAATTTATGATAAAAATATTGCCAAAAAATCCCAGAGAAAGACGAATGCCTATGGCACTCGCTAGCAAAACAGTTACTATTCGCGCAATCCCGACAAAATAGCAACTGTTTTGCTAGCGAGTGGACAAATCCTTTTAAATATGTTAAAGTTATTAACAAATAATTGTAATCACATTTAGGAGGTTTTGCTTATGTACATAAAATTTGACAGCGCTTTATTCACACAGGAAGATATGGCGGAATTCATTGCTGCTTTAGAAAAAGATGGAATCAAGCTAATACTAAATCAAGAATCCTTCAAACATCGGAAAGGACTCCCTGAAATTATAGAAGAAGTCTCCTCATGGGTTGCATCGATGGAAAATGATTTTCTGCCTGCTTTCCTAACCGCACTGTTCACTTTCTTCGTAAAACATCATAAAAATGATAAAAATCCGCATATCCAGATTGATTATCGTGATGGAACCACCCGTGAAAAAGTTGACATTCCCCTTGTTGACCCTGACCAGTTGCTCAAAATAGAACTTCCTGTTTCGCAAAACGGGACAATTCGAATCGATATTGAAAGCAGCGCTAATCCTGTACAACAGGAAAATATGCAAGAATAATGCTACGAGGAGGTAAATGACATGAATGCTAAGGAATACCTTCCCCAAATAGTCCAAAAATTGCAATTATTAGATGACCTCGGAGAGGAACCGTCAAGTCTTCGCATTATCGAACATATGAATCTGGCAGTTGCTTTTTATAGACTGCATGAAATTGAACATGGAATTGAAATATCTCTGGAACATTTTCACTGTGCGAAAAGTCTCAGTAATTATATTCTTTTGCAGGAAACAGACCCGTCCGGTTCATTCCATGAATTTTTTATCACGTGCATAAGATATGGCTCGACGATCTATCAGTTGGGAGATGCTTATGTGAATGACGCAGAATCTATTTTTCTGTTTACACAAAAAATGCTGGAACAAGCATCGCAGGCTTATTTATGGGAAAAAGGAATCGCAGCCTATCACCTTGGTATCTTATATCTTCAGCATCAAATGTACGACAAAGCATATGAACAATTTCATATTACGGCCAACGTTGTGGATCATTTTCGTTCCACTCCCAGCGGTATAGAAGAAAAATATAAAGAAATGGCCTATTCCAACTATTTTAACCTTGCATTGTGCAGCGGCTTCCTGCTGAAATATGATGAACAGGAAAAATATCTTATCCATTATGTCAAAATACAATATATGATGACAGAACGTAGCGATCTGCATATCATTACGACACTTTATATTCTTATTGAAATGTATCTAAAGCTGCATCAAATAAAAAAAGCAGAACAAACTCTGAAAGAAGCCGCCAAAATCCTACAAGTACTTGAGCAAGTTCCATCTGACATGAATTATTATTACAAATATTATCAATACACCATTAATGAAGGGATCTCTGAAAACAAAAAAGATCTGGAATTCATTGATTCCAGTCTAAACCAAACCACTCATTTTCCAATGCTGTTAGACTTAGCAGATAATTTATTTAAACATCCTGACCTATTAGCTCCAGGACCACCGGATCAAAACCTCATGGCTGCTCCTCACTTCGAATTCAACGATAAAAACCCTGGGCAGATTTATGCGGTTAGGAAATCATCCTATCAGTTGTGTGCAGAAGCATATGATGACTTAGGACAAACAGATTTAGCTATTCAAAATTTTCAACTTGCATATCAGGCGTATGAAAAAGAAAACCGCAAGAATATTCTCTGGGAAATCAATTATTGGATAAGCTATTCTTTTGCCCTATTAAATGGCACACGCTACAATGAAGCACGTAAAAAATCCGAAACTTGTATTGCTCTCATTGACGGACTGGAATTAGATCCCGAGCAGTCTCAACATTTATATTTGCCTGTTTTCATAAATCTTGGCGCCATCTATATGCGCCAGATGCAATTAGACAATGCAGAAATTTATTTATTTAAAGCTTTAAATATATGCAAAAATGCCACACCAAAAGGATGTTATCTAAAAGACGAAATTATAGTTCTTGTGAATCTTGCATGGCTTTATCTAAGCCAAAATCTATATGACAGAACTCAATTTTACGCAGACTCCGCAGCAGACCTGATTTCCAAAAATACTGAAACTAATAACATACAGCTGCAGATCGAACTGTATTTAATCTATGCTAACATACAGTACCAAAATGGAAACCTGGAAGAAAGCATACAGCTCATTGATAAAGCCATTGCCAAAGCCGGTCACACAAGGCTGCTCTTATTTAACTGTTATTATTTAAAAGGATCTATTCTGCAATCTGCACATCCACAGCAAGCTGAACAACAATATCAGAACGCATTAGAAATTATACGCCCTATGAAATTGGAAAAAAACGAGTTATATTTGGCAATATTGCTGGAAATCATCTGTACACAAAAAATACCGGAGAAAAAGCATATGGATGAGATTAAACTGCTTTTAGAGAATACAGACATTCCCGGCGGATATTTAAAATTATCTGCTTACAGGCGGCTGATTCCCCGCTGCATAACGGTAAACAACTGGGAGGATGCTTATGATTATGCCTGCAAAGCAGTTGTTGCTTACAGCGTAGCAATGGAACAGGCCATACTTTCTAAGAATACGGAAGCTATTTTAAGGCACAAAGATCATATGAAATATGTATACAATCTGCTGTTTTTCTTTATAAACTGTTCGGATGAAGATATCCTCAACCAAATACAGTTTATGAATCTGTTTACATACTATAAAATAGGCGATTATTATCTGCTGCAGCTGATCCATCCATCTTTTCCCGCGGATAACGGCCATAACTACCGGAAAATACAGCTGCAGTTAAGAAACCTCCAATATTTATCAAAATATCTGCAGCAAACAGATACAAAACAGACCCATGAGCTGCTCTTAGAAAAAAATGCCCAGCTCTATTGGAATGAAAAAAATCCTATGCAGGAACACCTTTCAACAATGGATGACAAACCCAGTATTCCGAAAGAATATATGGATTTTTGGATCATAGACTATTACTTTCCACCAAACAGTTTTGACGAAAACTCTCCGAACTGTCCATTCGCTGTTATCTGGCAGCCAAAAGCACTGGAAAAAAAGCAATTTGTAAAACTGTCAAAAGCAAACCAGATAGCAGAAAGCATTGCCCGTTTTCGAAAAGCAGTTACAAATGATGCACCTACTTATGATCTGGAAGAAGAACTTTACCGTCTTTTAGTCGAGCCTTTGATCCGACGGGAACCATTGATGAAAACAGCTAAAAACTTTATCATCTGTCCTGAAGGCGAAGTTACAACCGTTCCTTTTGACCTCCTCTTTGGGACTGACTGCAGGATATTATATGCTCCGTTCCCTGACTATATTTTTGCAAAAAGCGCACCATCCTCCGGTCCTGCGGCAATTTGCACAAATCCGGTTGTAACAAGCAAAAATGCATTCGGCCTATCGCCGTTATATGACTGCGAGCAAGAATGCAGCGTCGTAACATCTGCTCTGCAGCAGGCCGGATATAAGACTCATATTTTTTACGGCGATGGAAACGGCGATGCACTGCCATTTGAAAAATACACACTGCTTGATAAACTGAATACAGAAAACTATTCTGTTATACATATTTCCACACACGGATTTTATTTGCAGCAAAAAACGCCTAAAACACCTGCATTTCTGTCTGCTGACAACAGTATGCAAAACCCTATGCATCGCTGCGGACTGATTTTAAACGACTCTATTTGTGATGGACAATACAACACCGCAAATTCTGTATTATGGGGTGAAGATATCCTTCGTACGGATTTAACCGGAACAAAGCTGGCAATATTATCGTGCTGTGTGTCAGGATTAGGTTATATGGAAAGCGGTAACTGGCTCGTTGGGCTGCAAAGAGCATTCTTTATAGCCGGTGTAGAAAATCTGATTGTTTCACTGTGGGAAGTAGATGAAAAGGCCACCTCAATTTTAATGCAGTACTTTTATCAAAATATGTGCGCAGGCCAGCCCGCCGACTTAGCGCTACAGCAGGCCAAAAACAGTTTAAAGGCATATAAATACGGTATTTACAGTACGCCATATTATTGGGCCGGATTTATTTATATCGGTAAAATCTGTATGATTTAATGCTTAGGGACAGTTATTAGCATATTATAAAAAACGCCGTATGGAAACTATTTCCTTCCATACGGCGTTTTTTTATCTTGACGCTGTTTGATATTAATATCTTCGTTCTATAAACTCCTATTTATAAAAACTTCTACTTTTATTTTTTTCGTATAAAAGCTTACGTTTCTCAAGCTTCGCAACTCCTCAAACGTAAAAACCCTATTCCAGCTCAGCCGCTACTCTTTGGATATGCATCGCCAAATATCCGATCTCAACTTCATCCATCTGTTTTTTCAGATATTTCTCCAGGTGTCCGCATACGACACTTGCCAGTCTAAAGGCATCCGGGAACTGTTCGGAAATATAATCGTTCATATCCAGCTTCAGCTTTTCTCCCTTTGCCGCTCGTGCAGCCATATAGCGGACATGATTCATCAGCCTGTTATAAGACAAGGAGTTTACATCAATCGCTTTTCCTGTCTTTTCTTCCACTAAGCGTATACACTCCCTCACTGAACCTGCGATCTGCATGGATAACGCTACATTTTCGTTCTCTATCGCAGAATGAATATGCAAAGCAATATATCCAACTTCATGTTCGTCGATCTGCACGTCTAGCCTTTCTGCAAGAATCGGACGGATACACTCAGCCACATGATATTCCATATGAAACAGTGCACGAATATCTCCTGTCAGCGGATTACTGATCTGTTCCCTGGCGCGTATCCGTTTGACTGCAAAAGCGATATGATCGGCCATGGGAAAGAGAATACTCCAATCAATCTTTCCAAATACGCGTTCGCTTTCCTTTAATACCTGCTCTGCAATCTCCAAAAAAATCGGATCGATTCCCTTTACAAGCTCCATTGCACTACCACGCTCTGTATGCTCATACAAAGAATAAATGGCACATTCTTCCGGCGCCTCTATGCGCTGGCTCACTTTCTTTCCAAAACCGACCCCTTTTCCGATCAGAAGATACTCTCTGTGATCCCTGTCTCCAATTGCAATGACCGTATTATTGTTTAATGCCTTCTTTACTCTGAACATACTTACTCCCCATAAGTCCGGCCGCAGCCGGACTTTTATTCTTCATACGTATCAATCGCAAACAACGCTTCTCCCGCCTGAATATTTCCGCTCTTTAACAGACGTATTTTCTGGTTTTCAGACAGCTCTGTACAAAGCACTGGTGACGCCAGTGATGGTGCATGTTCTGCCAGATATGCAAGATCCAGCTTCATCAGCAAATCACCTTTCTTTACTTTATCGCCGTCCTTTACCAATACCTCAAATCCTTTGCCATTCAGCTTTACAGTATCTATCCCCATATGCAGCAATAATTCCGTACCCGATGATGTTACAAACCCGATCGCATGTTTTGTATCAAATACAAAGCTTACTTCTCCATCTTCCGGTGCGACTACTTTTGGTTCTTCTGGTGTTACAATCGCTCCATCACCCATCATCCGTCCTGCAAATGCCTCATCCGGCGCTTCCGATAGATCTGCAGCCACACCATTTACCGGACTTGAAATAATCTCTGAACGGATCAGCTTTCCTTCTGCTTTTTTCTCTGCCATAGAGCCAGTCTTGTTCTCCGCGGCCTGATCTGTATCTGCTGCTGACGGCTGATACAATTCATCTGGTGCAGTTTCCAGATAATCTTCCAGATTAGATTTTACAACCGTTACTCGCGGTCCATAAATAATCTGTACGCCATTTCCTTTGTGCACGACTCCGGATGCTCCGGTGGATTTGAGCATTGCATCGTTGACAAGCGCAGAATCATGTACGGTACAGCGAAGTCTTGTCGCACAACAGTCTACATCCGATATATTTTTCTTGCCGCCAAGTCCATGGCAAATTGTTTCGGATAATGCATCTTCTTCGGAAAGCGCTGCTCCCTGGCCGGATTCTCCTTTTTTACGTGCATCTACATCACTTCTGCGGTATAGTTTTACTTCTTCATTGTCATCACGTCCCGGTGTTTTCAGATTCATCTTCTGAATGAGGAACGAAAACAGTAAGAAATATACAACAAAATATCCGACACCAACTACAACAATCCAAATCCAATTCGTTTTCGCATTTCCCTGTAAAATACCAAACAGGAACATATCTATTAAACCGCCGGAAAATGTCATACCCACACCAACATTAAACACATGCATCAGCATATACGCCAGTCCCGCAAATACACAGTGAATTACATATAACAGCGGAGCTACGAATAAGAATGTAAATTCCAGCGGTTCCGTAATACCTGTTAACATAGAGGTCAGCGCAGCAGACATTAACAGACCTGCGGCTGCTTCTTTTTTCTCCGGTTTTGCTGTTTTATACATTGCAAGCGCCGCACCCGGAAGGCCAAAGATCATTAACGGGAATTTTCCCGACATAAATCTGGTTGCAGATACTGCAAAATGTTCTACAGACGGATCTGCTAACTGTGCAAAGAAAATATTCTGTGCACCTTCAATCAAACGGCCGCCGACTTCCATTGTACCGCCAAGCGCTGTCTGCCAAAACGGTAAGTAAAATACATGGTGCAGCCCAAACGGAATTAAAGCACGTTCCATCAAACCATACACCCATGTGCCGGCATAACCAGACTCTAATACCACACCGCCTATTGCATAAATACCCTGCTGAATGACCGGCCAGATGAAAAACATTAAAATTCCAACTGCCGTATATGTTAAACCGCTGACAATCGGTACAAATCTTGTACCGCCAAAAAATGACAATACCTGCGGCAGCTCAATCTTATAAAACCGGTTGTGAAGCGCAGCTACGCCAAGCCCTACAATAATACCGCCAAACACACCCATCTGCAGCGATGTAATACCTACAACAGATGTGGTAGCGCCGCTTAACATCGTCTCAGGACCACCACTATTCGTAATCATTGCACCAATCGAAGCATGCATGATAAAAAAAGCGATCGCAGCAGATAATGCAGCTACTTCTTTTTCTTTCTTTGCCATACCGATAGCAACACCCATTGCAAATATAATCGGAAGATTTGCAAATACAATATCTCCGGCTGCACTCATAACCTGCAAAATCGCATTTAAAATCGTTCCGGGCCCCATGATACCCATCAAACCATAAGTCGTTAACATCGTTTCATTCGTAAAAGATCCTCCGACGCCAAGCAACAGACCCGCTACCGGCAGGATAGCGATTGGCAGCATGAACGAACGTCCGACACGCTGCAATACTCCAAAGATTTTGTCTTTCATAAAAATTCCTCCCTGCTTTTCGGGTATTTTATGCATAAACGCTGCTTCTTATTCTCGTTTCATCAAATATTTCATTCATAGAAAACTACCAGTCAAAAAACTACGAATTAGAAATCTACAAAACAGAAATCTATTCAAATTTTACAGCGCCAAAGAAAACAGGTATGAGAAAACGCAACTGCACAAAAGCAGACACTTATATGCATAAACATCCCTTGATTTTATGCATAGTTAATGCCTGCTTCCCAGTTACACACTATATCATCTAATTAGAAAATTAACATTTTTATTGATATTTGTCAAGTAATACTTGGAATTTTTTTACATTTCTGGAACTTCACTTGTAATAGTTCAGATAATATGCATATTATGGATTCCCGGACGCTGAAAGAGGGCGTTTGCCTGGTCTGCCTGTGTCCGTTCCAAAATGCTAAGAATTACTAAGCATTTTTCCAAAGCTACAGGCAGACCAGGCAAACGCCCTCTCTCAGCTGGTTATGAAAGCGTTCACATTTTTATACTGCGTTTGTAATTTCAGTTCGGATGACAAGAAGCAAGCGCTGCTCCCTGTCATCCGACGTCCGAGAGGCCAATATGCAGAACATTATCTGAACTGTTGCCTTTACTTATAACTTTTCACACTTACGCCAGATTTGGGCATAATGATGAAATTAAAACTCTTTTATCAACAAAAAACTTGTGGTAAATATATAATCTCGAGGCAGCCACAAAGTTCCAATAAGACACAGATTAACTCACCATATTTATTTAACATTACCCTGTTCAGTCCATATATTTGAATTATTTCCTCATTTGTCATATCATCGTATTCAGCATTGCTTTCCCTAAATTTATTCATTTAATTTTTTATCTTTGTATCTGCCATGTTTTCCGCTTGTTCTATCAGTGCATTGTATAAATTAAAATTACTGTTGTATTCAAGTTTGATAATATTCTCTTTATTCGCAAACAGTTTACATATTGATTTTTTCAGAGGATATGATGTATATGTGTTAATATGTTTTCGCAGCATATCTTTCTTTGTGCACAGCCGCACAAGCTCACCACTTGTTACAGGCTCGTGTTCCCAGAGAATTTCGCAGAAGCGATATTCGATCTCAAATATTTTCGGTATTTCTATGATAAATTTCTTTCTTTTGGTGTCAATAGCATTCTTTCGTTATATATACTACTCCAGAATTAACAGATATTTCATTTATCTTTACCTGATAATAATCTATGAAAATGAATATCTTCTTTCAAATCCTCCTGATTGCCTTGTGAAACAATTTTTCCACTATTCATTACAAATATATATGGATCAAATTCCAGTAAATTTGATATCCTATGCGTTATAAAAATCAATATTTTTTGCTTTGAAACAGCTTTTATAAGCCTGAATATTTCTCGTTCCATAATTGGATCAAGCGCAGATGTAGGTTCATCTAAAACAAGCACATCACTGTCTCTTATAATTGTTCTGGCTATCGCAATTCGTTGCCACTGCCCTTTAGAAAGTTCATTTCCACCAAACCAACTTCCCATCTGCACATCTAAATTTTTTCCGATCACCTGTTCCATATTAACGATTCTTAATGCACTATAAAGTTCTTCATCATTCTCTATCTTTCCAATATCAGCAATCCCAATATTTTCCCTCATAGTCAATTCATATTTATTAAAGTCCTGGAATATAATGCCTAGTCTTGCCTGGTAAGTTTCCAGTTTTATCTCTCTCATTTCTGTGCCATTAATATATATGTATCCAGAATAGTCTTTATATAAGCCAGCTATCAGTTTAATCAAAGTCGTTTTTCCAGAACCATTTTCACCGATAATTGCCACAGGTCCGGAATGATCTATCCTTAACGATATTGTTTTTAAAGCATCTTTATTCACTGTTCCATAAGAAAAGCTTACATTTTTAAATACTATTTCATGAATATTCTCTACTTCTTTCCCATCATCCTGTTCATCTTGTTCCAGGTCCATAAATACAAAAAAATCTTCAATATATAAACGATCACTATAAATTGTCGAAATAACCATCATAAATGATTTTAAACTCTCACCTATCAAAGACAAAGAATTTATGTAAGCTACTGTATCTCCAATCAATAATTTTCCCGTTCCTGCCATTATCATCACACAAAGAATTACAGTAATACTCAAAAGTTCTTCAAATAAACTTAATGCAATAGAAATTACTGTACGTAATCTAATAAAACGATTACTCTCTTTTAAAATTTCTCTGTTTATAGCTTTGAATTTTTCAATAAAATAATGATGACACCTATAACTTAGTATCTCTTTTATAGCAATATTGTTTGTCAGCAAGTAATTAATATAACTCAATTGTCTGTTTTTCAAAGTTCTTTTTTTCAGCATATGATAATTCAATTTACCTATTTTTATATTAGAAAATGTAGATATTATCGGAACAATTAATACTAATAAGAATAAATATTTATCTATATTTGCAATTACTGTATAAATAGCAGCTATTGAGACGATTGACTGAATTAAGGAAAGCATATTAATATATAGTTCAAATATTTTAGTACGGCCTAATTCATTTGCACGATTTATGACATTGTAAATATTTTCATCTTCGAAATCCTTTAACCCCAGATGACTGCACTTTTCCAAACAGATTGTGTCCATTTGACTATCAACAAAAAGTCGATGTTTTTCTGAAATATAATTTTGTAAATTCTGTATCACTGATATACTTATATTAATAAGACCATAAATAATAAGCATAATAAAAAAACTATTAGAATTACTATTATTCGATTGAAGTGCATTTATTAATATTTTTGTAGCATATACTGACATCGCTGACGAAATACCAATTAGTAATGTAAATATCATAGAAATTATAAAATAACGACTGGATATGCAGTATAATAGCTTAATTGTCCGAAATAAAGAACACACGAAAGCGGTTTTCTTGCTGTCATCCTTATTTTTAATATTTTTTTCTTTCATACACGTACACCGTTATAAAAAAGAATACCATACTAATAAACATGCCTGTTAATATCGGCCAATATGGTTCCCATATATACCAATGAAATAATTTAAAAATACTGATTGCAGTTAGCGAATGAATCATCTCTGTACCGCTCATTGGAAATGTCATAAAAAAAAGCCTAGATACAGAACCTGCTGAACTGCTGAATAGCATAGCAGCAATTTTCCATACTAAAATGAAAGCAATACTAATGATTACTGAAACAATTGGACTTTTTATTTTTGCTGAAAAAAACGCAATCATGCTTATAGTTCCTATAACACTAATGAGACCACCTACGATTACATATCCGAGAGCCTGCCCATATGTCATATCCGCAAGCGCATAGATCGTCATCATTTGGATGGATGTTTGAAGTCCTTCCGAACCAAAAAAGAATGTACATATCCCCAAAAATAACAGGCTTGCAAGTATAAACAAAATAATCCCATAAAGTTGTGCTACAATGAACCTGCATACACCCAATGTTTTCCTTCCATATTTGGTTGTCCGAAATACCAAATCAGCTCCACTATGATAGTCTTGCGCAAAAATAGGAGCTGCAAACAATGCGGCCGCAATTAATATTACAACCAGTAAAATTGTATAATACTCTAAAGCCGCATTCCAAAACCCATATCCTTCATAGTAAGAAAATGGAACTTTTACTTTCTCATTCATCTTTTTTGCTTTTTGCTTTTGTCCTTCTGATGTATAAAATGCATCGATCATTTTATCAATTTTCTCAGCACGAACCGTATAATAACTATCCGCCATATTTTGAGACATCTGATCAATAGAATCATAAGTTTCTTCATTAAACTCCGGATAAACATAATTTAACTCATTCATGATTCCAAATAAT
Organism: uncultured Eubacterium sp.; assembly: GCA_910584345.1. Lineage (GTDB taxonomy): Bacteria > Bacillota > Clostridia > Lachnospirales > Lachnospiraceae > Eubacterium_J. The sequence goes on along the minus strand of CAJTZX010000023.1, from coordinate 33,937 downwards.
CTTTGACAATTTAAAAACTCCTTATCATATACAAATTCATCTTTTGTTTTATCATAATGTTCCTGAACAGTTTGTAACGCATTCTTTAATTTTTCTTCAGTAACCTGCCCACTTAACGAACGATCTGTATTTTTTTGAACTGGAATAGCGGCGCTCCCATTCACAATTGTTAAACTTCCATCAGCATTCACATCTTCTGCTCTGGAAACAAATACACAATACCCCGCAAAAAAAATTGTAATAGCCAGGGTAACTGCTGCATAGATATACGTATTTTTCATCTGCATTGATTTTCTGATTTCATTCCATAATACCCTCATATATTCTCCTTCTGATTGATGAACAAATAATAATCACTTAATTCCGGCTCGACACTCTGTGAATTTTTCAACACCTTCTCTTCAGAAACATAACGAATTAATATTTCGTTATCCGTTACATTGTGATAATTTGTCAATGAAAGTTCTGTTTTTACCTGTTCCAGATATTTTGTAGGTATTACTGCCTCCCACACATATCCATCCATTTCATGTTTTAATGTTTCCGTATTTCCACAGTTTATAATTTTACCGCCAATCAATATTACGATGTCATTCGATATAAATTCAATGTCTGATATAATATGGGTAGATATGATCGTTATTCTATCCGCATTATTTTTTACAAGATATTCCCGAAAACGCCGACGTTCTTCAATATCTAATCCTGCTGTTGGCTCATCAAGTACAAGAACTTTTGGATTATTTAACATTGTCTGGGCAATACCAACTCTCTGCTTCATTCCACCGGAAAGCTTCCGTATTTTTTTATTTTTAACTTCGTAAAGATTCAACGCCGATAATAACTCGTCTATTTTATCATCTGTTCTGCTTTTCGCAACACCTTTTAAACAACTTACATATTTTAAATAACTGCCAACTGACAGATCCTCATAACCTCCAAATTTTTGTGGTAAAAACCCAAGTATTTTGCGGTATTCCTTATCCATTTTTCCAATTTCCACACCATTCATACTAACATTTCCTGAGGAAGGATCCTTAATCCCAACTAAAATCTGCATAAGCGTTGTCTTGCCCGCCCCATTTGGACCTAACAGTCCCCAAATACCTGGCTTAAATTCAATATTGATATTTGATAACGCTAACTTATCTTTATATCTTTTTGTAACTTTATTTACTGTAAGGTTCATAATGTCTCTCCTTTACTATTTGGGTCATCAGGGGTATTATAAAATACCCCTGTGCCTCCAACGCCTAACAGATACCTTCATAAACACTGTTCCATAAAAAGCGAACATTTATTCAAAAGTACCTGATGAGCGTACTGTCCATGTTGCACCACTTGCATTTCCGGAATTAACCGTATTATTAGAGCAACTACAACCACAATGAAAACAACCATCAGAACCTTTTGCATTTGCAAATGCTGCTTTTGTTGAACATGCACATGCATAAGGCTGTATTGTTTGACCATTTGACAATGCGCTGCTGCCTGCTGGATTAATTAATTTCATAATCATTTCCTCCTTTCTTATGTAATTTATCATGAATTGCTTAAGCAAGTTCATAATCATCTAAAAATTCCAAATTTTTTGGCGAAGTTTCTAATATTTCGTGATATGTAGCTAAGATTCTTTCTTTTGATACCCGATGTGCCTCACACCTCTTATGCCGTTTTTTAAAATTAATATCATTTTCATCAAAGCACTCTGTATAACAAATATTGCATAAATTAATTGCCCAACAATTTTTACAATATTTAGCAGCTTCTTTTCGAAACCGTTCAACATAAAATTCCCTGATTTTTTGAACATCGATGCCATCAAAGACATTTCCAATCTTCGGCGATGGTCCCATTTTTTCACATACTAAATAATCCCCATCAACAGTTACATAAATTTTTCTGGCACCCGGAACACAACATCCATTCATTCCATAAATGCCATTTGGTTTGTCAACCAAAAATCTCCGATGAACAGACATAAGTTCCTTAATAAATCCTTCTTGAACAATACCTTCTATATTTGTCTTATTACTACTATCTTTCATAAACTTTTTAACGCCCCATGTTACTAATGGATTGTAAATTAGTTCAGGGTTATTCATATTTTGACGTAATTTTTTTTCTCTTGTACTATCCACGCCCTCATATTCAACTTCATCATCCGGTGTATCTACATAAGATGATGTATGCAGAATGTTTTTAGGCAGCCAATCCAGTGAGTCAAAAAAATCTTGTATTTTTATTAAATTTGCTTCTTCATATTCAGCAATCACTGTATTAATGATAAGAGATTCTTCTGCCCGATTACCAAATTCTTCTGCTAAGTACCTCAAACCTTGCACAGTCTTTGTAAACGAACCTGTATGATTACTAAATAAACGGTATTTATCATGTATTTCTTGAGGTCCATCAAGACTGACTGTTATAATTGCCTTTGGTAAAGCCGCCAAATATTTTGCAATTTCTCTTGTCATAAGCGTCGCATTCGTTGTCATAGTAAAACGAATATTTTTGTCCGAATAATTCTTTAAACAATACTCTATACATTGCTGAATCATTGGAAAACGTAGAAGTGGTTCACCTCCATAAAACGAAACATACAATTCCTCTTCCTGAGAATCTTTCAAAAACTGATCCAATGCAAGTTTTGCTATCTGAAAAGACATATCACTTTTTCCAAATTCTCTGTAACCACCATTTCCAGAATGATAAATGCAATATCTACATCTCATATTACATTTTTCTGTTAGTTCCAACATAAGTTGTGTACGATGCTTTGCTAATGCATGATCCAAATCATATACTTGTGGGCCATATAGTTCTTGCACTGACGGAGCCTGTAAAATATGTTGTTCTTCCACTGTACGAAACAATTCATCAAGTGCCTCTATCAACAAATTTTCTTCTATTGGAATCTCAAATATACTTTCAAATTCATTTGTTGTAATCCAGGCTGATAAAACGGCACTTACGTTATCTTCTGTTTGAAACACTTTACCAGTTCCAGTATCATAAAAATATTTATGACTGTTCGTTTCAAAATTTCTTCCTAATCTTGAAAAATTACCTTTTTTTATTAAATGTTCAAATCGTATTTTATAATCGTCAAATTTTTCTCTCATCACATAAAATTCCTTTCTTTTGCTTCCGTACCATTTATCTATTGTCATTATAATACGTAGCAACATCTTATTTATAAAATAAAAGTATAAATTCAAATTGTAACTTATTAATATTTCATAAATATTTCTTAATAAACTCGTTGTTATAGCTTTTTATAAATATAAAAAAGGCACCATCCATTTGGTGCCTTTTTTCATAATCGTCACTATATATTAATATTTTTTTCTTATATATACTCTTATCGAAAAGAAAAATAGAATCATACTCATCAATATTCCTATCCATATCGTCCAGTATGGTTCCCAAATATTTATTTTGAACAAACGATATATATTCAATGAGGTAAGATAGTAAATAATTTCTGTCCCACTCATTGGAAACGATGAAAAAACAATTTCTGTTGCTGCACTTCCAAAAAACAAAGAAGCAGCTTTCCATCCAACAATAAATACAATGCTTACAATCTCTGCGCCTACAGGTTCTTTCATTTTTACTGAAATAAATATAATAGCACTTATTGTGCTTACCATACTAACCATTCCACCTGCAATTACAAAAACTAATGCCTGACCAAAAGTAATGTTAGAAATTGCATATACTGTCATCATCTGAATGGATGACTGCAGTCCTTTTATCCCAAAATAATACCCACAAATTCCAAAAAATAACACTGTTGAAAAAACAAATAATAAAATACCATATAACTCCGCAGCAGCTATTCGGCAAATTGCCAGTGATTTTCTACCATACATGGTCGTCCTGAATATAATATCTCCCCCATTATGATAATGTTCAGAAAAAATTGGAGCCGCAAAAAAAGCTGCAATAACCAGTATGATAATTTGCAAAACACAGTAATGTTCGAAAGCCTTCCCCCAGAAGCTATACCCCTCATAATAAGAAAAAGGGATTTCAACACTGGCGTTCATTTTTTTTGCTTTCTGATTTCGTCCCTTATCAGAATAAGAAGCATCTATCATTTTACCAATTTTTTCTGAACGAATTTTATAATAGTCAAAGGCCAATTTATCTGGCATCTCATCTGGCGATGCATATGTTTTTTCATTAAATTTCATATACTTATTATTGATCTCACTGAACAGTCCAAAAAGCTTCTGGCTGTTAATAACATCTTTATCATAAACTAATGTATTGCTTGTTTTATCATACTGCCTTTGATATATTTTCAAAACTTCTTCTAATTTATCTTCTGTAACCTGACCACTCAGCACACTTTCTGCCTGTTTTTGGATTGGGATTGCTTTATGTCCCTTTAAAATCGTTACCGTTCCATCCGAATTTAATAGATCTGTTCCAGCTGAAGATATGCAATACCAAGTCATAAAAACAGATATTGTCATAGCAATCATCGTATAAAAATAAGTGCTTCTCTTGCACATTGCCTTTTTGATTTCACTATACAAAAGCCTCATCAGAATCCTCCATTTCTCACACATTTCGTCCTTTTCAAATATTTTTATGTTCGATCTTATATTTATCATTATAATGTATCTGTCATTTTTATTTATTAACAACGGGTTAAAAATATTAAGATAAATAAGAAAGAAAAAATAAAGAACTCTTTAGAAACTGGTTTTAAATGATTGACCCCATAGCCTTGCAGCTTGGTACAAGGCTTGGGATAAATCCAATCCATTATTTGTAGCCTTCTGTTTCATGATCTTTTCTTGTATTTTGTGGCAAGGAAATCTTAAATACGTTCATTCCGTTCTCTGTGTAAACTGTAATTTGTCCTTCATGCTGGTTTATGATTGCTTTCGCAATTGCCAGTCCTAGTCCTGAACCTCCGGAATCAGCACTTCGGGCCTCGTCCAGTCTTACAAAATGGCTAAAAACATGTTCTCTCTGATGCTCAGAAATCGGTTGGCCTTTATTAGAAAAAAATATTTCAACTGCTTCTGTTTCCTTTTTTGCTGAAATCAGTATCGTTGTATTCGAAAAGCTATAACTACATGCATTTTTAAGTAAATTACTAAAGGCTCGTGCCATTTTCTCTGGATCTACAAAAACTACAAATCCTTCCGAAATATCCATATCAACTTTTAGTTTTTTTAACTCCAATATTGGAAAAAACTCATCTATCAGCTGAACAAACATATAATGAAGGTTAATGCTCTGTTTATGAATATTCATTTTATCAGAATTATATTTTGTGATCTCAAAAAAGTCTTTAATTAGTGAATCCAATTTTTTGGCTTTTCCAAGCGCTTTTTTCATATAATCCGTCCTCACCGGATCAGGCATTTGAGGCGCATCTAAAAATAGGTTTAGATACCCAATCACCGAAGTAAGCGGTGTGCGTAGATCATGGGCAAGATAAGCAATCATATCGCTTATTTTATCTTTTTCTTTATTCTTTATTTCCTGTTCCTTCAATAGCACACATATTTTATGAATAATCGGATGATAGATTTCTGAAATCTGATCCAGCGGTTCTTCTTCCGTCATCCTTTCAATGATATTTAAAATGTATTCTCGCTCTTTTTCTCTGGCTAACCTTGTATATTTTTTTATCAGCAGATAAACTACAGCAGCAAACATACACATACTGATAAACCAAATCATAATAATATACTTTTTAAAAAGTTTCCAGTTAAATATATGATTCATCACCGTTTTGTTGAGCAACGAAACATTTACCCTGTCATATTTTAAAAACTTTTTTGTAAACCATTCTGCAATAACAGTATTGAAGATAACATCAAAAAAATATAACAAAACAAAAAGCACAAAAACAAAACCTATCGCACATGCAATAAAACTTATCTTTTTTTTCATATTGTGATTTAACGCTTTCATTCTCTTATTCAATCCGATATCCTATCCCCCAGACTGTTTTTATATATCTAGGATGATCAATTGTCTCACCCATTTTGTTTCTGATATTTCGTACATGAACAGTAATTGTATTATTTTTTTCCAAATACTCTTCCTCACTCCAAATTTCACTGAATATTTGTTCTGATGAAATAGTCTTTCCCTTATTTTCTAATAAAACCCTTACAATTTTAAACTCTGTTGGCGTCAAGTTTAACATCTTTCCATTCAGAAAACAGGCATATCTTTTTAAATCCAGCATTAACCCTAAATATTCAATCGTATCTGCATTATTTTCAGAATAATTTGTATTGTACTTTTTATATCTTCGAATCTGAGCCTTGACTCTCACAACAACTTCCAATGGATCGAAAGGTTTTGTGATATAATCATCCGCTCCCAATGTAAATCCCTTTATTTTATCAACAGATGCATCCTTTGCTGAGATCATAAGAATTGGATAATTATATTTCGTCCGTATTTCCCTGCAAATATCAAATCCATTAACTTCTGGAAGCATGATATCCAACATTGCAAGATCAAACTTTATATTGTTTATGGCTACAAGCGCTTCTTTGGCATAGTTATATTTATAGATCTCAAAATTTTCATTACTTAAGTAAATTTCCAATATATCTGCAATATCTTTATCATCATCAAGTATCAGTATCTTTTCTGCCATAATTCTCCCTCCAAATACTGCAACAAATAAAAGTTAACATTATGCATACGAAATTTTACATATTTCTGCTTGCTTTTGTAATTATATCATTAATCACTTTTTTTCACAATATTTTTATAACGAATTTTAGCTTCAAAATGTTCTGAAACTGATTTTTTATTTCAACAAAGATTAAGGCAATCACAGTCTATGATAAATCGGCCTCATCTGTTCAAACGTACAAAAAAACCGATAACCCAAACCTTTCAACAGTTGCTTTGCTTCTTCGATATATGCTCCCAGATGTTCAGGCTCATGGCTGTCACTGCGTTCATGCTATTCAGCTAACACGCTTCGTCCTCCATATCTAATTCTATTCTATTTCATCTGGATCCCGGAAGGAATCTTTTTATCTTTATAATAATAATTTTTATCATGTTCCCCAATTTCCCGTAAAACTCTGCATGGATTTCCAACTGCAACTACATTTGCTGGAATATCTTTCGTCACTATGCTGCCGGCTCCAATCACCGTGTTGTCACCAACCGTAACGCCAGGCATAATCACTACACCTGCTCCAAGCCAACAATTTCTGCCTATGGTAACCGGCATATTATACTGGTATAGCTGTTCTCTTAACTGCGGCAGTATCGGATGCCCTGCTGTTGCAATCGTAACATTTGGCCCGATCATCGTATAATCGCCAATATAAATATGAGTATCATCCACACAGGTAAGATGATAATTAGCATAAACCATATTTCCAAAATGGCAGTGATGTCCGCCAAAATTTGCGTAAAACGGTGCTTCAATATATACGCCTTCTCCACAATCACCCAGCATTTCTTTTAGCATAGAGGCTCTTTTTTCTGTCTCAGACGGTTTCGTCAGATTATATTCACACAGCCTATCCTGATAAACCATCTGTTCTTCCATAATGGATGCATCTCCTGGCAAATAAAGTTCTCCAGTATGTAGTTTTTCTTTCATTTCACTCATTTCATTCTGTCTCCTTTTTTTATTTTCTCAACCATATCAGATTTTATATGAAAAGTCTATCAAAATCGGATATTCTTTTTTCAATATTGTATCATATGTTTCACGCAATCTATCATAGAATTATACCTGCACATGTGATAAAATAATAATATTCCATCCCATCATACATCCAAACAGAAACTACCATCTGTTCTTTCTATACACACCATTTCAGGAGGATTTACATATGAAGGCATTTCAGCTGACCGAAAAAAAAGAATTTATGAATTTATTACTGCGAAGCGACATCTTTGACAATTTTCTGCTCTCAGAAGCCTCAGTGCATACAGCCGTAACCTACCATATCGATGGCAGACTGAACGAATCTTTTTATTCCAAAGACGAGTTGTCCAATCAGCAGCTTACCGATCTTACTTATATGCCTTATGGCAGGCTGCGCCCTGTTTTTTTTGAGCTCATCAAAGGGCGCTTCGCGCCGACTTATTTTAAATTTGTGCTAATGCTCTCTCCGTCTAATTTAAAAAATACGATTCAGGCTTCCGGTACGATGATCTCCCTTGCAGATATCTCAGGTGTCTGTCTCAATATTTTGTATCAAAATGAATATCTGATGCTTACTACCGGCGTATCCTATCGTGTGTTTATTCCGGACAAAAGTTTCGAAAAAGAATGGGAAAAGTTTACAATAAATTTCTTAAAACGAAATAACATCGTTTTTTCGGAAATTTGACCTCTTTTTTGCTTTACATTTCTTTTTTCATATGCTATCCTTAGCGTAGGCTGTAAACAGTCCATTGGCTGGGATACAGCTATTCAGCTGAAGATCAGCTGAAAACAGTTAATCAGCTGGAAACAGCTAGTATGATGTGGAGGTACTGTCATGAATAAGGGTACAGTAAAATGGTTTAACAATCAGAAAGGTTATGGTTTCATTACAGATGAAGAAGGCAAAGATGTATTCGTACACTTTTCCGGTCTTAACATGGAAGGCTTTAAGTCTTTAGAAGAAGGCGCTTCTGTAGAATTTGAAGTAACTGATGGTGCAAAAGGACCGCAGGCTACCAATGTAACTGTAATTAAGTAGTTAAACGGAAAAATGTGCATTAATCAATAAACGGTTTTCAAATGTACATTATGATGTGATATATAGATTTTTAAATTATACATGCATATTTGACATACAGAATTTGATTATTTCACAGCAAAAAATCTGCCAGCGGCAGATTTTTTTGTCTGCTGCTGTAAAAACTTCTTCCTTCTTCATTATAAAAAAACTCGCTTTAACGACAGTTTATCCGTTAAAGCGAGTTTTCACTGATGACATTTTGATATTCAATTTCTTTTATTTATAATTCACAATCTTGCCAAAATCAGCCTTTAAGCTTGCTCCGCCGACAAGCCCGCCGTCAATATCCGGCTTGCCAAATAATTCCGCTGCATTTGCAGCATTTACAGAACCGCCATATTGAATACGTACGGCATCTGCTGTCTCTTTATCATACATTTCAGCGATACATGCGCGGATAGCGCCGCATACTTCCTGTGCCTGGTCAGACGTTGCTGTCTTGCCTGTACCGATTGCCCAGATTGGTTCATAAGCAATTACCATAGAAGCAACCTGTTTTGCTGTAATATCTTTTAAGTCAGACTTAATCTGCATACGAATCCAATCCAGCGTAATCCCCATTTCTCTCTGTTCTAATGTTTCTCCGCAGCAAAGAATCGGCGTCAGATTATTTTCCAGCGCTTTTTTCACTTTTTTATTTAACATGCAGTCACACTCTTTGAAATAATCGCGTCTCTCAGAATGACCAATAATCACATATTTTACACCTGCATCCACAAGCATTTCAGCTGAAATCTCGCCTGTGTAAGCGCCTTTATCTTCGTAATACATATTTTCTGCGCCGACCGCAACGTTTGTACCTTTTACAGCTTCTACAACCGGTACGATATCGATTGCAGGCACGCAATATACAACTTCTACATCATCGCTTGCTACTAACGGTTTTAATTCTTCTACTAATTTTACAGCCTGACTTGGAGTCATGTTCATTTTCCAGTTGCCGGCTACAATCTTTTTTCTTGCCATGATCTATCCCTCTTTGCTCTTCTTTTATATTAGCTCTATTTATTTATCATTTGCTGCAGCTACACCCGGCAGTTCTTTTCCTTCCAGGAATTCCAAAGAAGCGCCACCGCCTGTAGAAATATGAGACATCTTGTCGCCAAAGCCAAGCGTATTTACTGCTGCTGCGGAATCGCCGCCGCCAATAATAGTTGTTGCATCTGTCTCAGCAAGCGCTTTTGCTACTGCAATGGTGCCTTCTGCCAATGTCGGATTTTCAAATACACCCATTGGTCCGTTCCATACAACAGTTTTTGCGGATTTTACTGCATCTGCAAATAATTCCTGTGTCTTTGGTCCAATATCGCAGCCTTGTCTGTCTGCAGGCATTGCCGTAGAATCATATACTTCTGTCTCTACCGGAGCATCAATTGGATTCGGGAAATCTTTGATCGTAACAGCGTCTACTGGAAGCAATAATTTTTTGCCAAGCTTTTCTGCTTTTGCGATCATTTCTTTACAATAATCTACTTTAGAATCATCTACAAGAGATGTTCCGATCTCATTGCCCTGCGCTTTTAAAAATGTATATGCCATACCGCCGCCGATAATGAGCGTATCGCATTTTTCCAATAAGTTGTCAATAACATTTAATTTATCTGCTACTTTTGCACCACCCAGAATCGCTACAAACGGACGTACCGGATTTTCTACAGCATTTCCTAAGAAATCAATCTCTTTCTGCATTAAGTATCCAACAACTGCCGTATCTACAAGCTGTGCTACACCTACGTTCGAACAATGTGCTCTGTGAGCAGTACCAAATGCATCGTTTACAAACACATCACATAAAGAAGCCAGATCTTTGCTGAATTCCTCGCCATTTTTTGTTTCTTCCTTGCGGTAACGGGTATTCTCCAGTAAGATTACATCGCCGTCTTTCATAGCTTCCACAGCTGCCTTTGCATTTGCGCCTACTACTTCGTTGTCAGCTGCAAACTTTACTTCCTGTCCTAATAATTCAGAAAGTCTCTGAGCTACCGGAGCAAGTGATAATTCCGGCTTCGGTTCGCCCTTCGGCTTGCCAAGGTGAGAGCAAAGAATCACTTTTCCGCCGTCAGCAATCAGCTTCTTAATCGTAGGAAGCGCTGCTACAAGACGATTCTCATCTGTAATTTTTCCTTCTTTTAACGGTACGTTAAAATCACATCTGCAAAGAACTTTTTTGCCTGCTACATTGATGTCATCTACTGACTTTTTATTTAAACCCATGTGTCTTTCCTCCAAATTTGATTTTACATAAAAGGGTCCGGTCCATAAGACCGGACCCTTTGTTGAGTCTTTCCTGTCAATTGTATCCGGGTACCTAATACATACTCGAAATTATGCTAACTCTGAGAAATATTTAATCGTACGAACCATCTGAGAAGTATAAGAATTCTCATTGTCATACCAAGATACTACCTGTACTTCGTACTGATCGTCAGAAATCTTGCTTACCATTGTCTGTGTAGCGTCAAACAGAGAACCAAATCTCATACCTACGATATCAGAAGATACGATTTCATCTTCGTTATATCCGAAAGATTCATTTGCTGCTGCTTTCATAGCTTCATTGATGCCTTCTACTGTAACGTCGGCTTTATTTACAACTGCTGTTAAAATAGTTGTAGAGCCTGTAGGGGTCGGTACACGCTGTGCAGAGCCGATTAATTTGCCGTTTAATTCTGGAATAACAAGGCCGATAGCTTTTGCAGCGCCTGTAGAGTTAGGAACAATATTTACTGCTGCTGCACGAGAACGTCTCAGATCGCCTTTTCTCTGTGGGCCATCAAGTGTCATCTGATCACCTGTATAAGCATGAATCGTTACCATGATACCAGACTGAATCGGAGCATATTTGTTAAGTGCATCAGCCATCGGTGCCAGGCAGTTTGTTGTACAGGAAGCTGCTGAGATAATTGTGTCAGAAGCTTTCAATGTCTCATGGTTTGTATTGAACACGATAGTTGGAAGGTCTTTTCCTGCAGGCGCAGAGATAACAACCTTACGTGCGCCGGCATTGATATGAGCCTGTGCTTTGTCCTTGCTTGTGTAGAAACCGGAGCACTCCAGTACAACGTCAACTTTCAATTCACCCCATGGGCAATTGTTTGCATCCGGGAATGCGTAGATCTTGATTTCCTTGCCATCCACTGTAATGGAATCTTCACCAGCAGATACTTTATCAGCCAGTTCGTATTTGCCCTGTGAAGAATCATACTTTAACAGATGCGCAAGCATTTTAGGGCTTGTCAGGTCATTGATTGCTACTACCTCATATCCTTCTGCTCCGAACATCTGTCTGAATGCAAGACGGCCGATACGGCCAAAACCATTGATTGCTACTCTTACTGCCATGTTTCATTTCCTCCTAAACATATTTAAATTATTTTATCTATTTGGATAATATACCCAAGCTATTACCTATTTTAACCAATCTTTTGTAAAATTTCAAGTAGCATTCGTAACTTTATTGAATTTTTTTTTAGATATTTGTAACAGTTTAAATCCATGCTGCATGAAAACCCATTCCCTAATTCTCATTTTTATACAATGCATAATAATCCGCATCCAAATTATCCATCATTTGTGCATACCATTTTTTTACATCGTCTAATGCTTTATTATAAATGACAGGCGCCAGCTTTTGTTCAAACAGCTCCAACAGCTGTATCTGTTCAATGATCTCAATTTCCTCGCCCCGTTCATCCAGATAAAATTCCCTGATTTCCTTTCTCAGCGTTTCTTTTTGTTCCTCTGATAATGTTATTTGTGGTATCTTCTTTCTTTGACGCATGCATATTCTCCTTAACAACAGGTTAATAATTTCTCCACACTTACCAGCCGCACGCAGCAGGCAAATACATTTGCTGCCTGTTTCATTTCCTCAAGTTCCGGAAAAGTCGGCGCTATGCGAATCGTAGCATCCTTCGGATCTATCCGATATGGAAACGGCGCTCCGGCCGCCGTCAGTTCGATGCCTGCTTCTTTTGCCTTTTTAACAATCGCCTTAGCGCATCCTTCCAATGCTTCAAAGCAAATAAAATATCCCCCTTTTGGCTTTACCCATGTCCCAATTTTGCGCGGTGCAATTTCCCTGGATAAAATCTGATCTACCGCCTCAAATTTCGGCCGTATGATCGCGGCGTGTTTTGCCATATGCGCACGAACGCCATCCATATCTTTTAAATATCTCGTATGCGTCCATTGTTTAATTTTATCATGTCCGATTGTCTGTACGGACATCTGCTTTAACATATCATTGCGATTTGCTTCCGACATCCCCATCGCCGAGATGCCTGCACCGGAAAACGTTACCTTGGACGTCGAACAAAATTCATAAACCATATCCTGGCTGCCAACCTTTTCACATTCCCGCATAATTGGCAGCAGTTCGTCTTTGTCATCTTCATACAAATCATGGACGGCATACGCATTATCCCAATAAATCCGAAAATCCGGGGCTGCCGGCTTTAATGCTGCAAAGCGTCGGACGGTTTCATCTGCGTATGTAATTCCCTGCGGATTCGAATATTTCGGTACACACCAGATTCCTTTTACTGACGCATCTTCCTGCACCAGCTTTTCCACAAGATCCATATCCGGACCTGTCTTTGTCATCGGAACATTTATCATCTCAATCCCAAAATATTGGGTAATCGCAAAATGCCGGTCATACCCCGGAACCGGACATAAAAACTTTACTTTGTCCAGTCTGCACCACGGCGTAGAGCCTAATACGCCATGGATCATAGCCCTTGCAATCGTATCATACATAATGCTAAGGCTTGCATTTCCATGAACGATCACCTGATCTTCTCTGCAGTCCATAAATCCGGCCATAAGCCGTTTTGCTTCGTCGATTCCATCCAAACTGCCATAATTTCTGCAGTCTGTACCGGCTTCGGTTCGCAAAATCGACTTTGAGCTGATAATATCATACATGCCCATAGAAAGATCCAGCTGATGCGGCGACGGTTTGCCTCTCGTCAGATTTAAATCCAGAGAAAGCGCTTTTATGTTTTGGAACTCTTTTTCCAACTCATTTTTTTCTGCCAATAATTCTTCACGTGTCATTTCCAAATATGACTTCATAATATCCTCCCAGCGATTCATTTTGTTTACCGGCTCTAATCATGCAGCCCGTCTTTCTTCCATTCTCTGATCTGCGCAAGATACGCACTTATCTGTTTTTCATATCCATTGTCCGTCGGATGATAAAATGCCATATCCTCCAGTCCTGTCGGCAAATATTGCTGTGCTGCATAATGATCTGGATATGCATGCGCATATTTATAGCCACTTCCCCGACCCAGTTTTGCACTTGATTGATAATGCGCATCCATCAGATGGGCCGGCACCGGAGGCGTTTTCAGTGTCCGTACTGCTTCCATTGCGTGAAAGACCGCTTCACAGGATGCATTACTCTTTGGCGCTCCTGCTACATACGTAACCGCCTGCGATAGTACGATCTGCGCCTCCGGCATTCCAAGACGCTCTGCCGCCAAAGATGCGGCAACTGCCACCTGCAACGCCTGCGGGTCCGCATTCCCGACATCTTCTGCAGCACATATCATAATCCTTCTGGCAATAAACCTGATATCCTCTCCGGCATACAGCATTCTGGCTAAATAATAGACTGCTGCGTCCGGATCTGAACCTCTCATACTTTTAATAAATGCAGAAACCGTATCATAATGATTATCACCGGACTTATCATAACGAATCGCACGTTTTTGAATACATTCCGATGCAACATCCGGCGTAATATGAATCCAGCCATCCGCACTGCGCTCTGTCGTCAAAACCCCCAGCTCTATAGCCGTAAGCGCAGTCCTTGCATCTCCATTTGCCGCATCTGCCAAAAACTGCGCCGCTTCTTCCTCCAGCACTGCCCGATAAGAGCCAAGCCCTTTCTCCGTATCTGAAACAGCACGGCGCAACAGTATCAGGATATCATCTTTCGACAACGTATGCAGTTCAAAAATTACGGATCTTGACAAAAGCGCTCCGTTTACTTCAAAATAAGGATTTTCTGTCGTAGCTCCGATCAAAATTACTGTGCCGTCTTCCACAAACGGAAGCAGATAATCTTGCTGGCCTTTATGAAAACGATGGATTTCGTCAATAAACAAAATCGTCTTTTTTCCATACATTCCATAGTTATTTTTCGCCTGGCAAATCATCTCCTCCATTTCCTTTTTTCCTGAGGAAGTCGCGTTCAGCTGCAAAAATTGGGCACTCGTTGTATTCGCAATCACCCTGGCTAATGTTGTCTTTCCCGTACCAGGCGGGCCGTAAAAAATGACAGAGCTAAGCTTATCCGCACGTATGGCACGGTACAAAAGCTTATCCTTCCCGATAATATGCCGCTGCCCAACCACCTCGTCCAGTGTCACAGGCCGCATCCTTGATGCAAGCGGAGATTCTTTTTTCAGATTTTGTTCTCTCATATAATCAAATAAATCCATGTTTCCTCCATGCATCTTTTCTTAAAAATATGTCTTTCCAATCATAACAGCAGAAAAATTTTATTATAAATTATCTTCAAAAAATGCCTTAATTCTTTCATATGCCGCATCTTCATCCGGCCCATTGATCTCAATATCTATCCTGTCTGCGCTTTCCACATCCAAATCCATAATTTCTGTCAGACTTTCCGCATTTGCAGTTTTTCCATTTGCCATTACAATGATTTTGCTTTCATATTTATTTACTTCATTTACAAATAATCCTGCCGGTCTTGTATGTATGCCCATCCTGTCTTTGATCGTATAATGATATTGTCTCATATTTCGCACCTCAATTTTCTATTTTACTTTTGCTGCTTTCTTTTTCTGAAACAAAAAGAAAGCGTTAATGATTATAGCATAAACCATATTTCTTTTCAATGCCATCCGTGATTCTGATAATTTTCAACAAATTCTGACATATAACTCTGGATTTATACAAAAGACTATGCTATAATCATAAAAACTAATAACTATGGTACTGCAAAACGTATGGAAGCAAACATCCCGTTTTGCAGTATTTTTTGAGGATAAAACTATGAAAATAACAATTTGTGATGACAGTATGAAGGATTTGATCACACTAGAAAGCCTGCTTGAAAAATATAAAACATTAAATCCAAATGCAGACTTCCAAGTCGAAAAATTTTCAAATTCCTCGCAGCTCTATGAAAAAATACAAAAAAAAGAACTGGCAGATATCTATATCCTGGATATTCTTATGTCTAAAACAACCGGCATCGATCTGGGTAATGAAATTCGCAGGGTCAGCAGTGACAATGCCATTATTTATATTACCTCATCGGATGATTTTGCACTGGATGCTTTTCATATCCACGCCGTAAGATATCTGTTAAAACCCGTACAGGCAAACCAATTTTTCGAAGCTTTGGATTTTGCCTTTTCTTATGCAGAACTGAAAAAGAGCCCAATGTACCCGATCAAAACAAAAAACGGACTGCAGTCAGTATCCTGTTCCAAAATCGAATACGTAGAAAATGCATCCAGAATGCTGAACGTCCACCTGACTGACGGCAGTACGATTACAAGCATTTTTATCCGCAAATCATTTGAAGAAGAACTGGGAGAACTGATTCATAATAAATGTTTTTTGCAGGTGCATAAGTCCTTTCTCATTAACCTGAACCATGTGAAAAAGCTAGATGGAAACAGTATCATTATGAGCAGCGGAGCCAATATTCCTGTCAGTAAAAAAAATATTTCCAATGTAAAAAGACAGTATCTTTTATTCGTATCAGGACAATATCAATAGGAAGGAACACTATGGACTACTTTAACAACCTTTCGTATATGATAAGCCATATTTTTTTAATGCTGTTCATATACCTTTTTATTACACACCGTTATTCTAACTTAATTACGAAGTTCATCTGTTTTAATTCCTTTGCCTTGCTGACCGTTACGGACTGCCTAAAACTAAATGTGTTTCCTGACAGCGACTTATGCTATTTTATTGTTACCATTGCCCAAATACTAATTACGCAGCTTACCGGAATTTTAATTTCAAAAAAACGAAATACTAAAGTGCTGTTTATGGGGCTCAGCGCTTCTAACTACGTCATTATAGGCAGTGTATTGGCAGCTATTTTATATATTTATACAGGAAAGAGGTTTCCAGCTCTATTCGGGAGTTTTGTCATCCATGCCGCACTTCTTTATATTTTATGCAAAAATATTCGTGAAATCTGGCTGCGTGAATATGAAAAAGAATATACAAAAGGCTGGTGGAAATTATGCCTGATTCCTGTATTTTTTTACTGCAGCTTTTCGTGCATTGCTTTCTTTCCACGTACGCTTTATGAAGATCCGGAAAACATTCCGGGCATTCTGTGCTTCGTTGTTACGATGTTTGTCTCTTATATCGTTGTGCTGCAGTATGTGGAAAGCGAAGCAACGCAAAAAAATATTTATCTGAAAAATATATTGTTTGAATCTTATATTAAAGGTCTGGAAAATCAATTTTACCTGGTAGAACAATCGGAGCAAAATCTGAAAATCCTGCGTCATGATATGCGCCATTTTTCTAGTATGATTAGCCAGCTGCTCGATCAGCAGGAATATGACGAAATCCGCAGGACTTTGTCCTATATTAATGATGTTACAGATGAGAACAAAATTGTTAAATACAGCAATAATCTGATGGTAAATACCATTATATCCAAAATGATGAAACGCGCAGATTCCTTTCATGTCAAAGTTAATCTGGACCTTGCAGTAGAAAAGGACCTTCCCGTCAACAATTATGAGTTTTCTGCAGTTATCGCAAATCTGTTTGAAAATGCTCTAATCTGTGTCAAGGATTTTGAACCAGAAAAAAGACAGGTAGACATCATCGTTCACTGCTCTGCCAGACAATTATTTATCCAGACAAAAAATGCATATGAAAAAGAAATCATCTTCGACTCTCAAACAGGTCTTCCCAAAAGTGATAAGGGAGCAAACCACGGACTTGGAATGCAGAGTACTTTAGCATTTTCAGATAAAATCGACGGTTCGATTGACTGTTTTTGCGAAAATGGCATTTTTCATCTGATTTTATTTGCAAAATTTTAATCGTACCACAGGCATACAGTTCAAAATTGGCAAATATTTGCGTAAAAATAACACTTTCCTTCTCTTGAAAAATTGATATAATAAAGCAGGTTATTCTAAAATCGTTAAAAATCAGACACTTTGCAAAGTGCAAAGATACAAGGGGATGGGAGTTTTCATGCTAAAAACGTTTATTCGATATGCATTTTTTATTATAACATCTGCGATACTTATTATATTTTTCATTAGTTTCCTGCTCACGCTGCACACACTAAAAGCTCAGCAATTCAATACGTTTTATACCAAATCCGATCAAGTCATCCATACGCTGGAAACAAACCAGGAAGAGCTGTCTATTATACAGGCAAATTTAGACGAAGACTATCTGACCAGAGCCAAAGCTGCTGCTTACATTTTTGAAACGCAGCAGGATGTCATTAGAAATGTAAAGGAAATGCGTTATCTGGCCAAACTGCTGAATGTCGACGAATTGCATGTCATTGACGAAAACGGCATTATCGTATCTGCATCTATATCCAGGTATGTGGGATTTGACATGTCTGCGCATGCCCAAACCAGAGCTTTTTTACCCCTGCTGGACAGTGATGATGAGAACGCTTATTTTATTCAGGAAGCCCAGCCAAATGCCGCGGACAACAAGATTATGAAATATATAGGCGTTTCCAGAAAAAATAACAAAGGGATTGTCCAGGTAGGATTCAAACCGACCAGGCAGCTGGAAGCCGCGTCCAGAAATACTTATGAATATATTTTTTCCCGGTTTCCTACGGATGCTGATGAAGAATTATTTGCTGTAGACCGCAATACAGGCGATATTTTAGGCCATTCTTCTGGAATTGAGCGTACATTTGACGATGAATACTATCAGCCCGAACAACTGTTGGACTGCACAAAAGGCGCATACAAAAGAGACAAAAACGGAAAAATTATGTATGTGGCAGTACGGGAATATAATGATATTTTAATCTGCTTTGCCATACCGTTACAAGTATTGCTGAATCAAATTTTAAAACATGTATTGCGAACGTTATTTTATTTATTGCTCGTAGAAGCTATCGTCATCCTGCTGTTAAATTATCTTGTAAAACAAAAAGTAGTAAATGGCATTCATCAGATTATGGAAGATCTGTCTGCCATTACAAACGGCAGCCTGGACACAACCGTTACGGTAGGCGGCAATCGGGAATTGGAAACGCTCAGTGACGGAATTAATACGATGGTAAAAAGTATTATTAGTATTTCCGACCGTATTTCTACCATTATTCAAATCAGCGGTATTCCTCTGGCTGCTTTTGAATACAAGCCTGGAAGACAGCATGTATTCGTTACTTCAGGACTAAAAGAACTGCTGAACCTTCCTGACGGGAAAGCGAAAGAGCTTTATCAAAACTCACTGCTGTTTGACCGATATATCTATGATCTTACAGAGCGGCCATTAAAGGGCGAAACTGATATTTACAAAATCAGTGATGATAAATATGTGCGCATTCATATGTCTGAAGCTTCTGGTACGCATCTGGGTGTTGTTACTGATATCAGCAAGGATATGCTGGAAAAACAAAAAATACTGTACGAAAATACGCATGATGCCCTGACCGGACTTTATAAATATGCCTGTTTTAAGCAAAAATCATCTGAAATCCTGCAGAAAATGGTGTTTGGCAATATTTGTGCTGTTGTCATGCTTGACCTGGATCATTTTAAATCCATCAATGATACTTATGGCCATGATACCGGCGACAATTATCTAAAAAGCTTTGCAGCAGTATTAAAGTCTATGCCCGCAGAACATTTTATTACAGCAAGGCGTTCCGGGGATGAATTTTGCATGATGATTTATGGCTGTGTGGAACATGCGGATATTATCAGCTATTTAGACACCTTTTATCAAACACTGAAACAGCACGAGATCGCATTATCTGCTGATACAACAAAAATCATCAGCGCTTCCGGCGGTTTTTCCTGGACGTCTGATTCAGGCTGCAGTATGGAAGAACTGTTAAGCCAGGCAGATGAAGCTCTCTATGATGTAAAAAGACAGACAAAGGGACAATACAGAGAATACCAGCTGCCAAAAACCGGACATAATCTGTAAGCTCTGAACATCCAAATACCCGTTTCTAAAAACATGATGCTCTCAATTTCTGATTCTCAATGTTTATTTTCAATCAAGAGTCATGATTTAGAAACGGGTCGATATTTATTCTTTCTTATCTTTTTCCGAATCTTTAAGAATCGTTAAGCTGTCGATTTTGCGTAAAGCCTCTTCTTTATCTTTTGCTCCGTCAATAATCATTCTTACCATTTCCATAATTGTTTTAAATTCATCTCTTGTCATTTTCCATTACTCTCCTTTCTTCCACAAACAGATACCTCTGACAGTCTTTTTGCAATCTCCCGAATATCCATCCGATCTACATCTACCGTAACATGTGCATACTTTTCATACAAGGGACAGCGGATATCCATAAGCTCCTGCAAAGTCTGACCCGGCTCCATTACAACGCCTCTTTCCTGTAAATCTCCAAGACGTGTTTTCAGGCTTTCATATGACAGCTTTAAATAAACAACTGTTGAAATTTCACGCAGATGCTCCATCGCCTGCGTTCCATATACAGCGCTTCCGCCTGTAGCGATAACCGTATTGGAAACACCGATCCCTGCATTGATCCGATTTTCTATTTCCAGAAATCCTTGCTGCCCATACTCAAAAATAAGCTCATGCAGCCGTTTTTGGGTCTGCTCCTGTATTTCCAGGTCACTGTCCAAAAAACGATATCCAAGCATTTTGGCCAGAACAACACCAACTGTACTTTTACCTGCTCCCGGCATTCCTATTAATGTAATATTATTGCATTTCATAATTTTCTCTTTCTTTCAGTATGTCATTTTTACACTCATTATCGCATAAATGAACTTTCACTTCAATATAGGATTGCATTTCCTCACAAGATGGAATACAATGTTTTATGAATCGACAATAAAACTTATCAGGAGGAACCTATCATGAAACGCATCGGCCGTTTTTTATTCTGTTTGCTGCCGCTTATTCTAACAATCGTCCTGCAAAACCTTATCAGTATTCCAATCTGTGGCATTACCGCCATCGTGACCGTGATAAAAAATAACCAGACAGGCATCTCGTTAGACGAACTGATAAACGAACTTCTGTCTTTATGGTCAGACGGCACCTTTCTTATTTTTGTATCCGCGGTCTACGCAATCGCCGCCCTTGTCATTTTTGGCTACTGGTACAAAAAAAAGCTGGCCTCCACGCAAGAACGGGTGGCTATAACATCTGCTTTTCATCCTTGGATCATTTTGGCGCTGCTTTTATTGTCCGTCGGACTGCAATATGTCATTAGCTATTTGATGAATTTTATCGGCATGCTGCGGCCGGACTGGATGCAGTCTTATTCAGAACTGATCGATACTGCAGGAATCGGCACTTTTTCACCGCTTACGATAATTTATGCCATCCTTATCGCTCCGGTTTCTGAAGAACTTATTTTCCGAGGCGTTACGCTTGGATATGCAAAAAAAGTCCTGCCCGTCACAGGTGCCATCTGTCTGCAGGCAGTTTTATTTGGAATCTTTCATTTAAATATGATACAGGGCATTTATGCCGCTATTTTGGGTCTGTTTATCGGATACCTGAAAGAAGCCGGAGGTTCTATTGCCATTCCAATTGTATTTCATGCATTTTTTAATACCTTTGGTTCTTTTGCAAGCGCCGGCATGTACTATCATATGGAACAGCCGTTTTTCTTTCTGCTGTGGCTGACTGTCGGTGTGCTGTTAACTTACGCGGGAATCTTTTTATTTCAGCACGGCGTTGCAGTACGAGACCAAAAGGCAGCAGAAAAACAGTTATAACTATTTTTTATCATACAACTATATAAAAAGGAAAACAACGATGCACAAAATCGGCATTATATCAGACACGCATAATTTGCTCCGTACATCTGTAGTAACTATATTACGTACTTGTGAAGTCATCTTGCATGGTGGAGATATTCATTCGAAGAAAATTCTGGATCAGCTGCAGGACATTGCGCCCGTCTATGCGGTTCGCGGCAATGCAGATAAAGAATGGGCTGCTTTACTGCCACAGTCGTTATTTATAGAACTTTTTGGGATCAAAATCTTTATGATACACAACAAAAAATTCATACATGAAGATCTGCGGGAACAGGATCTCATTATCTGCGGCCACTCTCATAAATATGAAAAGCTTACCAAAGATGGCCAAATCTGGCTGAACCCTGGCAGCTGCGGCCGCAGACGTTTTTCGCTTCCTGTTACCATGGCATTGCTTACGGTACAAGAAAGCGGTGCGTTTCAGATTGACCGGATACAGCTGGATACAGACCAGCTTGCAGATCTGAACACACCGCCCAAAGATATGAAAGAGATTGTTACCTGTGTGATGAAACTAACAGACAAAGGAAAACCAGTGGCAGAAATTGCAAAACACTGCAGGATTCCTCAGGAACTGGCCGAGCAGATCTGCCGTCTGTATGTCACGCATCCTGGCGTAAGCGCCGATGGCATTCTTGGTAAAATGGGACTTTAACTTATTTTGAGCTTATTTTTAAGTTATTCCTCTGGTGAAACCCTCATCTCACGTACTGCCTTGCGGACTTTCAATACCATGGAAGGCGCTACGGAAAGCTCATCCAGCCCCATCTTCATAAATTGCTCTGTCAGCTCTAAATCTGCACCCAGTTCTCCGCAGATTCCAGCCCATTTTCCATATTTATGCGCACTGTCCACAACCATCTTAATCATTCTTAAGATCGCTGTATGATGCGGATTGTAGAAATCATCCAGCTTTTCATTCTGCCTGTCGATTGCCAGTGTATACTGTGTCAGGTCATTGGTGCCAATGCTAAAGAAATCTACCAGCTCTGCCAATTCCTCGCTGACCATAACTGCCGCAGGCGTCTCAATCATAATACCCTGCTCCGGCATTTTATATGGAATTCCTTTTGCTTCAAGCTCCTGCCGCACCTCTTCTACGATTTCATAAATCTTTTTTACTTCTTCTACCGAAATAATCATCGGGTACATAATCGAAAGATTACCAAATACCGCTGCGCGAAGCAGTGCGCGTACCTGTGTCTTAAAAATATCCGGCTGTTTTAAGCAGATACGGATCGCGCGGTATCCCATCGCAGGATTATCTTCTTTTCCCAGATTAAAATAATCCACCTGCTTATCTGCCCCGATATCGAGCGTACGAATAATTACTTTTTTGCCCGCCATCGTCTGCAATACCTGACGATATGCCTGGAACTGCTCTTCTTCTGTCGGAAAATCATTTCTCCCCAAATACAAAAACTCACTTCGAAACAGACCGATGCCTCCGGCATCATTTTCCAGCACGTATCCTACATCGCCAACACTTCCGATATTCGCATAGATGTTAACTTTCTTTCCATCAAGTGTAACATTTTCTTTTCCCTTTAACGTTTGCAGCATATGAGCTTTTTCCTGTTCTTCCGAAATCCTGCCCTCAGCCGCAGCACGCACCTTAGCATCAGGTTCAAAAATAACCTTGCTCTCAAAACCGTCTACAACTGCTTCCATACCTGTATGTATCTCATCCAGATTCATTGGAACACCAATCAATGCAGGAATATTCATCATACGAGCTAAAATCGCCGTATGCGAATTTGTAGAACCATGCACCGTAACAAAACCAAGTATTTTCTCTTTATCCATCTGCACCGTTTCACTCGGGCTTAAATCATCTGCAACGATGATCGAAGGTTCCATCGAACTTAAATCTGCGTCTCCTTCTCCAGACAAATTGCGCACGAGACGTTCCGAAATGTCCTTTACGTCCGCAGAACGTGCTTTCATATAGTCGTCATCCATATTTGCGAACATTTCTGCAAAATTATCCCCGGTAATTGCTACTGCATATTCTGCATTTACCATTTCTGTACGAATCATATTATAGATCGAATCCAGATAATCGTCGTCTTCTAGCATCATCTGGTGTACTTCGAAAATTGCAGCGCTGGCTTCCCCTACTTCCTTTACTGCCTTATCATATAAAGCCTGCAGCTGTGCCTTCGCCTGCTGTCCGGCTGCATCTACTCTGTCAATTTCTGCCTGCGCATCTTCTACTTTTGTACGTTTAATCTGAAAGTCTTTATTTTTTAATACAAATACTTTTCCTATCGTAATGCCTTTGTATACTGACTTTCCCAAAAATTCAGTCATTTTCTTTTTTTCTCCCTTCTTTAAATATGATTCCTTTCATCATCAAATGTCATCAGTGTATCTATATTTTACAACGATTTTCCTGATGTTGCAATGATATTTTCATTTTTTTAACCTAAAATTCTCTAGAAAATGACTGATATTCGTCAATATGACGGAAGTTTACCACTTGATTTTTCCAAAAAATCTCCGATATGCCCATTTTGCCAAATAACCAGACCAAAGCCCTGTCAATACTCCTGTCAAAACATCACTCGGATAATGCACTCCTACATACAGCCTTGACAATCCAATCAAAGCCGCCAGCACGATCGCCGCAACTCCCTCTCTTTTCGGCAGATAGCGATACATGACGTATGCGCTGGCAAAAGAACTTCCGGTATGGCCGGAAGGAAAGGAAGCATCCACCGGCTTTGCCACAAGCGGAAGCAATGTTTGACATGCATCATAAGGCCGTATCCGTCCTACCAGATTTTTCAGCAGTAAATTATTGACAATCAGGGAAGCAAACAGTGACAAAAAACTGATAATGCCTATTTTGCGCGTTTTTTTTGGTATGAGCAGCAAAGCAGACAGCAGAATCCAGATCCAGCCTGCGTTCCCAAGGCCTGTAAGAAACGTAACGATCGGATCCAGCCATGGGGTACGGACAGACTCCTGTATGTACAATAAAAAATTGATCTCCATATTCGTTAACAGTTCTACCATTTCATTTCTCCTATGCTTTCTAAAAAATCAGATTTTATCTGTTCTTTTTATTATACTCATTTTTTTTTAAAAATCTATCCCATGATATGATATATCCTAATATTGCAAATTTTTCAATATGCTGATATAGTAGAAGTACTAAAAGCAATTCCAGGAGGTTTACAATGAGATACAAAGTATTACTAGTCGGCAACAATAAAGCAACGATTGAAGATATGTTCCTCCATGCAAACAGCATTTTGGAATGCCAAAGCACTTCCAACCGCTTTGACGACATCGTGTGTCATCTGAAATATTTTCAGCCACATGTACTTGTCTACTGCATGCATAATGAAACCCGTGATACGATGTCACAGCTGATTACGATCAAGCATACAAAATTAGAACGAAAAACTCCGTTTTTCCTCGTTGCAACACAGGAAGATTGTGATGAAATGCGCAAATTATCTGCTGATTTTGCAGAGGTTAATCTGATAAAACCAATTACTGCCCTGCAGATTGCGGAAAAGATTACCGAATACATGAAGCGCAATTTTAACATTCAGGAAGAAGAAGCGCCTGCCGCTGTGCCGTTAGTATCTGCAGAGCACCAGCAGACACAAGAACTGCTCGACAATATTGACTCTCTGTTTGAGGATGCACCAGTTAACAACCGCAAGCATATCCTTGTCGTTGATGACGATTTCCGTATGTTAAAGCTGATTAAACGATATCTGGACGATACTTATGATATCGCAACTGCTATTAACGGAAAAGTCGCCCTAAAATTTTTAGAAACGAAAATGACAAACCTGATTCTGCTGGACTATGAAATGCCAGGAGAAAACGGCCCGGCCATTTTAGAAAAACTGCGTGCAAATCCTGCTACAAGCTCAATACCTGTAATCTTTTTAACCGGTATCAACGACCGTAAAAAAATCCAGCAGGTGCTTGCATTAAAACCGCAGGGTTACCTGCTAAAGCCTATCGATCATGATAAGCTGGTACATGCCATTGAAGAAACGATCGGATAATCAAATTCCAGAAGGAAGGTTCGTTTTTATGGAAGAGACTTTATTATTAACTGACCTGATAGATCTATCCATCCTGCAGGAAATGCAGAATTCATTTTCCAAGATGACAGGCATTGCCGCCTACATCACAGATATTGAGGGAAACTATGTGACGGGCTGTTCCTGCCAGTCAGATTTTTGTTCCAGATATACGCGCTCATCCACTATTGGTGCGCAGCGTTGTAAAACTTGTGATGTAAACAGCGCCAAACAGGCTTTTCATCAGGGCAAGGCAATTACTTACCACTGTCATGCCGGACTGCGCAATTTTGCCACACCAATCATTATCAACGATCAGCTGATTGGCTGTTTTTTTGGAGGACAGTTTTTGGATACGGCCTATGACGACGCCCGCATCCGCCATATTGCAAATGAGCTTGGTATCGATCAGGAAGAATACCTCAACGCATATCACTGCCTGCCGTTCTTCCCAAGAGAAGAGCTCAAACGTGCTTCCTCATTTTTACATACTATTACAAATGCGTTATCCAGCATTGCTTACCATAATTTTGTAATACTTCAGGAAAATGCCAAAATCAAGCGGATCACAAATTTGAAATCGGACTTTTTAGCAAATATGAGTCACGAAATCCGTACACCGATGAATGCCATTATCGGTATGGCTGAAATGGCTCTGCGGGAAGAACTGCCGCTTGCAGCGCGTGATTATGTAAACCAAATAAAAAGTTCCGGCAAAAATCTGCTGATGATTATTAACGATATTTTAGATTTTTCCAAAATTGAATCCGGCAAAATGGACATTACCATGGGCGAATACGAACCTATGTCCATGGTCAATGATGTGGCAAATATTATCATGTCACACATTGGCAAAAAACATGTTCAGCTGATTCTTGATATCTCCCCAGATATTCCATTTGAGCTGTTGGGTGACAGCCTGCGCATCAAACAGATTTTTGTAAATCTTACAAACAATGCCGTGAAATTTACAAAAGACGGCTACATTACATTAAAAATAGAACCACTTGTGAAAAATGATGATGAAGTTCTCCTTCAAACGACCATTCAGGACACCGGCATCGGCATAAAAAAAGCCGATCTTGAAAAACTGTTCCAGTCGTTTCAGCAGTTAGACAGCAAACGCAACCGGAATCTGGAAGGCACCGGACTCGGACTTGCCATCAGCCAACAGCTGCTACATTTAATGATGGGCACTATCAGTGTGGAAAGTGAATATGGCAAAGGCTCCAAATTCACGTTTCAGCTGCCGCAGCGCATTACCAGCTCCCGTCCATGTATTTCGATTAAAAATCCGCCCCACGCTGCCGCGGGACTGATCGCAGATCCTATGGTACATGCACAGCTGGAAAAAGATATTCGTCGTCTGCACATTGATTATTATGCACTGGCATGTGAAAATGACCTCTCTTGCCTGGAACAGACACCGGTTGAGTTCCTTTTTATAGACAAACAGCTTTATACAAATATAATTGAAACATTTATACAAAAGCATCCAAAGATTACCGCCATATTGCTTCTGGAATTTTATGACACAAATTTCTGTCCTTTTCTTCCGAATCTGCTGATTTTGAAAAAACCGGTCTATTCGCTGAATCTTGCCATGATTTTTAATCATGAGAACGTAGATATGAAATATAACAACGTCATGGATGAAGATTACGAATTTATTGCACCAGAAGCACAAATACTGATTGTAGATGACAATACGGTCAATCTGACCGTTGCAGACGGATTGCTAAAACCGCTGCAATTGCAGATTGATACGGCTCAAAGCGGAAAAGAAGCAATTAAAAAGATCTCAACGAAACACTATGACCTGATATTTATGGATCACCAGATGCCGGATCTGAACGGAATCGAAACGACGCATATTATCCGCCGTTTTCATGAAGAATATACGACCGTACCAATTATCGCATTTACAGCCAATGCTTCTACGGAAACGGAAATGATGTTCTTAAATGAAGGATTAAACGACTGTGTAGGCAAACCATTTGAACTGCGTATGCTGATTTCCAAGCTGAAACGCTGGCTTCCAAAAGAAAAAATCCAAAAAATCAGCGACGAATTCGAATTGTATCCGGAACCACAGCCACCAAAATCTTCCATCTGTATCGAAGGGCTGGATACCAATGCCGCATTAAAACTGCTGGGCAGTGAAAAGCTGTTATGGGCCGTATTAAAAGATTACTACCAGGTTATCCGTAAAAAGGCTGACAGAATCAAACAACTAGAACAAAAAGAAGACCTGAAAAACTATACGATTGAAGTCCATGCGTTAAAAAGCGCTTCCAGACAAATCGGCGCCATTGAACTGTCCGCTCTTGCAGCAGATATGGAAAAAGCGGGAAACGCCGGGAATACGCAGCTCATTCACCAGTATACCGGCTCGATGTTAGAGCAGTATTTACATTACGACCATATATTAGCGCCCTATTTCATGGAACAAAAAAAGACAGCTGATAATGGAATCCCTATTTCAGCCGATATACTGACCCAATCTTTTTCTGCACTGCGCAGTGCCATCGAAGAACTGGACATGGACCAAATGGAAGCGGTTATCCAGGAAATGGCGCCGTACCACTACGAGGGCTGGCAGATGGAGCTTTATAAGCAGCTGAAAAATGCTGTAGAGGAATTAGATGTCGATTCCTGTGAATCCATCCTTGCCACCTGGGAAAATAAAGAGGCCGAACATGGAATTAGAAAATGATTTAATCTTAATTGATTTAATTGATGCAGATACACTAACGACGATCGAACAGGCATTTTGTGAAATGACGGAAATGTCTGCTGGCATTTCAGATCCACAAGGCGTTCCGATTACCGCACACTGTAATACGAGTGCATTCTGCCATCTTATGAAAAGTTCTCCGGCCGGCCGTACACGCTGTGAACGCTGCGACAAGCAGGGCGCTGCCATGGCTCTGGAAAACCATGCTGCTGTATTTTACCGCTGTCATGCGGGGCTGATTGATTTTGCCGCTCCGATCACTATTCAGGATCAGGTGTTAGGTATTTTTATCGGCGGGCAGGTGCTTGTAGGCGAACCCGATGAAGACAAAGGCAGAAAACTTGCTTTGGAGATCGGCCTGGACCCCGAAGAATACATTGCCTGCCTGCGCAACATCCCGATTGTTTCTGAAGAGCAGATCAATGACGCCGCCGAATTTTTATACGCATTGTCCAATATATTGTCAAGTATCGGCTGCAGCCGTTATAAAATACTGAAATCCAATCTGGAACTGGAACAGGCTACCCAGTCCAAATCCGATTTTCTCGCAAATATGAGCCACGAAATCCGTACTCCGATGAACGCTATTATCGGCATGTCTCAAATGGCTATGCGTGAGCCGCTCTCTCCGGTTGCCAAAGATTACATTAATCAGATCAAAACTGCCGGACAGACACTTTTAACGATTATCAACGATATATTGGATTTTTCCAAAATTGAATCCGGAGCTATCGATATTCATGAAACCAAATATTCTCCAATGACGCTGGTCAGCAATATCGTAAATGCCATCACAACAAGAATCGGCACAAAAGATGTAGAATTTATTGTAGATATTGTGCCGGAGCTGCCAGATGAACTTTTTGGCGATCAAATCCGCCTGAATCAGATTATCTTAAATCTGACAAATAATGCAGTCAAATTTACAAGACACGGACAGATCAGGCTGAACATCGATTACACCTTGTCTGATAAAGACGGCATGATCCTGCAGGTTGCTATCGAAGATACCGGCAGCGGCATCCGTAAAGATGACATAGAAAAACTATTTGATTCTTTTCAGCGTGTAGATACACGTACCACATACCGAATCGAAGGAAGCGGACTTGGACTTGCCATTACGAAGCAATTGCTGACACAGATGCATGGCGATATCCATGTCGAAAGCGAATATGGTGTTGGCAGCCGGTTTTCTTTTACACTTCCGCAGCAGATTGTAAAAAACAGCCCCAGCGCTGTCGTCAAACATCCAAAGACAATCAGTTCTGCCGGGCTGATACAAAACCGTTATGTTGCATGCCAGCTCCAACTGGATATCGAACGGCTGGGCGTTTCCTACCTTCCTGTAGATTCTGAGCAAATGCTCTCCCTGCTCGCCAAATATCAGATCAATTATTTTTTTGTTGAACATGTGATGTTTTCTGATGCTGTCGAACAATTTGTACGTATGCATCCAACGATTACAGCTGTACTATTAATCAACTATCAGACAATTTTAGAATCTGATATCCCAAATCTGCTTGTAGTAAGGAAGCCGCTCTATGCCATGAACATTGCAGATATTTTTAATCAAGAGCTGTTCACGGATTCTGCTAGCGAAAATGAAAATCCGTTTGATTTTATTGCACCAGATGCCACCGTGCTGATTGTAGACGATAATGCAGTAAACCTGACCGTTGCCGCCGGTCTGCTCGAACCGCTGCACATGCAGATTGATACGGCGCTCAGCGCTCAGGATGCAATTGAAAAAGTTGCCCGTCATGCTTATGACCTGATTTTTATGGATCATATGATGCCCGAAGTGGACGGTATCGAAGCTACCCATATTATCCGCCGCTTCTATACTAACTACGATAACGTTCCAATTATCGCATTATCTGCCAATGCTGTAGACGGTGCTGAAAAACTGTTTTTAAGTGAAGGTATGAATGACTTCGTCCCAAAACCAATTGAATTAAGCGTTATTCTGTCCGCTTTGCGCCGCTGGCTGCCGCAGAACAAAATCCAACCGGTCACACCATCGGCTTCTGCCGCTCCAAAGTCACTGTCCGTCCAAATCGAAGCGCTGGATACGGACGCTGCACTCAAGCTGCTTGGAAGTGAAACATTGTTTTGGGAAGTACTGGAAGACTATTATCGGGTCATCCGCAAAAAGGCCGCCTATATTCAGGAATTAGAACAGAAAGAAGACTGGAAAAATTATACCATTGAAGTCCACGCCTTAAAAAGCGCTTCCAGACAAATCGGCGCTTCCAAACTTTCCTTTCTTGCTGCCTATATGGAACAGGCCGGTAACGAAGGCGACAGCGCACTGATTCACAAGCATACCCCAAAGCTGATACAGCAATATCTTGCTTTTGATACGATTTTGCAGCAATATTTTCAAAAAGATGACGCTGCATCCACAGATACACATAACCCATTAGCTACATCCGAGGATTTGAAAAAATTCTTTCTTATGCTGCGAGCAGCCTTTGAAAATCTCGATATGGATCAGATGGAGGATGCCATTGATACGATGAAACAATATTCTTATCCGAACGATCAAAAAGAATTATTTGAACAGCTTTGCGGAGCTGTAGCAGAAATTGATACGGATGCAAGTGAAGATATTTTAAAAATGTGGGAAACAAAAATATAAATTACAAGCTTATCTGTTATGCCGCAGGCCATAGAGATTCTCTTCCTTATGGACTGCGGCTTTAACAACTGGCACAGCTTTATTCTGTCAGCATCCTTTGCACTAATTTTACACAGTCCGCCGCATCTTTGGAATAACCGTCTGCTCCGATCTCATCTGCAAAACCAGGCGTAATCGCAGCTCCCCCAATGATAATCTTGCCTGTGTAATTACGTTCTTTTGCAAGCTGTACCACATCCTGCATACGCATCATCGTCGTTGTCATTAACGCAGACAGT
The DNA here is from genome assembly GCA_910584345.1 of uncultured Eubacterium sp. GTDB lineage: Bacteria > Bacillota > Clostridia > Lachnospirales > Lachnospiraceae > Eubacterium_J. Next base: position 2,490 of record CAJTZX010000023.1, on the reverse strand, counting down.
CCGATAATCTTCGCATGCTCTTTGATCGCTGTAGATACAATCATTTCCGCAGGCACATCTTTTCCAAGATCAATAACATGATATCCATAATTACGTAACATCAGTACGACCAGATTTTTTCCGATATCATGAATATCTCCTTCCACAGTTGCAACAACAAGCGTAGCAGCTTCCGCTTCACTCCCGCTGCGCTGGATTTTCGGCTCTAAATATTCAATAGCTGTTTTCATGGCATTTGCACTGGCAATCAGTTGTGGAAGAAAATATTTCTGTTCATTAAACAGCTCTCCTACTTCATTAATGGCGGGAATCAAGTACTTGTCAATCACTTGTTCCGGCTTTAAACCATTTGCCAATTCTTCCTCGGCAAATTTTACAATACTGTTTTTCTCACCTTGCAAAACAGCATGATATACAGCATTTGACTCGATTTGCATATTTCGCTCCGGCTTTGCAGGATCGGATTCCCTCTGCTGTACCATAGCTGCCGTTTTCGGCTTCACCTTTTCCTTTTCCTGTTTTTGCCCGTAAAACTGCATGCGGTTAATATATGCCAGATCACTGCCTTCCTTGTGCATAAGCAAGTCTGCTGCCGCAGCCGCATTCATCAAAAGATCCTGAGAAGGATTTGCAATCGCCATTGTCAAACCATGTGCAATTGCCATCGTTAAAAATGCCGTATTTACAAATGTCCGTTCCGGCAGTCCAAAAGAAATATTGGAAAGTCCGCAGATCGTCGCAAGTCCAAGCTGTCTGCTGCAATAATGGATCGTATCAAAACACTCTATCGCTGCCTGCGGATTTGCTCCGACCGTAGCGACCAGACCATCCACAATGATGTCTTCTTTTACGAATCCCTGACGAAGCGCTTCCTTTAAGACCGTATGCACAATCTCCCGCTTTTCTTCCACTGTTTTCGGAAGTCCTGCATCTGATAATGGAAGCAGAATAAACATCGCGCCGTATTTTTTTGCAACCGGCAGCAGCCGCTCCATCTTTTCCTTTTCCAAAGAAATGGAATTAATCAACGCACGGCCCGGATAAATGCGCAAAGCAGCCTCAATCACTTCCATATAACTGGAATCGATACAAAGCGGACAATCTACCGTCGTTGTCACTTCATAGACAGCTTCCAGCATCATCTGTTTTTCATCAATCCCATTCATCCCCATATTGATATCCAGAATCGAAGCGCCGTTTTCTTCCTGTTCCCTTGCCATCAAACGTACCAGTTCCAAATTACCTTCCCGAAGCTGCGCCTGCAGCTTTTTCTTTCCGGTTGGATTAATACGCTCACCTACGATCTGAAAACCGCCATCCAAAGTAAGTTCTACAACTTTGCGCTCAGAAGCCAGCACGCGCCTGTGTTCCCTTCGGATTTCCAGACGTTTGCAGGTTCGTGCTTCGTCCGCAAGCGCCTTGATATGTGCCGGTGTTGTCCCGCAGCATCCCCCCAGTATGGCAGCTCCGGCATCTATCAGCTTTCTGCCTGCTTCTGCAAATTGTTCAGGGCTTGTCTTATATACGGTTTTGCCGCCTTCCAGTTCCGGCAAACCTGCATTGGGCTTAGCCAAAATCGGAATATTGGCATATGCATACATACGTTTTACAATTTCAACCATTTCCAGCGGTCCAGTCGAGCAATTCAATCCAACTGCATCTACGCCAAGACTCTGCAGCACAACGACTGCTGTTTCCGGATTCGTCCCAAACAATGTCCTTGCATCTGCTTCAAATGTCAGACTGGCCATCACCGGAAGCTCACAGATTTCCGATATCGCTATCACAGCCGCTCTTGTTTCCTGCAGGCTCATCATCGTTTCTACAACAAATAAATCCACACCTGCTTCATACAATACTTTTGCCTGTTCTTTATAAATATCTACCAGCTGCTCAAACTGCAGATCACCAAGCGGATAAAGCTGGCGGCCTGTCATCGTCAGGTCACCTGCTACATACGCCGCTCCATCTGCTGCTTCTTTTGACAATTTAACAAGTCTGGTATTCATATCTGCAAGCTGATGCTGCAGGCCGTATTCTCCCAGCTTGATTCGGTTTCCGGTAAATGTCGGCGCATAAAGAATCTGCGTTCCAGCCGCCACATAACTACGCTGAAGGTTTCGCATTACATCTGGATGTTCCAATATCCATTGCTCCGGGCAGACATTCCCCGGCATTCCGGCATTTTGCAGATTTGTACCAGTTGCTCCGTCTAAGATAACAACACCGTTATTGATAAGATTTCGAAATTCCTGTTTAGTCATCGTTTTATCTCCTGCTTTTATACTGTTCCTTTACAAGTAGCTTTTATTATAATATGAATGCCTGAAAATAGCCAGTTGTTTTTTTGAAAATAAACAGTTCAGAATAAAAATAAGGGCTGCCGCATAGATTTCTCCTCCATGCAGCAACCCTTATAATTCATACTGTTCACTTAATCCTGAATCCGTGAAACTCAGTTGTTTTTTACAGGAATTGCTTAGAATAGAT